>JALYHP010000130.1 GCA_030799355.1 Pseudomonadota bacterium
GCGGGCGCGCCGGGTAAGGGCGCGCCCGGTAAGGCAGGCGCGGCGGAAGCAGCGGAAGCGGCGGGCACCGCGGGCCCGGCAGGCGCGACAGGTAGGGCGAGCGCTGCCAAACTGGCGGAAGCAACCGGGCTCGCGGGCGTGCCGCTGCGCCCGTACCGGGGTGCCACGCGCATGTTCATCACGCCGGGCTATGAATTCCGCGTCGTGGACGCGATGGTAACCAACTTCCATCTGCCCGAGTCGACGCTGGTGATGCTGTGTGCTGCATTCGTCGGGCGCGAGGCGCTGCTCGCGGCCTACGCGCATGCGGTCGCGGCCCGCTACCGGTTCTTCAGCTACGGCGATGCCATGTTCCTGACGCCCGCGCGCGCGGCAGGGGTGCGTGCGTGACGCCGATGCGTTTCGAGTTGTTGCGCCAGGACGGCGCGGCGCGGCGCGGCCGGCTGGAATTCGCCCGCGGCCTTGTGGAGACCCCGGCCTTCATGCCGGTGGGCACGTACGGGACGGTCAAGGCCATGACGCCGGAGGATCTCGAAAGCGTCGGCGCGCAAATCATCCTCGGCAATACCTTTCATCTCTACCTGCGCCCCGGCCTCGAGGTGATCGAGGCGCACCAGGGATTGCATCGTTTCATGCACTGGCGTGGGCCTATATTGACCGATTCGGGCGGTTTCCAGGTCTGGAGTCTCAAGGAGATGCGTAAGCTCAGCGAGGAAGGGGCCCGATTCCGCTCGCCGATCGACGGTGCGCCGGTGTTTCTTTCTCCCGAGGAATCGATGCGCATCCAGCGCGCCCTCAAGTCCGACGTGGCCATGAGCTTCGATGAATGCACGCCGTATCCGGCGAGCGAAACCCAAGCCCGCGAGTCCATGGAACTGTCGATGCGCTGGGCGGCGCGCGGCTTTCGCAAATACTACGAGAGCGAGCCGCCGGGAACGTTATTCGGCATCGTGCAGGGTGGGATATACAATAATTTGCGCCTGGCATCGCTGGCCGCGCTCGAGGACATAGGGTTCGCCGGGCTTGCCGTGGGCGGCCTTGCCGTGGGCGAGAGCGTGGCCGAACGGGAGCGAGTACTCGAGGGGCTCTTGCCGCACATGCCGGCGCACAAGCCGCGGTATCTGATGGGGGTGGGCAGGCCCGAGGATATCGTCGAGGCGGTACGGCGTGGTGTCGATATGTTCGATTGCGTGATGCCCACGAGACATGCCCGCAACGGCCACTTGTTCACGCGCTCGGGCACGCTCAACATCCGCAATGCGGCGCATCAGCGGGACACCGATCCCATCGAGATAGGATGCGGCTGTTATACGTGCCGCAACTACAGCCGCAGTTATCTGCGGCACCTCGATAAATGCGGCGAGATACTGGGGTCGCACCTCAACACCGTCCATAACCTGTATTTCTACCAACGCCTGATGGCCGAGATTCGGACGGCGATCGAGGCGGGACGCTTCGAGGCGTACGCGACCGAGTTTTATGGGCTCTTGGCTAACCGGGGATCCGAGGCCGCACGGACAAACGAAGCGCTCGCCTTGCGGCTGGCGCCTCGCGGGCCTACGCGGCCGAGTTCTACCATTTGACGGACACGAGGACGGTGCCGGCATCGGACGGCTGGCCCGCGGAGCGGTGGGCCGGCGAGGCGTAGGTGGCCGAGTGCTGCGCGGGGTACCCAGGAATTCAAGGCCGCACGGACAAACGAAGCGCTCGCCTTGCGGCTGGGCGCCACGCGGTGACAGGGATTGGGCGCGTGCATTGGGGAGCCCACTTGCGGACGGCTGCTGTATACTGCCCGGCTTTGTGTCGCGGCTTCCGTCGCAAGAAATGGGTGTAACCTATGGATTTCTTTATTAATACTGCCAATGCACAAGCGGCCGGCGCGACCGGTGGACAGAGTATGCTGAGTGCCTTGATGCTGCCGGTACTGCTGCTGGTGGTGTTTTATTTTTTGATTCTTCGACCGCAGAACAAGCGGGCCAAAGAGCAGAAGGAAATGCTGTCCAAGGTGGCGGCGGGCGATGAAGTGGCCACCACGGGCGGCATTCTCGGCAAGGTGGTCGAGGTGGGAGAACAATTCCTGACCCTGGAAATCGCCCCGGGCGTGAGCATAAAGTTGCAAAAATTCCAGGTGGCTCAGGTGCTTCCGAAGGGCACGGTCAAGAACGCATGATCTCGTATCCGCGCTGGAAGATCGCGTTGGTCGCGATCGTGGTCCTCGTGGCGATCTTCCTGGCGCTGCCGAATTTGTTCGGCGACGAAAGCGCGCTGCAGCTGGCGCGCGATCGGGCGGTGGTCACCGCCGGGGATCGCACGAGCGTGGAGCAGCTCCTCAAGGACAAGGGCGTCACCCCGAGCGGCGCATTCCTGGACCAGGGGCGTTTGACGCTGCGCTTCGGCAGCAAGCAAGACCAGCTGAAGGCCCGCGATCTCATTGCCGAAGCGCGTCCGAATCAGTTCACCATCGCGTTGTCGCAGGCCTCGCGCGTTCCCGAATGGATGCGCAATTTGGGTCTGAGTCCGTTGAAGCTGGGGTTGGATCTTCGCGGCGGCGTGTTCCTGGTCTATCAAGTCGATGTGCAGGGTGCCGTCCGACAGTTGCTCGATCGTCACGAGCAGGATTTTCGCGCGTCGCTGCGCAACGCGCGTGCTCCCTACCAAGACGTGCAGGTGGATTACCCCGGCAATCGCGTGCGAGTTTTGTTCCGCGATGCCGACAGCTTCAACAAGGGTAAGGCGGCGATTCTCGCCGACAATCGCAATCTTAACCTGACCGACGTCACGGTGGGCGGTGCGCCCGCGTTGGCGTTGCAGCTGACGCCGCAGGAGATTACGGAACGCCAGAGTTACGCCGTCCAGCAGAACATCGTCATCCTGCGCAATCGCCTGAACAGCCCGGAACTTGCCGTATCGGAGCCGCAGGTGGCGCGCCAGGGCGCGGATCGTATCGCCATACAATTGCCGGGCTTGCAAAATTCGGCAGAGGTCAAGAAGATCCTGGGCAAGACGGCGACCCTGGAATTTCGCATGGTCGACGAGAACAATAATCCGCTCGAGGCCGCGGCGACCGGGCACGTACCCCTGGGCTCCAAGCTGTACTACACCCGGGAAAAGCAACCGGTGCTGCTCAAGCGCGAAGTGGTCGTGACCGGCGATCAATTGACCGACGCGTCGTTCCAGCCCAATACCCAGGACGGTGCGGCCGTCTCGGTGGGCCTCGACAGCCGCGGCGCGGCGAAGATGTTGAAGAACACGCAGGAGAACATCGGCCATTTGATGGCGGTGGTGTTCATCGATCGCGCGCGCGAAAAGAATGCGGCGGGAGTGGACGTGGACCGTGTCACCGAAGAGGTCATCAACCGCGCCACGATCCGCGGCGTGTTCAGCAACAACTTCCAGATCACGGGCGTGAATCCCATCGAAGGCCGCGAACTCGCCCTGCTGCTGCGCGCGGGCGGTCTGGCGGCGCCGTTGACGGCGGTCGAGGAGCGCGCCATCGGTCCGAGCCTGGGCCAGGACAACATCGACAAGGGCGTGCACGCCATGGTCTTCGGCATGCTGGCCGCGTTCGTGTTCATGGCCATCTATTACAAAGTCTTCGGCCTGATCGCCGACCTGGTGCTGGCGGCGAACGTGGTGCTGCTCACGGCATTTCTGTCGCTGGTCGGAGCGGCTTTGACGCTTCCCGGCATCGCCGCGGTGGTCCTCACCGTCGGTATGGCGGTGGATGCCAATATCTTGATCTACGAGCGCATCCGCGAGGAGTTACGCAACGGCGTATCGCCGCGCGCGGCCATTACGGCGGGCTTCGAGCGCGCCTTCTCGGCCATTGCCGATTCGAACGTCACCGCGCTCATCGCGGGCGTGGTGCTGTGGCTGTTCGGAGCGGGTGCCGTGCGTGGTTTCGCGGTGGTGCTGGTCATAGGCATCGCGACTTCGATGTTCACGTCGCTGATGGGCAGCCGCGCCCTGGTACAGATCATTTACGGCGGCAAGCGCAAGGTCGATCACCTGTCGATCTGACGCCACCCAGGACTGAGGTTCCGATGGAATTTTTTCACAAGGTAACGCGCTTCCCGTTCATGAACACCCGCAAGGTGTGGTACGGGCTGTCCGCCGTGCTGATCGTGGCATCGCTGGCATTGACGGCCGTCCGCGGCTTGAACCTCGGGGTGGATTTTACCGGCGGTGTCACGGTCGAGACGAATTTCCCGCAAGCACCCAACATCGACGAGCTGCGTACGGCGCTTGCCAAAGCCGGCGTCGAAGGCGCCCAGGTGCAGGCATTCGGCAGCTCGCGGGACATCCTGGTGCGATTACCGCCCGATCCGAACGCCAGGGGCGACCAGATCGGCGCGCGTATCATGGAACTCTTCGGCGCCGTGGACAAGGGCGTCAAGCTGCAGAGCACCGAGGTGGTCGGTCCGCAGGTGGGGCAGGAATTGTTCGTTAAGGGCGCCTGGGCGCTGGTTGCGACGCTCGTGCTGATCGCCATCTACGTCTTGATGCGCTTCACGTTCAAGCTCGCGATGGGCGCGATTTTCGCCGTACTGCACGATCCGATCTGCGTGCTCGGATTCTTTGCCCTGACCCAGATGACGTTCGACCTCACTGCGATTTCCGCGATCCTCGCCGTCATCGGCTATTCACTGAACGATACCGTCATCGTGTTCGACCGCGTGCGCGAACGTGCCCGTACCGCACGCAAGCTCAACATCGCCCAGGTGATCGACGAATCGATCAATCAGACGCTGTCGCGAACCTTGATGACGAAGCTGGTGACGTTGCTGGTGGTGGTGGCGTTGTTGATATTCGGGGGCGAAACGCTGCACGGCTTTTCCGCCGCGTTGGTGATCGGCATTCTCGCGGGCACGTACTCGTCGATCTACATCTCCGCCGCGTTGGCGCTCGACTTCGGTTTGCGGACCGATGATTTGATGGAGCGCAAGCTCACCAAGCCGGAAGAGGTCGACGGCCTGCCCTGACGGCCGGCGCGCGGCACCGGCATGGAGCTGTTTTCGGACCCGCAAACCTGGCTGTCGTTCCTGATGCTTGCGATGCTTGAGATCGTTCTGGGCATCGACAACATCATTTTTCTGACCATCCTGGTCGACCGGTTGCCGGATGCGCAGCGCCGCAGCGCGCGAGTGCTGGGGTTGGGCTTCGCGATGCTGACGCGCATCGCATTGCTGCTTTCGGTCACTTGGCTCGCCGGTTTGCGCGATCCGCTGGTTGCGATAGCGACGCTCGAGATCAGCGGCCGCGATCTCATCCTGTTCGCCGGCGGCGCGTTTCTGGTGGTGAAGTGCGCCATGGAAATCCGCGATACCGTGGCCGGCAGCACCACCGCCCATACATCACGGTTGATGGACGGCTTCTGGCTCATCATCATGCAGATCGGCCTCATCGACATCGTGTTCTCGCTGGATACGGTTTTCACGGCGATCGGGCTCGCCAACCGCATCGAGGTCATGGTGGCGGCGATCGTCGCCTCGGTGCTGGTGATGATGGTGGTCTCCTCCGCCGTGGGCGCGTTCGTCGGCCGGCATCCGACGGTCAAGGTGCTCGCGCTGGCATTCATGGTGCTCGTGGGGGGCGCTTTGATTGCCGAGTCCATCCACGTGGATATTCCCAAGGGGTACTTGTATTTTGCGATGGCCTTCGCGGCCGCCGTGGAATGGCTCAACATGCGCTTGCGGCGGCGAAGCGTGTCCGGGACTTGACGGTGCGCTCGGGGCCGATGGGCGGGTACCCTTACCAGGCTGCCACCCAGACTCTCGCGCGGGCAGGATCGCAAGGGGCTAGCGCAGCAGACCGGAGCACGCGGATGGAATCGCGTAAGCCTGGGCTCTTGCTGACCGGGTTGCTCTGACCGCACCACCCAGACCTAATCGCGCGGACACGATCGCACGAGGCTAGTGCAGCAGACCGGATCGCGAGGCGGGGTCAGGCGGAGGGAAGTGGATGCTGTGCGGGAAAGCCGTTACAGTCACCCGATTCCTAGGGAACGCGCTCCCGGGATCCTCTTCCGGGTACAGTCCTACCAATTCAGCTATATCGGGTGCCAGACATGAATATCAAAGGGATGCTCGCAACCAAACCGATCGCCGCGTACCAGAAGGAGGCATCGGACAAGAGTTTGAAACGGGCGTTGGGCATTCCCGCGCTGGTCGCCTTCGGCATCGGCGGCATCATCGGCACGGGGATTTTCGTACTCACCGGCCTCGCGGCGGCCCAGCACGCCGGGCCCGCCATCGTGATCTCCTTCATCATCGCCGGATTGGGCTGCATGTTCGCCGGCCTGTGCTATTCGGAATTCGCGGCCATGGTGCCGGTGGCGGGCAGCGCTTATGCGTACAGCTACGCCACGCTGGGTGAGTTCATTGCCTGGTTCGTGGGCTGGAACTTGATCCTCGAGTACATGATGGCCGCGTCCACCGTCGCGGTCGGCTGGAGCCGCTACTTCATCAAGTTGCTGGACCACTATGGCATCAATTTCATTCCACCTTCGCTGAGTTCCGCGCCGTTCGAGGCCGCGGATGTGGGTTTTCAAGTGCACCAGACGGGTGCGGTGGTGAATTTGCCGGCGGTCGCCATCGTCGTCGCGGTGACCGCGCTCTGTTACAAGGGCATCAAGGAGTCGGCGGTGGTGAATACCTTCATCGTCGCGATCAAAGTGGCCATCGTGATCGCGGTCATCGCCTTCGGGTTCATGTACGTCAATACGGCGAACTGGTTTCCCTATATTCCCAATAACACCGGCACCTTCGGCGAGTTCGGCTGGAGCGGGATATTCCAGGCCTCGGCCATCATCTTCTTTGCCTATATTGGATTCGACGGTGTCTCCACGGTGGCCCAGGAGGCGAAAAATCCGCAGCGTGGCATTCCGGTCGGAATGCTCGGCAGCCTGGCGATCTGCACGCTGCTGTATGTACTGATGTCGAGCGTGCTCACCGGACTGGTGCCGTTCAAACAATTGAACGATGCTGCGCCGGTTGCGATCGCTCTCGAGTCGCACCCGCAGCTTGCCTGGCTGTCTAGCTGGGTGATCTGGGGGGCGCTGTTCGGCCTGACCTCGGTGATCATTACCATGATCATCCCGCAGGCGCGCATCTGGCTCACCATGGCGCATGACGGGCTGCTGCCGAAAGCGTTCGGCGCCGTGCACCCGAAATTCCGCACGCCGCATATCGCCACGCTGGTCACCGGCGCGCTGGCCTGTACGTTTGCGGGTCTTCTGCCCATCGGCATCCTGGGCGAATTGGTCTCGATCGGGACCCTAATCGCTTTCATCGTCGTCTGTCTTGGCGTGTTGGTGCTACGCTACACGCGGCCCGATCTGCCGCGACCGTTTCGCGTGAGCGCGGTATGGTTCAATGCGCCCATGGGCGTGATTTTTTGCTCCGGCATGGCCTATTCCCTGCCGACCGCGACCTGGCTGCGGCTGGTGCTGTGGAGCGCGCTCGGCATCCTGGTGTATTTCGTCTACGGCTATAAACACAGCCGGCTGCGCGAAACGGAACCGAACGCGGCGCACGCCGAGCCGATCAAAGCGGTTCCGTAATAGGGTGGCGTGGCGCCTGCCTGCCCGCCTCAGCGGGGCGGCGCCTGGGCGACCGACGCGACCCCCTATGGAGAATTTTCGATGACGGCAAAGACGGGATTCTATACGGACGAGCGTACCTCGATGATATGGTGTTTTCGAGCGGTGGCGTGTGAGTAGGAGTCGGTGGAACGGGCGCGCTACTTGGCGACTCCACCGGTGAGGACCGGGCGGCGTGAGGCGCCGGACGAGCGGCTCGCGCGGGCCGCGCACCGACGCCGGACGTATCAGTAGTCCATCCGGAAAATTTGCGCGAGAACCCTGCCGATACCGGGTCCGCGCCCCGGCTCATATGGAAGACTGCGCCAGGGTACCCATGAGAGATTCGGTGCGGCCGGAGGCGTCGCCCCCGTGCGGCGGTTAAACGCGTAAGGCGGGCGGCGTGAGCGGGCCGAGTGCTTCGATCAAGCCTTCGTAGACCTTGGGGTTGCCCGCCACGATATTGGGGCCCAACGCATAGTCGCCGCCCGTCGGGGTACCGACGCGGCCGCCGGCCTCCTGGATGAGCAGCACTCCGGCAGCGGTGTCCCAGGGCTGCAGGCCGAATTCCCAAAAGCCGTCGAGCCGGCCCGCGGCCACGTAGGCGAGATCCAGCGACGCCGAGCCGGGGCGGCGAATGCCGGCGGCGGTCGCCATGACGACCTTCAGCATGGCGAGATAATCATCGACGTGCCCCGCGTCCATACGATAGGGAAAGCCGGTACCGATCAGCGACCCCTCCAGAGCGCGCTGCGGGCTGACGCGGATCCTCTTGCCCTCGAGTTGGGCGCCGTCGCCGCGCGAGGCCGTGAAGAATTCCTGCCGCATGGGATCGTAAACCACGGCGTGTTCCAAGCGGCCCTTGTGTTCCACCGCAATCGAGACGGCAAAGGTGGGGAAGCCGTGCAGGAAATTCGTGGTGCCGTCGAGCGGATCGATGATCCATACGGTCTCGTGATCGCCGCTGCGGCCGGATTCCTCGCCCAGAATGGCGTGCTGCGGATGGCTGCGGCGTATGGTGGCGATGATGTCCGCTTCGGCTTTGCGGTCGATGTCGGTGACGAAGTCGTTGCGGCCTTTGGTGTCGATCTTGATGGAATCGAGACGTGACAGGCTGCGCACGATCAAATCACCGGCGCGTCTGGCGGCACGCATGCCGATATTGAGCAGTGGTTGCATGATGTCGCGGTAGAATAACAGAGTCATGACCGCTCCCGTTCGCATCGTCCTGATAGACCCCAGCCATCCGGGTAATGTCGGTTCGGTTGCGCGCGCCATGAAGAACATGGCGATCACCGACCTGGTCCTGGTGCGGCCGCGGTCCTTCCCGCATGCGGAGTCGAACGCACTGGCCGCGGGCGCCGACGACATCCTCGCCAATGCCCGAGTGGTATCGACGGTGTCGGAGGCGGTCGCCGAGTGCGGCTTCATCGCGGGGACGACTTCACGGCCGCGATCGTACTACTGGGAATTCACGACGCCGCGCGATGTGGCCGGCCGCATCGTCGGTCTACCCGACGGGAATCGCGCGGCGTTGTTGTTCGGCTCGGAGAAGTACGGTCTGGGTACCGACGATTTGCAGCATTGCAACGTCTTGGTCCGGATACCCGCGAACCCGGAGTATTGCTCGCTCAACCTCGCGATGTCGGTGCAGCTACTGACCTATGAAATCTTCATGGCCCGCGAGCAGCCGCAATCGCGGGTTCAGCTGGAACTGCCGCTCGCCCCGGCCGGCGATGTCGAGCACTTCTACAACCACCTCCACGAGGTCCTGAACGAGATCGATTTCGAAGATCGTACCGGCCATTTAATGGAGCGGCTGCGGCGCTTGTTCAACCGGGCGCAGCTGGACCGCAACGAACTGAACATCCTGCGTGGCATCCTGAGTGCCGTGCAAGGGCGGCGCGGGCAGTCCTCGCGCCGGCGTCAATCATGAGCCAGAGGGCCGCAGCCCGCGAACGCGAGTTCAGTACGACGCAGGAACGGCGGGGCTTGGCCTCGCGCCGGCCGCGGCCATGAACCACGGCGCAGCCCGCGAATGCGAGGAGGCGGGGTACGAAGCCGAAAATGCGGCGTGCCAACGCCGCGGCGCCCCTATCTATCTGGATTATGCGGCGACCACACCGGTGGATCCGCGCGTGGCGGCAGCCATGGCTGGATGTCTCACGAAAGACGGACATTTCGGCAATCCCGGATCCCTGAGCCACGATTATGGCGCCGCGGCCGGTGCATTGGTGGAAGCCGCGCGGCTGCAAGTCGCGGCGGCCGTGGGCGCGGCGCCCGCGGATATCGTCTGGACGTCCGGTGCCACCGAGGCCAACAACCTCGCGCTGTTCGGCATCGCCGAATACCACCGCGGCGCGGGACGGCACGTGGTGACGCTACGCACGGAACACAAGGCGGTGCTCGATCCTTGCCGTGAACTCGAACGCCGCGGCTGGCACGTGACGTACCTGGTCCCGGATGGCGGCGGCGTCCTCGATCCCGCTCAGGTCGCGGCGGCGCTGCGGCCGGATACGACCTTGGTATCGGTCATGCACGTCAACAACGAAACCGGGATCGTTCAGGACATTGCGGCAATAGCCGCCGTCTGCGCCACGCACGGCACGGCTCGCCTGCATGTGGATGCCGCGCAAAGCGTCGGCAAAATTGCCTTGGACTTCGACGCGGCGGGTCTGGACCTGATGTCGTTGTCGGCTCACAAGGTGTATGGGCCCAAGGGCGTGGGCGCGCTGGTGGTGTCGCGCAAGCGGGGAGTGCAGCTGCAGGCGCAGCAATTCGGTGGGGGCCAGGAGCGTAACTTGCGCTCCGGCACGGTGGCCACGCATCAAGTGGTGGGTATGGGTGCGGCGTTCGCTTTGTCACAGATCGACCGCGACGCCGAGATCGCGCGCATCGCTTCGCTGCGCGATCGATTGTGGTACGGCATCGAGGGGCTGGGAGGCGTGCTGCGCAATGGCGAGGCGGGGCGCTCGGTGGCCCACCTGCTCAACGTATCATTCGAGGAGGTCGAAGGAGAGAGCCTTTTAGCAGCGGTGCGGCCGGCCATCGCCGTTTCCACGGGCTCGGCGTGTACCTCGGCGGTACGCGAGCCCTCCTACGTGCTGCGGGCGCTGGGGCGCGATGAACGTCTTGCCGAAAGCAGCTTGAGATTCAGCCTGGGGCGCTTTTCAACCGAGGCGGAGGTGGATGCGGCGGTGGTTGCGGTGGTGCAGGCGGTGACCCGGCTGCGCCGGATTTCGGGGGCCGCGACACGGGGCGAGCCGCGCCGCGCTCATCAGAACGCGGCGCCGGACGGCTGCTCGCGGCCGGTCCCGGCTGCGATTTCTTCATGAATTACAATGAGTTGACGTACCATCATTTCGAGAGTGCGGCGAACGCAGGCGTTTTGGTGGGCCCGGACACGCGCCGCGGCGCGGCCGGCAACCGGGCGCTAGGCACGTGGGTTCAGTTCGATGTGCAATTCGGCGCCGGCCGAGCGCAAAGTTTACAGGGTGCGCCGGTCGAGGAGGCGGTGCGGGCCGCCGAGCAAACCGTGCAGGCGGTGCGATTTCTGGCCTACGGGTGCCCGCACGTGATCGCCGTGGCGGACTGGATCGCGGGGCAGGCCACCAGCCGACAGAGCGGGACGGAGCTGCCGGAAAGCGTGCAATCGTTGCGGGAACGATTCGACGTACCGGTCGAGAAACTGGGTCGGCTGTTGATCATCGAAGATGCTTGGAGAGCGGCGGTATCGTCCCCAGATATGGGCTGACCCAGGCACAAATCAGGAAAGGAGCCAGGAGCACAGGCTGTCCAGGAATACCGGTTGACAAGGAGCACAGGCTGTCCAGGAGTAGGGGCGACCCAGGCATGCCCGCTGACCGAGGAACACGGGGTTGACTCAGGAACACGGGTTGACCCAGGACTACGGGTTGACTCAGGAATACAGGTTCGCCAGGTACAGGGTGACCAGGCGATGCATACTGGGGGGCGTACTCCCCCCACTCCCCCGGCGGGCGCCGAAGTCAAAAAGAAATAAAAAAGTGCACACCGCTCCCGTGCGCTGACGCCGGGCGCGTGTTATGTATAGCCGTGGAGTCGAGGGTCCGCTGACCTGTGGTCGAGCGAGGGTCTCGTGGACGTGCGGTCGAGGCAACATGTGGTCCAGCGAGAGTTTGGGACGTGCGGTCGAGGCGGCGCGTGGTCGAGCGAGGGTCTTGGGACGTGGTCGAGGCAACATGTGGTCGCGCGAGGGTCTCGTGGACGTGCGGTCGAGGCAACATGTGGTCCAGCGAGGGTCGCGAATGTGCGGTTTAGGCACCGGGTCCAGTAGCGGGTAGTCGAGTAGCGTGGAGGCAGCGCAAATGGCGATATTGTTGACGGAGTCTGCGGCGGATCGGGTCCGCACGCATTTGGAAAAGCGCGGTGCCGGCGTCGGCTTGCGTCTCGGCATCAAGCAGACCGGCTGTTCCGGATTCGCGTATGTGGTGAATTACGCTGACGAAATTCAGCCTGGCGATGCGGTCTTCGAGGCGCGCGGCGTCAAAGTCGTGGTCGATCCGGCCAGCCTACCGCTGATCGATGGAACCATGGTGGACTTCGTCAAGCAGGGCTTGAACGAGGCATTCAAGTTCCGCAACCCCAAGGCCAAGGGCGAATGCGGCTGCGGCGAGAGTTTCAACGTTTAGGGCACGAGCTTGGATCCTTGGCGAGAGGTTGCGAGAGGTTGGCGAGAGTTTAAAATCCAGCCCTGGTTCGCCTTCGCCTTCGCCTTCGCGTGAGCAGTCGGCGTCAGGCGACGGTTCGACTGGGGCGGGGTTGGCGTCCAGCCGACAGTTTCGATGCTGGTGAGGGTTTCGGCGCTTGAGCCAAGCGCCGCCGCGGCTCGGCGATCTTTAGGTTTTCCCAAGCAATACAGGGACTTCGGTTACTCCGACATTGCTTGAGCGAGCGCGCTCCAGTACACTTGGCAGTCTTTGTCGGGCCCTTTCACGGGCCTTCCCCTTGCAAGCCACCCGAGGTCATCATGCCAATCGAGCGCACTCTTTCCATCGTCAAGCCGGACGGCGTCGGCCGTAATCTGATCGGCGAAGTCTATCGCCGGTTCGAGCAGGTGGGCTTGCGGGTGATCGCGGCGCGCATGATGCGATTGTCCCAGGCGGAAGCCGAGGGATTCTACGCCGTACACCGCGAGCGGCCCTTCTTCAAGGATCTGGTGAGGTTCATGACATCGGGGCCGGTGATGGTGCAGGTACTGGAAGGCGAGAACGCCATCGCCAAGAACCGCGAGGTCATGGGTGCCACCGATCCGAAGAAAGCCGACAAGGGCACGATCCGCGCCGACCTGGCCACCAGCATCGATGAGAACATCGTTCATGGTTCGGATGCGCCCGACACCGCCGCTCGGGAGATCGCGTATTTTTTCCGTGACATCGAGGTGTGCCCGCGTACGCGCTAGCGTATGCGCGGCATCGATCAGGAGCGACGCAACCGTGGCAGACGATCGCGTAAATCTCCTTGGTTTGCCGCGCGCCGAACTGGAGGCCTTCGTGGCCGAGCGCTTGGGCGCGAAGCCGTTTCGCGCGCGGCAGCTGATGAAGTGGATCTATCGACGCGGTGCCTGCGATTTCGCGGCGATGAGCGATCTTGCCCAGGATTTTCGTGGGCAGCTGGCGGGCGTGGCGATGATTTCGGTGCCGCAGATCGTCACGGAACAGAAGTCGGCGGATGGCACACGCAAGTGGATGCTGCGCATGGACGCGGTGCAGGGCATCGAGACGGTATACATTCCGGAGCCCGACCGGGGCACCTTGTGCATTTCCAGCCAAGTGGGATGCGCGATGGACTGCTCGTTCTGCGCGACTGCGCAGCAGGGTTTCAATCGCAACCTGAGCGTGGCGGAGATCGTCGGCCAGGTATGGCTGGCGCACCGTGAACTCGATGCCTGCATCGGCGGCGGTGCCGAGCGGCGCGCCGATGGAAGTCTCGCCGGCAGAGCCATCACCAATATCGTTCTCATGGGCATGGGCGAGCCGCTCGCCAATTACCGCAACGTCGTGCCGGCGCTGCGGGTTTTCACGGACGATCTGGGATACGACTTGTCGCGCCGGCGGGTGACGTTGAGTACCTCCGGATTGGTGCCGCAAATGTACAAGCTGGCCGAGGAATGCAACGTCGCGCTCGCCGTATCTCTGCATGCTCCCAACGATGCACTGCGTAACGAACTGGTGCCCATCAATCGCAAGCACCCCATCGCGGAATTGCTCGCGGCGTGCTGGCACTACATCGACAAGCAGAATGGGCGCAGCGTGACGTTCGAGTACGTGATGCTCGATGGAGTCAACGATAAGCCGGAGCATGCCCGCCAGCTCGCGGGATTGCTGCGCGGGCGGCCCGCGAAACTGAATCTCATACCGTTCAACGTGTTTCCCGGCACCGGTTATCGGCGCTCGCCGGCCGCGGCGATCTTGCGTTTCCGCGACATCCTGAACGACCATGGCGTGATTGCGACGATCAGGCGGACGCGCGGCGATGACATCGATGCCGCGTGCGGCCAGCTCGCGGGGCAAGTGACCGATCGTACCCGGGTGCGCCTGGGATCGCGGCTCACCGCGGGTGCGCGCTCTTCTGCGGAGGTCTGATGAGGATCACTACCTCGCTTGCGGTGCTGGCCGCGATGCTCGGCCCGGTTCTCGGCGGCTGTTCCCACAAGGAGGCGTTCGGGCATAAAGCCACGCCGGCGCAGAGAGCGGAGACCAATGTACAGCTCGCGATCGAGTACATGAAGCTCGACAAGCTGGCCGCGTCACGCGAGGTCATCGAGCGCGCGCTTGCTCAGGATCCCGGCAACGCGAACGTGCAATTGACGGCCGGTCTCGTGTACGAGCGTCTCGAGGACATGTCGAGGGCGGAAAAAGCGTATGCGAGCGCGGCGCGTCTCGGCGCGCGCGACCCGGACATCCAGAACAACTATGCCGGATTTCTCTGCCGAACCGGCAAAGCGGCCGCGGGGCAGAAGCTATTCCTCGAGGTCGCCCGCAATCCGGTCTATCAGACGCCGGAGGTGGCGCTCGTCAACGCCGGCGTGTGCATGCGCGGCACCGGCAATCTGCTCGATGCGGAACGCTCCTTCAAGCAAGCGCTGGCATTCAAACCGAATATGGCGGAGGCCTTGCTGCAGCTGGGAAACCTGGCGATCGATCGCGGTGAAGGTGCCGCGGCGCTCGAATTCGTGCAGCGGTATCTGGCGGTGAATCCGCCCACTCCCGAAATATTATGGCTGGGGGTGCGTGCGCAACGGAAACTGGGCGACGCCACGGCGGCGGCGGGGTTCGCACGCCGCGTGCAGGCCGAGTTCCCCAACTCCGAGCAAGCGCGGATGCTGCGCGCCGGTGTCGATCGATGAGCGAGACGGCCGACACTCTGGGGCAGCGCCTGAGGGCTGAACGGGAGCGCAAAGGGTTCAGCGCGCAAAAGGCGGCGGACCAGCTGCATCTGGACGGCTGGGTGATCGAAGCGCTCGAAAACGGCGATTATGCGCGGATCGGACCGGCGGTATACGGCAAGGGTCATCTGAAGCGTTACGCGGGGCTTCTCGGGCTGCCCGCTGCCGAGATACTGGCGGCGTACGACACGCGATCGGCGGTGCCCGTGGTGGCGGCGCCGTCATCGACATTGCGAATGCGTACGGCAGCGACCGAGGGCCGCCTCATGCCGTGGGGGTTCATGGCCGCCGGCATCGCACTGATCGCGATCGTTGCCGCCGCGGTCGCCTGGCGAAGACCGTGGCAGCCGGCGGCGCGGACCAACGCTGTCGCTGCCGTACCGGCGGCGCAGTCCAAGTCCAATGGGATCAACCGCGAGCCGGAAGCGGATCCGGGTATCGCTCACGGTGCGCCGAGCGGAGCGGCCGCAGCCGAGAGCGCTCACGGCATGGTGCCGGTGGTCTCGTCGTCCGCGGCGCCCGGCGCCGTGGTTGCCCTCGGCACGGCCGTTTCCGGCAGCGGCGCGGCCAGCCCGGGCGGCATGGCGGCTCGCGGCGCGATGGCCGCCGGGGAGTCCGAGTCGACCGTGGGCGTCGGCCGCGCACGGCTGCGCTTGAGATTTTCCGCGGACTCTTGGGTCGACGTACACGATGCGTCGGGCCGCCGGCTGTACACGGGCTATGGCCGCGCCAACACCGTCAAGAGCCTCACCGGCGCGGCGCCGCTGCAGATATACCTCGGGTTCGCGCGCGGCGTGCAGCTCGAGGTCAACAACCGCGCGGTCGCGATCGGGCCGCAATTCGTCGCCGGCGACGGCGCCCGCTTCGCGGCGGGAGCCGACGGTGTGCTGCGGGTCGCCGCGCGTGATAGTGCGGGCAATCCGCATCCTCGCGGCTGACGGGAGAAATCGTTTGGCTAAGATCATCGAGCCGCTGCGCGGCGTCCACGATGTGCTGCCGGCACAAGCGGCGGTCTGGCAATACTTGGAACGTATCACGCGCGAGGTATTCGCGGCCTATGGGTACGAAGAATTCCGCGTGCCCATCATCGAGCAGACGCAGCTGTTCAAGCGTTCCATCGGCGATTTCACCGACATCGTCGAAAAGGAAATGTTCAGCTTCATCGATCAGGGCGAAGATCACATCACGCTGCGCCCCGAGGCGACCGCGGGCATGGTGCGTGCCGTGATATCGAATGGGCTGCTGCGGGAAAACCGCCTGCGGGTGTGGTGCATGGGCCCGATGTTCCGGCGCGAGCGGCCGCAGGCCGGCCGCTATCGCCAGTTCCACCAGATCGATGCGGAGGCGTTCGGCTTTGCCGGTCCGGACATCGATGCGGAGATGATTCTGCTGTCGGCGCGACTGCTGCGGCGGTTGGGGCTGTCCGACCTCACGCTGCTGGTGAATTCACTCGGCACGCCGGCATCGCGCGCCGCCTATCGCGACCGGCTCACGGCCTATTTTGGCGCTCATGAAGCGCTACTCGATGAGGACAGCAAGCGGCGCCTGCGCGGCAACCCGCTGCGCATTCTCGACAGCAAGAACCCGGACATGCAGCGCCTGGTGGCAGGCGCGCCGCAGTTGCTCGAGTCACTGGATGCCGAATCGAAGGATCACTTCGATACCTTGTGCGCGCACCTCAAGGGGGCGGGCATCGATTATCATGTCGAACCGCATCTGGTGCGCGGCCTCGACTACTACACGCGCACGGTATTCGAGTGGACCACGGAGGCGCTGGGCTCGCAAAGTACGGTATGCGCGGGCGGTCGTTACGATGGGCTGGTGGAGCAGCTGGGGGGCGCCGGCACGCCCGGCATCGGCTGGGCAATGGGGCAGGAAAGGATCGTCATGCTCCTCGAGAAGCAGGGCTTGGGCGTGGCGCGCGATCGACCGCAGGTGTATCTGGTATTGGTCGGGGAACAGACCGAGTATGCGGGGCTCAAACTGGCGGAACGGCTGCGCGATGCCTGGCCTGCTTTGAAATTGCAGATCAATCTCGGCGGCGGCAATTTCAAGACCCAATTCAAGCGCGCGGACAAGAGCGGCGCGCAGCTTGCGCTCGTTTTGGGGGATGATGAGGTTGCGCGCGGGGTCGTAGCCCTGAAGGACTTGCGCCGGGACGCGGCGCAAGAGGAATGCGCGATCGAGCGAATCAATGAACGGTTAGGGGCCTTGTTGGGTCTCAAGGCTGAGTAGCGGAGCAATCATGGTTGAAGAGTATCTGACCGACGACGAACAAGTGGAACACGTGAAGCGGGTCGTCGCGGAGAACTGGGTGTGGGCGCTCGGCGGCGTCATCCTGGGGGCGGCGGTCATTTTCGGCTATCGCTATTACGACGGTTACCGCAACGCAGAGGCGTTGCGCGCGGCCGCTCAGTTCGGCGACATGACCGCGGCCCTCGAGCACGACGACCGCAACAAGGCGCGTCAGATCGCCGCTCAGATCGTCAAGGACCATCCGCGTTCACCTTATGCGGACCAGTCGCAAATGGTGATGGCGCGCCTGGCGGTCGAGGAGGGTCAAGCGGAGAGCGCCATTGCACCGCTGACTCGGGTCATGAGCGATTCGAAGGATACGGAATTGCGGCACATCGCGCGGCTGCGCCTGGCGCGGCTGTTGATCGATCAACACAAACCGGACGAGGCGATCAAGACGCTGGCCGAAGATGCTCCAGGCGCGTTCGCGGCGCGCTACCACGAAGTGCGCGGCGATGCGTTCTACGCGAAAAATGACCTGAAGAGCGCGGCGACCGAATATCAGGCCGCGCTCGCCGGCGATGCGGACGGCACGGACTCGGCGGCAGTGGTGCAATTGAAAATAGCGGACCTGGGAGTGGCGGCCGCACCCGCGTCGGCCATGGTGCTCGGCGGTACGGGCACATCCGGCACCGCGGCTCCGACATCCTCCCCAGCCGATTCATCGAATAAGGTTAAACCCTGATGCGCTTATTGCTTCCGTTGGGCCTTGCGGCACTGTTGATCGTTGGCGGTTGCTCCAAGGACAAGGATGTGGAGCCGCCGGCGGCTCTGGTTAAGTTTCCCAACACGCTGCCGGTCAAACGGTTGTGGCGCGACAATCTGGGCGGAGGCAAGAAACAGGTCAAGCTGCGCTTGGGCTTGGGACCGGCCCTCGACAACGGCGTCGTGTTCGCCGCCTCCTCGCACAAAGGCGAGGTGTTGGCGGTGACCTTGGCTACCGGTAAGCAGCTCTGGGTCAAAAAGCTGAAATTGCCGTTGTCGGCGGGGCCGGCGGCGGGCTTCGGGATGGTGGTGGTGGGTTCCAGCAAGGGGCTGATCATCGCCCTCGACGCCGCGACCGGCGCGGAGCGATGGCGCACGCATGTGAATTCGGAGTTGCTGTCGATGCCGGCCATCGGCGAGAACGTGGTGGTGATGCGATCGGTCGACGGTCGGCTGCATGGCTTCAATTCGGGCACCGGCAAGGAACTGTGGCAGGTCGAGCAGCAAGTGCCGCGTTTGAGTTTGCGCGGTACGGCGATACCCGTCATCGCCAAGGAACTCGCCATCAGCGGCTTCGACAACGGCAAGGTGATGGCGGTGTCGCTGAGCACCGGCGATACCGTGTGGGATACGGCGCTCGCTTCGCCGCATGGCCGTACGGAATTGGACCGCTTGGTCGATGTCGATTCGGCCGTACGCGTCGTGGGCGATAACGTCTTCGCGGCGGGATTCCAGGGCCGCACGGCCATGTTGGCGCTCGATTCCGGCCAGATCTGGTGGGCGCACGACATGTCGAGCTACCGCGGCCTCGCGGTCAATGCCGAAACTTTGTTCGTCAGCCAGTCGGACGGCGTGGTGGTTGCCCTGCGTGCGCGCGACGGCTCCGAAATCTGGCGCAACGAAGATATCAAGCGCCGCGGCTTGAGCGCGCCGGTGGAGACCACGACGGCGGTGGCGGTCGCGGATTATCAAGGCTACCTGCATTGGTTGGACAAGGAGACCGGCTACCTCGTCGCCCGGGAACGCGTCTCCAAGGGGCGCGTCAGCAATCCGCCGGTGGCTGTGGATGACACCGTGGTGGTCCTGGACGATGATGGCAGACTGGCGGCGTTCCGCGCCAATCCCGCGGCTGCCAAAGCAGCGGTTCGCGCGCCGCCGCCGCGGCCGACCAAGGCGGACAAGAAAGCCGGGAAAGCTGCCTCCAAAGCGGACAAGAAGGCCGCGAAAGCCGCTGCCGCGGCCGACAAGAAAGCCGCAAAGGCCGCTGCCAAGGAAGCCAAGAAGGCGGCGAAAGCCGCTGCCAAGACCGCCGCCAAGCCGGCTCCGCCCGCCGCGCCGCCGCCCGCCGAGCC
>JALYHP010000066.1 GCA_030799355.1 Pseudomonadota bacterium
GCCGTGCGCCTACCTTGCCCCCAGCCCAACCGCCCCTGCCTCGCGCCCACCCTGCCCCGGCGCAACCGCCCCGGCCGCATGCCCATCCCGTTGCAGCGCGCTCCTGGCCTGCGCGGCGGTTCTAGACCACCCGAACGTTCTTGAATTGCCAGGGATCCGAGCGGTCCAAGTCCTCGGCGAACAACTCGCCGCGCTGATAGAGCGGCGTCCAATCCGTGTACTCACCCACCATGGTGCCGAGATACGGCTTGCAGATCTCGAGCGGACGCTCGTAGTCCATCTCGTCCGGCTCGACGACGCCGCGGGCGGGATTCTCCATGGCCCAGATGACGCCGGACAACGCCGCGGAAGTGACTTGCAGACTGGTGGCGCTGTTGAAGGGCGCGAGCAGCCGCGCCTCCTCGATGGACAGCTGTGACCCATACCAGTAGGCATTCTTCTCGTGCCCGGCCAGCAGCACCCCAAGCTCATCGATCCCATGGGTGATTTCGTTCAACATGATGCGTTTGCGATCCTGCAGGTGCCAATTTCTGCCTGCGAACTCGTGCACCGACAGCACCGCGCCATCGCAGGGGTGATAGGCATAATGAGTGGTGGGCCGGTACACGACGCGATCGCCTTCCTTGACCGTGTAGTAGTCGGCCAGCGAGATGGCTTCGGAATGCGTGATGAGGAAGCCGTGAAAGTGCCCGGCCTCGGGCGCCCAGGTGCGCACCCGCGTGCTCGCGCCCGGGCGATTCAAGTAGATGGCGCAGCCGGATCCGGCCTCATGGCGCCCACCGTCCGCGGGGAAATGCTTCTCGTGTGTGCCCCAGCCGAGTTCGGCCGGCTGCGCGCCTTCGCTGACGAAGCCGTCCACCGACCAGGTATTGACGAATTCGTTGGGCTCCTTGGGGATGTTGGCCACCTGCGTGTCGCGCTCGGCGATATGAATGACCTTGATGCCGAGGGTGCGTGCCAGTTTCGCCCAGTCCGCCCGCGAGGTGGGCGCGCCGGGATCGACGTGGGTGTCCTTGGCGATGTTCATCAAAGCCTGTTTCACCAAGTGCGAAACCAACCCCGGGTTCGCACCATGGGTCAGCACGGCGGTGGGTGCGTCCTTGGCTCGATCGCGCAGCTTCAAGGCATCCAAGCGCATGGCGTAGTTGCTGCGCGACTCGACCGTGGCGTTCGGATCCACATAGCCACCGGCCCAAGGCTCGATGCAGGTATCCAAGTACAAGGCGCCGCGTTCGCGCGCCAGCTCGATGAGCGCGACGCTCGACACGTCCACCGACAGGTTGAGAAGGAAATCGCCGGCCGACAATAGCGGCGCGAGGGTACGACGGTAATTGTCCCGGGTCAGCGCGGTTTTGACGAACGCGACGCCGTAGTGCTCCGCTTCCTCATGACCCGCGTCGTCGGCGCTCACGATCGTGATGCGCTCCGCCGAAGTGCCGATGTGACGCAAGATCAGTGGCAAGATCCCCTGTCCAATGCTGCCGAAACCCACGAATACGATCCTGCCCTTGAAATTCACATGCACTTCGTTTTTGGTCATGATTTTTTTCCCAATTAGCTTCCTTAATTTGAATGGCCCGTGTGTTCGTTTGATGACGTCCGCGGAACGAATCCCGCGGATCGCGGCGCCAGCCTACCTGACTCGCAGTGCTTCGCGCGACTTTCAACGCGTGACCCCCGCTGGGGGGCGCCCGCCGGTTCGCGCGGACTGTTCGTGCGGGTGCACGCACGCCTGGTGGAGGCGGACCGTCTGCTGAGCCGGGCCGCCGGCTAAGCTCTCCAATGCGGAGGGTAGGTTCGGTCGTATCCGGGAAGCGACTCGATTCGATCGATCCAGCGGGCGAGCGCCGGATAGTTCTGCTCCATGGGCAAAAAACGCGCCCCTAACTCGGCGGCAGCGCGGCGGTCCAAGGCGCGCCGCAATAATTGCAGCCAGGGGAAGATGACCATGTCGATGGCCGAGTAGCTCGCGCCGACGATCCACTGCTCCTTGCTCAGCCGTCCCTCGATGGTGCGCGCTTCGCGGCCGACGACGTGCATGGCATCGGTGAGCGCATCGAGATTTGCGGCGATCTGATCGGCGAAGATCGCGGAAACGATTTTCGCCACCGCCGGCTCCGCATAGGCTTGAAATTCGCAGATCACCCGCATGATGACGCCTGACTCCTCGGGAGTCGACCCGAATATCGGCCGCTGCGGGTACTTGCGGTCCAGATAATAGAGAATGGCGATCGATTCGAAGACCACGTAGTCGTCATCCTTCAGTACCGGCACCCGGCCGCGCGGGTTGAGCTTCAACATGTGCGGTGACTGATGCTCTTGCTTATCGAAATGCAGCAACTGCGACTCGTAAGACAGCTGTTTGTGTTCCAGCGCGAGCAGGACGCGCCAAGAAAACGGGCTGCCGCTGCCCCAGTAAAGAGTAAGTGCCATGCGCAATTGTAACGGTAAGTCCGACCGGCATCGCGATAAGCTCCGTTCATGACGTTCACCACCCTCATCGATGCCGAGTCGCTGCGCGAACTGGTGGGATCGGCTGCTGCCGGCGCCACCGGTCGCACCCCCGCCGGGCAAAGCCCCTACCCGACTCAGCGCCTCCCGGCCGTGCAAGCGCGGCGTGACGCGGTGCCGCCGTCGGCGGATCAGGCCACGGCAGGCAGGCAGGCCGCAGCGAATCAGCCCGCGGTAAGCACGCCGGTCGCAGCGAATCAGCCGGCCGCAGGCGGGCAGGTCACAGGTGCCCCGGTGCTCCTCGACTGTCGTTTCGATTTGAGCGATCCCGGCGCCGGTCATCGCGCCTATCTGACGGGACACATTCCCGGAGCTCGCTATGTCGACTTGAATCGCCACCTGTCAGCGCCGGTCACGGCGGACAGCGGCCGTCATCCCCTTCCCTCGGCCGCGGATTTGCGCGACTTGTTCTGCTCGCTCGGCATCGGCGAGGACACGCAGGCGGTGGCGTACGACGAGGCGAATGGCTCCCTCGCCGCGCGCGCATGGTGGCTGCTGCGCTGGCTCGGGCATTCCCAAGTTGCCGTGCTCGACGGCGGCTTCAAGGGATGGCTGGCGAGCGGCGGTGCGGTGGAACACGGCGAGCCGCCGCGCGCAGCGCTCGATAATACCGTTAACGTCAACCGGCCGCGCGCGGGCTTTGAGGCCTCACATTGCCGTCATGCAAGAACTCAACAGAGCGTACCGGCCGCGTCCGCGCCGGGCGACGCGGCCGGTTTCACCACTGCGCTGCGGCCGGCCACCGCGAGTACCGTCGCCGTATTGCGGGCGCTGCAAGATCCGAACCGGTTGCTGGTGGATGCGCGAGCGGCCGAGCGCTTTGCGGGGAGCGTCGAGCCGATGGACCCGGTCGCGGGGCATGTGCCGGGTGCGATCAACCACCCCTTCGGCAGCAATCTCAGATCCGACGGATACTTCTTGTCCGCCACCGAACTGCGGCGCCGATGGCTGGAACGGCTGGCCGGCACGGCACCGGCCGACGTGATCATGATGTGCGGGTCGGGCGTAACCGCTTGCCACAACCTGCTCGCGATGGAAATCGCCGGGCTCCCCGGAGCTGCCCTGTACGCAGGCTCCTGGAGCGAGTGGATCCGCGATCCGCAGCGTCCGGTGGCGCGCGGCAACGACTAGGCCCCTCGCCCTCATACCCTCGCACCCTCCCGCCCCTCGCGCCTCGCGCCCTCGCACCCTCGCACCCTCGCACCCTCGCAGGGCGACATTCGCGCAGTTATTGCATTTCCGTCATTTACATGCAGCCCCAATTTGTTATGGTGCGCGGCTCATGAATACACCCGCAAAAGTGCTGCCCGCGAATCTTGCATGGAAGGTCAACGAGTCGCTGGACCTCTACCAGGTAGAGGCATGGGGCAAAGGTTATTTTTCGATCAATGCCGAAGGCCACGTGGTCGTCCGACCCAGCATGGATGCGGGCCGCGAAATCGACCTGTACGACGTGGTCCAGGGACTCAAGGCGCGTGACCTCCACACGCCGGTGGTCATCCGTTTTTCCGATATCCTGGCGCACCGTCTGCGCCATATCGCGGACGCGTTCGGCACGGCCATTGCCGAGAACGCCTACAAGAACCGCTATGCGGCGGTATTCCCGATCAAGGTCAACCAGCAGCGCTTGGTCGTGGAAGAAGTCTACCGCTATGGAAAGGAATTCGGATTCGGACTCGAGGTCGGCTCGAAGCCTGAGCTGCTGGCCGTCATGTCGATCACGGAGAACGCACCGGACCGCATCGTGGTGTGCAACGGCTTCAAGGACGATAGCTATATAGAAGCGGTGATCATGGCCACCAAGCTGGGCCGCACCATCATTCCGGTGGTGGAGAACTACGTAGAGATTCATTTGATCTTGAAGCACGCGGAGCGCTACGGTGTTCGGCCGAAAATCGGCGTGCGCGTGAAGCTCGCCAGCGAGGGTGCGGGCCGCTGGCGGGAATCCGCCGGCGAGAAATCGAAATTCGGCCTGTTCATCAGCGAAATACTGGATTTATGCGCTCTGTTGAAGGAACGCAACATGCTGGATTGCCTGCAGCTCGTGCACTGCCATCCCGGCAGCCAGCTGCAGGACATTCGCCGCGTCAAAGACGCCATCAACGAGCTCGCCCACGTCTATGCCGAGCTCAAGATCATGGGCGCGGGGCTCGAGTACATCGACATCGGGGGCGGACTCGGCGTCGACTATGACGGCAGCGGCACCAACTACGAATCATCGATGAACTACACGTTGAACGAGTATGCGAGCGACGTCGTGTATCGCATCAAGAGCGTCTGCGATGCGCGCGACGTGCCGCATCCCATGATCGTCAGCGAGTCGGGACGGGCCATCGCCGCCCATCACAGCGTGCTCGTGTTCGATACGTTGGGATCCTCCAAGCTGGACCAGTTTCAGGTATCGGGGCGGCCCGAGGAGGACTACCACGGCGCCGAGGAATTGCCGGCGCCGGTGCGGGATTTGTTCGACAGCTACCGGTCGGTCAACGAACGCCGCCTAGTCGAGTGCTACCACGATGCACTGCAAGCCCGCGAACAGGCGCTGCAGATGTTCAATCTAGGCTACCTGAGCCTCGAATTTCGGGGCTTGGCGGAAAAGCTCTACTGGGCCACCTGCACCAAGATTCGCGACTACTGCCGCCGACTCGATCGGGTGCCCGAGGAACTGGAAAACCTCGAGGAGATGCTCAGCGACATTTATTTCTGCAACTTCTCGGTGTTCCAATCGCTGCCCGACAGCTGGGCCATCGGGCAACTGTTCCCCATCATGCCCATCCAACGCTTGGCGGAGAAGCCCACCCGCAACGCGGTCCTCGCCGACATCACCTGCGATTCGGACGGCAAGATCGACCGGTTCGTGCACCCGCGTATCACCAAACGCACTCTCGAGGTGCACGAACTGATTCCGGACGAGGCGTATTATCTGGCCGCGTTCTTGGTGGGTGCCTACCAGGAGACCCTGGGAGATCTACATAACTTATTCGGCGACACCCACGTGGTGCACATCCGGCTGCAGGAGGGCGGCGGCTGGTGGATCGAAGAAATCGTCAAGGGCGACACCGCCAACAAGGTTCTCGAGTACATGGAGTACGACACCGACGAACTGTATCCGGGCATCGCTCGGGACTGCGAGCGCGCCGTTCAAGAAGGGCGCATGACGCTCACCGAGGCTCAGGCGGTGAAGCGATTCTACGAGAACGAATTGAACGGCTACGCCTACCTCGAAGGCGAATAACGCCGGCCGCGCCGTGCGCAGCAACCGTATGTTGGCTTCAGACGATGCCGTTGCCGCCGGCGTTTGCCAACAATTAACCCCTGGCGTAGCATCGACCTCAGGCTCGTTCCCCCATTGATTTGAGCGAACGACCTTAAGGTACAGGCCGCGATGCGAATCCGTTGCGGGTCGGTCTGCGTGTTGAAATCGCGCGCGAGCGGCTACTGGCACTTCGACGCGCACCGTAAGAGAGACTAGTTGAATGACGACGATCTACGTTGGCAACCTGCCATTCACTGCTACAGAAGACGAAGTGCGTAGCCTGTTCGAGCGCTACGGCAAAGTCGATTCGGTCAAGCTCATCAACGATCGGGAAACCGGTCGCCCACGCGGTTTTGCTTTCGTCGACATGGCTGCCGGCGAAGCCCAAAACGCAATTCAGCAAACCAACGGCTTTCAAATGGGCGGCAGGCCGCTGCGCGTGAATGAAGCCCAGGAACGAGCGCCGCGGTCGAAGCCCTCGGGCGGTGGCGGCGGTCCGCGCCGCTGGTAACAGCCCGCGATCCACGCGTTCACCCGCTGGAGAGCGAGCGCCGCGGTTGAAGCCGAAGCCATCGGGCGGCGGTGGCGGCGGTCCGCGCCGCTCCAACATCGCGCGCACGCGTTACCAGCGGGAGAGCGCGCGCTCCGGTCAAACCGGCGGCGGTAGGCCTCGCCCACCCCGGCGATGACGCGTTTTCGAACGCCGCGCCACGAGCGAATCCATCCGCGGCGGTGCGCATCGCGGATGCCGTAGTCCGCGTTCCGCCCCGCATGAAAACGCGGCACCGGGAGCGCCCGGGTTGCTGCGTTCAAGGCGCGTCGCACCGTGAGGCCGTGCGGGCGGCTCCGGGGCGCGGCGGCTCCGGGAATCGGCGGATCCGCAGTTCGCGGGACCCGACCCGAGGCTCAGGGCGTTACCGGACCGTCGCTACCACATCTCCTTCAATTGACCCGCCACGTCCACCGCGGCGCCATTCTCCGCGCCCGCCTCGTCGGCCCTCAGACTATCGACGCCGCGCTGACTGCGAAACGCGATCTGTTCGAACGTGGCCAATACCTTGTCGGTCATGAACCGGCTTTTCGCGCCGTACACGTGGCCATCGCCGCTCCTCGGCTGGTGCGTGACCGAGTACCTGAGCGGCGCGCACAGATGCAGTTCGTTGCGCGCCCGCGTCATCGCGACGTAGAGCAGCCGCCGCTCTTCCTCGACCATTTCCGGCTTACCGGTGGAAAACTCCGACGGGAAGTTGCCGTCCGCCACATTGAGGACGTACACGATGTCCCATTCCTGCCCCTTGGCCGAATGTATGGTCGAGAGGACCACGTAGTCCTCGTCCTTCGAGGCCATTCCCGATTGGTCGCTCGTGAGGGAGGGCGGATCCAGGGTCAGCTCGGTGAGGAAGCGCTCGCGGCTGGGGTATTGAACCGACAAGTGCTCGAGCTGTTCGAGATCGCCCTTCCGGCTGAATGCGGCCTCGTAGATGCGCTCGAGCTGCGGCTGGTACCACTCACGCACGATTCCAACCTGGCCGGGCCACGGCGTGGCGGGATCCGCCAACCGTTCGAAAAACACACAGAACCGCTTCCAGTCCATTTTCGCGGCCTGCGGCGCATCGTACGACGCCAAGCTCTTGAAGCGGGAGCCTTCGGCCGTAAAAATATCCAGAGCTTGCTTTGCGTGCGCGGGGCCGATACCGGCGATGAGCTTCAAGACGCGGAATCCGGCCGTGGAATTTCGCGGATTGTCGGCCCAACGCAGAATCGACAGCATATCCTTGACGTGCGAGGCCTCGAGGAACTTGAGCCCGCCGTATTTGACGAACGGGATATTGCGCCTCGTCAGCTCCACCTCGAGTACGTCGCTGTGGTGCGAGCTGCGGAACAGGACCGCATGCCGCTTCAAGGTACCGCCGATTTCGCGCGTCGCGAGGATCTTGCCGGCGATGTATTCGGCTTGGCCGGCGGCATCGTCGAGCGCGACATAGAGCGGCTTATGCGTGGATTGCCGCGTCCCTATCAGCGTCTTGCGATGCTGGCGCGTGCCCTCCGACATGAGTGCATTGGCGCCATCGAGTATCGACTGGGTCGATCGGTAGTTCTGAGCGAGCACCACCATTTCCGCCTTGGGGGTATAGCGGCCCGCGAATCCCAGGATATTCTCCACCGCCGCGGCGCGAAACGAATAGATGGCCTGCGCATCGTCGCCCACCACCGTCACGCCTTTGCCGTCCGGTTTCAGTGCCTGAACGATCTCGCCCTGCAAGGTGCTGGTGTCTTGGTACTCATCGACCAGCACATGATCGAAGTTCTTCGACAAACTCTGCGCGAGTGCCGGGTTTTGCATCATGGCATGCCAGTACAACAGCAAATCATCGAAATCCAGGACGTTGTATTTTTGCTTCCGGCCCACGTACTCGCGAAAGATCCGCGTCAGATCCTGTTCCCATTCGCGGCACCAGGGGTATTGCTCGTCGATGGTTTGCTTCAGGGACAACCGCGTGTTCACCCGGTAGGTATAGATCGCAAGACAGGCATCCTTGCGTGGAAAGCGCTTTTCCTTGGCCGAGAAACCCAATTCATGGCGGATGACATCCATGAGGTCGGCCGCATCGCCGCGATCCAGCACCGTGAAGTTGGAATTCAAGCCGAGATGCTTGGCGTACAGCCGCAAGATACGATTCCCGACGGAATGAAAAGTCCCGGACCAGAGGAGCCGCGATACCACGCTGCGGTCGCCGATCTTGCCGGCGTCGGCGAGTATGTCCGCCACGATTTTTTGCGTGCGCCGAATCATTTCCTGCGCAGCACGGCGCGTGAAGGTGAGCATGAGGATGCGCGCCGGATCGACGCCATTCAAAACCAGATGGGCGGCCCGATGCGCCAGCGTATCCGTCTTGCCCGTGCCGGCTCCGGCGAGGATCAGCAACGGACCCGCCTCGATACCCTTGCCGCCCGCCGGCGTGCCAAAGGTTGCCGCCCGCCGCTGGCTGGGATTCAATGCGTCGAACGCGCTGGTTGTCTTGGCCTTGATCATCAGAATCCGTGGCTGTACGTATATCCAGATCGTACACCGCCACGCCCTCAGAGTCGCGCATTGCACAGTCCGCGCGCGAGGAGGCGCATCACATGGGCAACAGTTTGACGGTTCGCTAGGCCGCCGCCCGTGCGGGCCGCGTCGAGGCGGCCAACGCTATCGGAAGCGCAGCCCGAGCCCGCGTCCCTGGTTCGCGTGCCAAACGACGCCCCCGCGGGGTCTTGCCGGTTGCCGGGCGGCCGAGGATTATGGCGAAGTCGGTCGGTTGACCGCACCCGTCATTCACTACAAAGGCCCCCCATGCTCAAACCAACGCCGATCGCAAGCAACCCCGTACACCGCGGACGCGTGATCGAAGTCTCCACCGAGGTTCTGCGGTACTCGAGCGGCCGCGAGCATGAATTGGACTTCGTGCGCCACCCCGGCGCCGCTGCCGTGGTCGCGGTGGACGGCGCTGCTCGGGCCTGTTTCGTGCGCCAATATCGCCACGGTATCGAGGATTTCCTGTGGGAAATCCCCGCCGGCAAACTCGACGCAGGCGAAGCGCCAGCGGCCTGCGCGATGCGCGAACTCGCCGAAGAGACCGGCGTGACGGCGCGCAGCTGGGTACCCATGGGCATCTACGTTCCGGCCCCAGGAATCTTCACCGAAGTGATCCACCTCTATCTGGCGCGTGACTTGCACATCGGGCACGCCGCCCCCGACGTCGATGAGGAACTGGAGCTGGAATGGATGCCGTTTCCCCAGGCCATCGGCAAGGTGCAGCGCGGCGAATGGAACGACGGAAAAACGGCCATGGCCCTCATGCGCGCGCAATACCACCTGCAACTGTGATGCCTGACATGGTTTTGCGATATTCGGGTTGACTTAACCTTGTCATGGCCTAAAACGATACGGTGAGCAAGAAGATTCCCAACCCCCCCGGCGGCGATGACGTCCCGCCGGCCCAGAGCGATGCCGACTCGGACGAGGAGATCCGCGTGGGCGGCAACACCACCGGTCGCGTCAAATTCGACGAGCGCGGCAATGCGATCTGGGAATGGGCGTTGAAAACCGGCGTTTTCGGCCGCGAAGTGTCGAGTTCGCAGCTAATGAAACTGGACCATCCGGCCTTGTCGCTGGCTGAGGACGCGCCTCCTGCGTCGCCTCGGGTCGCGCCAAATCCCAAGGGTGTCACCCAAGGCTACAGCCCCTACGATAGCGGCCTGTTGGCAAAGTCCAAGGCCGCAACGTCGCGCAAGAAAGATCTGCGGCGCCTGAGCGAATGGCTCAAGCTGCGCAAACAAGCGAGCAGCAACAAAGACGAGCCGTAACGCACCTCGGACGGCGTGTGCCGCGTGCGACCCGCCCCGGGCGCTGCGCGCAAACTTCAGCGCAATCATGCCAGCGCGTGGCGCAATTTCGCGGTCGAGCCCAAGCGGTAGAATTTTCGCAGCTCCCGCAGCAGCGCCTCGATGCGCGCTTCTCCGCGCTGCACGAAGCGCCGCTCCAGTCCGCGGCAATACCGAGCCGCGCAGCGATGCGCGGTGCGGTAGCGATCGTATTGTTCAGGCTCGAGGCGCGCATCGAAGCTCACGTGGTCGAACAGGCGGGGATGGACCTGGACCGGATAGGCGCCGCCCTGCTGATGGGCGAGGAGAAACACCGTCGCGGCGTATTTGTCCACTTCGGCTTGCGTTTCGAGCTCGAGCAACGACACCGAGGCATCGCCATCGAGACGCCAGGCGGTGTAGAGGAAATGACTGACGCCCTCCAGGGCGGTGCAATAGTCCGCGATGTTGCTTTCGCTCAATGCGCCCAACGGGTCGGCGCTCTCGAGCCGTTGCAACAAGCCCGGGTCGAGATAGAGCGCCACACCGGCACCGTCCGCGGTCTCGGCCACCAGCAGTTCCTCATCCAGAGCGCGCGTATCGTTTTCAGGCGTGATGTGGCGCAGCGCGCGTCGATCGGTGATCAAGAAATCCGCTACATCGTGCCGGACGTCCACATCGTACAACCGGCCGAGCAGCGACTGCATCCCGCGTAGCACGGCGCTCACGGGGTCCGGTGCTCGCGGCTCGGGGAGGGATGGCGGCGCCTCGCGAGCAATGCCTAGTGCTCGTGCCGATAACCGCCCTGTTTCACCGGCTGCACGCCGAGCTTGTTCAGCAGCCCGTGTGCGCGGGGACTTCCCGTCTTCATCCATATCTCGTAGAGCCGCAGGATATCGGCATCGGTGTGCTGATACGACATCTCGCTCACCTCGTTGAGCGCATCGACCAGACGTTGAAACTTTTGCGCCAGCTGGTAGTAGACCGCCGCGACGCAGCGCCCCGACAGGGAACGCTGCAGGGTATCGGCCAGCGCGCTGTAGGCGTTTCCGCCCATCGCGATGTGATAGTCGATGTCGACCAATTTACGCGCAAAACTTCGCGCGAAGAATCCCGCCACGAACAGCGATACGTCGCCGAGCCGCTGCAGGCTTCGCTGCCGGGCGCCGGCGTTCGGTGCCTCGAGAGATTCGGCCAGCATGTGCGCGAGCGGCTTGATGCGCAGTCCTTCGGGGGTCCGCTCGTAGAGCGCGTCCGCGCGCGCGAACATGGTCAGCAGGTTGACCACGTACTGCTCGGCCTGCTCATCGATGTCCAGACGTTGATGCTCGCTCGCGGCGTGAAAGGCGTCGCGAAAGAATTCGCGCAGCGAACTCACGGCTACCAAGGATCCCGCAGACATAGCTTGCATGCTTCGCGTCCTCCTGAGACTTGTGCCATCCTATCGATACTTGGCAGGTCAAGTGAAGTAGGAAAAGCACTCATAATTCACGCTTCCTGCAAATCAGCAATCGATGCGGTAGGCTGCCAATCCGATTCGCGACACGTCCCGCCGATGCCGCCGGGCTGCATTGGATCGTGCGATCTGCCCCGCGATCCTGGCGGTGTATCCACAATCAAATGCATGGGCGGTGCAGGTCGCGCGTGAGGGAAATCAAATGACCGTCGATCGTTTATCCGTGGTTTTGCTATTGGCGGCCGCGACCGGCGTGAGCGATGCTTTCGTTGTGCATGCCGCGCCGGCGGCGCCCGTGGCGGCGGCTGCGCAACCGTTCACCGTCCGGGACTTGGTTCGCCTCGAGCGTATTTCCGAGGTGGCGGTGTCCCCCGACGGCAAGCACGTCGCCTATACCGTACGCACCACCGATCTGGATGCGGATAAAGGCCGTACCGCGATATGGGTGCTCGACGTGGGCAAACATGCGCCGACAGCCGTGCGCCTTACCGACATGGCCGCCAACGCGAGTTCTGCCGCGTGGAGTGCCGACGGCCGTTATCTTTATTACCTCTCGAACCGCAGCGGCTCGAACCAAGTATGGCGCAGCAACGCCGCGCAAGGCGGCGGCCACGATGAAGCCGCGCGCAGGGACGCTGCGGGCAGTGACGCCCCGCGCACGGAAGCAGCGCATAGCGACCCTGCCCATAGCGATGCGCGGCAGATAACCGCCCTGCCGCTCGACGTCGGCAGCTTTCGCGTGTCTCCCAAGACGGACCGGATACTCGTCAGCCTCGAGGTATTTCTCGACTGCGTCGACCTCTCATGCACCCAGCGACGGCTCGATGCCGCCGCCCACGCGCCCGCGCACGGTATGCTGTACGACAAGCTGTTCGCGCGGCACTGGGATCGCTGGAGCGATGGACGCCGGTCGCAGCTGTTCGCCATCCCGCTGGACGCGTCCGGCCTCGCCAGCGGCACGCCGCTCAACTTGAGCGGCATCGACGGCGATGTGCCCGGCAAGCCTTTCGGCGGCCGTGAGGACTACGCCTTCAGCCCCGACGGCCAACGCGTCGCATTTGCCGTGCGGGCGATACCGGTCGGCGAACCCTGGTCCACCAATTTCGATATTTATGAAGTGGCCGCAGGCGGCGGCAAGCCGCAAAACTTGACGGCCGACAACGCAGCATGGGACGGTCGGCCTGCCTTCTCCCCCGACGGATCACAGCTCGCCTATGTGGCCATGGATCGGCCGGGCTTCGAGGCCGACCGCTTCCATCTGGTGCTGCTCGACTTGAAGTCGGGGATCAAGCGGCCACTCACGCAGAAGTGGGATAGGTCGATCTCGGAGTTCGCCTGGTCCCGCGACGGCAAGCTCTTGTTCGCCACCGCCGATCATTTGGGACAGCACCCCTTATGGGCCATCGACGCCGCCACGGGCCTGGCATCCGCGGTCACCGGGAATGGGGAGGTCGAAGGCTTCGACGTCGGGTCGCGGCAAGTGTTTTACACCCACAGCACGCTGGCCGGTCCGGCGGACCTGTACGCCGTGGGCTTCGCCGGCGGCGAGACCCGCCAACTCACGCATCTCAATCAAGCCCTCCTCGCGAATCGCAAGATGGGCGACTACGAGCAATTCGAGTTCCCCGGTTGGAATGGCGACACCGTTTTCGGCTACGTCGTGAAGCCGGTGGACTTCAAGCGCGAGCGCCGATATCCGGTCGCGCTGGTGGTGCATGGCGGACCTCAGGGCAGCTTGGCCAACCTCTGGCACTGGCGCTGGAATGCCCAAAGCCTCGCCGGCGCGGGATACGCCGTGGTCATGATCGATTTCCACGGCTCGACCGGCTACGGACAGGCATTCACCGATTCCATCAGCGGGGACTGGGGCGGCAAGCCACTCGAGGACTTGCAGCAGGGGCTGGCCGCGGTGTTGAAGCAGTTCCCTTGGATGGACGGCGAGCACGTATGCGCGCTCGGCGGCTCGTACGGCGGCTACATGATGAATTGGATAGCCGGCCAATGGCCGGACCGGTTCAAATGCCTGGTCACGCACGACGGAATCCTGGACAACCGCAGCATGTATTATTCCACCGAAGAACTTTGGTTCCCCGAGTGGGAGAATGGCGGCCCGGAATTCGCCAATCCCGCGGGCTATTCGAAACACAATCCCATCGATTATGTCGATCGTTGGAAAACGCCCACCCTGGTTATACACGGGCAGCTCGACTATCGCGTTCCCGACACCCAAGGGCTCGGTGCCTTCACCGCCCTGCAGCGGCGCGGAATCTCGAGCGAGCTGCTGTATTTCCCGCAAGAGAACCACTGGGTTCTGAAGCCCTCCGACAGCATCCAATGGTACGACACGGTCATCGGCTGGCTTGACCGCTGGACTCGGCAATGACCGAGCGATGACCCGGTGAGCAATCGAGACGGATGGCCCGGATCTACGACTCGATGCCGCGCCATGCCGCCGGATAGCTGGCGCCCAATTGTATGATGCGATTCAGGACGTCGCGGTAACGCATGCCGGCGGTGAGCGCCGACTGCGAAAAGTCTTCCGCCATGGAAATGTTGGGATTCGCGTTGGCCTCCAGCACGTACAACGCGCCATCGGCCCGCAGGCGAAAGTCCATGCGCGCATAGCCGGTCAAGTGCAGCGCACGAAAGATTCGCTTCGACAGTTGTTCGAGCCGCGCCATGGTGCCTTCGGGCAGATCGCTCGCCGCCGCCGTGGTGATCCCATATTTCTCTTGATATCCCCTATCCCACTTCACCTTACGGGTGGCGATGGCCGGCAGCCCCTCGGGAAGCGTGCCGAACGTCATCTCCCACACCGGCAGCACTTTCAGGCGATCGTTGCCGATGACGCCCACGTACAGTTCCCGGCCCTCGATGTATTCTTCGACCAGCGCATCGGAGTGAGTTTGCTCGTGAATGAATGCAACGCGCTCCACCAACTGCTTCTCGTCCGCCACCACCGAGGCATGCGCGATGCCGAGCGAGGCATCTTCGGTCGAGGACTTCACGAACATGGGAAAACGCAGTTTCTTGGAGATGCGCGGCCTCTTGCCGCGGCCGAACACCATGAATTGCGGCGTCGGGATGCGATGATAGGACAGCAGTTGCTTCGATAACACCTTGTCCCGCGACAGCAGCATGCCGCGTGGATTACAGCCGGTATAGGGTTGCCGCATGAGTTCGAGAAACGCCACGACATGTTGATCGTAGGTCACGATGCCGTCGAATTCTTCGAGCAGATTGAAGACGATATCGGGCTTCCAATCGATGATGGCGCGACGCAGTTCCGACAAGCTGTCCGACAGCCCCAGCGGCAGAACTTCGTGACCGGCCGCCCTGAGATGCGTGATCACGTCATACTCGGTGCGCCACTCGTCGATTTCCTTCTCGGTGGCCCCCGCCAACGACTCGGGCGGGACGAGGGTAGCATGCACCAGGACGAGCGCCCGTAATTGCTTCACAGCGCCACTCGGGGTAGTTGCCGCTCTTCGTACGACTCGGCGAGCCGCGCGATCACCCACCGCAGTTGCGGCTTGAGCTGGCGCCTCGATCCTTGAACATAGAGACCCAGGCATTCGCAGCGCTCGATCATCAGCCTGAGGACCTGCAGGACCAGATATTCGCTGAGTGCGCCGGCGCGGACGAGTTGATGACGCAGCGGATTGCGCAATTCGCGCAGCACGCTGGCGGCCTTGGGGGCTGATCCGCGACGTGGCGCCGCCGTGAACACCTTGAGCAACAACTCGTCGGCCCCGGAGCGGCGCGGCATCCGATAGCGTGCGAGCTTATGGTCGTAGTGCTCGCGCAGGGTGCGATTGCCGTCGGAGATGTCCTCGATGGTCGTGCGATCGATCACCGGCGGTGTGCGCTCGCCAATCTCGGCGGCCAGCCGGTCGATGTACTCGAGCTTGGCGTAGGCCGGCCAGCCTAGATATTCCCGGCGCCACGCCGAATTGGGCTTCAGCCAAACGGCGAATGTCTCGGCGAAATCCTCCGTCGGGTGTGCTTGCGCATACCACGCGCCCAGATGTTGTACGAAGCGGCGGCTTCCCGGCCGCGGACGGTAGGTATCCGGGTATGGGAGCGACGCGGGACCGAACACGTCTCGCCATTCACGCCGGCGCCGAAGCCGGTAGGCCGTGTCGATGGCGTGGCCGGCTTCGTGGCGCAAGATGCGCATCAGCCAATTTCGGTTACCCCCTTCGACCTCGCGCATGAACCGGCGTTCGATGCCCATCAAGCGCCGGTGTGCAAGATAGAAGGGAATCGCAATTCCCGGGATGCCATCCGGCGAGAACCACTCCTCTGCCAGCCAACAATGCGGCCTGTAAAGGATGCCACGCGCCGATAGCTCTCGGTACAAGCGTTCGATGGCCTGCTGCAGAGAGGTACTCTCGATGGTGAGCTTCAGATCGCGGAATCGCAGGGACATCAATTGGTCATCGGGCAGCGTCTCCCAAACAGGGCGCCGCAGCCGCGCGGGACGGGAACGGGCAGCGGCGGGGCGCGAGTGCGGCACTACGGCAGGGTCTCGTTGCGGTGCGCCCGCCGCGACGTGGGGGAGGCCTGCGCGGGACCGAGGAGTGCCTCTTCGGCGAGCAATTGCGCGGGACTGGCGAGCGACCGCGCCAGACCCGAGAGTGCTTGGTCGGGAAGCGAGTGCGCGGGACTGGCGGATGCTTGCGGGACACCGGGGAGTACCTGCCCGGCAAGCGTCTGTTGGCGGAGGGTCTCCAACCCGGCGAAATCGAACAGCGCCGGATCGGCGAGCTGCGATGCCGATGCATTGCAGATGCTCGAGAAAATCGATTCCACGCGGCCCGGGAATTTTTCGTCCCAATCGCGCAGCATGTTCTTGACCACTACGCGTTGCATGTTCGCTTGCGAGCCGCACAAGGTGCAAGGAATGATGGGAAATTCACGCGCCGCCGCATAGCGCGCTATGGCCCGCTCCGTAACGTAAGCGAGCGGTCGGATGACGATGTGCCGCCGGTCCTCGCTGAGCAGCTTCGGCGGCATGGCCTTGAGCCGGCCGCCGAAGAACATGTTGAGGAACAGCGTTTCGACGATGTCGTCGCGGTGATGACCCAATGCGATCTTGGTAAATCCGTTCTCGGCGGCGTAGCGATACAGCGCGCCGCGCCGCAGGCGCGAGCAAAGTCCACACAGGGTCTTGCCGTCGGGGATGACCCGTTTCACCACCGAATAGGTGTCCTGCTCGATGATGTGGAAGGGCACGCCCAGACCCGTGAGATAGCGAGGCAGAGTTTCGGCGGGAAACCCAGGCTGTTTCTGGTCCAGATTCACCGCGACCAGATCGAAGCGGATGGGGGCGCTGCGCTGCAG
>JALYHP010000107.1 GCA_030799355.1 Pseudomonadota bacterium
TGCGGTTCGCCTACGAACTGGGCTGCGGCAACGGCGCCGTCGAAACCTTTCTCGGCGGCTCGCCCGCGCAGTTCGGGCAACGCTATCGGTCGGCATCGCCCGCGGACATGCTGCCGCTGGGCGTGAGGCAGTTGCTGCTGCACGGATCGGCGGACGAGGACGTGCCGATCGACATATCCCGCCGCTATGCGCGAGCGGCGACAGCGGCGGGCGATGACATCGAGTTCCGGGAACTCGCCGATGCGGGCCATATGGATTTCGTCGATCCCATGAGCGACGCCCACGCGACCTGGTGCCGCTGGCTGCTCACAGCGTGAATTCGAGTTCCACCGGGAGGCGCCCTTGGGCATCGCGCACTTGTAGCTGCTCCAGTTTCTCCATCTCGGCGCGCAACGCCGGCGGCGCGTCCGGGCGCTCCTTGACCGTGCCGGACAGCATCACGGTGCCCCCATCGGCCGATAGATGCAGCGTGGCCCGTACTTCCAACGGGCCGCCGGTATCGCGAAGTTCGGCCGAGGCGTCGGTATCGGGTGTAATCGCACCGTTGGCCAAGTGCAGGGTGTACCCGCCCAGGTCGGTGCCGCCGGCCATCTCTCGCGACATCAGGTTCGATACGCTCACATCGCCGATGGCGGTCACCAGCCTAGCGGGCGTCCACGTCGCCTTGAGTTCGCCAAGTGTGAAGCTGGCCATGCCGTGCCACCCCGCGGGGAGCCCTAAGTCGGCCAGGTCTTCGATGGGGCCGGCGCCTCGCACATCGTGCAGCGTGACATCACGGCGGGTCACCTCGGCCTTGCCATCCGCCACGAAGCCGCCCTTGACCCACCGCAAATCCGCCGGCAGCGTCAGATGCAACAGCGCCCCCGGATGAAGATGCCATTCCACCGCGCCGAGGTTCACTCCGTTCGCGGTGATGGTTCCTACGGAACCGTGCCATACGGTGCCGGAAAAATCCTGCGCATTCACCCCGGCGGGCAGGTAGCGCTTCAGCATCGATGCGGGCAGGGCGATGATGATGACCGCCAGCACGGCCAACACCGCGATCAGCACGAACGGCGCCACGTAACGCGACCGCGCGGGCGGCGCAAGCGCCGACCGCGACCTAGCGCCTGGCTTGGGAGAAGGTGACATTGGCGTTCACCAGTCCCGGTGACGCGGTACGATCCAGGGAAATGGAGTCGATGGCGAACCCATAGCGGTCATCGAGCGCAACCAGCCACAGCAGCAGCATGTCGAACGGTGCCGCCTCCAGCTGCACGCGAACGCCCGAACCGCTGGGCTGGGTTCCGCGCAGCGCGCTACCGAGGCCGGCCTCGCGGCCCACGCGGTCGATGAGGACCACGGGTGCTTCGCCGGTGTTCGGCGCCAGCGTGGCGCCGCCCGCTTGCACCTCGGAGGCATTCACCCGCATCCATGCCAAGTCCTCGCGCCGCTGCCGCTGAGTTTGCACCGCGCTCGACACGGCCGATTGCAACGACCAGATGCCGCTGATCAGTATCAGCACGCCGAGCGCGGCCGCACCGAGTGCCACCACGCGCCGTTCCCGGGGCTGCAGAGCCGAGTACCAGGCTTTCAGCTTGTTCATTGGCGCGCCTTGGAGTCGGATGTCCGTATCTGCATCTGCGCCTCGATACCGGCGCCCACGGGGGTGGAGGAGCGGATCTCCGCGACCAACCCGTCCTTGCCGAGCGCCTGGGAGATTTGCGAGAGCGCGGCCAAACTGGGCGCCGATACTTTCAACTCCAGGGCGTTCTCCCGATAGCTCATCGCATCGACGGTGGTTCTCGGCGTCGCGCCGATCGCCCCGCTCAAGGACTGCAGCGTGCGCAGGAAATACTGCGGCCCGGAACCGGAGTGCCGGATGCGCTCGAGGCGCGCCTGCATTTGATGGCGGGGGTCCTGCATCTCGACCGCCGGCATGGCCGACGAGAAGACCTTCTTGATCTCCTCGTCCAGTGCCGCGGTTTCGTGTCGGGCCTGGCGCAGCTGGAAACTCTCGGCCGCCACATGAACCACGAGCAATGCGGCGGCCAGCGCGGCCGCGGTTCGCCAGCGCTGCCAACGAGCGCCTGTCGGACTGCGTCGCGCGAACTCGCCCTGCAGTAAATTGACGGCATCCGCATCGAGCCCGCGCGCCAGCCAAGGAAGCGGCCCATCGGGAAGCAACTGGATGTTGAGAGAGATGAATTGATTCGACAGGTGCTCGAATTCGTCCTGTACCGTGATCCAGTCCTCTCGGGTCACATAGAGTACGGCGCTCTGCGCGACATGGGAGGCGGGGTCCGCCGCGAAAGGATCGGCGATCACGCCCGCGACGATGAGTGCTTCGGTGACCGGGGCGAGTTCCACGGCGAAGGGCAACGCGCCGGGCCGGCGCACCGACAAGCGTTCCTTCTCGAGCCACAGCACGGTCTGTCCCGGGTTCTGTGGCATCAGCGATATGTCCGCGTACAGGGCCGCCGGATCGATGCCGACGGCTGCCAGCTGCCCCAGCCAACCCTGAAGCAGCTCGCGCGAGACCACGGCAACCGGGGTACCGCCGGGTCGCCGCTTGCCCAATGCGAAAACCAGCAGGTCGACATCCTCGGTGAGCTGTTCCTCGAGCGCGAACGGGACGGCGCGCGCCAGCTTGACGCCGCTGCCCGGAGGCAATTGCGGCTCCGCGAGCAGAATTTGCGTGGCGGGTGCAAGTACGACGACCTTGGCGGAGCGCGCCACGGCGGCGGCGAGACTCAAGGGGCCGCGCGCGCGCGCTTCCGAGGGCACCCCGGCGGCGTCGATACCCAGCCACTCGGTGTCTTCTTGGCCGGGCGCCGGCAGGCGTAACAGTATGGTATGGGGCATGGGTACTTTAGGGCGTTCCGAACGTGCGTAGCAGGGGCGTTACCTTACCACCCTGACTGCGGTACAAAAGACTGTACAAGGTGAACTCCGACGTGCCAAGCGAGACCCGGGTGGTCAAGCGGAAGTACGCAGTCTTTTCTGCGAACCGGCCCGACAGTTTGGCCGCCGTACCCGGGACACTGTTGAGAATATTCGTAAAGGCCGCCGTCTCGGGAAAACAGCCTTTCTTGCGTTCGGCGACCAGTAGATCAGGGTTGCCCGAGTACTCGTTGCTCAGGCTCTCGGGCAGCAGGCTGTCGAGGACCGGGCCGGACGCCGTGCAGATGTTGATGGCTGCCGTCGCGGTGGGCAGCGCGGTCACGTACGGGGCTATCTTGCGGTAACGGTCGATGCCGAACCCCGGCATGTTCATCAGCTCGCTCGGACTCATCATCGGGTAATTGCCGGTACGGTAGGGCGGACTCTGCGCGGTGTAGACCGCGTCCTTGGCGCCGTCCGGGCTGCTCGGCACGTCGGTGGCGGTTATCCAGTCGCGCGCGATTCCCGCCCATTTGGTTTCGAGTCCCACCGAGACGAGCAAGCGTTGGAACTGTTCGAGGGGCTGCGGATCCGGTCCGCCGGTCGAGGTCTGCGTGGAGGTGGACGATTGCGTGGAGGATTGCTGCGTGGAGGATTGCTGCGAAGTGGCCGTGGGCTGCAGCACGCGTCCGAGATTATTGAGATTGAAGCGTCCCTGCATGTCCTCGAGCGAGCCTTGCAGCGCGCCGATGGGCTCGCCCTCCGGATCGTTCTCCGGTGTCAGCGGCATGGGCTGCTGCGGCTGCGCCCAGGACTGCGCGAGCGTGTCGGACTGGCCGGTTTGCTGGGTGAGGGCATCGGCCGCCAGCGCCTCGGCGCCCATGCCGAAATGCACCGCCTGTTCCGCGGCCAACACGCCGATGGTGCGCCGCCGCTCCAGCCAGCCGTCGAACGTCAGCTTGGTCGCAAGAATGGCGGCCAGCGCCACCAGGACGAGGGCGATGATGAGCGCCACCCCGCGCTGCTTGCGCCTCATCCTGCCACCTCCACGAGACGGCGGATTCGGCCCCAATCCTTGAACTCGATCGTGACTTCCACCGCGACGGGGCGACTCGACAAACTTTCGGGCTGCGCCATCGAGGCCGGTGGCCACTGGTTCTGCCACGTCTGGTTGGCGTCGAGATACCGCAGCTGGATGGTTTTGACGCCCGTCAATAAATCCTGGCTGACGGGCTTGGCCGCCTGCACGGTATCCAGCGCCGTCGTATAGCTGCGCTTCAGTACGTCATCGACCAGGGCATAGGAGACGCGCTGCAAGGTGCTGCGCTGCTGGCCCGCCGTGTTCGACCAGCCGCCGCGGGTCAGGTCGGCGAGCGACAGGCTGGTGGTGGTGGTGCTGGTGAAACTCGACTTGAAGCCCGTCCCGGAATCGAAATGCATTCCCGAACTGGAGTCGGAACTCAAAGACGAACCGGCCCCGGCCCCGGCGTCCGTCCCGTTGCCTTGACTGCCGCGCAGCGCCGGCAGCCGGCTCTGGCCGAGGGGATCGCGCACCGGACGCGGCATCAGCTGCGTGAAGTCCATGACCAGGACGCGCATGCCAAACTCGATCTCGCGCGAGCGCTTGAGCGATTCTTCGGTGCGCTCGGCGGAAATGCGCGCGGCCCGATACGTACCATAGCCCAGCGCGGACATGATCCCGAGAATCAGCAGCGCGACCAGAACCTCGATCAAGGTAAAGCCACGATGGGGCGGCGGCGTGCCTCGTTGCGTGCGGACGGTCGTCATTGCGCAGAGGTTTGCCCGGTGGCCGGCGCGGTGTTGGGCTGAGCCGTGGTGGAGGTGCCCGTGGTCGAGGTGGTCGAGGTGCCCGAAGTCGAGGTGCCCGAAGTCGAGGTGCCGGTGGTCGAGGTGCCGGTGGTCGAGGTGCCCGAAGTCGAGGTACCGGTGGTCGAGGTACCGGTGGTTGACGTGCCCGAAGTCGAGGTCGCGGTGTTGCCCTGGTTCCAGTCCACGGTGGTGCTGCCCGGTTGGCTGAGCGTGGTGCCGGTAAAGCCCGACGATTCCACCAGCGGGCTGCCCTTGGTTTTGGCATCGCCGGCATACACCCGCACCACCACGTGCCGCATGCTGGCGTAGCTGGTATTGAAATAGCGCGTGTCGTAATGCCACCGACGGCCGGCGAAATTCAGCTCGCCCGTATCGGTGTTCTGTCCGAACTTGCTGCTCAGGTTCAAGCGCACCTCGGACAGCCGGTTGAGCGCGATCCATTGCGCCAGCGTTTTGTCGCGCAAGTAGCCGCTGGTGCGCGCGGTGCTGCTCACCGCGACCATCAAGGCCGCCAACCCCATCGCGACGACCATCAGCGCCACCAATACTTCCACCAGCGTGAAGCCGGCGGCGTCTCCCCTGCGCGCGCGGCCGCCGCGGCTCACGTGCGCTTGTCCGGTTGATCCGAGCCCACGCGCGAGGTCTTGCCTAGCGCATCGCCGTCCACCGAGGCACGCGCATGGGTTTGCTGGCGCAGCAGCGTCAGCCGAAACGGCGTCCCGTCGCCGCTCGCCGCGATCGCCACCTGCGGCGTCGGCAGTTGCGCATTCGAGAGATTGCGGTCCACCGGCTTCAGGACCACCACCTGAGAGTCGAGTTCCAGCTGCAAGCTCACGCCCTTGGGCAAATCCCGATGCCGAAACTCATGTTCTTGGTCCATTCTTTGCCAGCGGTCGCGCGCCGGCTCGTACACCACGAACTCATAGGCGGCCGGCTCGATCCGCATACCGAAGTCGTGCCCCTCGAGCAGGGCGCGCTCATGCAGCAATCCCAGCAGGCCTTCGATACGCCGCGCCTCCTGATCCAATTGCGCATCGCGGCCGGTGACGCCGATCGACAGTACCGCGAACGAAATGACGATGGCCATGATCACCACGACCACCAAAATCTCGACCAGCGTAAACCCCTTGTGCTTATCGTTGATCGAGCGTACTCGTGCTGATGTCGGCGTCGTAGCCTTCGCCTCCCGGTTTACCGTCTCGCCCGTAGCTGGTGATGTCGTAATCGCGACCGTCGGCGCCGGGGTTCGCATACGCATAGACATTGTTCCAGGGGTCTTTGGGCAGGGAGGGCAAATACCCGCCCGACCGGTAATTGGTGATGGTCGGATCCGAGGGCTGCTTGACGAGCGCCTGCAGGCCCTGTTCGGTGGTGGGATATTTGAAGTTATCCAGGCGGTACAAATCCAGCGCCGTCTGAATGGCCCGAATATCGCTTTGCGCGCGCGTCACCCGGGCCTTATCGACGTTCTCGAGGATTTTGGGCACCACGAGAGCGCCCAGCACTGCGAGAATGACCACCACGACCATGATCTCGATGAGGGTGAAACCGCTTTGCCGATAACGCATATAGACCTCGAAAATTCGTCCAATGATAACAAAATAGGCGCAGTCCATGCCCCGTGACCGGACGGAGCGGCTCGCGCGCATCGCCGCCGCGCTGCAATGGGACAACGGCCGCTGGTTTTGGTTGCTGCTGATTTTACTGGCGCTCGCGGTCGTGTTGGCTCTTGGCGACAACGTGAACGCGCTGCTGCGTTACGACCGCGGCGGCATTGCCGCGGGTGGCTGGTGGCGGCTGCTGACCGCGCACCTCGTTCACCTGGACGCGCACCACCTGATACTGAACGGACTCGGCTTGGTGTTGATGTGGTCGTTGTTCGCCGGCGACTACGATGCGGTGGAGTGGGCCGCCATCGTGTTCGCGGGTGCCTTGACGATCAGCTCGGGCCTGTGGTGGCTGAGCCCGCGAGTCGTATGGTACGTGGGCGCGTCCGGCGTGCTGCATTCGCTCATGGCGGCCGGCGCGGCGAGGCACCTGGTGGAGCGTGCCTGGGATCGCTGGATATTGATCGGACTGCTGGGCGCGAAGCTCGCCTACGAGCAGCTGGGTCAATACCACCGCCTCGGGCTGCACGAACAGCCGTTGGTGGTGGTGGACGCCCATTTATATGGTGCGCTCGCCGGTATTGCGGTGGGCGCCGCGCTGTCCGCCCGTACCGCTATACTCCGGCACCGTTCCAGCGCCTAGGTGCCCCATGTCTCTTGCTTTCGTTTTCCCCGGTCAGGGCTCGCAATCGCCCGGCATGATGAGTGCCTTAGCGAAGCTGTCGCCGGTGGTCGAGGCCACATATGCCGCGGCATCGGCCGTATTGGGCTATGACCTGTGGCGTCGCTCCCAGGATGGCCCTGCCGAGGCGCTCGCCGCCACCGAATGCACCCAACCCCTCATGCTGACGGCGGGGGTGGCCACGTATCGTGTGTGGCGCGAACGCGGCGGCGCCGTACCCGCCATGATGGCCGGCCACAGTCTCGGCGAATTCACCGCGCTGGTGGCGGCCGGTTGCCTGGAGTTCGAGACCGCCGTCGAGCTGGTGCGGTTTCGCGCGCAAGCGATGCAATCCGCGGTGCCGGCGGGCGAGGGCGCCATGGCGGCCATCATCGGGTTGGAGGACACCGACGTGGAATCGGTGTGCGGCGAAGCGGCCGGCAACGGCGTGGTCGAGGCCGTGAATTTCAACGCGCCGGGCCAGGTGGTGATCGCGGGCACGGCGGCGGCGGTCGAAGCGGCCATCGAAGCCGCCACCGCCAAGGGTGCGCGGCGGGCGTTGCGCCTGGCGGTCAGCGTGCCGGCGCATAGCTCGCTCATGGTGCCGGCGGCCGAACGATTACGCGACCGGCTGAAGAACACCCCGGTCGCGGCGGCGCAGGGCATTGCCGTTTACGGTGTGGATGCGAAAATCCACTCGCGGCCGGACGATATCCGTGCCGGCTTGGTGAGGCAATTGCACACGCCGGTGCATTGGGCGGCCACGGTGCGCGGCATGATAGGCGCCGGCGCGACCGAGCTCATCGAATGCGGTCCCGGCAAGGTCTTGACCGGATTGAATCGCCGCATCGACAAGAACCGGGCTCTGAAGATGCTCGCTCTCGAGGATGCCTCGTCGCTGGACGAAGCACTCGCGCTTTACACAAATTGACGAGGAACACATGCTGAATGGAGACATCGCATTGGTAACCGGCGCCTCGCGCGGCATCGGGGCGGCCATCGCCGCCCGCCTGGCCGGTGACGGCGCGCGCGTCGTCGGCACGGCCACCACGGCGGAGGGCGCATCGCGTATCAGCGCCGCTCTCGAGGCCCATGGCGGCCGCGGCGTCGTCCTCGACGTCACCCATCAAGCCTCCATCGACACGGTAATCGCCGAGCTCGAGGCACGGGAAGGTCCGGTGGGCATCTTGTGCAACAATGCCGGCATCACCCGCGACACCTTGCTTCTGCGGATGAAGCTGGAGGATTGGAATTCGGTGATCGAGACCAATCTCGCGTCGGTGTTCCGGCTCTCGAAAGCCGTGCTGCGCGGCATGATGAAGGCGCGGCGGGGGCGCATCATCAGCATCGCCTCCATCGTCGGCCTCACCGGCAATCCGGGCCAGGCCAACTATGCCGCGGCCAAGGCGGGCATGATCGGATTCACGAAAACTCTCGCCCGGGAGGTGGGATCGCGCGGCATCACGGTCAACGCGGTCGCACCCGGCTTCATCGATACCGACATGACGCGCAGCCTCGATGCCGCGCAGCGCGAGAGCTTGAACGCGCAGATCCCGCTGGCCCGGCTGGGCCAGCCGGCGGACGTGGCCGCGGCCGTGGCCTTCCTGGCATCGTCCGAAGCGGCCTATATCACCGGCGAAACCCTGCACGTGAACGGCGGCATGTACATGCCGTGACCCCATTTGTCAAGGCGGGCCGTGGATTCGGAAATCGAGCGCCTTGGCGGTAGCCGCCGAGGTCGCGTTCACATAAAATACGCGCCCTGCCGATATCGGAGGCTGGCCGCGAGCCCTTATCATGCGAGTTTTTCATATAGCTATCCCGAAAGGACACCATAACGATGAGTACTGTTGAGCAGCAAGTTAAGAAGATCGTGGCCGAACAATTGGGAGTCAAAGAAGAAGAGGTGACCAATGACGCCTCGTTCGTCGACGATCTGGGCGCGGACTCGTTGGACACGGTTGAACTGGTGATGGCGCTCGAAGAGGAATTCGAGACCGAGATTCCCGACGAAGACGCCGAGAAGATCACGACCGTTCAGCAAGCCATCGATTACATCAATTCCCACAAGGCCAAAGCTTAAAAGCTTTTCAACGAGGAGCCGAGGTTGAGCAAACGACGCGTCGTGGTTACGGGTCTCGGGATAGTATCGCCCGTCGGCAATGACGTGTCGTCCGCATGGTCCGCGATCGTCGCGGGCCGCAGCGGCATCGGTCCCGTGAGCCGGATCGACACCACGAGCTTCGCGACGCATTTCGGCGGTGAGATTCGCCAGCTCGACCTCGAACCGTATCTGAGCGTGAAGGAGGCGCGCCGCATGGACGCCTTCATGCAGTACGGCGTGGTCGCCGGAATGCAGGCCATGCGCGATTCGGGCCTCGTGGTCACCGAGGCCAATTCCGATCGCATCGGCATACTCATGGGGTCCGGCATGGGCGGGCTCGAATCCATCGAAGAGACTTACGACAAGTTTCGGGAGACCCATTCGCCGAAGAAGGTATCGCCGTTCTTCATTCCCGGCAGCATCATCAATTTGGTGAGCGGTCATTTGTCGATCGCCTTCAACGTGACCGGCCCGAATCTGGCGGTCGCGACCGCCTGCACCACCTCGACGCATGCGCTCGGACTGGCCCTGCGGCTGATCCAATATGGCGAAGTCGATGCGATGCTGGCCGGCGGCTCGGAAATGGCCACTTGCGTCACCGGCATGAGCGGCTTCGCCCAGGCCAAGGCGCTGTCGCAGCGCAATGACGATCCACAGGGCGCCAGCCGGCCTTGGGACAAGGATCGCGACGGATTCGTGATGGGCGACGGCGCCGGCGCCATGATGCTGGAAGAATACGAAATGGCCAAAGCCCGCGGCGCCACCATCTACGCCGAGCTGCTCGGCTTCGGGATGAGCGGCGATGCCTACCACGTGACCGCTCCCCCCGAAGATGGCGAAGGGGCGCGCAAGGCGATGACCAAGGCGCTCGCCGATGCCGCGATCAATCCCGACCAGGTGCAATACGTGAACGCGCACGCCACCTCCACCGAATTGGGCGACCGCGCCGAGACCACCGCCATACGGCGCGCCTTCGGCGCCGCCGCCGATACCCTGGCGGTCAGCTCCACGAAGTCCATGACCGGGCATCTGCTCGGTGCGGCCGGCGCCGTCGAGGCCATTTTCTGCGTACTCGCGCTGCGCGATCAGGTGGCGCCGCCCACCATCAATCTGGAACAACCGGGCGAGGGCTGCGATCTGGACTATGTGCCGAAGCATGCGCGGCCGATGGCCATCGATTACGCGTTGTCCAATTCGTTCGGCTTCGGTGGTACCAACGGTTCGCTCATTTTCCGCCGAGTTTGAGCCGCTGCGGCTGATCGCGCGGTTTCCGCAGTTCTATCCGGGATTGCTCGAGAGTCGTGCCCACGCCGCCGCCCACGGGGTCCGCCACGGCGGCCGCTTCGATATCCTGCCCATCAGCTGCGGCCAATGCCTGTGCCTCGATGCCGATCGCCGCTTGACCGGACCTCACAGCAGCGGCGCAGACGGGTTCTTGGCGGCTTTGGAGGCGTGGTGGACGGCCCTGCGGGCGCCCGACGCCCCCCGCCGCCCTACCATAGCCGCAGATGCCGCCCAGGAAAACGCCGCGGCGCTGCCGTTCACGGGCGGGTGGCTGTTATATCTGGGCTATGAGCTGGCGACCGAGATCGAACCGAGCTTGACCCTGCCGTCGAGCCCCGATTCCGTCATGGCACTGGCCATCCGCACCCCGGCGGCGTGGATTCGCGACCGGACCACCTGGCGGGCCTGGCTGGTGGCCGAGCCGGGATTCGACGCGTTGCTCGATACCTTCGAGACTCACGTGCGGGAGTCGCGCGAGCCGGCGCCGGCCGCGCAGCGGCCCCGGTTCGACGTGCATGAAGAGGACCCCGCGCGCTTTCTCGAAGCGGTAGCCCGTGCGCTCCGCTACATCGCCGCCGGCGAGGTATACCAGGCTAACCTATCGCGCGAGTGGCGGGCGACCTGCGCCGTCCCGGTCGACCCGGTCGCCCTCTATGAACGCTTGCGCTCTACCAATCCCAGCCCGTTTGCGGCCATGATGCGCCATGGAAATTTTTCCTTGATGAGCTCCTCGCCGGAACGGCTGCTGGCGATACGCGCCGGCAGCATCTCCACCCGGCCCATCGCCGGCACGCGGCCGCGCGGCACCTCGCCCGCCGCGGACACCGCACTGCTGGAATCGCTCCTCACCAATGAAAAGGAGCGCGCCGAGCACGTGATGCTCATCGATCTCGAGCGCAACGATCTCGGCCGCGTCTGCGTCGGCGGCACGGTGCGAGTGGACGAATACATGGGGTTGGAGACCTACGCCCATGTGCATCATCTGGTATCGAACGTGAGCGGGCGGCTGCGCGACGATGTCTCTCCCGTGCAAGCCATTCGCGCCCTGTTTCCCGGGGGCACCATCACGGGCTGTCCGAAGGTGCGCTGCATGCAGATCATCGCGGAGCTGGAAGGGATCGGGCGGGGCGCCTACACGGGTTCCCTCGGGTATTTGAACCGCGACGGGAGCTGCGATCTGAACATCCTGATCCGCACGGTGACGGCCGACGCCGCCGCGCTCAGGTTTCGAGCCGGTGCGGGCATCGTCGCCGATTCCGTCCCGCTGCAGGAGCTCGCCGAGACGCGAGCCAAGGCCGAGGGCATGCTGCGCGCGCTGGAGAACGCCTCTTGATGGCATGGATAAACGGCCGTGCCGGCGCCCAGGTCGACCCGCGCGACCGGGGCTTGAACTACGGGGACGGCGTATTCGAAACCATGCGGGTCCGGCGCGGTTCCGTTCGCCTGCTCGACTACCACTTGGACAGACTGCGGGACGCTTGCCGGCGGCTCGCGATCGCCGCGCCGAATCCACGGGGGCTGCGCAACGAGCTGGTTCGAGTCGCGGCGCGGCGACCCGAGGCCGTGCTCAAGCTGATCGTTACGCGCGGTGTCGGCGCACGCGGCTATCGCCTAAGCGGCCGCGAGCGCAGCACCCGCGTGATCTCGCTGCACCCGGTGTCGCGGCAGGCCATCCGAGCGACCGAGCGACCGGTGCGCGTGCGCCTGTGCGCGATGCGCCTGGGCGTCAACGAAACTCTGGCCGGCCTCAAGACTCTCAACCGTCTCGAATCGGTGCTGGCCCGCGCCGAATGGAGCGATGCGCGTATCTGGGAAGGATTGCTCCGCGACACCGACGACAATATCGTGTGCGGTACCATGTCGAACCTCTTCGTACGGCGCGGCCGCTCGTTGCTGACTCCGCGCTTGGATCGCTGCGGGGTCGCCGGCGTGATGCGCCGCTGGGTACTGGAACAGGCGCCCGCATTGCAGCTGCACGCCCGCGAGCGGCGCCTTCGCTGGGAAGACCTGAGCATGGCGGACGAGGTGTTCATGACCAACGCGGTGGCCGGTGTCGTGCCGCTGGCCAGCATCCAACACGGCCGGCTGCGGCTGCGGTTTGGAGCATGGGATACGGCGAACGGGCTGCGCCGCGCGTTGGAGCTGCAATGAGCCGCGTGCGCCGCGTCTGGCCCGTGCTCGTGCTGCTGCTGGCGGCGGCGGCGACCGCTCAGATCTGGGCGGGGTGGCGCAGCCTGGACGAACCGCTGAATATCGCCATGCCGCTGCGGTTCAAGGTGGCCGCCGGCGCTCGGTTCGCCCATGTGGCGGCGGATCTGGCGGCACGAGGCGTGGTTGCGCGGCCTTGGGCCTGGGTGCTGTATGCACGCGGCAAGCGCCTTGCCGCGGCCATCAAGGCCGGTGAATACGAGGTTCAGCCCGGGACTACACCGCGGCAGCTGCTCGAGAAAATGGTGAGCGGTCAAGTGTTGCTGCACTCGTTCACGGTGGTCGATGGCTGGCGGGTACAGGATATGCTCGGCGCCCTGCGGCGCAATCCCGACATCGTCTCGAGGTTGCCGGCCGGCAAGCCCGCCGATCTGATGGCCGCGTTGGGATTTCCGGGCGTGGATGCCGAGGGACAGTTTTTGCCCGAGACCTATCGGTTCGCGAGCGGCACCACCGACGTCGAATTGCTGCGCCAGGCGCATGCCGCGCTCACCAAGGCGCTGAATGCCGCTTGGATGAACCGCGACATGACCATCCCCCTGCGCGGCGCCGGCGAGCTGTTGATCATGGCCTCCATCGTCGAGAAGGAGAGCGGCTTGCCGCAGGAGCTGCCGACAATAGCCGGCCTGTATCTGCACCGCTTGAGCATCGGCATGCGCCTGCAGGCCGATCCCACGCTCATCTACGGGTTGGGCGAGTCGTACGACGGCGACCTGCACAGCGTCGATTTGCGTACCGACAATCCCTACAACACCTACACCCGCTTGGGGTTGCCGCCCACGGCCATCGCGTTGCCGGGAATCGCGGCCATCGAGGCGACGGCGCATCCGGAAAAAACCGACGCCCTGTACTTCGTCGCATCCGCGAAGGGCGACGGCAGTCATGTATTCTCCGCCACGCTCGAGCAGCACAATGCCGCGGTGGCCCGATACCTCGCGGGGCTGCGGCAACGGTCGGCAGCGCAGGCGGCGCGATGACGGCTCGCTTCGTGACCATCGAAGGCATCGAAGGCGTCGGCAAGAGCACGCAGGTCGGCCGCATCTCGACATTCCTCAGGGCACGGGGCATTGCGCATGTGGTGACGCGCGAGCCGGGCGGTACGCCGCTGGCCGAGAAGATCCGCGAGTTGGTGTTGAGTCCGGGCAGCGAAGGGGTGCCGGCGGCGGCCGAACTGTTGCTCATGTTCGCGGCGCGCGCCGTGCATCTCGCCAATCACATCGAGCCGAACTTGAGCGCGGCTCGATGGGTGATCTGCGACCGCTTCACCGACGCCACCTACGCCTATCAAGGGGCCGGCCGCGGCATGAGCCGCGATGACATCCGTTTTCTGGAGACGCTGGTACAGGGCGCGCGGCGCCCGGACCTGACGTTGCTGCTCGATGTGCCCGTCGAGGTGGGCCTGGCGCGGTCGCGGCAGCGCGACGCGGGCAAGACACGCGATCGCTTCGAGCGCGAGCGAGCAGAGTTCTTCGGGCGCGTGCGCGAGGAGTACTTGCGGCGCGCCCGTGCCGAGCCCGAGCGGTTCGCCATCATCGATGCCGCCGCGCCGGTGGATGAGGTGACGGCGCGCATCGTCGGCGTGCTGGAGTCCCAGTGGATTTTCTGAGCGCCGATTCTCTGCCCTGGCTCGCCGTTCCTCAGCAACGGCTGCGCGAGGCGAGGCGCGCGGGGCGGCTGCCGCATTCCTCGCTGTTGCTCAGCACCCCGGGGCTCGGAGCGGAGTACTTGGCCCATTGGATGGCCGCCCTCGCGCTATGCGATTCGCGGAACGAACGGCCCTGCGGAACCTGCGCCGCGTGCGCGCTGCTCCGCTGCGACAGCCACCCGGATTATGCGGTGGTGCGGTTGGAAGAGGACGCGAAGCAAATCAAGGTCGATCAGGTGCGCGAACTGATCGGTTCGTTGACCTTGAAGAGCTACCGGGGCGGCTACAAGGTGGGCATCATCGAAGGGGCCGAGACCCTCAACGTCAATGGCGCGAATGCCTTCTTGAAGACCCTCGAGGAGCCCTCGGCCGACACCCTGCTGCTGCTGATCGCGCGGCCCACGCATCGGTTGCCGGCGACCATCGCAAGCCGGTGCCTGCGCCTGGTTCTCAGTCCCCCGCCACCCGAGGAAGCGGTCGCCTGGCTGAACGCGCGCGGCCGTCCCGATCAGGATTGGCCCGCGGCCCTGGCGCTGGCCGGCGGCGCGCCGCTGCTGGCGTTGGAACTGCAGGAGGCGGGGCTGGTTGCGCTGGAGAGGGGGATGCAGGAGGATGTTCGCGCCCTCGCGGCGGGCTCCGTGGATGTGACCCTGTTGGCCGATCAATGGGTCAAATCGAATCTGCCCCTGCGCATCACCTGGCTTGAGAACTGGATCACACGGCGCGTACATGCGTGCCTGGGCTCGGCGGATTCCCATCAAAGTGCGGAACGCGTCCGCTTGCCTGCCGCTTTACTTAAGCCCAAGATGAGGGCCTTATTCGAGCTGTTGGACGCGACCCGGGATCTGCGACGCTTGGCGTCGACGGGCATCAATCAACAGTTGGCGCTGGAAGCCCTGCTGCTCGGTGGTCGAACCGCACTGGCGCGATAGGCTATTTTGGGAACGACAGGAATTGCGAAGTCCGACTAACAAGCCCGGTTTGCTGACCCTCACGATCAAGGACAAGAGCGCGCTGTATCTCGCTTACATGCCGTTCGTGAAAAACGGCGGTCTGTTCATTCCGACCAACAGCAATTACCGCTTGGGCGATGAAGTATTCATGCTGCTCAATCTCATGGGCGAAGAGGAAAAACTGCCGGTGGCCGGCCGCGTCATCTGGATGACGCCCAAGGGCGCCCAGGGCAAACGGACCGCCGGCATCGGCGTGCAGTTCAGCGACCAAGATCGCGGCAATACCCAGAAGAAGATCGAAAATTATCTGGCCGGAGCGCTCGGCGGCGATAAGCCCACCCACACGATGTGATCTATCTGAGGGGCGTACGGTTGGTCTCGGTTGCGGCAAGGCCGCCTTTCAGCACATACGCCTCGAAGCCGCGTTCGCTCAGGATGTAGGCGGCCGCGGAGCTGCGCCGGCCCGTATCGCAGCACACGACGTACGGAATGTTCTTGTCGAGTGCGTGAAGCTTCAGTCTGATGAAATATAACGGAATGTTCACTGCATCGTCGATGCGGAAATTCTGGAATTCACTCGGCAGCCGTACATCCAGCCATTTGCCGCCTTTCGCAACGATATCGCGCGCGCCATCATAGTCCACCCACTGGAGCATGGGCTCGTTCAGCAGGGTGTGGAAGTCGGCTTTCCCCAGCCTCATCAAGGTGCCGTCGGTGGCCATGGTGACCGTGGCATTGCGCTTCGCCTCGGCGATCAAGGCTTCCTCGCCGAAGCTGTCCCCGGGGCTCAGCTCGGCCAGCTTGATACCCTCCTTGTTCAACGGCGTTTCGCGCGTCACCACGCACTTGCCGGCCACCACGACGTAAAAATAGTCGCCTTCGGTGCCTTGTTTGATGACGATATCGCGAGCGCGATAGTTGATGCGCTGCATGCGCATGAAGATGGCCTGGATATTCGCGGGTGGAATGCGGTGAAACGCCTTGGTTTGCAACAGCGTGGTCATCCAGTCGCCGCTCACCTCCAACCCGTCGCCGCGCAGCTCCGCGACCTCGTACTGCCCGGTTTGGTCCCAGGTCAGCAATACGTCGAGCAGGTCGCTGTCGATCGCGATGTATTCGAGCTCATTGGCGGCGCGGGCCGTAAACCTTCGCGGCACTCCGGGAGCCAGCGCCGCCCGCGCTTCGGCCGTGCCGGCCCGTACCATGCCGACGAGCCTGTCATCGGCGCGCAGTTCGACGTTGCCGGCGACTAGATAAAAGGTCCGCTTGTCGGTGTCGCCCTGCTTGAACAGCACCCGCCCCGCGCCCAATTCGAGGATCTGCGTCTTGCGCGCAAGCGCAAGCAGGTTCTCCGCCTTCAGTCCGTCGAGCGGCGAAAAAGTCTTCAATAGTGCGAGATCGAGCGTTCTGTCTTCCATCGAGAAATTACCGGCGCCCTTGGTTACAAGCCTATGATTTGGATGTGAATGCTATCACGTAGGCGGGCGGGCTGCCCTGTAGCAGGTCACATTGGCGTACCGTGGCCGGCTAGCGCCTTGGGTCCGCCGTTGCGCATCGAGGTTACGGCTCGGTCGGGGGCCTGCGGGCCGGCGCGCCGGTCAAGCCGCCTGCCGCACGTGCTGGTGGACGGTGAAGTCGCAGATCAGCGGCAAGTGGTCGGAAAACTGCACGTCGGGGATTTCGAACCGGTTAATTTCGATCTGCGAACTGTGCAGGATGAAGTCGAGCTCCTTGCGCGGGCTGCTGCTCGGGTAAGAGGGCAGGCCGCGCGCGTTGGCGTTGCTCAGGCCGGCCGCCTGCATGAACAGATACAGTTCATGATCGCCCCAGTACGTATTGAAATCCCCGGCAACGATCACCGGCTTGCTGGTTTTGCGCAGCAGATCGTAGAGATAGCGCAGCTGATACTGGCGATGCCGGAACTTGAGCGACAAATGCACCAGAAATATGGCGATGTCGTCCAATTCCAATTCTATGATGAGCCGTTTGATCCCGGTGTCGAAATAATGGAATCGTTCGCCACGCACGCGCGGCGCCGCGAGGAACGCGTTGGCTTGTTTGCGCACGATGGGCACCAGCTGGTTGACCGAAGAAACGCCGTATTTGCACTCGAACGTGGAGTAGTGCCCCAGCGAGCGCGCGATGAAATCAGCCTGGTTGACCATGCCCGTGCGGATCGACCCGGTATCGACCTCGATCAGCCCGACCACATCCGGATCCTGGCGCTTGATGAACTCGGTGATCTGCGACAGGACCTGGCGGCTGGAACGCAGGTATCCGGCACCCGGAACGGGCAGATGGAAGGCCGGACCGGTTCCGGTGGCATATCGGATGTTGTAGATCAGCAAACGCACTGGCGGGGATTGTATCGAAACGATGCCGCCCCGCTGATTATTTTGGGCGTCCGAACCGCGGCGCTACGCCGCGCCGAGAGGCAGCGGCGGCCGATCTGCGCCGGGTACGGTGCAGCCACGGCCTCCGCCAGGGCCCAAGCCGGGGACGCGGTTCGCCTTCCCCGGAAGGCCATCGTTTCCTCGTTGCGAGCAGGGCGCCGTAACGGACCGATTCTGCCCTATACTTTAGGGGGCTGCGGGGGCATCAGAAGAGGCATCATGGAACCGACGAATACTGCGGAAGGTGAGTATTTTCATCGCGTCGTCGATTGCCAGTGGGCTTGTCCGGCGCACACCGACGTGCCGGAATACATCCGACTGATCGCCCAGGGCGAATTCACCCAAGCCTACATGGTGAATCGCGAGTCCAATGTCTTCCCCGGCATTCTCGGCCGAGTCTGCGACCGCCCCTGCGAGCCGGCATGCCGGCGCGGGCGCATCGAAGAGAAACCCGTGGCGATTTGCCGTCTGAAGCGGGTCGCGGCCGATAACCGCGGCGACATCGGCGCGCTCTTGCCGCGTCCACCGGACCAGAAGAATGGCAAGCGGATCGCCTGCATCGGCGCCGGGCCCGCATCCCTCACGGTGGCCAACGATCTGTTGCCGTTGGGCTACGAGGTGACGATTTTCGAACAGAATGCGGTGGCCGGCGGCTTGATGCGCACCAACATCCCTGCATTTCGGCTGCCGGCCGCGGTGCTGAACGAAGAAATCGGCCACATCGTGAGCATGGGTGCGGAGCTGCGCCTCAACGCGCCGGTGCGGAGCATGCAGCAGCTCCTCGACTCGAAGGAATTCGACGCGATATTCGTAGGCTCCGGCGCGCCGAAGGGCAAGGAGCTCGAGCTGCCGGGGCGACATGAGACCGACCGCGTCCACATCGGCATCGCCTGGCTGGAATCGGTCGCGTTCGCGCACACCGACAAGATCGGCGAACGCGTGCTCATCATTGGCGTGGGCAATACCGCGATGGATTGCTGCCGCACGTCGCTGCGCCTCGGTGCCAAGGAGGTGAAGGTCATGGCGCGTAAGCCGCGCCAGTTCTTCAAGGCTTCGGAATGGGAACTCGAGGATGCGGAACACGAGACGGTGCAAATCGTCGTCAACCGGGCGCCCAAGTCGTTCGTGCTGGACAACGGCCGCTTGACCGGCATGGTGTTCGAGCGCCTGGAGTACGACATACGCGACGGCGACATCACGGCGACCCGGGTGCTCGGCGATGAGTTCTTTGCCTGCGACGACGTCATTCTCGCGATCGGCCAGGAGAACGCCTTTCCCTGGATCGAGCGCGACGCGGGCATCGAACTCGACCGATGGGACGTCCCCAAGGTGGACAAACAGACCTATCAGTCCACGCTGCCGGGCGTGTTCTTCGGCGGCGACGCCGCGTTCGGCCCGAAGAACATCATCTGGTCGGTGGAGCATGGCCACCAAGCCGCGATCTCGATCCACAAGTATTGCTCCGGGCAACCGGTGGCGGTGCGCTTGCCGCGCGGCACGACGTTGAGCAGCCGTAAAATGGGCATGCACGAATGGTCGTACAAGAACGAATACAACGGAGCCGAGCGCCGGCTCGTGCCGCATGTCGGTTTGATCGAGCGCTTCAAGAAAGTGAACGTCGAGGTCGAGCTGGGGTTCACGGCCGAACAGGCCGCCCTCGAAGTGCAGCGCTGTCTGAATTGCGACATGCAGACCGTGTTCTCGGCCAAACTGTGCATCGAGTGCGACGCCTGCATCGACATCTGCCCGGTCGACTGCCTCACCATCACGGCCAACGGCACCGAGGTCGAGCTGCGTTCGCGGCTCAAAGCGCCCGCCGTCAATGTCATGCAGGCGCTGTACGTATCGGACGCGCTGCCCCACACCGGACGAGTCATGCTCAAGGATGAAGACGTGTGCGTGCACTGCGGCCTGTGCGCGGAGCGCTGTCCCACCGCCGCGTGGGACATGCAGAAATCCACGATCACGATACCGCGGGCCGCGGATGAGGTGGCGGCGTGCCGAGCCTAATCCATGCACCCGATCGGGTGAACGACTTCGTCGTCAAGTTCGCGAACGTCAACGGTACCGGCTCCGCGAGCGCCAATTCGCTCATTCTGAAGGCCATTTTCCGCATGGGCATCCCGGTCACGGGGAAGAACTATTTTCCGTCGAATATTCAGGGTCTGCCCACCTGGTACGAGATCCGCGTGACGCGCGACGGCTATGCGGCGCGCGCCGGCAAGGTCGACATCATGGTGGCGATGAATGCCGAGACGTACCAGAAGGACGTGCGCGAAGTGACCTCCGGCGGGTACCTGATCTATGATGCCACCTGGCCCCGCAGCGCGCTGTTGCAGCGCGCCGACATCACGGTGATCGGCGTGCCGCTGGCAAAGTTGGTCAATGAGAATTTCGATGGCGTGCGCAATCGCATCTTGCTCAAGAACATCGCCTACGCCGGTGCGCTCGCCGCGCTGCTCGACGTCGATCTGGAGATCATCAACGGGCTGTTGAGCGAAAGCTACGGCAAAAAGCCCAAGCTGCTGGACTCGAACGTCAAGGCCCTGCGGCTGGGTTATGACCATGCCAAGGGCGCGCTGCGCTGCCCGCTTCCCCTGCGCGTGCAGCCCATGGACAAGACCCGCGGCCATATCATGATCGACGGCAACACGGCCGCGGGCCTGGGCTGTGTCTATGCGGGTGCGACCGTGGGTGCCTGGTATCCCATCACGCCATCGACCTCGTTGATGGATGCGTTCAAGGGCTTCTGCGAGCGTTACCGTACGGACCCGGTCACCGGCGAGCGCAACTTCGCGGTGATCCAGGCGGAGGATGAACTTGCCGCGATCGGCATGGTATTGGGCGCTTCCTGGAACGGCGCCAGGGCCTTTACCCCGACCAGCGGGCCCGGCATTTCACTGATGAACGAATTCGTCGGCCTCGCCTATTACGCCGAAGTCCCGTGCGTCATCTTCGACGTGCAGCGGGTGGGGCCCTCCACCGGCATGCCCACCCGCACGCAGCAATCCGACCTCATGCTGTGCGCCTACGCCTCGCACGGCGACACGCGCCATGTACTCCTGTTCCCGGCGAACCCGGAGGAGTGCTTCTACCTGGCGGTGCAGGCGTTCGATCTGGCGGAGCGCCTGCAAACCCCGGTGTTCGTGCTGTCGGATCTCGATATCGGAATGAATGACTGGATGTGCCGCGACCTGACGTGGGACGATACCTATCAGCCCGACCGCGGCAAGGTATTGACCGCCGATGAACTGGCTTCCCTCGACAAGTTCTATCGCTACGTGGATCGGGATGACGATGCGATTACCTACCGGACTCTACCCGGCGTCAACCCCAAGGGGGCTTACTTCACTCGCGGCTCGGGCCATAACCAGTACGGCGCCTACACCGAGGATTCGATCGAATATCAGGGCTTGCTGGACCGGCTGAAGCGCAAGTTCTCCACGGCCGCCAAGTACATCCCCAAACCGGTGCTGCTCGGCAACGGCGGCAACGATATCGCCATCGTCAGCATCGGCAGCTGCGACGGCGCGGTTCGCGAAGCCATGGATGTGCTCGCGCGCCAGAAGATCCAGGTGGATTATCTGCGCGTGAAGGCTTTCCCGTTCGGGCTCGACGTGGAAAATTTCTTGAGTTCGCACGCCACCATCTTCGTCGTCGAACAGAACCGTGACGCGCAACTGCGCGCGCTGCTGACGCTCGAGACCGCCGTCGAGAAATCCAAGCTGCATTCCATCTTGAGCTACAGTGGATTTCCGATGTCGTGCGAGCCCATCGTCGATACCATCCGCGCGACGCTCGCCGATGCACCGCGGCTGTCCGCGATCAAGCGCTAGAGGACCCGATGTCGTTCATCAATAAACCGAAGGTTGCCCACCCCTCGTTGCCCACCAATGCGCTGGGACTGACCCGGCGGCAGTACGAAGGCAGCATGTCGACGCTGTGCGCCGGCTGCGGACACGATTCGATCACGGCGGCCATCATCGAGGCCTGCTGGGGGCTCGACATGCGCCCGGAACAGCTGGTCAAGCTCTCCGGGATCGGCTGTTCCTCGAAGACGACGGCGTATTTCGTCAGCGGTGCGCATGGCTTCAATTCGGTGCACGGGCGAATGCCGTCGATCGCCAGCGGCGCCAACGCAGCGAATCGGGAACTGACCTATATCGGCATCTCGGGGGACGGCGATTCGTTGTCGATCGGCTTGGGTCAATTGGTGCACGCCATCCGCCGCGACGTGAACATGCTGTATCTGATCGAGAACAACGGCGTGTACGGACTGACCAAGGGCCAATTCTCCGCCTCGGCGGATATCGGCACCAAGGCCAAGCGGGGAGACGTCAATCTGACCCAGCCCATCGACCCCGTGCTGCTCGGCTTGTCGCTCGGCGCCACCTTCGTCGCGCGCGGTTTTTCCGGCGACAAGGCGCAGCTCGTCCCGCTGATCCAGGCGGGCATGCGCCACAACGGCTTCGCGCTCATCGACATCCTGTCCCCGTGCGTCACGTTCAACGATCACGAAGGCTCGACCAAGAGCTATACGTTCACTCGGGCGCATTATCATGCCGCGATGGAGGCCGATTTCGTGCCTCCGGCCGAAGAGATTTCGGTCGATTACGCCCGGGGCGAATCGATGCCGGTGCGGCTGCACGACGGCAGCCGGGTGATCCTGCGCAAGCTGGGGTCCAGCTACGATCCCACCGACCGCGCGGCCGCCACGAGCTACATCGAAGGCAAGCTCAAGCAGAACGAATACGTGACCGGGCTGATTCACATCGACGAATCCGGCGGCACGGAGTTCCACACCCTCAACAAGACGAGCAGCGTACCGCTCAATCGCATCCCCTACCAGAAGCTCTCGCCGGGCAGCGCCGCGCTGGAGAAACTGATGGGCCGCTATCGCTGACGCTCGAGACGACAAATGCAACTCACCCATCTGCAGCGGCTCGAGGCCGAGAGCATCCATATCTTCCGCGAAGTGATCGCCGAGGCCGACAAGCCGGTGATGCTGTACTCGGTCGGCAAGGATTCGGCCGTGATGCTGCACGTGGCCAGGAAGGCGTTCCATCCCGCCGCGCCGCCATTCCCGCTGCTGCACGTCGATACGACCTGGAAATTCCGCGATATGTACGCGCTGCGCGACCGCACGGCGGCCCAGTCCGGGATGCAGCTCCTGGTCCACCAGAACCCGGAAGCGAAAGCCCGCGGCATCAATCCCTTCGATCATGGCCCGCTGCACACGGACCTGTGGAAGACCGAGGGCCTGAAGCAAGCACTCGACAAGTATGGCTTCGATGCCGCCTTCGGCGGTGCGCGGCGCGACGAGGAGAAGAGCCGCGCCAAGGAACGGATCTTCAGTTTTCGTTCCGCCAATCATCGCTGGGAGCCGAAGAGCCAGCGCCCCGAGCTGTGGCGGCTCTACAATGCCAAGAAGGCGCGCGGCGAGAGCATCCGCGTGTTTCCGCTTTCCAATTGGACCGAACTGGACGTCTGGCAATACATTCATTTGCAGAATATTCCCATCGTGCCGCTGTATTTCGCCGCAAAGCGTCCGACCGTCGTGCGCGACGGCTCGATCCTGATGGTCGACGATGACCGGTTCCGGTTACGGCCGGGCGAGACGCCGGTATTGCGCTCGATTCGCTTTCGGACCCTCGGCTGCTATCCGTTGACCGGCGCGGTCGAGAGCGAGGCGGTCACCCTGCCGCAAATCATCAAGGAAATGCTGCTCACCACCACCTCGGAGCGCCAGGGGCGCGCCATCGATCACGATCAGTCGGCGAGCATGGAGAAGAAGAAACAGGAAGGCTACTTTTGAACGCACCGCTCCTCGAGAACAGCTACCGCGCGTCCGACCTCATCGCGGCGGACATCGACGCCTACCTCGTCCAACATCAGCACAAATCGCTGCTGCGTTTCATCACCTGCGGCAGCGTGGATGACGGTAAATCGACCCTGATCGGACGGCTTCTCTACGACTCGAAGGTAATCTTCGAGGATCAGCTCGCGGCGCTCGAAGCCGACAGCAAGCGGGCGGGGACCCAAGGGCAGAACATCGACTTCGCGCTGCTGGTCGACGGGCTGGCCGCCGAGCGGGAACAGGGCATCACCATCGATGTCGCGTACCGCTTTTTCGCCACCGACAAGCGTAAGTTCATCGTCGCCGATACGCCCGGACACGAGCAGTACACCCGCAACATGGTCACGGGGGCTTCGACGGCGGATCTGGCGGTGATCTTGATCGACGCCCGCAAGGGAGTACTTACGCAGACCCGCCGGCACAGCTACCTCGCCCATTTGATCGGCATTCGCAACATCGTGCTGGCCGTCAACAAGATGGACTTGATCGGCTACGAGCGGGCGGCCTACGAGGCCATCGTCGCGGACTACCGCGCCTTCGCGACCCGCATCGGCATCGCCGGGTTCGTGCACCTGCCGATCTGCGGCCTGGCCGGCGACAACATCGCCGCGCGCTCCAGCCACATGCCGTGGTACACCGGACCGACGCTGATCGAGCATCTCGAGACCGTGGAACTGGACGTCAACGCCGACCAGGCCAAGCCGTTTCGTATGCCCGTGCAATGGGTGAATCGGCCCAATCACGAATTTCGCGGCTTTGCGGGCCTCATCGCCGCGGGCCTCGTGCGCCCCGGCGATGCCATTCGCGTGCTGCCGTCCGGGCGGGAAACCACGATTAGCCGGATCGCGAGCATGGATGGCGATCTCGACGAAGCCGTCGCCGGCCAGGCGGTCACGCTGTGCTTCCAAGACGAGATCGATTGCTCCCGCGGCGATGTCATCGCCCGGGCCGACAGCCCGCCGGAAGCCGCCGATCAATTCGAAGCGACGATCGTCTGGATGTCGGACGATGCGATGCTGCCGGGACGCCCTTACTGGCTGAAACTCGCCACCCAGACGGTAACCGCGCAAATCCAGACGCCCAAGTACCAAGTGAACGTCAATACCCTGGAGCATCTGGCGGCCAAGACACTCGAACTCAACGCCATCGGCGTGGCCAATTTCTCGACCGATCGGCCCCTGGTGTTCGAGCCCTACGCGCAGAGCCGCGACCTGGGCGGCTTCATCGTCATCGACAAGCTGACCCATGCCACCGTGGCGGCCGGGATGCTGCATTTCGCGCTGCGACGATCGAGCAACATCCACTGGCAGCAGCTGGATGTCACGCGCGAAGTGCATGCCGGCCTCAAGCACCAGCGTCCGGCGGTCCTGTGGTTCACCGGTCTGTCCGGCGCCGGCAAATCGACCATCGCCAATCTGGTCGAAAAGAAACTGGTGCGCATGAACCGGCACACGTTTTTGCTCGACGGCGACAATATCCGCCACGGGCTCAACAAGGACTTGGGCTTCGCCGACGCGGACCGGGTCGAGAACATCCGCCGGGTCGGCGAAGTGGCGAAGCTCATGACCGATGCCGGGCTGATCGTCATCACGGCGTTCATCTCGCCGTTCCGCGCCGAACGCGACATGGTGCGCAAAATGCTTCCGAGCGGCGAGTTCTACGAAATCCATATCGACACCTCGCTGGCCGCCGCCGAGGCGCGCGACGTCAAGGGCTTGTACAAGAAAGCCCGTGCCGGCCAGCTCAAGAACTTCACCGGCATCGACAGTCCTTACGAGCCGCCCAGCGCGCCGGAAATCCGCATCGATACCGCGCAACTGACCCCGGAACAGGCCGCCGACCTGATCGTGAACCGCCTGATCCCGTGAGGGCCGCCGTTTCGCCCGGCCCCGCGGGATCGTCGAATCTTATTGCGCCGAAAATACCCGCGCCCGTACACTGGGCGCATGTCGATCCCCGTTAGCCCCATACGCTTGTTCGTCACGCACTGTTGGGAAGAGAACGACGATTATTTCCGCGTCTTCGAATACCTCGAGGCACCGGGCACCTTTTACTATTCGAATACCGGCCAACCGCACGCGAATCGTCCCATCGATAGGGAAAGTCAGCGCGAAGAATTGCGCCGCCAGATCGCACCCTGCGAGGTGGTACTGGTCGTGCCCGCCGCGTACCGAACCTCACCCGAACTGGTCTTGTTTCAGATGAACTTCGCAAAATCGGCGGATCGGCCGATCATTGCCTTGGAGAACTTCGGGTCGACCGAGGCACTACCCAAGTCCATCATCGATCTGGCCGATGAAGTAAGCGCCTGGAACGAGCGAAATTTGATCGATGCGTTGCGTCGCCAGGCGCGGCATCAGGAATCCACGCGCTGGGATACCATCGAATTCAAGCTCGATTGACCCGCTACGGACGACCGCACCGGCTCCGGCTCGGCTCCTAGCCGGAGGCAATCAGCGCCGGTCTGCCCCCCCTTGATTGGCGTGTTGATTGGCGTGCCAAATGTCCCCGTAGGGAGACTCCTACACAGATTCATGCCTTCCGTGCCGGTGGGCGCGATGGATTAGTTCATGCGAATGAACTATGTTGCCCTCATGAGAGAGCAGTCAGCGGAATCGCGGCTAATAGAGGTAGCTATCGAGCAGTTTAGTAACAGTGGAATGAGCGCGGTGGGGACGCGGGCGATAGCCGAGGCGGCAGGCATGCAAATGTCGGCGATTACGTATCACTTCGGCGGCAAAGAGGGACTGTATTTGGCCTGTGCGCGGCATATCGCCAAACTGATGAACGAGCGGATTGCGCCACTGGTGCAACTCGGCGAGTCACGTTGCGCAGAGGGGGTAGGGGCAGTAAGTGCACGCATGGCGATTCTCGATTTTTTAGGTGGCCTTGTGACAATCATGATGCGCGATGACATTGCCCCCTGGGCGCGCTTCGTAATGCGCGAGCAAATGAATCCAACCCCAGCATTCGAGATCCTCTACGAAGGCGTGATGCAATGCATCCTGGCATTGCTGGGTGAGTTGATACAACGCGTGGCGGGGGGCGACATGGCTGCGGAAGAGGTTCGTATTCGCAGCATGGCTTTGGTGGGACAAGTCCTGGCATTCCGGTTTTGTCGCGCCGCACTGATGTATGCAACCGGTTGGGAATCAGTTGGCATCCGGGAAATCGAGGCTGTTCGCACGGCAGTGCTCGCTCACACCGATGCGGTTCTGATCGCGCTCGAACGAGGTGCATCACGATGAGCCAGCGCACACGCCTCATTTTGATCGTGGGAATGGTTGCGTTGGCGATTGTGGCGATTGCGGCGCTCGCGACCCGCGGCTTTGGTCTGTTCGCCCCGCGCGATTCCAACATTCTTGCGCTGAGCGGCAACGTTGATATTCGCCAAGTCGACCTAGGATTTCGCCTCGGGGGAAGGATTGCAGCGATCCCGCTCGAGGAAGGCGCACGCGTGACTGCCGGGGGAACCTTGGCCCAGCTCGATACCCAACCGTTGATGGATCAGCTCGCGGTGGACGAAGCGCAGATCGCCTCGGCATCGGCGCAGCTCGAGAAGCAGCGTAACGGGAATCGGTCCCAGGACATCGGTGAGGCCGAGGCGAAACTCGCAGAATTGCGCGCGCAACGCCTCAAGGCGCAGGAAGATCTTGACCGACGCGCCGCGCTGGTGGCGAGCGGCGCGATCAGCAAGGCGGTCTTCGAGGCAACCCGTGCCCAATTATCGGCAGCCGAAGCGCAGGTGCAAGGCGCGGAACAATCCCTATCGCTGCAGCGGGCCGGGGCGCGCCGCGAGGACATCTTGGCAGCGCAAGCACAGCGCGCTCAAGCCGTCGCCCAGCGCGACAAAACGCTCCACGACATCGCTGATTCGGAGCTGCATGCGCCGAACGACGGGGTCATCTTGACTCGTGCGCGCGAGCCCGGCGCCATCGTCCAGACGGGCGAGACCGTCATGACTCTCACCATCGATCGGCCCATGCG
>JALYHP010000124.1 GCA_030799355.1 Pseudomonadota bacterium
CGGGACCGCTTTCTTCGTGCTCTCCGTCGGGGCGATGACGGTCATTCCCCAATCGTTTTTTCCGCCGGAGGATTATGCGAGTTCGGAACTCGACATCGAGCTGCCGCCGGGCGGTACGTTGGAGGACACGGCGCGGGTCTCGGCCGCCGCAACCGCCTTGGTCAGACAATCACCCGACGTCAAGGACGTGATCGAATTCATCGGCGCAGACGATGGCGAGATCCGCGTGTCGACCCTGTATATCAGCCTGGTGCCGCGCGCCGAGCGCCGGCTGAGTCAGAAGCAATGGGAACAAGCCATGATGCCCATCCTCAGCCAGGTGCCGGATGGACAGCTGAATTTCGCCAGCGGCAATGGCGGCCGCGATGTCGAATTCTACCTGGTGGGCGATGATGCGCGGCTGGTCGAGGCAACCGGGCGGCACGTGATCGCCGAAATGCAAACTCTCAGTGAGATCCGCGATCCCCGCATCAAGGGCGATTTGCCGCGGCCCGAAATCGTCGTGACACCGCGGCTCGATGTCGCTGCCCAACTGGGTGTCAGCGTGCAGAGCATGAGCCAAACCATTCGCATCGCGACGCTGGGCGATCTGCCGCAAAATGGCGCCAAGTTCTCGCTCGGCGACCGCCAGATCCCGATTCGCGTGAGCCTGGTCGAAAGCGCGCGCCGGGACCTCTCGACACTGGAGAATCTTCCGGTGCCCACCGCCTCGGGGAGTTCGGTGCCGCTGAAGACGGTTGCCGACCTGAGTTTCGGGCAAGGCCCCTCGGCGGTGCGCCGCTACAACCAAAGCCGGCGGCTGCGGTTCGGAGCGGATTTGAGTCCCGGCGTGCAGCTGGGCACGGCCACCAAAGAAATCTATGCCCTGCCGACCATGAAAAACCTGCCGCAGGGCGTGCGCATGGTGAAGACGGGAGATACGGAGTTCTTCCAGGAAATGATGCAGAATTTCGCGCTCGCGATCGGCGCCGGGGTGCTGATGGTGCTGGCCGTGCTGGTGCTGCTGTTCGCGCGGCTGTTTCAGCCCATCACCATTCTGTCGGCCTTGCCGCTGTCATTGGGCGGCGCTGCCATCGCGCTACTGCTCACCAACCAGCCGTTTTTGATGGCGGTGGTCATCGGATTTCTCATGTTGATGGGGATCGTGGCCAAGAATTCCATTCTGCTGGTGGATTTCGCGATCGAAGAAATGCGCGCCGGCAAGTCGCGTCTGGAGGCGATCATGCAGTCGGGGCACAAACGCGCGCGCCCCATCGTCATGACCACCGTGGCCATGGTGGCCGGCATGCTGCCGGTGGCTCTGGGCTGGGGCGGCGACAGCGACCTTCGCTCGCCCATGGCGATTGCCGTCATCGGCGGCTTGATCACCTCGACGCTGCTGACCTTGGTCATCGTTCCGGCGGTGTTCACGGTATTCGACGACCTCGAGCGGTGGCTGGCACCCAAGGCGGGCAAGCTGCTCGCCGAGCCCGTGGGTACTCTGGCCGGGCGGAGCCATCCCGGCGACCCCTCCAGGGTGCTCGGACCCGGTTCGGTGGCAATCTTGCCGAGCGGCCCGAGGGCTGCGGGCGAGAGCTCCGGCGAGCCGCTGTAAACCCACGACGCTCAGGCGCGTTGTGGCATCCCTATGTCGCTGAAAGACTGTCCGCGCTGGGCGGCCGCATGGCTTGTGGTGATGTTGATGCTGCCGTCGGTGTCGCGGGCGGACCTCGACGATGCCATCAACTGGGCGCGCCTGCAGGGGTGTTCCGCACCGGTCAAAGGAGCGTTGCGATCCAGCCCGAAATTGCGGCAAGCCGCCGCGCAACTGGCGAGCGGCGTGCCGATCAAGTCGGCGCTGGCATCCGCCGGCTACCTCGCGGCGCAGTCCTCGGCCCTGCATATGACGGGTGCGGTCGGCGATGCGCAAGTCGGAAACCTGCTGGCGGCGCACTTCTGCGCTGCCTTGTCGAACCCTCGACTGACGGACATGGGCGCGCAGCGCCGGGGCGGCGAGCTGTGGATCGTGCTGGCGGCGCCGGTGGACTTGCCGAGCGGCACAGACGCATCTCACATCCGAGGCCAGATCCTCGAGCTCGTGAACGCGGTTCGCACGAAGGGGCGGAGCTGCGGCGGCCGCGCGTTCAAGCCGACGGCGCCGCTGAGGCTCAACTCGGCGCTGAGCGAGGCCGCCTATGCGCATTCGCAGGACATGGCCGCTCATGGCGAGTTCGATCATCGCGGCCACGACGGCAGCACGCCGGTCACGCGCGTGGCGCGGGCGGGTTATGGCGGCTATCTGATCGTCGGCGAGAATATCGCCGCGGGCGCGATGAATGCGGCGCAAGTGACGCAGGGCTGGCTCGATAGCCCGGCGCATTGCGAGAACATCATGGATCCGCGCTTTGCGGACATGGGCATCGGCTTTACGGTGAATCCGACCAGCCCCGAACTCGTGTACTGGACTCAGGAATTCGCTGCGCCGGCGCACGCGCCTCGCGCCGGCGCCGCAGGGTCATCGAGTCGATGATCCCGGCCGGCTCGGCGAGAGCTCATTCGATGATGGCGTGCGTGTCCGCCGGCGCATCCGTACGCGGCGTGCGGATGAACAGCAGCAGCGGAATGACCGCCAGGGTCAGATACAGCATCAGCCGAAAGTCGTTGAGATAGGCAACCATGGAGGATTGCTGCGTCACCAGCGCATCGAGCGCTGCGGCGCCGGCGCGGCGGGTGGGGCTGTACGCGGACGCAACCGCAGGGTTATTCCAAGCGGAATTCGCATAGGTGAGGCGCTCGGTCAGCTCGGCGTGCACGGAGACGGTACTGCGCGTCAGCATGGTCTGCACCAGCGAGATCCCGATGCTGCTGCCGATGTTGCGGATGAGGCTGTAAATGGCCGTCCCCGGCGCGCGCAGGGCCGGACTCAAGGTGGCGAACGTTGCGGCGCTCAAGGGAACGAATACCAGCCCCAAGCCGATGCCCTGAATAACCCCCGGCCACACGATGTCGCTTTGCGACAGGACGAGGGAGTAGCCCGTCATCTGCCAGAGGGCGAGCGCGGTGGTCAAAAAGCCGGCGAGCAGTATCAACCGCAGATCGATCTTGCCGAGCATGCGACCGGCCACCATCATGGAAAGCATGGTGCCGAGGCCGGACGGGGCCGTCACCAGCCCGGTCGTGGCTACCGGATAGTTCAACAGGGTTTCCAGCATGGTGGGGGTGAGCGCGCGGGTCGCATACATCACCAAGCCGACGATGAAAATGAACAGCGACCCCGAGACGTAGTTGGCGTTCTTGAGCAGACGATAGTCGAGGAACGATTTATCGGCCGGCGTCAATGCGGTGTGAGCGATGAAGTAGGTGAGCGCGACCACCATGGTGGCTGTTTCGATCCACGTTTCGACCGACGAAAACCAATCGTTCTGCTCGCCGCGGTCCAATAGCATTTGCAAGGCACCGACCGCCAGGCTCAACGTCGCAAAGCCGAACGCATCGAATTGCATGCGCCGTACGGCCGGTACCGGCCGGATATATCGCCAGATGCCGTAGGTGGCCATGGCGCCGACGGGTATGTTGATGAAGAACACCCAGCGCCAGTCGTAGCTGTCGGTCAGCCAGCCGCCCAACGTGGGGCCGAGTATCGGGCCCACCATGACGCCCATGCCCCACACGGCCATGGCACGGCCCTGCTTGTCGGGCGGGTTGATGTCCATCAATACCATCTGCGACATGGGTACCAGGGCGGCGCCGAACACACCCTGGAGCAGGCGCGCCGCGACGATCTGCGCCAGGGAATCGGACAAGCCGCACAGCGCGGAGGCGACGGTGAAGCCGATCACCGACGTAAGGAATACGGCTTTCTGACCGAAACGATCGACTACCCAGCCCGTGAGCGGCGTGGCGATGGCTGCCGCCACGATGTACGCGGTCAGCACCCAGGCGATTTGATCCTGCGATGCGGACAACGCGCCCTGCATGTGCGGCAGGGCGACGTTCGCGATGGTGCTGTCGAGCGTCTGCATGACCGTGGCGATCATGATCGACAGCGTGATCATGCGTCGATTGAGCGGAGCGGTCATGGGGCACCCTCGATCGTGCGTTGCAGTGTCTCGAGGAGCACAGTCGCGGCTTCGATGTTCTCGGGGTCGATCTTGGCGAGCAGTTCCTTGCGCACCGCCGCAGCCTCGGCCTTGACCCGGTCATACAGGCGATAGCCTGCGGCCGTCACGACGACGCGCTTGACCCGTCGATCGGCGGTGGAGGGCTCGCGGACCACCAAACCCGCCTTCACCAGCCGATCGATCATGGCCACCATGGTCGCGCCTTCCACGGCCAGCTGGTCCGCCAGTTCGGATTGCGAGAGCGGCGAGGGGGCCTGGGCCGCGACCGTGATGGTCATCCAACTGGCTTGGCTGACACCGAGGTATTTCAGACGCCGATCGATGGTTTGTCGCCACGAGCGGGCCGTGCCGTGCAAAGCCTTCGAAAACCGCTCCTCCATGTCCGAAAAGTGCGTTTCTCCGTCCATTAAAAGCTCTCTAATCTTTAGCTAGCTAATAATCCTAGCATAGCGGGTAAGGGCTGCAGCGCTTGCCAACGCCGCGGCCGAGCAGAGGCCGACGTGGCACGGGCAGACTCGGGAGACGCAGCGCAGGCTGAGCACGCGCCGCGCCGCGCCGGCAGGCCGGGCAGCTTGCGCTAGCTTCTTGCCCAGGTGATGGTGGCGATGCCGGCGAAGGTCATCAGCAGCGAGCCGGCCATATGCACGGCGATGGTGCCGAACGCCCACGCCATTCGGCCGCTTTGCAGCAGCAGCGCGACTTCCGCGGAGAATGTGGAGAAGGTCGTCAAACCGCCGCAGAACCCGGTCATGACGAACAGGCGCCATTCGGGCGGCAGGGCTGGGTTCGCAGCGAATACCGCGAGCGCCGCGCCGATGACGTAACAGCCGATGAGATTGGCGGCCAGAGTGCCGGGCGGTAGCGTGGGGAAATATCGGTTGAGCAGCAGTTGCAAGAGCCAGCGCATGACGCAGCCCAGGGTGCCGCCCAGCGCCACCGCCAGCATCGACCGCCCCCAATTCGGCATCATCGTATCCAAGACAACATCGACTTCATGCGGTTACAGCGTCACGATGCTGGCGTAGGTTCCATATCGGCCATTGTAGAATCAAAGCCCGCGCCTCGTTAGCCCGAATGGCACCCCGCGTCCGAGTCTCTTATTGCCAGAACGCGACGCGGCCGGACCGACTCGATCACACGGGCCCGACCCCTCGACCCCTCGACCCCTCGCCGAAGGACCGTTAAATTTTCCTGGGAGACACGTGGCGGACGCTTGCCCAAAAGCGCCAGCGGATGGCGTCGCCGCGGTCGCGATCGACCCGGCATCACGCATCGGGGCCGCGCCGGCGAAAGACCGATCGTTGGGCGCGGCCGGATTCGTTGGCACGGCCGCGCGCCGGTGAATTCTAGCGGGGATTGGCGCGGGCGGTACCCCCGTGGGCGATACCTCGTGTTTTTTATATTATACTCGTGACATTACAAAAGGGCTGCGGCCGCGAGGTTTGTCGTGCGAGATGTGGGAACGCTAGGACTATTGGGAACCGGAGTGATCGGCGGCGGGTGGGCCGCGCGGGCGCTGCACTTCGGCATCGACGTCATCGCCATGGACGTGAAGCCGGAGATGGAGGAATGGATACGCGGAGCGGTCGCCAACGCGGAACCCGCGCTCGCCCGGTTGATCTCGGCCCCGCTGCCCCGCCGGGGCGAGCTGTCCTTCACGACGGATTTGCGCGTCATGGCGGAGCGGGCGGATCTCATTCAGGAAAATATTCCGGAGCGGCTGGCTCTCAAGCAAAGCATGCTGGCGGAGGTTAGCCGCCATGCGCGGGCGGACGTCATCATCACCTCGAGTACCTCGGGGCTGATGCCCACCGATCTGCAGCGCGACATGGTGGCGCCCGAACGCTTTCTGGTGGCGCATCCGTTCAATCCCGTATATCTGCTGCCGCTGGTCGAACTGGTGGGCGGGCAGAAAACGGCGCGTGCCGCCCTCGCCGCCGCCGCGGAATATTTCCGCTATATCGGAATGCATCCTCTCGAGGTGCGGCGCGAGAGCCCCGGCCACTTGACCGATCGGCTGCAGGAGGCCATGTGGCGGGAAATCCTGCACGTGGTGAACGAGGGAGTGGCCACCACCGGTGAGTTGGACCAGGCCATCAGCTACGGTCCCGGTCTGCGGTGGGCCGCGATGGGCACTAACATGGTCTATCATCTCGCGGGCGGCGAGGGCGGCATGCGCCACATGCTGGAACAATTCGGTCCGGCCTTGAAGTGGCCCTGGACCAAGCTCGTGGCGCCGGAACTCACCGAAAGCCTGATCGAGCGAATGGTCGAGGGCACTCAGGCGCAGGCGGCGGGCCGGTCGATCCGTGAACTCGAACGGCTGCGCGACGATTACCTGGTCGCGATTCAGCGGGCGCTCAGACAATGCGATATCGGGGCCGGATCGACGCTGCGTGCGCTCGAAGAACGGCTCTATCGGGATGCTTCGGCGGCAGTCGCAACGCAAGATGCACGGTCTGGCACGCGCCTTCCCCGATACGAGACCGTGGTTCGACCCGAATGGACGGACTCCCACGGCCACCTGTCCGATTTCCGGTTCGGCCAGCTCTTCGGCGATGCAATGGATGCGCTTTACCGGCAAGCGGGGATCGATGAGGCGTACCGCACCGCGGGGCGAACGTTCCGCACCGTTGATAGCCACGTGAAACACCTCGCGGAAGGCACCGTGGGCGAGACGCTGTACGTGACCACTCAACTACTGAATGTGGAAGACGAGCGGCTACACGTGTTTCTCCAGGTCCACCGCGGCGGCGACGATGCGTTGATCGCCACGGGTGAACAGGTGCACCTACACATCGGCACGCGCACGGGGAAGGCCGTGCCGCTGGACGTTGCGACCCGCGAGACATTCGAGGCGATCCGGCGCGTGCATGCCACGCTGCCGGGGCCGCAAGCCGGCGAGGCGGTGGGCAGCCGGGCGCAACACTGACGCCATGCCGAAGATCGTCGACCACGCCAAGCGCCGCGAGGAGATCGCGCTGGCAGCGTGCCAGACGGTCGCCGATCACGGCTTCGAACGGGCGACGGTTGCGCGCATCGCTCGTACCGCCGGCTATACCACCGGCATGGTGGCGCATTACTACGAATCGAAGCAGCACATCATCCTCGCCGCATTGCATTTGATACTCGCGCGCGTCGAGGGACGACTGACGCGCGCAAGCGCGAGCCGCGGTGCCGACTTGCTGAGCGTGCTGTCCGAGGCGCTGGCGCTCGATGCGCAACGGTTCACGGAGTGCGCGTTCAGGATGGCTTTTTGGGGCCAGCTTTCTACCGATAAAAAACTGAAGCGGCTGAACCTCTGGATGCAAGACGAATACATGCGCTTGCTCACCCGTTGTTTCGCGAAGCATTGGCCGCAATGGCCGTCATGGCCGCGCGGCGATCGCCAACGGATGCTGCGCTCGATGTTTACATTCATCAACGGCTTGACGGCCGGAGCGGTCACCGGCCCTAGCGACTGGCCCGCCACCGTGCAGCTCGAGCAGCTGAAGCTGCATTTGGAACTGATGCGCCGCTGGGCCAAGCCGAAACGCGGCGCGACCGCAGCGTCGCGCGACGAACGCTAGGGCCCGCGGGAAGACGCGCAAGGGTGGCTTCACGGTGTGCGCCAGATGCGCAAGCGGTGGCACGCGAAGTTGAGGGAGTGAAAACCGAACTCGGGCGTCGCCTGCACGACACCATCCCCGAGGTTGGCAAGTTGGTTGAAGCAATCCGGGCGCATCCTCGCACCTGCGCGAGGGCCAGTAATTAAATTCTTATGAGTGCTTTGGCGATGTACACCACCACGCTGACGAGCGCAGGTATCCCCAAAAACCACGCGACCAGGTATTTCGCCATAGCAAGCCCGTCCACAGACACCTCGGCAGTCTAACAGGCATCGATTCACGCCCACATCCCGGCATACGTCGGGGCTACATCGAAGCGTTACGTCCAGGCATGACGTCGGCTTACGTCCCGGCATGTATGCGGGCGTACGTCCGCATACTTCCGCATACATCCATCGCAGGCGTTGTTGCTCGGTCCACCGCGGAAGCAATCAGATGATCGGCCGGAAGGGGTTACGAAGCGCGAACCCCTTGACATATTATTGCTGACAATCGCCGGCAGCATATTCCGCCGTTTTCCTACATCTATATCCCTTCGTCGGCCGGAAAATTGCACCCGAGCTGACCGTGACGGTTTGATCGTTCCAGGCGCCGGTAGAGACCCCGGTGGCCGGTGGTTGCAACCGGCCCGGGCGGTTGGATTGCACCCCGCGTCAGACGGTCGTCCGCGAAAAAGAATATGGGAAAGGACACAGGGATTGATCCATGAGTGATGCTGAAGTAGAGCGGTTGCGTCGGCTTCGAGTGACTGCATTGCGGGTGCGAGCGCTGACGATCGCGCTTGCTCAGCGCCCCTCGACGCGCGATCCTTTGTTGCGCCAGGGGCAATGCGCAGCGTGGCGCGTTGCCCGCATCGCCTCGGGTCGTCTGCGCGCACACCCCTATGCTCGCTTTCAGCGGGACGCCGGTGCGGTAACCATTTTATGGAACAGCCTCATAGCGGCGGCAACGGCACTGTGCGTGCGCACTCGACAGCACGCGCTGGCGAGTACCGTGGGGCAGTGTCGACGGCTGGCACGCGAAGTGGAGGGTGCACGCGCGCTCACTTGGGCGGCGGATCTGAGCGACGCATTGGGGCGCTCCCAGAAAGAACTTCGAGCGCTGGTTTACAAATTGGAGCAGCGCCTCGACCACGAGCACGCCGGTGCGACTGCGGTGGCCGGCAGTGCGTCGGCCGGCGGTGAGGTGCCCGCCCCTGCGGTGGCCGGGAGTGTGGCCGGCATCGGTGAGGTGGTAGCGAATGCGCTGGTCGACGGGGTGGTGGCCGCCAATGCGGTAGCCGGCGGTGTGGCGGCCACCCATGCGGTGGCCTTGGCATATGCGCGGGATTGCGCGACAAATGCCTTCGGAGCGGATTGGCCGTATTTGGCTCTATAGCGGCCCCGCGAAGCGGCCACATGCACGCGGGGTCCCGTCCCGGGATTACTGCGGTGGCGGTGATCACCGCCGGCTCGCGATCCGACGGCCATCCGGCTCGAGCGGCCGCCGCTGCCCATGTCTGAATAGTCCTACACGGGTCGCGGGGGTGCACCGACCGCATTCACGTGGCCCGCACCGCATAGTTGCGACGTATCGGTTCCGATGCAACGAGGAGAGCCTTATGAGAAGTGTGGCGGATCAAACCATTGGTACCGTGAAAAACTTGCGTGCGCAGGACGTGGCGGATCAGGTGTCCGATGCCATGGACTCGCTGACCGATCAGGTGGCGAACGGCGTACGCTACTTGAGTTCGAAGGCCCGGGATTGGGGCGCCAGCACCGACGGGTTGGTCCGAGCGAGCCCCTGGCGCGCGGCCGGTGCCGTCGCGCTTCTGGCGATCGCGGCCGGTATGTTGGTATCCCGCGGGGCGCGTCGGGCGCGGGCGCGGGCAACGAGCGAGGCCGGCCGGGAGGATGCGGAGGTATACCGCGGATGAACATCCTGAACGAGAGCGTTCCCACGACGCCGAGTCCAGAGCGGCCACCGCTGGCTCCGTATGATCCGCCGGACCCCGCGCCGCAGGCGGATGCGTGGCGGCGGGCTCTGAAAGTGGTGTCCAGGGCGGCACCGCGCAGAGGCGCCGGAATTGCGAAGACGCGCATCGGCCGCAGCCGGATGCGGCGCGACTTTCGCTCCTGAGCGGGATTGAACGAGGAACCGATCATGCAGGGAGAGGCGGGCGTGATGGACCCGAAGCACAGTGTGGCGCTGGGAATTGCGTTACAGACGCACGTTCTTCGGACGTGCCCCTTGCACGGCCGGCTGTTTTGCGACGAGGAGGCGGACGCAGCCAGCGCTTTTGCGCTGGCTGTGGAACTGGTGCGCCAGCATAGGCCGTACGTGGCGGATTTTCGGGACAACACCCATGAATTGACGGACCTGCTGAGCGAGACCATCGCGTCGGCGCCCTATGATTGCCCGTTGTGTGCGGGCACCGACCGGGAATCCAGAGCCTGAGCCGCATTCGCGCGGGTGGGCATGGTATCCTCGCCCGCATCGTTCACGGCCGGCCCCGTCCGAGCGGGAGTATCGCGCCTGAGCCGACCCGCACGGTCGGTTGTCCGCATGCGTGCCCATTGAGATCTCGGGCGCGGATAACCCTGCTTCGCTGCTATGCATGGGTGGCCTTCCTGGTCTGTGCAGGGCTGTCGCATCCGGCTTGCAGTCAGACGCCATCCCCGCTGCAGGAGTGGCAATATTCGAGCGGCGTCGCTCTCATGAAGCTGTTCCAGCCCGAGTTGCCCGATTGGCAGATCGAGACGGGCGCAGCGACGCAGTTTCGGCCCTTGTATGACGGCGCTCGGACCTATCGCGTGCTCGCCGGGCCGGTGATCGACGTGCGCTATCGCGACGTCGCGTTCGCCTCCGTCGGTGAGGGGCTGGGCGTCAATCTCGTGCGCGGACTGAATTATCGAGCCGGCGTGTCGGTCGACTACGACCTCGGCCGGCATGCCAAGGATGACCTGGTCCACCTGAAGGGAATGGGCAATATTTCGGCGGCACCGTTGGTCAAGCTGTTCGGGTCGTACGTGATCTCCAAGGAGTTGCCGCTCGTGTTCCGCGCGGACGTGCGCCAATCCGTCGGCGGCGCGAACGGCCTCGTCGCCGACCTCGGAACCTATATGCCGCTACCCGGCAGCTCGCAATCCTTGTTCATGTTCGCCGGACCCTCGGTCACGTTTGCCGATCATCTGTATATGCAGACCGTGTTCGGCGTGAACGGAGCGCAGTCAGCCGCCTCGAGTTACCCGGTCTATCGCGCCCACGGCGGCATGGAAGCGGTCGGCTTGGGCTTCACCGCGGTCCATTTCATCGATAAACATTGGCTGGTCAATGCCGACCTCGCCGTCAATCGATTGCTCGGCAGTGCCCGCGAAAGCCCGATGACACAAGCTACGCTGCAGGAGGCCCTGGCCCTGTCGTTCGCATACAAATGGTAGCCCCTGCCGGCGCCGCGACCGCCAACGTCTGACCGGCGTCAGGCCGGCGCCGTGCAGATCCGGCGCAGGGTAGTCCCCGGCCGCGAGCGCGCAACGCAACGAGGGGACGCGACGCATGCGCCCGCCTCCGCGGCGCATTCGCAGCAAGGAGCGGACCCCAACTGTACCCTGGCTAGGGGCGGGCGCCCGCGGTGGCCTGGCCCAACGTCTGTTCCAACATCGCCATGTCGTATGGCTTGGGAAGCACGAACACGGTCGATTGGCCTCGGCCGAGCAACGACTCGACGTCCAGTACCCCGTACCCGGAGGCGATTACCACGGGAAGCTTTGGGTATTTCTTGATGAGCGCTTTGGCAAGCTCGATCCCCGACATCCCCGGCAGGCTGACGTCCGTCATGACCGCGTCGAACGGCCGTTGCGCGATTTGCTCCACCGCCCGCTCGGCGTCCGCCACCGCCACGACCCCATGGCCCAATTCCGTCAAGTATTCGACCGTAATGAGGCTGACCTCGGGGCTGTCCTCTACCAACAATATTTCCATACGCGCAGCTTGGACGTAAATGCGGCGCCTGACTAGGGGGGTGTGGCGGGCGGTGGAGGAGGAGGGGTTCAGTGCCGGCTGCCGGCCAGCGCCCGGAGGATTTCGGCTTCGCTGCATACGCCGACGATCTTGCCGCGATCCGCGAGCAGCACCGGATGCCCGGTCACCTGACGCAATCGGATGATGGACTGTAAGGAGAAGGAGGCGGGAGCCACGGCAACGCTCGCCGTTGCGGCGCGGCGGGTTTCGACGTCCCTCAGTGCGGCATCATCGGCCACCTGGCACAGTCCGTGCGCCACGCCGTCGAGCCGCAGCTCGAGCGCTTCGTCCGCGGGGCCCATGGCCAACCGATAGCGGCGCCGCTCGTCCAGCCACACGCCGTCCCCTTCCCGTACCAGGTCCGCGCGCCCGCACATGACCATGCCGCCGGTGAGCACGTCGAGCGGGTTCATGTGCCGCACGAATTCCGCCACATACTCGTCGGCCGGAGCGAGGACGATGTCCTCGGCCGTGCCGGTCTGGATGATTCGTCCGTTTTGCAGGATGGAAATGCGGTCGCCGAGCCGCAGTGCTTCGTCGAGGTCATGACTGACGAATACGATGGTCTTCTTGACGCGCTCCTGCAGCGCCAGCAACTCGCCCTGCAGCTTGCCGCGGATCAAGGGGTCGAGAGCTGAGAACGGCTCGTCCATCAGCAGGATGTCGGCATCGGTGGCAAACGCCCGCGCCAGGCCGACGCGCTGTTGCATGCCGCCGGACAGTTCGCTCACGTAGCGTTCAGCCCATTGCGACAAGCCCACCAATTCCAGTTTCTCCTCGACGATGGTCCGGCGCGCGGCGGCGCTCTCGCCGCGCAACTCCAGGCCGAGGCCGACATTCTCCCGGACGGTGCGCCATGGCAGCAGACCGAATTGCTGAAATACCATCGCCACCCGTTGGCGGCGCACCTGGCGCAGCTGCGCCGTGTCGCAGGTCGCCACGTCGATGACCCGCTCGGCGTCCGGGTGCGCGGCGCCCGGTACGGACCTCGCCGGCGGCGCGCGCGTCTCGCCGGCATGCACCAGAACATGGCCGCGGGTAACCGGATTCAAGCCATTGGCGGCGCGCAGCAGGGTGGACTTGCCCGAGCCGGACAAGCCCATCAGCACCGAAATCTCGCCGCGCGCCACGCTCAGCGATGCGCCCGCGACGCCGACGATGACACCGAATTTGTTCTGGATGTCGGTCCGCGTGCCGCCGGCGTCGAGGACGGCAAGCGCCTGCCGGATGGCCCTGCGGCCATCGCGGTCGGCTGTCTGCGGGAACAGAATATCGACTCCTTTGAACTCCACCGCGGCCGTCATCGCGATGCCCCGCGCTGTTTCGGTCTGCTGATCCGGTCGAGAATGATGGCGAGCAGCACGATGGTGAATCCTGCCTCGAAGCCCATGCCGACCTGCACCGAGTTCAATGCCCGCACCACCGGCACGCCCAGGCCGCCGGCACCGACCAGGGCCGCGATGACCACCATGGACAGGCTCAACATGATGCACTGAGTGACGCCGGTGATGATGGTGGCGGCGGCGCTCGGCAATTCTATTTTCCACAACAGCTGAAACGGGGTGGCGCCGAAGGATTCGCCGGCTTCGATGAGTGGGCGCGGCACCGAGGAGATGCCCAGCTGCGTCAAGCGGATGGGCGCGGGCAGCGCGAATATCACCGTGGAAATGAGCCCCGGCACGACGCCCAGGCCAAACAGTACCAGCGTCGGTATGAGGTACACGAAGGTGGGCAGCGTCTGCATCAAGTCGAGCACCGGCCGCAATGCGCCGAACAGCCGCGGCCGGTGCGCCGCGGCTATCCCGAGAGGCACGCCGATGGCGGTGGATGCCAGCGTCGCCACCAGCACCAAGCTCAGGGTCTCGAGCGTCGCGGTCCAGTAGCCCTGGTTGAGAATGAACAACAGCGCCAACGCCACGAACGCCGTCAGCGGCCAAGAACGCCGCAGCGCATAGGCCAACGCCGCCGCCGCGGCGATCACGAATGGCGCCGGCAACAGGCGAAGCGCGGCCGTCGCGCCATCGACCATGCCGCGAATTACCACGGATATGCCGCCGAACAAGAAGGTGCCATGCGCCTTGATGGCATCGATGGCCACGGCCATGGAGTCCCCCACGGGAATTTTGTGCGCGGTCACCCATTGCTCGAAGCCGCGGGGGTGCGGCGGCGCGGCGGCGCGGGTGAGGGCCGCATAGGCGGACTCACCGTCGAACGTGCGGACCCCGTCGAGCCAGGCTTGGGTGGCTGCGGGATGCGCCGTCAGCCACTCGGCCGCCGCCAGGTCTGGCGGTTGGTGGCGGTCCAGTATGGCGGCCATCATTTCGCTCTCGCCGCGCAGCGTGAATTTGAGGTTGGTGAGCAAGCGCCCGACATTGGCGCACTCGATTCCGTAGTCCGTGCGCGTCACGGTGTAGATGGTGGCGCCGCCGAAATTCGGACCGAATACCGCATCGCCGCCGGCGAGATATTTGAGCTCGAATCGCATGTTCATGGGGTGCGGCTCCCAGGCGAGAAAGACGATGGGCTGCTTGTTTCGGTAGGCGCGATCGACCTGGGCCAGTTCGCCCTGCTCGCTGGATTCGATCAGCTTGAAGTCGCCCAGCCCGAACTGGTTCTGCTTGAGCATTCTCAAGACCAGGCGATTGCCGTCATTGCCGGGTTCGATGCCGTAGATCGCGTTGCCGAGTACCGGGGCGAAGCGCTGGATGTCGTTGAAGTCCTTGAGCCCCGCCTCATACGCGTACGCCGGCACGGCCAGGGTGTACTTGGCGCCGAGCAGATTGGGACCCACCACCGTCACGGACCCGTCGGCCTCGTACGGCTTGCGGTCGGCTTCCTGAGCCGGCATCCAGTTGCCGAGAAAGACATCGATATCCTTGTTCCGCAGCGAGGCGAAAGTGACCGGGACGGAAAGCACGGTAATGCTCGGCGTATAGCCAAGATCGCGCAGCAGCCGCCCGGCGAGCGCCGTGGTCGCCGTGACATCGGTCCAGCCCACATCCGAAAAGCGCACGGTCCGGCAGCTGGCCGGCTCCGCGCTCTGCGCCGCGGCGCTGGCGCGCGGCGCCGGGATAGTGGCAGCGAGTGCGACAAGGAGCAGGGGCGGTACGGCGTGCAGCGAGGTCAGCACGGCATGCAACCAGGTCGGCGCCGTGCGGCGGGGAGGCTCCTCGGGGCGCTTGACCGGCGCCTCGCGGGAGCGGCATGATGGCGCCTGGCGGGAACGCTTTGAATGACCGTTTAACGCAGCCCCATCGACGCTCACCGCGAATTCCCGAGACGTTGAAAAGCTACGGATTACGCAATCCTCCATCGATTACTCATCTTAGCCGCTGCATCGCTCGGGCGTCCATAGTCACGCCGCAGCAGCCACGGCGACGCGGGAGACCGGTGCATTGAACCGCCAAACAGTACCCCCCGCAGTCCCGCCCGAGCCACTGCCCACGGCCTCGCCCCCGCCACTGGAAGAATCGCGACGCCGCCAGCTGATCGAAGTGACCATCGACAGCCTAGCTGAACTGGGATACGTCGGCACACTCGCGCAGATTGCCGGTCGGGCGGGGGTGTCCGCCGGGCTGGTGGCGCATTACTTCGGCGACAAGGACGGTTTGCTGCAGGCTGCGTTCCGCTCGTTGGCGCGGCGCGTGGGCGACCATGTCCGCGTCCGCCTGCGGCAAATCAGCACCCCGCGCGCCCGCATCCAGGCCGTGATCGATGCCAATCTGTCGCCGGAGGAGTTTGCGCAGCGAACCGGTACCGCGTGGCTGGCATTCTGGGGCCAGGTGCTGCAGAGCCCGGGGTTGAGACGGATCCAATCCGTGTACCAGCGGCGCACGCTCAGCAACTTGCGCAGTTCGCTGAGGAAGCTCGTTCCGCCGGACGAAGCGCACAGCCTGGCGGCGATGATCTCCGCGATGATCGACGGGGTGTGGCTGCGCGCGGCGCTGTCGGGGTGGCGCGGGGCGGACAGCGAGAGTGCGCGGGCGCTGCTGACCGAGTTCGTGGATGCACGGCTGAAGTCGGCACCGGACGGCACCGGGGGCGACCGGGGCACCGCGGACGACCGTGCGGCATCTGGCGTGCAGCGGACCGCAGCGGGCGCGCGTGCGCCGGCTGCCTCGCCCGGCGAACGCTTCGCCTCCTTCAACCCCGCCACCGGAGAGGTGCTGGGCTACGTGAGGGTGGCGGGCGCGACCGAAATCAATGCCGCGGTCCTCGCGGCGCAGCGCGGCCAAGCGATCTGGGCGCGAATGGCGGGCAGCGAGCGCGCGCGCATCCTGCGCCGCACCGCCACGCTATTGCGTTCGCGTAATCGCGAACTCGCCGAACTCGAATCGCGCGATACCGGCAAGCCCATCCAAGAGACGCTGGTGGTCGACATCGTGTCCGGTGCCGATTGCCTGGAATATTTCGCGGCGCTCGCGCAATCCCTGGGCGGCGAGCACATCGATCTCGGACCGCAGGCCTTCGGTTACACGCGGCGCGAGCCGCTGGGTGTGGTAGCCGGCATCGGCGCTTGGAATTATCCGCTGCAGATCGCCTGCTGGAAGGCGGCCCCGGCGCTCGCCTGCGGCAATGCCATGATTTTCAAGCCCGCCGAGCTGACGCCGCTCACGGCCATCAAGCTGCAAGAAATTTTTCTCGAGGCCGGCTTGCCGCCGGGCGTGTTTCAAGTGGTTCAGGGGTTCGCGGATACCGGCCGCCTGCTCACGCGCCATCCCGGCATACGCAAGGTGTCGCTGACCGGAGAGGTGGGTACCGGCAAGGCCGTCATGGCGGATGCCGCGGCAACGCTCAAGAACGTCACCCTCGAACTCGGCGGCAAGTCGCCGCTGATCGTGTTCGAAGATGCCAAGCTCGACAACGCCGTCGGCGGCGCACTGCTCGCGAATTTCTATTCCTCGGGCCAGGTGTGCTCGAACGCCACGCGCGTGTTCGTGCACTCCTCCATCAAGGCGGCGTTTCTCGAGCGCTTGGTACGACGAGTCAGCGTCATGCGCGTGGGGGACCCACTGGATCCGGCCACCCAGGTGGGTGCATTGGTATCCGAGCAGCACCTCCAGAAAGTGTTGAGTTACATCGAGCGCGGCCGCAGCGAAGGCGCGCGGCTGGTGCTCGGCGGACACCGGCTCACGGCCGGCGGGTTGGACAAGGGTTACTTCGTCGCGCCCGCGGTCTTCGATGACTGCCGCGACGACATGGCCATCGTGCGCGAGGAGATTTTCGGTCCGGTGATGTCGGTGCTGGAGTTCGAGGATGAACGCGAGGTCATCGAACGCGCCAATGCCACGGAATTCGGACTCGCGGCCGGCGTTTTCACCAACGACCTGAGCCGCGGCCATCGCGTGATCGCGCAGCTGCAAGCCGGGACGTGCTGGATCAATCACTACAACGTCACGCCCGTCGAGTTGCCGTTCGGCGGGGTGAAGATGTCCGGCCTCGGCAGAGAAAATGGCCGGGCCGCCATCGAACACTACACGCAATTGAAGAGCGTGTACGTTGCGCTCGGCGACGTCGATGCGCCGTATTAGCAGGAGCCTGTCCGAGTATTCTCCGTGCCCCGCGAGAGTGCGGCAGATTTTTCTCAGTCGAGGCGGAGTCGTCCGATGGTTGCTTGCTGCGCCAGCCAAGGATTGGCAGGGTGACCGGGCGACTGTGGTGCCTCGTTGGAATAGTCGTTTGCTGCGCGAGCCGCGGAATTGCCAGGGGAACCGGGAGTGGCGGCCCCAATCCCTCGCTGGGATAGCTGCTTTCGGCGCGAGCTGCGGAATAGCCGAAGCGGGGAGCGCCCGTGGCCGATGAATGTTTCGACTATGTGATCGTCGGCGCGGGCTCGGCCGGCTGCGTGCTCGCCGATCGCCTCAGCGCGGACGGTAGCCGCCGCGTGCTGCTGCTCGAATACGGCGGCTCCGACCGGTCGCTGTTCATTCAGATGCCGTCGGCGCTGTCCATCCCGATGAACATGCCGAAGTACAACTGGTTCTATCACACCGAACCGGAGCCGCACTTGGCGGGCCGGCGTTTGCATACGCCGCGCGGCAAGGTGCTGGGCGGCTCGTCGTCCATCAACGGTTTGGTTTACATCCGCGGCAACCCGCTCGATTTCGAACGCTGGGCCGAGGAGGGCGCGACGGGGTGGTCGTATCGCGACGTGCTGCCGTATTTCAAGCGCGCCGAGAACCGCGCGGAGGGCGGCGATGAGTACCGCGGCAGCGGCGGCAAGCTGCAGACGCGTTATGGCCGCCTCGATAACCCTTTGCACGCCGCGTGGTTGGCCGCGGCCGTTCAAGCCGGCTATCCGCAATCGGCGGACGTGAACGGCTTTCAGCAGGAGGGCTTCGGCCGCATGGACATGACGGTGGGCCAGGGTCGGCGCTGCAGCGCGGCTAACGCCTACCTCAAGCCGGCGATGGGCCGGCCCAACCTTAAGGTGCTGACGCATGCGTTGGCCACCCGCATCCTGTTCGAGGGCCGGCGTGCACGGGCGCTCGAGTACACGCATGGGGGCACGGCGCGCCGCGCGGCGGTTGGCGCGGAACTCATTCTTTGCGCAGGTCCGATCAATTCGCCGCAGCTGTTGAAGCTCTCGGGTGTGGGCCCGGTTGCGGAACTGCGCGCGCTCGGTATCGACGTGGTCCATGAGTTGCCGGGGGTGGGCGAAAATCTCCAAGATCACCTGGAATTCTATTTCCAGGTGGCATGCAAGGAACCCATCACGCTGTATTCGGCGATAAAGCCTTGGCGCCGTGCGTGGATTGGCGCGCGCTGGCTGCTGCGCAAAGACGGGCTCGGCGCCACCAACCACTTCGAGACCTGCGGTTTCATTCGCAGTCGGGCGGGGGTGGCATACCCCGACATTCAATACCACTTCTTGCCCTTGGCGGTGGCCTATGACGGCTCGAGCCTGGCGCAGGAACATGGTTTTCAGGCGCATGTCGGTCCCATGCGTTCCAAGAGCCGCGGCTGGGTGCGGTTGGCCTCGGCCCATCCGCTCGACAAGCCGCGCATCTCGTTCAACTACCTCAGCCATGCGGATGATTGGCTGGAGATGCGGGCCTGCGTACGCTTGACACGCGAGCTCTTTGCGCAGCCCGCGTTCGATCGCTATCGCGGACGGGAAATTCAACCGGGCTCGCACGTGCGCACCGATGAACAGATCGATGAGTTCATCCGCGCGAAGGTGGAAAGCGCGTATCACCCCTCATGCTCGTGCAAGATGGGCGATGCGCGAGACCCGCAGGCCGTCGTCGATCCGCAAACCCGCGTCCATGGTCTGTCGGGGCTGCGCGTGGTGGATTCCTCCATCATGCCCTCCATCACCACCGGGAACCTGAACGCGCCTACGCTCATGCTTGCCGAAAAGGCCGCGGACCATATCCTCGGAAAGGGGATGCTCGCGCCCGAAGATGCGCCGTGCTACGCCGCCTCGAATTGGCGGGTCGCGCAGCGCTGAGGCGGGGTTCGGCGGGCACCGGCCACGGCTGCGCCTCGATCCCGACGTAAGTTCAGCCGGCTTCACGCGGCCCAAAGTTAGCGTTTCAATGTGATCTGAATCGTTTGCATTTGGCCCTCTGATCCAATTCCCTTAGCTGCGTTCATCTACTCGGTCAAAGCCGTTTGTGCTGTGACGCTTTCGATAACGCTTGCCATGTGTTCTGGCACGGCGATGGAGTCCCGAGCACGCCGCGGCTGCCGTGCTCAGCTGCGCCCGGCCACTTCGTCGATGTGGTCGAGCAGATCGGCGGGGTCCGCGTACACGCGGAATGCGCCGGCGCGCGTCAGCTCGTCCTCGCCGTAACCGCCCGATAACAAGCCGACGCCGAGGGCGCGTGCGCGCTGCGCGGCGATCATGTCCCAGATACTGTCGCCGAGCACCAGTGAATCGCGAATGTCGACGCCGAGGCGCTCGGCCGCGGTGAGGAAAAGATCGGGATCGGGTTTGGCGTACTTCACCTGATCGCGCGTGACCACCGGCACTTTCGCGGGATCCACACCCAGCGCCTCGAGGTTGTGGGCCGCCGTTTCCATGCGCCCGCTGGTGGCGATGGCCCAAGGCGTCCCTTGCGCGGTCAGCGTGTCGAGCAGTTCGCGCGCGCCGGGCAGCGGCCGCACCCCGGCGGACAGCGCCTGGTAGGCTTCTGCGTGGTGGATGCGCAGCCGTTCCAGGCGCTCCGGCGTGCTGTCAAACCCCGTCTCACGCAACAGAAGGTTGGTGAACAGTCCGCCGCTCATGCCGATCTTGCGATGGATGCGCCAGACCGACAGCGGAATACCTTCGCGGTCGAGCGATGATTTCCATGCCAGTACATGCTGATAGACGCTGTCGACCAAGGTGCCGTCGAGATCGAACAGAAACGCGGTTTTTGGCCGAAGCCGAACTGCCATCAATGAGTTCTCCAATCACAGGGTAAGGGCCAGGGCGTTGCCGTGACTCGTTCGCATTGTATGCCTTCGCTGCCCCCAGGGGTCGAGGGTCAGGGGTCGAGGTGAGGACGTCAGAGGGCAGAGGGGCAGGAGTCAAGACGTGTCAGAGGGCAGAGGGTCGGGACGTCGGGGGGTCGGTGTCGAGGCGCCGGGGGCCAGCGCGTCAAGGCGTTCCCGGGGGGTCCGGTGGCTCTCGCGCATTGGCGAACTCGGCGATCATCCGATCGACCGGTTCGTCGCTGGCGGCGAGCGCCGCTTCCAAGTTATGAACGACCAGCGCCAGCGGGACCGGCGTATTCGGATCCGCCAGTTCTTGACGCGCGTGATGCACGATGCCGGCCGTCCGTGTCAGCCCGATGACCGTAAAGGCGACCTCGGCGGCACGCAATTGGTTGCTCGAGTCATCGGCGAGTTGGGCGAGAAGGGTACCGTTTCTGGCCGAGGCCCAAAATTCGCACGCCGTGAACAGGACACGGTCCGAGCGTGATATTTCCCGCGAATTAGTGGCCGCGGTGGTGATGATATCGAGCAATGCCGCACTCGTGGCGGGCTGATGGCCTTCCCAATTCGGCAGATCTTTCTTGGACAAAGGACACCACCACGCCGCTCAGCCTGCCCCAGCGCTTCATACGTTATCCAACCAATTCGGTGCGCATCCCAGCGCGGGCCCTATGGGCCATGTGCGTTCACTTGCGCCACCCGGCTCGTTCGTCCCGCGCCGCGTGAGCTTTATGATGCAAAGTGACCGGCCAATTATCAAGGGAGGGAGACTGTGTAGTTGCTCGGGTAAGGGAACTCCAAGTCTTCGCGCCGCTTCTTTTTCGGTGTAGGTACGGCATCATAGGCCCCTGCCAGTTTCGAGACAGGTTATGAACGACGTTCCGGCTCATTATTTTCATGGCCACGATGGCTTGGAGCTTGCCTACCGCGAGGTGGGGGAGGGTCGTCCGGCCGTTCTCATCCACGGCTATTTTTCCACCGCGACGGTCAACTGGATTCGCTACGGCCATGCCGCCAAGCTCGCGGCGCGCGGCTTCAGGGTCATCATGCCGGACCTGCGCGGCCATGGCGACAGCGCCAAGCCCCATGATGCGGCAGCCTATCCGCCGGACATCCTGGCCGACGATGGCTTTGCGTTGATCGAGCATCTCGGGCTGACCGATTACGAGCTCGGCGGTTATTCCTTGGGCGCCCGGACCACCCTCAGAATGGTGGTGCGCGGCGCCTCCCCGCGCCGTGCGGTGGTGGCGGGCATGGGTCTGGACGGAATCGTCGACAGCCACGGGCGCAGCGGCTATTTTCGCCGCATCCTCAAGAACCTGGGTACGTTCGAGCGTGGTTCTGCGCAGTGGCTGGCGGAGGCATTCCTCAAGACCGTGGGAGGCGACCCAGTGGCCTTGCTTCAAGTGCTGGGCACCGCGGTCGACACCCCGCTGCAGTCGCTCGGGCGGATCGCCGTACCGACTCTCGTCGTGGCGGGTACCGAGGATGATGATAACGGGTCTGCCGAATCCCTGGCCGCCGCCATGCCGGCGGGCCGATACGCCGCCGTACCCGGCAATCACATGAGCGCCGTCACCCGGCCTGAGCTGGGTACCACGATCGCCGATTTCTTGGCGGCTTGAACGCACCAGATGCAGGCACGATGACCTTCGCCAAGCGCCCTGGGGTGCGACCTTCGGCACAGAGCGGCCACCTTTCCTGCCCGCATCGGCCCCCTTGCCCCGCGTGTCCGCGGTTCGGCGAGCCCGGCCTCGCCCTGGGGCCGCGCGCTGCGCTGGATGAGCTGGCTCGTCTCCACGGGTTGCCCGAGGTAGCGGTTGTGTCGGGGTCCACTGCCGGTTTTCGGCTGCGCGCGCGTCTGGCGATCCGCGGCCGGCTGGGCTCGCCCAAGGTAGGACTGTTCGAATCCGGCACCCACCGAGTGGTCCATATTCCCAACTGCAGTGTGCAACATCCCCTCATCAATCGCACCGCCGCCGTCGTGCGGCGCGCCTTGGTCGAGGCTCGGGTGAGCAGCTACTCGGATGCCGCCCATCTGGGTCTCGCGCGCTACCTGCAAGTGGTGGTCGCGCGCGACTCGCAGACCGCGCAGGTGGTACTCGTTGCCAATAGCGCTACGCCCGAGCCCGTCGCGGCGTGCCTGGATTTGATACGCGAACGGCTGGGATCCGAGCTGCATAGCCTGTGGTTCAATGCCAACTGCGAGCGTTCCAATACCATCCTCGGCGCCGAGTTCACGCGCTGGTGTGGGCCGGCCAGCGTGGTAGAACGCTTTGGCGGAGCGGCGGTGCACTATCCGCCGGGTGCGTTCGGGCAGAACAATCTGGACCTTGCACAACGCATCATAGAGCACGTGCGCGCGGAAATCCCACAGGGTGCGCGGGTCACCGAGTTTTACGCCGGCGTCGGCGCCATCGGCTTGTCGGTGCTGGCTCGAACGAGCGAGATTCGGATGAACGAAGTCAGCCCGCATGCGCTGCACGGGCTCGAACTCGGGCTCGCGCAACTCGATGCCGCGGATCGGGCGAGGATTGCGGTCGTTCCGGGCCCGGCGGGCGCCGCACGGTTGGCGGCAGCCGACGCCGACGTGGTGATCGCCGACCCGCCCCGCAAGGGTCTCGACCCTGAGCTCACCGGCTATTTGACCGAGCACCCGCCCGAGCGATTCGTCTACGTGAGCTGCGGACTCGACTCCTTGCTCAAGGACGCGGCGCAGCTGACCTCGCGCGGTACGCTACGCCTCGGTGCGCTCACCGCCTATAATCTTCTACCGTTCACCGAGCACGTCGAAACCGTTGCCCGCTTCGAGCGGGCCTGACGCGTGGCATCGATGCGCTGGCGCTTGGTGACGAGCGTGCTGACGCGCGGCAACGGGCGTGCTGGCGCTTGGTGACGAGCGTGCTGACGCGCGGCAACGGGCGTGCTGGCGCGCGGCAACGGGCGTGCTGGCGCGCGGCAACGAGCGTGCTGGCGCGCGGTAACGAGCGTGCTGGCGCGCGGCAACTTCCGCGCGTGGCGGTTAAACGGTTGCGGGCGGGTTGGCTCCGCCTTCGTTTGCCCACTGGGCCTCGGCCGCTCGCAGGTCGGTCTGTCGGCCTGCTTTCGCGGCGTTGCGCTTCACGATGACGGCGATGCTGACCAAACCTGCGACCAAGAACAATAATCTGCGTCCCATGGCGGTACTCCTTAGATTGGGGTGTCTGTTTTCCGATCGGTATGGCTGCCGGTCGGTTGTGTTCGAGCTGGGGGTCGATGCTGGCGTCAGCGACTCGCGGTGAATGTAGTCAGGACGCTCAAAGCGCTGTGGGAGAGTACCGCCTCGACGGACCCTCGCGCTGGCGGGCTCGCGAATACGACGAGACGCTGCGCCACCAGGGTGGCCCCTGAGCATCTAACGCACTGATTTAGTTCCGATAAAAATTGGCTGAGAGTGCCAGCGGGCGCGCACGCCGAGCCGTACGGCCCGGGCACAATGCCGGGCACCCGGACGCCGGGCCGTACGGTCGGCATGTTATGCCGATATAATTCGTCTGTCATTCGACGAGCCAAAGCCACTTCCTATGTCGTTCATGCACTTAAAGAGGCCGCTGGCGCGTTTTTTTCGTCCGCCGCCGCCATCCCCGCCCACGCTGGAAGTCCAAGTTGCGGCGTTGGAGCATGGCTCGCCGGAGGCGCTCATCGCCACGATCCTGGGCGAGGGACCAGACGCGTTACGCGCGGCCGCGGTCCGCGCGCTGCCGGATGGACTCACTCTTAGGCAGCTTGCCGGCCTGAACGAAGGTACATTGCCTTCGGCCCCGAGCTTGCAGCGGATCGCGCAGGAGCGCGTTGCGCAGCTCATCGATGCGGGCAGCATCGATTTTGCCGAGCTGTGTAGCGCCGCGGCAGGGCGCGACCAGGCTCTGTTGTCCGTGGCGGGGCTTTGCGGCGATCCGGCCCGTGTGCCGCAGGCGTTCGCCTCGATCGACGATCCGCAACGAGTCAGCGAGCTCGTCATACAAGGTTCGTCCACCCGGGTACGTCAGCTCGCGGCGCACAGGATTGAAGATCCGGCGCAACTCAGGCAACTGCTCACGCAAGTTCGCGGCAAGGACAAGAACGTCTACAAGATCATCAAGCATAAGCTCGATGTATCGCGTGACGAACAGCAGCGGATCGCGCGGGTGGAAAACGATGTCAACGCGCTGTGCCTTTCCCTCGAGAGGCACGGTCATCGTGTCCACGACGTACTCTATCCGACTTCGCTCAAGCTGCTGTGCGAGCAGTGGCAGACGCTCGAGCCGCAGGCCGCGCCGGAATTGCGGGACCGTGCTCGTCGGGCCATCGATCGTTGCCAGGATGTCATCGCCGGACATTCACGTCTACTGGCGCAGCAGGCCACGGAGCAGTCGGATCGAGCAGCGCTGCAAGCCGCTCGCGAACGGGCCGCCACCCTGGCCGCCGAGGAAGCGCAGCGTCGCAGTGAAGCCGCGGCATCGGCTGCGGCGGAGGCTGCAACGATACGTGCAGCCGAGGAGAAGGCGCGCGCCGAGCAAGCGGCCGCGGAGGCGCTCGCCTCGCGTCAGTTGGGCGGCCTCATCGCCAAGGCGCATAGCGCGCTGCGCGAGGGGACCACCGGCCGGGCGGCCGGACTGCGCCGTGCCGTCGAGGAGAAGCTGTCGAGGATGCCGGGCGTGCCGGCGCATCTCGCAACCCAGGTGCAGCAGCTCGATGCCAAGCTCGATGAACTCAAGGAATGGAAGAACTATGCCGTCGCGCCGAAGCGCGCCGAGCTGATCGAAGAGATGACTGCGCTGATCGGTTCGTCGGAGGAGCCGAAGGCTCTTGCGGAGCGCATCAAGCAGTTGCGGGAGGAATGGAGGACGATCAGCAAGGGCATCGTCAGCGATTCGGAGGCGGATTGGCAGCGCTTCAACCAAGCCGCCGTGACGGCCTATCAACCCTGCCTTGAATATTTCGAGGCACAGGCCAAGCTGCGGCAGACCAATGCAGAAAAGCGCACGGGCGTTCTCGAGCGGCTCCGCGCCTTCGAGATCGCGCAGGGCGGAGAACATCCGGATTGGCGCGCCGTGACACGGGTGCTGCGTGAGGCTCGGCAGGAATGGCGCGATTATTTCCCGGTCGAACGCGCGACCAGCCTTGCCGCCCAGGAGGAATTCGATGCGCTGCTGGGACGGCTGCAAGGACGGCTCGATGCCTGGCATGCGCAGAACGCGGCCGACAAAAAGACGCTCATCCAGCGTGCCCACCAGCTGCTCGCCAAGGAAGACGGTCGCGAGGCCGTGGATGCGGTCAAATCGCTGCAAGCGCAGTGGAAAGAAGTGGGTCCCGCGCGGCGCGATCAGGAACAGCCGCTGTGGGAAGAGTTTCGCGAGCAGTGCGATGCGGTCTATCGAAAGCGCCATCAAGCTCAAGCGGACTACACGGCGGCTCTCGAGGTCAATAAGCAGCAAGCCGTGGCGCTGTGCGAGCAAGCCGAGCAGGTCGCGGCTCTATCGGGCTCCGCGCTGCTCGAAGGGGCGGCCAAGATGACGCAATGGCGCGCTGCCCTCGAAGGGCTCGGCGGCATGCCGCAAGCCGACGAGCGCCGGCTGCGCGATCGGTTCGAGCGCGCGGTTTCCCTTTGCCAGGCGCGGGTGTCGCAACAGCGAGCGCACGAGAAGCAACGATCGTTCACGAACCTGCTCGAGGCCGCGCGGCGCATCCAGGCTTACGGATGGGCGGCGGCGCAGGGCGGCCCTCTCGCCGCTCGAGAAGAGCTGAAGCAGTCAGCCGAGACCTTCATTGCCGGCATTCAGCACTGGCCCAAGGGAGGCGCCGATGCACTTCAGGCGGCGTGGACCTCGGCGCAGTGCTGCCTCGATGCGTCGGCTCATGGGGCCGACAGGGCGGCGCAGGGAATGGACGCGTCGGCTCATGGGGCCGACAGGGCGGCGCAGGGAATGGATGCGTCGGCTCATGGAGTGGATGCGGCCGCGCATGAAGCTGCGCTCAGGATGCTGTGTATACGCAGTGAAATTCTCACCGACGAACCCACGCCGCCGGCGGATCAGGCGTTGCGCCGGGCCTATCAAGTACAACGGCTGGTGCAGCACATGGGACAGGGGCGCGAGGCCGGTGCCGATGAACTGGATGCGCTGGCGCTCGAGTGGGTTCGTATCGGGCCCGTTTCGCCGGCGGTATACGAGGCATTGCTTGCCAGGTTTCTTGGCTGCCGTTGCCGAACGGGCCGTTGATGGCCATCCTCGCCCGAGCGCCGGGCCGATACCGCAGAAGTGCGGTAGGAGTGCGGTGTGCTTCGATCGCGGCCGGCCGGTTATGGCAAAGCCAAAGCATGCCGGCTGAAGTTTCGTGCGGACCGAAGTTCATGGGACCGAAGTTCATGGGACCGACGCTTATGGGGCCGAAGCTCATGCCGGCCGAAGTTCATACTGCGGAGCGATGACGGCATACCGGCCACGCGGGCGTCACACGGCTGGCGTACCATCGCTCTCCGTGTTTTTGTTCAACAAGTGAGTGATCCCGATCCATGAGCATGTCATTGCGCGACCAACTACTGCAGGCAGGACTCGTTACTCAGAAGCAAGTGAAGGATGCGGAGCGGCAACAAGAGCGGCAGGCGCGCCCGCTGCCGAAGCACAAACAGGCGGTGCCCGCCGCGCAGCGGCCGGCACCGTCCGGCCAGACGGCAAAAATTGCCCGCGATCAAGCACTGAATCGCCAGCAGCAAGAGAAGGCAAAAAGGAAGGCGCTGCATGCCGAGGTCAAACAACTGATCGAGCAGAACCGCCGGCCGCCCATCGAGGGCGAGGACTTCTACAATTTCATCGACCGGACCAAAATCCGCCACATCGCGGTCAACGCGGCGATGCGAGCCGATTTGGTTCGCGGCGAGCTCGTGATCGTTCGTCACGAAGGACGTTACGATGTGGTGCCGGCGGCCGTTGCCGTCCGCATTCGCGAACGCGACGAACACGCCGTAGTCGCAGGCGGAGCATCACCGGACGCTTCGCCGGAAGCATCGCCGCCAGCTTCGCCCGAAGACGAATTTTACCGACGCTTTGCGGTGCCCGACGATTTGATCTGGTAGCTTTTTGGCGGCTGGCGGCTGGCGGCTGGCGGCTGGCGGCTGGCGACCAGCGACCAGCGACTGGCGGTGCGCTGCACAGCCCGCGGGTTCGGGCCGCTCTCACAGGGCACATAGAGGAGTAGCGCCGTGTCGAAGGATCAGGCCGCGCCGAACCGTTGACGGTAGGCGGCCAGGGCGCGTTCACGCGATTCGCTTAGATCGGTTATCGGCGCCGGGTAGCCGGCGGCCGAACCCGCTGAATGTTTCCAAGGTTCGTGCAGCATGCCGAGAGGCAGATGCGCCAACTCGGGCACCCACCGCTTTACATACTGGCCCAGAGGGTCGTAGGTCCTTGCCTGGGTCACCGGATTGAACACCCGGAAGTAGGGCGCGGCATCGGCGCCACATCCGGCCACCCACTGCCACCCCAGGGTGTTGTTGGCGAGATCCGCATCGACCAAGGTATCCCAAAACCAGTGCGCTCCATGATGCCAGTGCTGCAGAAGATTCTTGGTGAGAAAACTGGCGACCACCATGCGCACGCGGTTGTGCATCCACCCGGTATGCCACAATTCCCGCATACCGGCATCGACCAAGGGAATGCCGGTGCGTCCTCGTTGCCAACGCGTGATCAGTGCCTCGTCCGTGGCTCTCCACGGGAACCCATCGAAACGCGCATTGAAGTTATCCGTGGGCGTCTGTGGAAAATGATAGAGGAGATGGTGGGCGAATTCACGCCAACCCAGCGCGCGCAGGTACGGTTCCATATCCGGCCGGCGCCTCCCGTCCACGCGCTGTGAATGATCCACCAGCGCCCGCTGGATTTGGCGCGGCGAGATTTCGCCGAAATGCAAATGGGGCGACAGCCGTGAGGTGCCGTGGCGTGCCGGGTAGTCGCGTCCCTGCGCGTAGTCACTCAGGGCGCCATCGCAAAACGCTCGCAGCGCTTTGCTGGCACCGCTCTCGCCCGGCCGCCAAGACTCGGCAAGACCGCCATCCCAGGGGATCCGGGGCAGAAGATCCAGCGTGGCCAATGGCAGGCTGCCGGGAAGCTCGACCCAGCGCGGCGCGGGGGGCTCGGCCGGGTGAGGAGCGGGGTCGAGCTGCGCTCGCAGCGTGCGCCAGTAGGGGGTGAACACGCGATACGGCTCGCCTTGGCGATTGGTGATTCGCCACGGTTCCGACCACAACGAGGCGTTGTAGGTATGCACCTCGATGCCATGGTCGCGCAGTGCCCCCTCCAGGCGGCTATCGCTCGCGAGGGTCTGCGGTTCATACAGCCTGTTCCAGTAAACCGCCCGCGCGCCGCTTCGGTGGATCAGGTCCTGCAGGATTTGCAGCGTATCGCCGTCGCGCAGATGGAGGCTGCCCTGCCGCCCGAGTAGCTCGCCGTGCAGGGAAGCAAGCGAATGATGCAGCCACCAGCGGCTCGCCGCTCCCGATGGCCATGATTCATTGCCGCCGGGATCATGGATGTAGACGGGAAGGATGCTTGCGTGGGTGTCGCATGCGGCAACGAGGGCAGGGTTGTCCGCCAACCGCAGATCGCGCCGAAACCAAACCAGTGCGGTTCTCACGGCTCGCCGAGGTGCCCTTGCTTCGGATCTTGGTGAGACCGCCGTGCAGCCGCCGGCCGTGCGGTACTCACCGCCCGCCGAGGTGCCTTTGCGGTGTCAAGCCGAGGGAATATAGTCTGCGTCGTCCTGGTGGGCGCGTTCGAATTTCAAAAAATCATAATACCCGCACCGGTTGCCGTAAGGATACTTACGGCACACGTACGGCCGAGCCTCGTAAACAGTACACCGTCGTGTCTGCCGGTCGAACAGCTTGCAGACGGATTTATAGATCGTGTCCTTGTGATGCCGCAAGATCTGCTCATCCACGTCGCCTGACTTGTAGCGGTAGGTGAACTGGGCGCGCGCGGTTTCTTCGGCAATGCCCTTGTGCTTCGCAAGACGGCGGATGTCATGGTCCGTTACCGCGATGCGCGGATGGCTGCAGCAATAGCCGGGGCATTTTTCACAAGTGAATTTCACGGTCGAGTGGGTGTCCTTCGCTCACGAGAGCAACCCCCGCCACTGTACCAGCAACCTCGAGCGGTGGCGCGTCGTGGTGCGTCGTGGTGCACCGTGGCCGTGGTGCGCCGTGGTGCGCCGTGGGGCGTCGTGGTCGTCGTGGCGCGGTGGTGCACCGTAGTTTGGCCGCGCGCGAGGGGTCCGAAGAATCACGGCCGTGCTGGCGTCGATGGCGGATGCCTGCTCAATTCCGCTAGTATCCTCCGCGGAAGCTTAAGGAACTCGCCGGGGGTTGCGCCAACCGAGGAACCGTCGGTGGTACGCCGGCGGAGGGCCGGCGCTGCGCCCGCGTTAGTCATCAGTTCGCTTCCTGGGGATGGCGGCGCTGGTGGGTGGGCCGGGGACCGTGACCGAATGATCGTCTAGGAGGAGTGGGCGTGGAGCCAGCGGATATCGGGGTGGAGTCGCTGGGCGAGGCACTGCAGCGTTGGGTGGGACGGTCGCAGACCGAGGACGACGTGGCCGCCGCAGGACCGCTCGCCCGGCTTGCGAGCCTGCTCGACCACGAGAGGCCGCCCTGGATCGCCGGCGAGCTGCCGCCGTTGGCCCATTGGCTGTACTTTTTACCGTCTGTTCGGCAGTCGCTGTTGGACGCCGACGGGCATGCGAAGCGGGGCGACCTCTTGCCGCCGGTATCGCTGCCGCGGCGCATGTGGGCGGGCAGCCGCGTGCGCTTTCTCCAACCCATCCCGGTCGGCAGCACCATCAGCCGCCGCTCGACCATTGCCGGCGTGACGGCCAAGAGCGGCCGCTCCGGGCCCATGATATTCGTCACCGTCGAACATCGGATCACGGTAGGAGGAATCCTCGCCGTGGTCGAGGAACAGGACCTCGTCTATCGTGGGCCGGTGAGTCCGAGCACCGCGGGTGCTTCGGCTGATGGTGCGCAGACGGCGGCGACCGTGCGGGCCGGTGCCACACCGCCGCGCGCGGCTGCATCCCCATCGACCGGCGCTGCGCCCGGGCTACGCTCGCCGACCACACGCCGTTTCGCTCCCGATCCGGTCACGCTGTTCCGCTTCTCGGCGCTCACCTTCAATGCTCATCGCATCCACTATGACCGCGATTACGCGCGTGAAGTCGAGGGTTATCCCGGCCTCGTGGTGCACGGACAACTGCTTGCTATCCTGCTGCTGGATCATTTCCTGCGGCACGCGGGCGCTGTCCAGGTGAATGCATTTGCCTTTCGCGCGCAGCAGCCGCTGTTCGACACGGCGCCCTTCGATCTGTGCCTGGCCGAGAGCGATGGCGGTGCGACTCTTTGGGCGAGCGCGGCGAACGGCACCCGGGCATTCACGGCGTCGCTCGAGTCTCGGTCCGTTGAGCCGAAGGCCGCCTCGGGACGGATGACATGAGTCGAGGCCACGCGCGCAGAGTGCGTTCCCGGAACTCATCAGGAAAGCAACGAGTTCGTTACCGGCGATTCGTCACGGGGTTGCGGCCGACTGGGTTTTGGCCGGAAGCTTCCAATCCGAACGAATAAAATGGCAGGTGTAGCCGGAAGGATATCGCTGCAGATAATCCTGATGCTCCGGCTCGGCTTCCCAGAAATCGCCCGCCGGGGCGATTTCCGTCACCACTTTCCCAGGCCATAGACCCGAGGCGTCCACATCGGCGATGGTGTCCTCGGCGACCCGCCGCTGCTCCTCGCTCGTATAGAAGATGGCCGAGCGATAGCTGAGTCCGCGGTCGTTGCCTTGGCGATTCACCGTGGTCGGGTCATGGATTTGGAAGAAAAATTCCAGCAGCTTCCGGTAGGTGATCCGCGCCGGGTCGAAGATGATTTCGAGCGCCTCGGCGTGCGTGCCATGGTTGCGGTACGTGGCGTTGGGCACATCACCCCCCGAGTAGCCCACCCGCGTGGCTATGACACCGGTGTAGCCGCGCAGCAGGTCCTGTACACCCCAAAAGCAGCCGCCGGCAAGAACGGCGCGTTCAGTTCGAGCAGTCATTCAGGTACTCCTCGGCGGTGTTCGGTGCCGAGGCTCGATTTTATCACCGGCCGGGGACGAAGCCAGCACGCCGGGGAGGAAAGGCGACCCTCGGACCCGCGAGCGAACGCGACTTTCGCTCACGAGGGCCGCGAAGCGCGCCGTGCCGTGCGGTGCCGGCGCGACCATCGATGCACGTTCTCCGCGAGGATGGCCGCCAGGCCGGTAAACAAGATCGGGCCGACCCACAGCGGCGGAATCAAGGGGCTGCGGGCGATCCGCCAAGTCAACACCAGCCACGCGATGATCGCGACAACCAAACTGCCATCGTCGATGAACAGTCCGACCAGTCCCCGAACCGTCGCTTTCATTCTTTTCACGACGCGGCTCCCGAGTCAGGCGGCAGCGGCGCGGAGCGGCGCGCGCGCCGGCGGCACATCGGTGCGGCCAGGAGCGCCGTGAGCAGAAAACCGGCGATCAGACCGAGTATCGACCAGTCCTGCCCGGGCCATGCCACGCCGAGACCTTCGCCCACCCAAAAGGTGCCAAACGCCGAGAGCAGCACGCCCACCAGCAGCTTCAAGGCGTTTTCCGGAATGCGGGATAACGGGCGATGCACTACGATCCCGAACGCCGTCACCGCCAGCAGCGCAGCGAGCGCTCCGACGCCGGCAGCGATGAGCGATCTCATGCCACCGGCACCGAGAGCTAGAACGATAAAGAGGACTTCGATGCCCTCGAGCATCGTAATCTTGTATGCGGTGGCGACGGCCACCGTGTCGATGCGGCGGCCCGCTCGCGGTAGTGCGCGCAACGCCCGCTCCTCTCGTTCATAGATGGCCGCCTCGTCATGTATCGGGATAACGCCGGCCGCGCGCAGTATGGCCTTGCGCAACCAGCGCATGCCGAACAGCAGCAGCAACGATCCCACACCGATCTGCACCGTACCGAGCGGAATTCGCAGCAGCGCCGGGCCGAGCAGCACGGTGCTGACGAGCAGCGTCAGCGCCGCGGCGCCGCTGCCCATGACTGCACCGCGCCAGCCGCGCACCACCCCGACGGCGATGACCACCGTGAGCGCCTCGATGAATTCGACCAGCGATGCCAAGAACGCCGCCACCACGGTGGGGCCGACGTGGGTCCAAGTGATCGGCATTCTCATCCCTCCGGGCCGGCGGACGGGCGATGCGAGACTTCGGCGCGCCAAGCGACCGGAAACGCGTGCGCCGAATCGATGGGGTTCGAGGTACAGTAACCGCAGGGAGCAGGGGTGTGCGGCAGCCTTGGCGTGCGAGTGTCAAGAGGACGGTATTGGATGCGTGATCTTTCGAAATCGCCCCTATGGGCTGCCCTGAATGACCCGTTGCGGGGAAGAACCTCGCTATCCAGGGTCGTCTGGGTGTATGGCCTGTTGGGCTCGGTCGTGTACTCGGCCCTGGGGGTGCTGGTGGATTCCGGCAATGCGTACGTCATGCATCTGTATTCCGTGGTCGGTCTCGTATTCAGCGCCTACGTAACCGTTGCGACCTATCGCTGCGCCGATAACGGTTCATCGAAATTCTGGGGACGCATGGCCCGCCTATCGGCGATCCTTTCACTCTTGCTGTTGCCCGTCATCGCCTACCTGGATTTTACCGGGGCGCTGAGCCTTGCGCTGATCGGCGGCGAGCAATGAGCACCGACGGGCGGCTACTCTTTGCGATCAGCACGCGGCTTTGGTGGAATGATTTCGAACAGCGTGGTGGCTTGGAGGGTCAATACCGGCCGTTCGTTTTGGTTCCACAACTCTGATTTGGACAGCAAAATTCCCGTGCGTCCCGACGGGGACTTGCTGGACCGGAGGACTTCAAAACGGAGGGCGACCGCATCGTCGGGCCGAACGGGCGCCAGCCACTTTATGGAGTCTATTCCAGGCGAGCCGAAGGCCTCGGACCCCGTCAATACATGGCGAACCATGAGTTCCATCGCGATAGCACACGTATGCCAGCCGCTCGCGATGATACCTTTCCATCGGCCCTCACGGGCGCGAACGGGATCGACATGAAACCATTGCGGATCGTAGAGCGAGGCAAACTCCACCATTTCCTTGCTCAGCATGAGACGCGGCGGTGAGCGGACGACCACGCCGGGAGTAAGCTCGTTGAATCGCATCATATTCCTTCGTTGACGGTTCGGTTCAGTTTAGCAAACTTCCTCGCCACGCTACTCTCGGCCGCAACAAAGTCGCCGGCAGGGGCTGCGATGCGTCGTTGCGGTCAAAATGGATGGGCAGTTTCGTCGCACGGGGGCGCGCTTGGCTTACTATTTCGCCTCGTTGTCCCGCTGGAGCCGATGATGCCGACACTCGCACCGAGGATTTTTTTGAAGCCACGCGGGGGGCGGCGCCTCCGGCACCTCCGTGTCATCTCACGAGTCCATCCGTGATGTTCGGGTATCGCGCCTTGCTGGCCGGCTGCCTTCTCGTCGGTCTTGCCACCGAGATCAGCAACGCACAGCCTCAGTCCGAGCAAGACTTTATATGCTCACGGGGCGCGGTGACCCGCATCGTTCGCCTTATCAATGTCGCTCCCTCGGCAGCACGGCCCCGAGGAGCCTGCCGAGTGGACTATACCAAGGACGGGACGACTAGGACGCTGTGGTCATCCGAGACGGGCCACGCGTACTGCGCGAAGCAGGCGACAGCTCTCGTGACGCAGTTCGCCGAAGCTCGCTACACCTGCCATCCTGAAACCGTCGAGCAAGCCGATGCCGCCGCGCGTTGAGGCTCGGGCAGCCCGCTGACAGCGCGGCGAGGCTCGCCGCCTGCAGGACCCTCAGTGACCCTGCCGCAACGAGCCTCGATCTGAGGTTAATCCTCCTTGATCCCCGCCTGGGCGGCGATCGACTCGGCCTTCTTCAGATGCATTTTGAGCGTCGGCAGGGTCGCGGTTGCGAAGGCTTTCGCCTCTTGGTCCTGGCCCGACTTGATCTCTTTCTGGAACTCTTTGATGTCCGCTCGATGGTCCTTGATCATTCCTTTGATATAGGATTTGTCGAACGTTTCGCCCGACAATAGCTTGAGCTTACCTTCGGTTGCCTGGTCTCCCAGGCTTGGGCTGGTGGGCAAGTCGATTCCCTTGCTGGCCGCTATCGGCATGAGTTTCTCGTTCGTGGCGGTATGGTCCTTCACCATCATCGCGCCGAATTCCTTCACGCTCGAGTTGCTGGCCTTCTGCTGCGCCAGATTGCCCAGTGCAACTTCGGCGAGGCTGGATTCGGCGGCCTTCTTGTAGAAGCTCGAGTCTGGGCTCGAGGCCGCAAAAGCAGCGAGGGGTAGGATTGCGGCTGAGGTCACTAGGGCGCGTTTCATTGCGGGGTCTCCTGTAATTAGTTGTTGAGAGACGGTTAACGCGCGAATGATAAAGCGCGGCTGCGAGGGGAGCTGTCGATACCGACCGCCAGTACCCGTAGGAGGCGGACGACATGACATTAGCGCGACGCGAGGTGAACCACGAGAGCGGATCCAGTTAACGGAGGTGGCTGCCTACGGGCGCCCCACGGGACACAGCGGGGATGCCCTTGAGGTGAAGCGCCGCAAGCCTCAACGAGAACCCCGGGAAGGAAAAAAACGCCCGGCGAACCGGGCGTGGGTGGTCGGCTGGGGCTCAGTGTACAGCGGCATCGGCTGCCGCCTTCGCCTTGTGCCGATGATAGCGCGCCTTCGCTTTATGCGTTTTAGCCCTGCCCTTGTCCAGACTCTTTTCGGGCTGCGAGTGCACGGCAGCCTCCGCGTTTTCGCCCGCCTCCTTGGTCCCTTCGGACAGCGACCTGCCGGTTTCCTTGACGGCGTCGACGGCCTGGGCATGGGCCATCGAGATCAATACGGTGCCCGCGACGGCAATCATTAATTTCTTTATCACTGTTACTCCCTCTGGTAGTGGCGCCCGACATCGGGCGAGGTGCTCAGTTTAACCGGTATCAGGACGGACCGAATAAATATAACGCAGCAGTCCCTCCGCTGAGCGCTGTCATACAAGGCGGCGACCCGCTCGGCCCTGCGGGCGCGGCGCGGAGCGCATGCCCGATGCGGCTCCTGGTGCGAGTGCGATCCGCGGGGCGCGCCGATGCGGCTCCTGGTGCGAGTGCGATCCGTGGGTGCGCCGATGCGCTCCTGGTGCGAGTGCGGTCCGCGGGTGTGCCGATGCGCTCCTGGTGCGAGTGCGGTCCGCGGGCGCGCCGATGCCATTCAAGGGCGTGGCGCTGGAAAGCCAAGAACATTGCCGGTGTAAGTCTCCACGACTTCGCTGAATGGCGTCCCATCCGGCAAGGTCAACACGGCTCGATGTTCCAGTACGTGCGCCGGCACGATCAAGGATTGCGTACGGCCCCTCGTAGCGGGCCGGCCCATTTCCCACCCCGCCGGCAAGGGAAGCCACAGCAGTCGTGTCGAGCTCGTGCGGCGCCGGAAATTCAGCGCCTGTACCGCGCGACCGAACGGTGTGTCGGTGGTCTCGAGAAGCTTATTCATCGCCGGTGTCAGGCGGCTCGGGACGTACCAGTTATCCGCCTCCGACAGCACGCTCGCGCCGCAGCGCAACCGCACTCGGCGATACCGAACGGCCTCCGCAGGCGTCACGCGGAGGTCGCGGCGCTGTTCTTCAGAAGGCGGTTTGTCGACTCCCATGACGCGTTCGGCAACGATTGCCGGCGACTGTGCCAGCCGGTGAGTGGCGCACCATCGCTCGAGCGTGAGGGTTGCGCTATCGTGGCTCAACAAGTCCACATCGAGCGTCAGCAGAAGGGCCAACGCTTCGACGCGGCCAACGAAATCGCCGGGCCAGACATGCCGCAATGCCGGCTCGCCCGTGTCCGCGTGACTGGGGAGCACGCAAAGAAATGCGCAAAGAAATGCGCAAAGAAATAGGCAGCACAGATTGGAAAATGCCTGACGGCTCAGGGCCATAGCGCTCGCCCCTCTCGAGTCGGTGCAAGGATGCTCTTCATCGTATCAGTCTTCCAGGCCTGGCATCGGTGGGCCGTGTTCCGCCGAGCCGCTCGGCGCGGTGCGATGCCCATGCGGCAGGCGATCGCCAATTCGGTAAGTGAGTAGAGGCGGGCGGCCGCGGTCAATGCCACGGCGGTAATTTGGCGCGCTCGTCCGACGTGGCGCTGTTCGGCGGGGGTCGACCGGTATGAAATGATTGACACATCGGCGGATAGGGATATGCTCTGCGCGGGCCATCCGCTCCCAACGGCGGACGCTCATCTGTAAGGATGGGAGTACACTCGATGACACACATACCGCGGCCGGACGTCCGTCCGACTGATTCCCGATTCTCATCGGGCCCGACGAAAAAACGTCCCGGCTGGAGCCTCCAATGCCTCGATGGGGCGTTGCTGGGCCGCTCGCACCGTTCCAAACCCGGAAAAGCCAAGCTCAAGGAGGCGATCGATCGCACTCGGGCTTTGTTGGGCGTACCGGCCGATTTCAAGATCGCAATCGTGCCGGCATCCGACACCGGCGCAATGGAAATGGCGATGTGGTCGATGCTGGGCGCTCGGGCGGTCGATGTATTCGCTTGGGAAAGTTTCGGCGAGGAGTGGGCAACCGATACGGCCGATCAATTGCGGGTCGAGGATTGTCGCATCCATGTCGGACGCCCGTACGGCTCGCTGCCGGATTTTACGTTGGCACGTGCATCGGCCGACCTCATCTTCACGCAAAACGGGACCACGTCGGGCGCCAAGATTCCGAATTTTGATTGGATTCCTTTGAACCGCGACGGCATTACCTTCAATGACGCGACCAGCGGTGTTTTCGCGCAGCCGATCGACTGGTCCAAATGCGACGTGGTGACGTTCTCCTGGCAGAAGGTGCTCGGCGGAGAGGCGGCGCACGGCATGTTGATACTTTCGCCCCGTGCAGTGGCCCGGCTGGAAGGCTATGTCCCACCAAGGCCGCTGCCCAAGATTTTTCGCATGACCAAGAAGGGCCGACTCGATCAGGAGCTGTTCGAGGGTGCCACCATCAATACCCCGTCGCTGCTCGCGACGGAGGACTATTTGGATGCGCTCAAGTGGGCGGACGGCATCGGCGGTTTGCCGGCGCTGCGGGCGCGGGCGGATGCCAATACCGAGGTACTGACTCAATGGGTGGCTCGGACGCCATGGGTGGATTTTTTGGTGTCCGACGCGGCGGCGCGCAGCAACACCAGTGTTTGCCTCAAGATCGTCGATGCACGGGTCACCTCGTTGTCGGAAGCCGATCAGGCTGATTTTTCAAAAAAACTCGCCGCTATCCTCGAACAGGAGGGTGTGGCGCTGGATGCGGCATCGTATCGGTCCGCACCGCCCGGCTTGCGGATCTGGTGCGGGGCCACGATCGAGAAAAGCGATGTGCAATCGTTAACCCCGTGGCTCGACTGGGCCTTCGCACGCTGCGGCGAGTTGCTCAAGATCGCTTGACGGATGCGCATGCCTAAAGTTCTCATTGCGGATGAGCTGAGCCCCCGGGCGCTCGATATCTTCCGCAGCCGTGGCGTGGAAGCAGACGTTCGCGTCGGCCTGAAGAAAGCCGATCTGCTCGCCATCATCGACGCCTACGACGGCCTGGCGGTACGATCCGCGACCAAGGCGGACAAAGATGTCATCGCCGCGGCCAGCAGGCTCAAGGTCATTGGGCGCGCGGGCATCGGGGTGGACAACATCGACATTGCCTCCGCCACGGCGCGCGGTATCGTGGTCATGAATACCCCTTTCGGCAATTCGATTACCACCGCCGAACACGCCATCGCGTTGTTGTTCGCGGCGGCTCGGCACATCGCGGCGGCCGACGCTTCCACCCAAGCCGGGAAATGGGAAAAGAACCGCTTCATGGGCATCGAGCTCTATGCCAAGACCCTCGGATTGATAGGTTGCGGCAACATCGGTGCCCTGGTGGCGGAGCGGGCGCTCGCCCTCAAGATGAAGGTGATTGCCTATGATCCGTTCCTCTCGCCGGAACGCGCGGTAAAGCTCGGGGTGGAGAAAGTTGAGCTGGAGGAATTGTTGCCGCGCGCCGATGTGATTTCGCTGCACACGCCCTTGACCGACAAGACCAAGAACATCCTGTCGACGGAAGCGCTCGCCAGGACCAAGGGGGGCGTCATCATCGTCAATGCGGCCCGAGGCGGGCTGGTCGATGAGGCGGCCTTGCGTGCCGCTCTGGAAAGGGGCCACGTGGCCGCTGCCGGTTTCGACGTCTTCGTCACTGAACCGGCCAAAGAGAGCGTGCTGTTCGGCGCGCCGAATTTCGTCGCCACCCCTCACCTCGGCGCGAGCACCAACGAGGCCCAGGAAAACGTGGCCCTGCAGGTAGCGGAACAAATATCGGACTATTTGCTGACCGGCGCGGTGACCAACGCGCTCAACATGGCCTCGATCAGCGCCGAGGAAGCGTCACGTTTGAAGCCGTTCATCGGACTCATCGACAAACTGGGCAGTTTTGCCGGCCAGATTGCCGATGACGGGATCGAGGCTGTCGAGCTTGAGTACGAAGGAGAGGTGGCGCAACTCAACACGCAGCCCTTGACCGCCCACGCGCTGGCTTCCCTGATGAGACCTCTGATGCCCGACGTCAACATGGTGTCCGCGCCGGCCGTGTTGAAGCAAAAGGGCGCCCTGCTGACCGAATCCAAACGCGACACGTCGCCGATCTACGGATCGCTGATCCGGATCAAGGTGCTCACCGGCGGGCAGTGGCGTTCACTGGCCGGTGTGGTCAACGCGGGAACGGCGAAGATCGTCGAGGTCAAGGGAATGAGCCTGGAAGCGGACTTTCATCCGGTGATGCTGCTCATCAATAATCTAGATAAGCCCGGCTTCATCGGTGCCTTGGGCACGATGCTGGGCGAAGCCCACATCAATATCGCGACCTTCCATCTGGGGCGTCAGGCCGCGGAGCAAGACGCGATTGCCATCGTGGGGGTCGATCAAATCGTGCCGGCTTCCATTCAGCAGAAGCTGCGGGCCTTGCCGCACGTAAAATACGTGAAGATACTCAAATTTTAGCGACTGCCGCGGGGTGCAGCGAATGACCGGGTGGGGTCGGTCAAGACTCGCGGACGGCCGCGTCGCCGAGAACACCGCGTAACACCGCGGGGAGCCGCTCGAAATCCCGGGCCTTGTCGAGAAAATCCACCACACCCAACTGCGCCGCTGCGCTTTTATATTCCGGCAAGTCATAATTCGTGAGAATGACGATTCGCGGCTTGTGCTCCATGCGACGAACGGCGCGCAACACGCCAAAACCGGTTCCCTGCCGCAGTTGTAAATCCATGAGCACCACATCGATCCGTTGGCGGTCCATGGCCGCGATGGCCTCGACCTCGGAGTCCACGGTACCGACCAGCTGGATTTCCGGAATCTCCCGCAAATCATCCGCCATGCGCTCCGCCAGCACGACCGAGTCCTCGATCAACAGGACCTTGATCGGTTGGCTGGGCGCCGGCGGGTCGGTGAACCTCGTTTCAACCATCGGCAGCGAGGGGGCGCTCAAGCGACCCGACGGCGAACCAGAGCGTGGTAGATGAGCAGAACGACCACCGCGCCGACGACCGCAACCAGCATGCTGTACAAATTCACGCCGCTGACTCCAGCCATGCCGAATTCATTGAACAACCACCCGCCGACCAGCGCACCGATGATGCCGAGGATGATGTCCATGAGCAGGCCTTCCCCGCTCTTGTTGACAATCTTGCTGGCGATGAAGCCCGAAATCAGCCCTAATATGATCCACGCTAAAAATGACATGATGATCCCCCTTGTTTGACCAGATTGCTCGCAGCCGATCCGCTCTCGCTCTGCGCTGTGCGGCCGTGCCGCGAACAAGGCGCATTGTACGGACCGGAGGCACCGTGGGTTGTCAGCGGATCTACCCAACGGTTGTAGGTCACGCGTTACCTCCGAGAGGTCGGTGCGACTCGCCAGGCCGTTCCTAGAACGTCGCTGCCAGCCGTACGTACCAGAACGCTCCGTTGAACCCGAACGGGCCGCCGGTGCGCGGGTACCGCTCGCCATCGCTTTCGCCGCCAGTCTGGGGATAGATACGGGAGGCTGGGGTGTTGGCGATGGTGTCGGGAAAGGCGTTGAATATATTGCGGCCGCCGATGCTCCCGGTGAAATGCTGCAAGAAGGTGTACGAGAGACTCAAGTCGGTGGTCCATTTGGCCGAGAACAGCTGGCCGGGATAATCGTTCTCGTCCCGCCACGTGCCGTAGTAATTTTCGAGCACCGTGGCCCGGATTGGGCCCAAGGAATAGCTCGCATCTAAATTCACGCGACGGTTCGGAGCGTAGTGCGCGATGTCGTCGATGCGAGTGAGGCTGATGACCGTCGGGTCATAGGAGGTGACGTGGGTGAGGTTGTAGTTGAATGCGACGGACGTGTCCAGGCGGCCCGCGCCGCTCAATTGGAACGGGTAAGCGGCGACCAGATCCACGCCTTTGGTTTTGGTATCGAATCCGTTGGTGAAGTATTGCACTGTGCCGCCGGCGCCAACATAGGACAGGTCCGAGAGAGTGTCGATGTCGGCTTGGGTCACGTTGAATTGCTGGGAGATGCCGATCCGGTGGCGCACCGCGATGCTGTACCAGTCGAGGGTTATCAGCATGTCCTGGATGGGTGTCAGCACGATGCCGCCGGCAAGATTGGTCGACTCCTCGGGCTGCAGCGGCTTTGCGCCGTAGAACCGGGCAACCGAACTGGTTACCGGATAGGTGCCGATCTGCACTTGAGTCGTGGTGCCCGGCAAGAACGTCGTGCTCAGCGTCTCGACGTTCGACTGACCCGGCGTGGGCGCATGGAAACCGGTACTGGCCGTGGCGCGCAACGCGAGCCAGTCGGCGGCCTTATAGCGAACTTGCAATTTTCCCAGGGTGGTGTTGCCGAAAGAGGCGTAATGCTCGAAACGGCCCGCGACGCCGACCGTGAGATCGTGGATGACGTCCGCCTCCACATCCAGATAGCCCGCGTAGCTGACTTGCGAGGCATCGACCGGCGCGGATATGCCGCCATAGCCGTTCGACGCCGTTGATTGAGTGGCGACGATCTGACCGCCGGACGCATTGAGAGCCGGCGTGCAGGCGCCAGCCGTGCAGGTATACAGCGGCTGCGACGCATAGGGACCGGCGGCGTAAGAAGCGCGATCGCCCAACAGCTGCTCGTAGTTTTCGTCGCGCCACTCCAATCCGCCCGCCAGCGATATCGGACTCGCGAGCCTGGGCACTGTCCACGGGTAGCTCAAATCCAAGTTGAAATTGTTTTCTTTCTGCACGAATTTTCCGTCGTAGAAGCTGGTCGGGGACGCGGGGCCGAGCGACGGGTTGATCGAATGACGCAGGGAAACCGCCAGTGAATTCTGCGATGCCGTCCCCGACAGATCATAGGTCACGCCCCAGCGGTTGACGCCCTTGTATCCCGCGGCGCCAAAGAATTGCTGCGTGACTCCGTAGAAGCGCGGCGTAAAGCCGGCCGGGTAGATCGATGAGAAATTGAAGGTGTTGCTGTCCTGAATATACCCGCCCGTTGGGCAGCCGGTGTAGGCCGAGGTGCACGGGTCCAGGTAAATGTCGCTGAATGCCGGATGATGGGTATAGGTGTTGCCCAAGGAGTCGCTGACGGTCTTGGGCAGGCGGTAGTTGAAGCTTTCGTTCGTCTGAATGTCGGCGTAGTTGGCGAAAAAATAGACCCTGTCGTCGTTGTCGAGCTTGATGCCGGAATTGACGACCACTTTGACGCTGTCCGACGGCGGGGTTCCCCATTGCTGTACGGGACCCGGATAGTTCGGCAAGAGCGACGCCAGGCTCGGATAAGCGGCGGCGAACGCGAGCGCCGACGGCCGCGTCGGGTTGCGGACAGTCTGCTGGTTCCGAGCCCATTCCGCACTGAGGTTGGCAAAGCCTTGGCTGCCGAGCGGCAAGCCGATGTTGGCCGCGATCTGGCCATCGCCGCCGTCGTTCGCGTAGCCGGTCGGGAAATATTTTCCGTACCGTGCATCCAGCTGAATGCCCGTGGGGCTATCGCGGAACTGATAATTGAGCACGCCGGCGATTGCATCGGAGCCATACTGCGCCGATGCGCCATCGCGCAGGATCTCCAGCGATTTGATGGCGATCGAGGGAATCGAATTCAGGTCGGGTCCCTGCGACCCAAATGCCAGTTCGGTCTCGCCGCCCTGGTACACCTGCACCAGCGCCGAGCGGTTCATGCGTTTGCCATCGAGCATCACCAGCATCTCGTCGGCGGGCAGGCCGCGCAAGGAGGGCGAGCGAACGAAGCTCGACGCATCGGAAATGGCATTCTGCCCGACGATGAAGGAGGGTACGAGGTTGGATAAGGTGTCCAGCATGTTCGCGGTCGGGTAGCCGGCGAGCTCGGTGCCGCTGAGTACGTCGATCGGCGCCGATGATTCGGCGACGGTGCGGTCCTGGCGCCGCGTTCCCGTGACGATCACTTCGTCGAGTTCGTTGTTCGAAACCGCACCGCCCGTGTCCGAGCCGGCCGGACTCCCCTGGGCAGCGGCGTCGAGAGGAACTGCGAGGAGGGAGGCGAGGAGGGACATGAAGGCGACAATCAGCAGAGTTTTCATCATCATCTCCTTGATTCGACCTGCTGGAAAATAAAAAAGAGAACGGGACTCGGCTCGCCAGAAATCGAGGGTTCTGGCGCTGGAAATCGACTCAGAGTATTGGGATCACGCGGATCGCCACCGGGCTCGACCGGGACTGGTCCGCCGCATCAACGGTTTCTCATCGACCGGTTTCTCATCGATGAACATCGCATCCCTCCCACGGATCCCGCCTCACCTGGAGGACGCGCGAGCACGTCCTATCCGAAGAGCCGGGGCCCGATTTCCCTACTTGACCATCCGCTGATCTTCTTATTTTCGGCGAGTGTAGAACTGAAGTCGGCGATGCGCAACCCACCCCTTCGTGCCACCGCTCCGGCGTGCGGACATGCGGCCGCGAGCGCGGCTGCTGCTTCCGTAGGATTGCACGAGCATCCGCCGGGGGCAGCGGCCTAGTAGGTCAAGCGACGGGTGCATGCTCAGTCGGAAAGTGCACGAGCGGTCCTAGGGCACGCGCCATCCGTGGTGCCGATGTCGCGCGGGCTGGTTGTCAGGGCGCGGAGGTCGTTAGATAAGCCCGGGAGTCGGACGCCGATAGCAGGATGTTCGGCGTTCCCGCGAATGTGATGGGCGGCGATTCGCGCGTTGCGCCGGCGCGAACGGCGATTACGACATCGCGCGCTTGATTCGCGGGGACCGCGGTGGATGCCCAGCCGTGCTGGTCGTAAATGGTGGTACACACGCTCCCCACGCAATCTTGGACGACCAACGTGTAGGCATAGTCGGTCAGGAAGCTCGCCGAATCGTTGTAGAGGCGGGCGCGAACGGACTCGAGGGTCCCCGGTTCGGCCCCCGTCAAGGGGATTATCTGACCGAATCGAATCTGCGAGACCGGGATACGGGTCTTGGCCGGCGGGTCCTCCTTGTCCAGCTTGTCTATATGCAGCTGCTCGAAATCGACGCGCTTCGAATGCGGAGCCGATACGCTCGGTGCGGACGGGGCCGGGGGGACTTCGCTGCGCCGTGCCAGCACGATGACCGACACGACCGTGATCACGGCGAGCCCGACGATGGCGAGGGCGTACTTGCGATACCCGCGCGACACGATGGCCAACGCAAGCGCTACCAATATCACCACCCACAGCATTGCCTCGACTTTCATTCGTATCTCTGTTGCGACTACCCGGGAGGCCCCCGATGGGCGGCAGATTTTGACAGAAATGCGCCTGCTTGCGTTGAACGGGACGTATGCGTGCTATCCGTTGCCGCGAGACGCGTGGGTAGCGTGTGAGTTACCGGTGGTGGCGGGGACCGCCGCTGCCGTCCGGCGCATGCCGGCTATATCCCGGTTCGTTGCCGTGGGGACGCGTGGGTAGCGCGTGATCACCCGGGTGGGATGGCGAGACGGCGGGTGCCCTCCGTGAGCGCATGGCGTGTCCGCCGATGCGGTAGCCGTTGCACCCTTCGGCGCAGCCGCCGTAAAAATCCCCTCGCGCTGGCAGGCCACGAGGGGACCGCGGTCAGAACTTAAAGACGCCCTGCAGCGCCAGTCCGGTCTGATTGTTCGCGTAAACGTAGGGTCCAACCGCCGGTATGGAGCGCAAGAAGGTGACTTTGTCGGACTTGTCGTAGCGAGCCTCCATCCGCAGTTCGAAGCTCTTCACCGGAGCGTACCCGAACGTCACGGTGCCTTCCTTGACTTTTTCCGGGGTGCCCGTCACCCAGGCGACTCCGGTCGCTTTGTCGCCCTTGTCATCCAGGTACTCGGCCCGTACCGACACACGCCATTGATCGCTGAAGGCGTAATTGGTGTAGAACGCCACGCCGCTCCATTTCAGATCGGCCGCACCGGCGCGCTGCTGCTGCTTGCCCGTGTCGGCGCTCAGGACGAAGCTCAAGGCATCGGTCGCGGTGTACGTTGCCACCACATCGACCAGAGTTCTTTGCGCATCGTAAGCCGGGTCCTTGCCGACGTAGGCCTGGGCGGTGAGCGCGAAGATCTTGTTCGGTGTCCAGCCGAGTCCGAACTCGCCGGTCTTGCCGCTGTAGGTCAGGTGAGACGTATAGTTCCAGCCGTTGTTGACGCCGGCGATGAGGCTCACCGTATCGCTGACGGCGTAGGTCGCGCGAATACCCGTATGGGTCAACGGCTCGGCGTAGAACAGCAGCGAGCGGGAGAAATTGGTATTGCCCGTCGGCGCAATGACCTCTGCGCCGGCCAGTGTCACGTACTTGCCGCCGATGATGGTGAGCGGACCGGTGGCGTACTGCACGAATGCTTGGACGACATCGAACGTATTGCCCGTCGGGGCTGTCCCCTGTTCCGCGCCGTTGAGCACGCGCATGTCCTCGCCGGCAGCGACGTCGACCAACGCCCCGAAACCTTCCTTGGGCTGAAAAGCGAGCGTGAGCGCGGCCTCGTCGAGCTGGAAGGTATCGTGTTTATTGTCGAACTGGTGAAAGGTGCTGTACCCGTTCGAGTGGTAGTACGAGGCCGCCACATAGCCCGTTGCCGTGAGTCCCGATGCGGTCAAGACGTCGGTGAACGTCGGCCCGGGCGGCGCGGCAGGCGCGGCAGCGGGCGCATCGGCGGCATTCGCCTGGCCGAGAAGCGATCCCGTCAAAACGGCGGCGGTGGCGGCACTAGAAAATATCTTCGTAAGCATGCATTGATTCCCTTGGTTGATAATTAATCAGCACGGTCCGACCTACGAAACCGCCCAAGGCAGCTCGTCGGTCGCATCGATCCTTCAAATCAAATCGGCGAAATTAAATCGGCGGCGAGACCGGCAGCGCAGCAGCGCTGCCGGCACTCTCGAAAAAGCCCGTGTGTTATTCGATGCTCTCGCCGTGCAGCGAGATGTCCAGTCCCACGCGTTCTTCTTCCTCGGTGACCCGCAGGCCCATGGTCATGTCGATCACTTTGAGCAGAATGAAGCTCACGACGAAGCCGTAGATCACGGTCGTGCCGACGCCCCAAAGCTGCGTCAAGACCGACCCATCGACTCCGGCGATCTCCTTGCTGGCAAACACGCCCGTGAGCAGCGCGCCGGTGATGCCGCCGATGCCGTGGACGCCGAAGGCATCGAGGGAATCGTCGTACCCCAACGTCTGCTTGAGCGTGGTCGCGGCCAGGAAGCACACGACTCCGGCGACCAAGCCGATGATCACGGCGGGCGTCGGACCGACGAATCCCGATGCGGGGGTGATGGCGACGAGACCGGCGACCGCACCGGATGCGATGCCCAGCACGCTGGGTTTGCCCTTGGCGATCCATTCCGCGAACATCCACGCCATCGCCGCCGCGGCGGTGGCGATTTGTGTGGCCATCATGGCCATGCCGGCACGGCCATCGGCGGCAACCGCTGAACCCGCATTGAATCCGAACCAGCCGACCCACAGCAGCGAAGCACCGATCAGCGTCAGCACCAGGTTATGCGGCGGCATGGATTCCTTGCCATAGCCCACGCGCTTGCCGAGCACCAAGCAGGCCGCGAGTCCGGCGACGCCGGCATTGATGTGCACCACGGTGCCTCCCGCGTAATCCAGCACGCCCTTGACGGCGAGCCAGCCCGACGGCTCCCACACCCAATGTGCGATGGGCGAGTATACCAACAGCGACCACACCGACATGAATACCAGCATGGCGGAAAACTTCATGCGGTCGGCGAAGGCGCCCGCGATCAGCGCCGGGGTAATGATGGCAAAGGTGAGCTGGAACATCGCATACACCGATTCCGGAATGGTGAGAGCCAGGTGCGATACCGTCAGCTTGTTGGCATCCTTCATGAAAGTCATGCCGTTGAACAAAGCGCGACTCGCTCCGCCGAGATAGGCAGTTCCCGGCGTGAAAGCCCACGAATACCCGATCAGCCACCACAACAGGGTGACCACGCAGGTGATCGCGAAGCTTTGCATCAGCGTCGCCAGCACGTTTTTCTTGCGGACCATGCCGCCGTAGAAGAGCGCGAGGCCGGGTATCGTCATCAGCAGCACCAGCGCCGTCGAGGTCAGCATCCAGGCCGTGTCGCCGGAGTTGATCTTGTCCACACCGATGGTCTGCGGCTCTGTGGGTGCCGCGGCTGCCGCGTCGGCAGCCGGTGCGGCCGCCGGGGGTTGCGCGGCCGCAGGCTCCGCGGCGGCGCTTGCGGCGGATGCCGCTTCGGCCGGCGGCGCATCGGCCCATGCGGCCGATGCGCCGAACGCAAAGATCCCCAAGAGTACAAATCTACGAAGGTTATTCATTGTCCGATGGTTCCTTAACTTCTTGAGAGTGGGTTATTTCTAAAGGGCGTTTGCGTCGCGCTCGCCGGTGCGAATCCGCACCACTTGCGCCAATTCGACGACGAAGATCTTGCCGTCGCCTACTTTTCCGGTCTGGGCCGCGGTGCTGATGGCTTCAATGACCTGTTCCACCAGGGGATCCGCAACGGCAACCTCGAGTTTGGTCTTCGGCACGAACTCGACCGCGTACTCGGCGCCACGGTAGATCTCCGTATGGCCTCGTTGGCGGCCGAACCCGCGCACCTCCGTTACCGTCACCCCCTGCACGCCGACGTCGCTGATCGCTTTGCGAACATCGTCGAGCTTGAAAGGTTTGATGATTGCTGTGACTAACTTCATATTGACATCCCCTGTTGTAGGCAAATCCGCTTTCAGCGGGTGGGGCTAGTGCATGTGCGGTGCCAAAACCTACGATGTAATAGCAATCAGTAAGTTGTTAATTTGTGTTAAAAAAAAACAACAATAATCACGCAGTTCGCGCAGCGGTTACGCACTGTTTTGTTGCGCAAAAAGACCCGTTGGCACCAAGATGGGGCATCTCAGCGCCCTCATTTCGGTCAGGAGGGCGGCTTTTCGACTGCCGGCCGAAAGCGCATCAGGATTAACAGGATTCTCATGCCGGACGCGGCAACGGCCATCCGACCCTTCCTAGCACCGATACCGGTCACGGCGCTGCGACGTCGGGCCGGCCGTTCCGAGGCAGTGCCGCACGGCTACGCCGGGTTCGATAAACCGGGATTCCGGCGCGGCGCTTTTCCTCTAAAATGCCGGCTGGCCCCGCCGGTAGGACACGCGATGCCCGCCCTCGACCCAGATGCTGGAGAATTGCTCTCGAACGGCGTGCCCCTACCGCGCTGCCTGCAAGGCGGCGGAGAAACGGGCGCGCTGCTGCGGGCCTTCGACTGGCACGGCTCACCGCTCGGAGCTGCGCACGGATGGCCCGAAGCATTTCGCGTGGCCATCGGCCTGCTCCTCAACGCACGCCAGCCCATGGTCCTGTGGTGGGGACACGACAGCCGGTGTTTCTACAACGACGCCTACCGCCGGATGCTCGGTCCGGAGCGCCCTCCGGGATTGCTGGGCCGGCCGGGCCGGGAAGTCTGGGCCGAGGTATGGCCCCTCGTCGTGGCGCACATCGTTCGCGGCATGAGCGGCAGCGGCGGCACGTTCCAGGAGGCGCCGCTGGCCGATAGCCGCGGTCGAGCGGAAGCGGTGCATTGGACCTATACGTACAGTCCGGTCCTCGATTCGAGCGCGGCCGGCGGCATCGGCGGCGTTCTGGCCACATGCTCCGAAACCACGACGCACCGGCGGCAACTCGCCGAAAGCGAAGCGCGGTTTCGCGACATTGCCGACTCGACTCCCGTGCTGATCTGGATCGCCGATGTGAACAAAACCTGTGTCTGGTTCAACACGCCCTGGCTCGCCTTCACCGGTCGCACCATGGCGCAGGAAATAGGCTACGGTTGGGTGGATGGCGTCCATCCGGAGGATTTCGATCGCTGCGTCGCCGCGTACGATGCGGCATTCGACCGCCGCGAGCCGTATCACACCCAGTACCGGCGCAAGCGATGGGACGGCGAGTGGCGCATTCTGGATGCGAGCGGCACGCCACGCTTCGTGGACGGACAGTTCGTGGGCTACATCGGCTCTTGCCTCGATGTGACCGAGCAAACGCTCGCGGCTCGCGCGCTCAGCGACAGCGAGGAGCAACTGCGGCTGGCGACCGAGGCCGCCGAGGTGGGTCTGTGGGACCTGGATACCGTGACGGATTCGCTCTATTGGCCGCCGCGCGTCAAAGCCATGTTCGGGATCTCCGCCGACATGCCGGTGTCGATGGCCGACTTCTACGGCGGCATACATCCGCAGGATCGCGGCCGAACGGTCGCCGCCTTCGAGGCGGCGATCGATCCTGGGCGACGGGCCTTGTACGACGTCGACTATCGTACCGTGGGCAAGGAAGACGGCCTGGTTCGCTGGGTTGCGGCCAAGGGCAGGGCCCTATTTCGCGACGATCGCTGTGTGCGCGTCATCGGCACCGCGATAGATATTTCCACGCGCAAGGCCGCCGAGGCCGAGCTGCGCGAACTCAATGAGACCTTGGAGGACCGGGTCGCCGAGGCCTTGGCGGAGCGCAAGGTTTTCGTCGATATCGTCGAAGCCACCGATGCATTCGTGCTGGTGATCGATCGCGGCCATCGTTTTTTGGCGATCAATCGAGCGAGTACCGCCGAGTTCAAGCGGGTGTTCGGCGTGCGGCCGAGGGTGGGCGATAACCTGCTCGAGCTGCTACAGCATCGGCCGAAAAACCGGGATGTGCTCAAAGCGCTCTGGGGCCGCGCGCTCGCCGGCGAAGAGTTCACGACGGTCGAAGAATTCAACGAGCCGAATTCGGACCGGCGCCACTACGAGATGAAGTTCAATCCCTTGCGGGACCGCAACGGCGAACTGATCGGCGCCTTCCAATTCGTCTACGACGTCACCGAGCGTCTTCGCGATCAAGCTCGTATCGCCGAGGTGGAAAGGCAGCTGCGACAGTCGCAAAAGATCGATGCCATCGGACAACTGACGGGCGGTGTCGCTCATGACTTCAATAATCTGCTGATGGTCATTACCGGCGGCCTGAGTCTGCTGAAGCGGCCCGGCGAGCCGCAGCGTCACGAGCGCATCCTGACGCAGATGACTCAAGCGGCCGAACGCGGTGCGTCACTGAGCCGGCAATTACTGGCTTTCGCGAGGCGCCAACCGCTCAATCCCGAACCCGTCGACGTGCATCGGCAAATCGACGGCATGCGCGAGCTGCTCGATCGCACACTTCGCGGCGATGTTCAGGTGAGAACCGAATTGGCCGAGGATCTGTGGCCGGTGAAGGTCGATCCGGCCGAACTCGAGCTGGTGCTGTTGAACCTGTGCGTGAATGCCCGCGATGCGATGCCGCAGGGTGGCGTGATTACCGTGGGCGGCAGGAATGCGCGCGCGCAGCGTGAGCAGCACCTGGATGGGGATTTCGTGATCTTGACCGTGGCCGATACCGGCATCGGGATGTCGGCACAGATATTGGCGCGGATCTTCGAGCCGTTCTTCACCACCAAGGAAATCGGCAAAGGGTCCGGGCTCGGCCTGCCGCAGGTGTATGGTTTTGCCCAACAATCGGGCGGCAGCGTGAAGGTGGATAGCGTCGTCGGACGCGGCACCACCGTCACGCTGATGCTGCCTCGTTCCGATATCGCTCCGCAGCGGCCGGCGGCGAAGTCCGATCCGGATACCACACTGCGGCGGCAAGCGTCCAAGGGAGTGGTGTTGCTCGTGGAAGACGACGACGAAGTGGCCGTCCTGGTCACCGAAATGGTGGGGCAGCTCGGTTACCGGGTCATCCGCGTCGCGAGCGCCGGTGCCGCCCTGGGTGCCCTGGCCGATCACCGGGAAGTCTGTGTGGTCTTTTCCGATGTCATGATGCCGGGGCCCATGAACGGTCTGGCTCTGGCCGCCGAGGTGAGGCGGCGGTATCCGCAATTGCCGGTGCTATTGACCACGGGCTACGCCGGCTCGGACACGCAAGCGGTCGACGTCGAAGATGTCGATGTGCTGTTGAAGCCCTATGAGATCGATGCGTTGGACGCCGCATTGCGGGCAGCCCTCGATAGATCCAAGCGACGGCTGGCGGACTCACCGCCGGTCGCGGCAGTCCCGGTGAATCTCGGGGGCCGTCCCGCAGAGCCCTAAAACCGGCGTTTTTGCCGGCCAGCGCCGCCCGAGGATCGCGGGCATGCCGTTCCAGTGGTGAGATGTCCTGCTGCCTGAAAATGCGCGGCTGCGAAACATCACGCGATCCACCGACCTGCGGTACCCTAGCGGCTTGCCATCGAGAGCGTCCGCACATGGTCCAAAGATCAGCCAATTCTTCGCAACCCGAACCCCCTCTGACCCAGCTCGGCCGCCATGTCGAGACGCCCGAGAGTCCCGACACGGCGGTGATCGAACGCGTACCGAACGTGCATTCGGATACCCTTTATGTGGCGCGGTTCGCATGCCCGGAGTTCACGTCGCTTTGCCTGGTCACCGGCCAGCCGGACTTCGCGCACCTGGTCATCGATTACGTTCCCCGGGAATGGCTGCTCGAAAGCAAGTCCCTGAAGCTGTTTCTGCACTCGCATCGCAACCAGCGGTGCTTTCACGAGGCCTGCACGGTGGGGATCGGTAAGCGGCTGGTGCAAGCGATCGAGCCGCATTACCTGCGGATCGGCGCTTACTGGTATCCGCGCGGCGGCATGCCCATCGATGTGTTTTACCAGTTCGGCGAGCCGCCTCCCGGCATTTGGCTACCGGAGCAGGGCATCGCTCCTTATCGGGGCCGCGGATAACGGCGACCTCAGGGCGTGGCGGCTCGCTCCAGAAATTGCACCAGCGCCTTGCGCCCGTCCTCGAACAAGCGGAACGGCGTGTCGAGCCGTTCGCGGGGCATGCGCACGGTGAGTTCGCGGCTGGTCGCGAGGTAATGCAGCGTCGCGGGATCGACCGGATAGGCGTGCGCCACCACCTCATCGCGTGCCGGGATGTGCAAGGCGCGGCGCGCGCGCAAATCGACCGGAAATTGGGGCAGCGGCAGCAGATCGATGGTGCGCCCATCGGCAAGAATGACCAACTCGCCATCATCTGGGCGCGGCGGCGGCGACATGCGGCGGTCCACCGTCGACCACCGGTACAGGAGCACGTATTGACGGTATTCGCCCGAGACATCGATTTCGACCGCCACCAGGGTCGCATAGTCGCGCGCGTGCGCGGCAACGTCCGAACGGTCGCGCGCAAACACCAGGGGCGCGCCCGCCACCAGCAGCGTGCTGGCGCTTTGCTCGTCGAATATCTCCCGCGATGGGTTGGATGGTGCGGCCGTACAAGCGACCAGCGCGGCGAACGCGAGCGCGAGGGCAGGGCGTCCGTTCACGTTAGAAGCGGACCCGGTAGGCCGCCGACACCGATAGGGAACGCTGGCTGACCGTGGTCGTTACCACCTGACCGGTCGATTGCTCCTGAGTCTGCTGGTTCACCATCTGGTAGCCCCCGATGAGCTCGAATACCGAGCGACGGTCGGTCCAGTCGCCGCGCAGCTGGGGTAAGTACAGCCGCTCATGGCCGCCCTGGGTCGCGTCGTTCAGTTGTTCGACGCTGAATCGGGGGCCCAGGCGCCAGTTGCCGGTGATCACGAAGCGTGCGTCCCACGACACGGTGGTGCTGCGCGACGTGCGCGACGAATCATAGCGCAAGCTGAATATATGCTGATCGCTCGCCTGCAGCAGGCTCGAGCCGGCCATTTGCACCGAGGTGTTCTTGTCGAGGCCGGTGGACTGGGTCGCCGCGACCGCCGCGACCCCGGGCGTGCTTGCGGTTGCGCCCAGGGCGGGGGTGGCCGGCGTGCCGCTCAATTCCTGCGCGGCCAGATCGGCCATGAATTGCCAGCGCTCGCCGAAAGAACGGCTGGCCGATAGGACCGCGGTGTTGCTGGTCGCCGTTCGGTCGAGCGCCAACCGTCTGAGCTGCGATGCGGTGAGCGGCGGTATGGATTCGGATTGCAGCGTCTTCAAGTCCGGCGCGCTCTGGCCGATGAGGGCGTTGCTGAGCTGCAGCAGCGGGCTGCGGCGATGGTCGACATCGAAGCCCACCACCCAGTTCTGTCCCATTCTGGTGTTGCCGATCAAGGTCGCCGAGTTGAGCTGCCGGAACGCGATATCGTAGTCGGCCAGCAGAACCGCCGTACGGCCCGCCACGCTGTAGCGCGTCTGCATGCCGATGGAGCGCCTATCCGTGGCGCCGGCATTGGTTTGATCGAAAAAATAGGTGTCGAACACCACAGCCTGATGGAACGGATTGAATTCGGCCGCCACCGTGGCGAATTTCTGCTGACTCGAGACCACGGAGTAACCGGTATACGCCGGCAGACCCACCGCGGCACTCAGCGACCACCTTGGGTTCGTTTGATAGCCCGCATACAGTCCATCGAATAGCCCGACGATGCCTTGGCTGGCGAGCGACTGGCGGCCCAGCCGGACGGTCGCGCCGAAGTTGCGGTCGGTGAGTTGCACGTAAGCCGCGCTGATGCGGTCCTGGCTGCCTCCCGAGCTGCTGCCCAGGGCTTGCGTGTAGCCGCCATTGACGCGGCCGATGAACTCGTAGCGTTCACCGCGGTCGCGCAACAGCAGATCACCGTAAGCGAGCGCCGAATCGACCGAGTTCGTGGTGGTGGTGGTGCCGGATGAAACGGTCTGATCCTTGCCGTATTGGTAGCTCACGGCGGCACTCGCCGCCATGCTCCAGCGCTCGTCCTGCGCCCCGCCGAATTCGCCGGTGGTCCTGGGAGCGAGCGAGGCCGCCGCGAGCGTCTGCAAGCGGCCGCGTACACGCGCTGCTGCTGCGCCCTGCGGGTAGCGGCGCAGATACTCCTGGTATTCGGCTTTGGCCTGCGCGAGTTGCCCCGCGCGCTCGCGGACCAAGCCCAGCAATTCTTGGGCGTCGGCGCGCGCCGGATACTCGGGTTGACGCAGCAGGCGGTTCAATGCATCGACCGCCTCGGGATAGGCATGCCGGGCGAGTGCGGCTCGCGCGGCACTCAACGCTTGGGCACGCTGCTCGTCCCCCAGAGGCGGATCGGTGGGTCCGCTTGCCGCCGGTGACTGAATGCCGGCACGGTCGATTACCGACAGATCGGCCTGCTCGTCATTGGCCGCGAGCCATGCGCGGGGGTAGCTTACCTCGGCGGCTTTCAGAACGCGCTCGGCCTCTTGATGCGTGCTGAACGGCCCCGCGCGCAACCGGTACCAATGCTCCTCCTCGATGTCGGTCTCGGATACGTAGACTTGGGTCTGCAAAGCCGCCGCGGCGGCCTCCACCGTCTCGCGCGGGTACTGGGTCTGCGAGGAGTCGAGGTTGATCGAATAGCCCGCGGCCGGTTCCGACTCCGCCACGAAGACATTGCCCTTGCGCTTGTTCGTGTTGAGCAGCCGCACTTTCAATCCCAAGCCGGAGGCGGTGGGCGCCATCACGAAATCGAGCGGCTTCGACCACGTCAGTTGCAGGGTAATTTCACCGGGAACGATGGAGTCGACGCGCGCCGCGGTCACCAACTGGCCGCCGCCACCCACCAGCGGCAGTTCCGGCGCGATGGTGCCTGGCTGGGTGCCGCAATCCGGTCCGAGCCGCAGCGTGATGGTCGTGCCGGTGCCGCGGCTGACGGGGTTACTGGTGACGTAGCGCACGGAGCAGGCAAACTGGATGGAGATGTCGGCGTGATCTTCGCGCTCGTCGGCATCGATGACTTGCACGATGGGTCCGAGCGGTGGCGGCGTTGCCGCCGCCAGGGCATTGCCGATGAGCCCTGCCAGCGCCATCGCAACCGCCGCGCGCGGTACCCGGGGCAGAACACCGCGCTTCGCACCAGCGATCACTGCGACTGACCGCCGGTCGGGTCGCGGGGATTGGTGCGCGGGGTGGGAGTCTTGCCCGGAAGCGATATCAACGCGCGTAGCTTGTGCGCCGGCTGCGCCGCGACCGTCCAGCTCAGGGTGCTGTGGCAGCTGCCGCAATCGAGCGTGGTGCTGACGTGCTGGACCTGCTTGGCCGTGGCCGTGATGCCGTTGTGGCAGCTCTGGCAGGTCGCGGCGACACCTACGTGACTGAATGTCGCCGCGCTCCAAGAAAGGCTGCCGTGACACGCGCCGCAATCCTGGACGGTTTGCACATGCCGCACGGGCTTGCCCGGCGCCGACACGCCGTTGTGGCAGCTCATGCATGTCGCCGTGACGCCGCGATGCTCGAAGCGCGCCGGCAGCCAGGCGAGGGTGGTGTGGCAGTTCTCGCAAGAGTTATTGGCGACGATGTGGGTCGCTGCCTTGCCCGCGGCCAATGAGCCGTTGTGGCAGCTGACGCAGTTGCCGGTAATGCCGGCATGCGACAGCCGCGCGCTGCCGGCCGCCGAGACCTCCGCACCGGTGGCCACGCCGGCCGCGTTCGCTACGCGTCTGCCGAGCCTCGGCCCGGCGACCGAGCCAGCCTCGGCGGTGGTTTGCGTCGCCGTCCGCCGCGCCGGGACCACGATGCCCACCGTACCGTGGGTTGCCGGCTGGTCCGAGACCTTTCTCTTCGCACTTCCGGCGTTCCAGTTGTTGGTATTGTGACAGCCGCTGTTGCCGCATTGCTGGCCGGTGTGGTGGCCCGAGCTGGGCCGCACGGTCAGCTTGGTCACCCCATAGAAACTCCTGCCGATCTCGTGGCAAGCGTCGCAGTCGGTGGCGCTGACGTAGCCGAACATCAAGGTGTGCTTGGCCGAGGACATCGACGCGCCGCTGAACGACGTGAACACCGTATTCGAGTGGCAGTCCTCGCACGGCGTGGCGCCGCTCGGTATATGCACCGGCGACAGTACGGCGGACTTCGGCGTGTAGTTGAGATAGAAAACCGGCGCCGTCGCGTTGGGCGCGCCGTGACAGGTGATGCAACCGCTGCTGATGCCGGTGTGCAGGACCGCATTCGCCGCCAGCGTCGCGTAATTGCCCGGTGCCGCGGTGTGGCAGGTATTGCACGCGGTGTTCGCCGGATTCGGCATGTGCCCCGCGGGCAATGCCGTGCTGTTCCAGTTCGCCGTGGTGTGGCACCCGCCGCAGTCGCCGGTGAGCATGGTGCCGGAGCTGTGGTCTGACGGGCGCAGCTGCAGTGCCGGGCTCGCCGCGCCCATGTAGAAGCTGACCGTGGCGGTGCCGTGACACGTGCTGCACGCCGTCGTCACGAACGAGTGCTTGGTCTGCGTCATGTTCATGGGCCCGAAAGTCCCGGCTGCGTACGTGGAGGACGCATGACAGGAGCCGCAGTCGGTTCCCGACAGGTAAGGAATATGCGCGGGCGCGAGCACCGCATCCTTGGGCGTGAAGTTGTTGTACCAGGTGAGCGCCGAGGTCCCGCCGTGGCATTGGCCGCAGCCGCTGCTGATGCCGGTGTGCAGGACCGAGTTCGCCGCCAGCGTGGTGTAATTGCTCGGTGCCGCGGTGTGGCAGGTGGTGCAGGCCGTGTTCGCCGGATTCGGCATGTGACCCGAGGGCAGCGCGCTGCTGTTCCAGTTCGCCGTGGTGTGGCACGCACTGCAATCACTCGTGAGCATGGTGCCGGTGCTGTGATCCGCCGGCCGCAGCTGCAGAGCGGGGTTGGCGGCGCCCATGTAAAAACTCAGTCCCTTCTCGTGACAGGTGACGCAGGTGACGTTCGACACGCTGGTATGCGTGGCCTGTGTCATGTTCATCGGCCCGAAGCCGCCCGAGACGTAGTTTGCCGTATGGCACGCGCCGCAATCATTGCCCGAGAACGATGGAATGTGCGGCGGCGAGAGCGATGCGGCCGCCTTGATGAGATTGGCGGGCAGGGTGACGTGGTAGAAATCGAGCTGCGTTGCGCCGCCATGACATTGGGCGCAGCCGCTGCTGATGCCCGTATGCAGCGTCGCGGTACTCGCCAGGATGCCGTAGTTCGTACCGCCGGTGTGGCAGACCGAACAGGTCTGCGTACCGGGAATGGGCATGTGACCGCCCGGCAACGTCTTGGGCGTGGTCCACACCGTCGTGTTGTGGCATTGCGAACAGTCGCCGGTCGCCATCTGCGCCAGGCTGGGGTTGTGGATGTGATCGTAGGCGGCCGTCCCCCCGGTGCCGTCCGGCCGGGTCTGCAGAGCCGGGGTCGATGCGCCGAGATAGAAGCTCTTGCCGGTATCGTGACAGGTGTCGCAGGTCGTCGGCACGAAGGCATGCTTCGCGGCGCTCATGTTGGTCGGACCGAAGCCTCCCGTCGCGTAGTTGGCGGCGTGACAGGAGCTGCAATCGGTGCCCACCGAATACGGAATATGCGAGGGGGCCAGACCGAAGGCGGCCTTCGGCGTGTAATTGTTGTACCAGGTCAACGCGGCGGTGTAGCCGCCATGGCACTGGCCGCAATTACCGGTGACCCCGGTGTGCAGCACCGCCGTGGCGGCGAGGCTCCCGACCCCGTAGTCCGCCGGCGCCCTCGTGTGGCATACGGTGCAGGTCTGGGTGCCGGGGGTGGGCATGTGGCCCGTGGGCAGTGCGTTGCTGTTCCAGTTCGCCGTGGTATGGCACAGGCTGCAGTCATTCGGCGCGACCATCTGCCCGGTGGTATGGTCGGCCGGGCGGCCTTGCAGTCCCGGACTTGCCGCGCCCATGGTGAAACTCGAGCCCGCCTCGTGACAGGTATTGCACGAGGTGGGTACGAAGGCATGCTTGGCCGGAGTCATGTTCATGGGCCCGAAGGTGCCGGCCGCATAGCTGCTCGAGGAGTGGCACGAACTACAGTCGGTGCCGGTCAGATAGGGGATATGCGGCGGCGCGAGCAGGGCGTCCTTGGGCGTGTAGTTGTTGTACCAGGTCAGCGCCGTGACATCGTTGCCATGGCACAGACCGCAGTTGCCGCTGACACCGGTGTGCAGCACGGAGTTCGCGGCCAACGTGGCGGGGGTGTAGTCGGTGGGCGCCGAGACATGGCACTGGGCGCAGGATAGGTTGCCCGGATTCGGCATGTGCCCGGTCGGCATCACCGTGCTGCCCCAATCGGTGGGGGTATGACACAGGCCGCAATCGCTGGAGGCCATGCGCGGATCGCTGCTGTTGGTGAGGTGATCGGCCGGCCGCAGCTGCAGCGGGGTTCCGCTGCCCACATAGAAGCTCTTGCCGCTATCGTGGCAGGTATCGCAGCTGGCGCTCACGAAGGCGTGCTTCGCGGCGCTCATGGCCGTTGCCGGGCCGAAGCCACCGGCCGTGTAAGCGGCGCCGTGGCAGGCGCTGCAATCGGTGCCTCCGAGCACGGGGATGTGCGGCGGCGCGAGCGGTGTCAGTTTGGTCGGCGATACGCCGGACATCGTCATGGGCGTGTAGGGCGCGGGCACGCCCGCGAAGGTCTCGCCACCGTGACACAGCAGGCAGTTGCTGACCGTCAGTCCGGCGTGCAGCGCCGCGATGCCGGCCGAGATCGTCGTCCACGTTTCCGCCGCCGGCGTGTTGGCGTGACAGGTGATGCAATCCTTGGTCGATGAATTGAGCGGGACGTGGTTCAGAGGTTGCCCGGCGACCACCCCACCGCCGGCCAGTACTTGCGAGCCGCTGTGGCAGGGTAGGCACGTGCCGCCCGGCGACATCTGGGTGTGATCGAACTTGGACGGTACCCAGCTCGGCGTCTTGGTGCCGATGCCGGTGGTATGACAGCTCTCGCATTGATTGGTGGTGGGCATGTGATTGCCCTGCTTGCCCACGGCCTTGGTGCCGTCGTGACAGCTCGCGCAGCCGCCGAGGATACCGGTATGGTTGAAATCGGCCCCCAGCCAGTTGGTGGTGAGATGGCAATCGCCGCATTCGAGCGCGGTAACGATATGGTTTGCGGGCTTGCCGGTCGCCGCCACGCCGTTGTGGCAGATGATGCAAAAGCCCGCCACGCTGAGCGGGATCTGCGTGTGATCCACCGTCTTGGGCGGATTCCAGCTCAGCACGGTATGGCAGGCTTCGCAGGCCTGACTGGTCGCGGGGTGCGTGGGTCCCTTGCCCTGCGCGAGGGTTCCATTGTGACAGCTGACGCAGCTGCCGAGGACCTCGGCATGGTTGAAATGCACGGCGGGGCGGAACGAGGTGGTGTCGTGACAGGCGATGCAATTGTTGGTGCTCTGGATATGCGTGACGGTCTTCGGCGTCGCATTGAAGGTCGAGCCCGTGATGTGGCAAACACCGCAGTTGCGCGGCGTCCCCTTGAAGATCGCATTCAAATGGCAGGACTCGCACGGCAGATCGCGATGCACCCCATCCAGTTCGAAACCGGTGGAAAAGTGATCGAAGGGCACCGTGATGGGGGGCGGGCTCTGCGCGGCAGCCGGCGGCGCCGGCACGAACGTGAGCGATGCCAGGGCGAGCAATGCCGCGCCGAGCGGCCCCAGGGCGCGCCTCGCGGTCCATTCCATTGCGCGGCGGAGTTTCATGGGTGCCTATTGGATCCGTGCGCCCTTCCAGGAATATGTGGTATGACAGCGATCGCATTGCGCGCCGTACTCGCCCAGGTGCCGATCATCCTTGCGGTGGCAGCTCACGCACACCGTCGACATGTGCACCGATCCCGGCGGCTCGTGATGGCACTGCGCGCATTGCAGCTTGGCGTGCGCACCCGTCAGCGCGAAATGGCTCGGCGTTTGCCGCGCATGATCGAAAACCCACAGCGGCCAGCCGTTGGGCGAGTGGCAGCTCTCGCATTGCTTGCCCAAACCTCCCTGATGCACGTCATCGTGCGCATGGCAACCCACGCAGGCCACCGGCGCCCGGTCGAACGCGAGGGTGGCGTGACACTGCGCGCAGCTCACGACGCGGTGCAGCCCGAGCAGCGGGAACTGCGTCAGGTCATGATCGAAGAGGAGGTCGGCGCGCCAGGATTGCTGCCCGTGGCAGCTCGCGCAGCCGCCCGCGAGTTTGCCGCCGTGTGGATCTTCGCTGCGGTGGCAGCCGGCGCAGTCCGTCGCCAGCTTCTGCGTGGCCACCGCCGCCGAGTGGCAGGCATAGCAATCGATCTTGGCATGCGCCCCCACCAGCGCGAAGTGGTGGCGGCCCGCGTGGTCGTAAGCGGCGATCGGCCACCGTTCGTTGTCGTGGCAGTCGCCGCATTTCGCGCCGAAGCGCGCCGCATGCGCATCGTCCGCTTGGTGACAGCCGGCGCAGTCCTTCGGGATCTTGTCCTTGTAGTTGCCGCTGCGGTGACAGGCTACGCAGGTGATCCGATCGTGCACGCCCAGCAGTTCGTAACCGGTCTCCTTGAGATGGTCGTACTTCGCGGTTTTCCATTCTTTGGTCACGTGGCACTTGCCGCAGTCGTTGCCGCGCGCGCCACGATGCTCGTCGTCGGTTGTATGGCAGCCGGCGCAACTCTTGGGCGTCTGCCGGTAATGGCCCGCAATGTGGCAGGCGTTGCACGTCACCGTCAGGTGCGATCCGGTGAGCATGAAGTCCGTCTTGTCATGATCGAATTTGCCGCCCGTCCAGCTCGAGGAGCCGTGACATTCCCCGCACGATGCCGTGAATTGTCCGCGGTGCACATCGTCTTTCCGGTGGCAGGCGACGCAGGTGCCTTGCGCCTTGCGCCAAGCCTCGCCCGGCTTGTGACAGTCGCCGCAGTCGAGTGCGGCATGGGCGCCTTCCAGTTTGAAATCGGTGAGCCGGTGATCGAACTGCGCGCGATCGAGCCGCACGATGTCGGCCTGCCGGCCCTTGTGTTCGGTATGGCAAGCGCGACACTCGCCGACGCCGGCATTGCTCATGTGCCCGTGGTATCCGCGATGCGAGGGGATGTCGGCGGCGATGTCCTTGTGGCAATCCAAGCACAGCGAGGTCTGGGTCCGCACATTGGAGCGGTCGTGGCACACCGTGCAGCTCTCTTCCTGCTTCTCATGGGCGCGCGACACTTTGCCCGGCATCAGCAGGGTTTCCACCGAGGCCGCGAACGCGCTCGAGACGCACAATAACAAGACCGCCATCACCCATGCAGCCACCCTTGCCGGTATGCCACTTCCTTGTGCACTCATCACGTCAGTAGACGTTGACCGCGATGACGTGCACGGTCGCCGCGATCAGCAACATGAAAAACAACGGAATGTGCAGCACGTGCCAGAACGAGAACAGCCGCGCATAAATCTTGTATTCGTTCACCCGCCGCCCGGCGTCCAAGCGCCGAAAGGCATAGCGCTCGGCGACCCTGGCGAGGTTCTGCGCGTGCAGCGCGATCAGCGGCGATTCGCGGTGCGCCGCCTCCTCGACCGCCTGTTTGATCCTGCGCCGTAGGAGCCATTGGGCCCTGCCCATGCGCAACGCTCCGGTGAACAGGTGCAGGAGCCGGGCGAGGGATCCCTCGGGCGGCTGAATCAGCCGCCGCTCGATGTCTTCTATGGCTCGCAGCAAACCCGGCAGCAGCGTGATCGAGTGGGTTTGCGAGCGGACCCGTTCGCCCGCCGCCTTCAATTGCTCCAGCGTATTTTCGCTGCCGTCCAGATGCGCATGCAGCCGCGTGTAGATGTAGCGGCCGACCACCCCGCTGCCGGCCACCAGCAACATGCAGACGAGCGCCACATTGCTGTTGGTGGCGCCGAAGCTGAAGTTCGAATGAAACATGATCAGCATCGGCCCGACGATGCCGAGGACCATGTGAATCTCGAACCAGGCCGGAATACCGCCGAGCCAGCGCAGCCAGTTGGCGCGCTTGCGCGCCGAATACAGCAGCAACAGCAGCATCATTGACGCGCCGACGATGCCCAGCCAATAGCCGAGCCCGCGATGCGGAGTGATGTAGCGTTCGAGGTGGGCGCGGCTGCCCCACACGAGCACGCCCGCTATCAGTAGGGTCCACAGCAACGGCCAACGCACGCGACTGCGTTTGCGCCGCTCCTGGGGCGCGGCCATACCGGCGGCCATGACACTCACTGGATGCGGGGGGGTGCTCATGGGAGGAAGGTGCGTCAGTCGGGCGGCAACTGGTGCGCCCGGGCCTTGGCCGCGTCCGCCGGCCGCCCCAGGAAGTCGAATGATTTCGCCAACAGCTCCCAGTCATCGGCGCTGCCCCCGCTCTTGGCGAGTCGGGCCTGCAAGCTCGCGACCGCGCTCTGCATGGAGCCTGCGCCGGGTTTTGCCGGCGGGGTTGCTGCGGCGCCAGCCTCGCCGGCGGCGTTGTTGAACATCTTCGCCGCGCTGACGAAGGAGCCATCGGCTGCGGGGAGCGGCGCGGGTGGCGTGGCGCCATCCGCATGTCCCTGCCAGCGATACAGCCCGAAAAGCACGGCCGCAAGCACCGCCGCGACCGCTGCTTGCCACGGAGCGATGGTCACCGAACTCGAGCGCGGCATGGGCCGCAGCCACGGCAGTATCATGAACGCCGCCAACGTGGTGAGTATTCCGGCAACATACCAAAACAGCGGCATCGAAGAACTCCTGTAAACACTGTATGCCCTCCAGGGCTCGGTCGCAGTGCTGTTCTGCTACTTACTTCCTAGGACAGGCAGGCACGTCCAAAGGTATGGTATGCCGCACCGCGCAGGCAGCGTAATGTGTGCGAAATGCGACACTAGCCCTTCACGTCACAACTCGGGACACTGATTTCATCGAGAGAGAGAGGGATCCGCGGGTCCAATTTAACATATGTCATGCATGGCTCGAGCGGAACAATACCAATGAATATGGGTGCGCTGATCGTCTATGCGCTGCCGCTGGCCCTGATCGTCGCCTATTATCTGGGGCGTCAGCAACGTCTGCACTCACGCCATCGCAGGACGCTCGCCGACACGATCGCCGCCGGGATGACCGAGCCGGCGTCCTTGCATCCGCTCATCGACCCCGCGAAATGCCTCGGTTGCGGAACCTGCGTGAAGGCCTGTCCGGAGACCTCGCACCACGATGTGCTCGGCCTCATCAACGGCAAGGCGGTGCTGGTCGGTCCCACCGATTGCATAGGGCACGGCGCCTGCAAGACCGCGTGCCCCTTCGATGCGATCACGCTGGTATTCGGGACCGAGCGACGGGGCCTGGATATTCCGGTGCTCAAGCCCACCTTCGAGTCCAATGTACCGGGTATCTACATCGCCGGCGAACTCGGCGGCATGGGACTCATCAAGAACGCCCTGACCCAGGGCCAGCAGGCCCTGGAGGCCATCGGCAAAGCCGGGGTGAAGCATCCGGGTGCCCTGGATGTACTCATCGTCGGTGCGGGACCGGCGGGACTCGCCGCCTCTCTGGCCGCGAAGAAGCTGGGGTTGGCCTACCAAACCGTGGAGCAAGATGCCCTCGGCGGCGCGGTATTCCAGTATCCCCGCGGCAAATTGGTGATGACCGCTCCCGTGGTCTTGCCGCTGGTCGGCAAAGTGCACTTTCGCAATACCACCAAGGAGGAGCTGCTGAAATTCTGGACTCAGACCTGCAGCGGCAATGGCCTGAACATCCGCTACAAGGAACGGGTCGAGAGCGTGCAAAGCAAGGACGGCGTGTTTCACGTGGGCACCAGCACGCAGCAATACGTCGCTTCGAGCGTGCTGCTGGCCATCGGCCGGCGCGGCACACCGCGCAAGCTCGGTGTGCCGGGCGAAGCGATGCCCAAGGTGGTATACCGCCTGATCGATCCCGAGCAATACCGGGGGAAACAGGTGATGGTCGTCGGCGGCGGCGACAGCGCACTCGAAGCAGCCGCCAGTATCGCCGAACTGGGTGACACCCAGGTGTGTCTCTCATATCGCGGTGAGGCGTTCCAGCGGGCCAAGGAGCGCAATCGGCAGCGCGTCGACGCCGCGAGTGCCACAGGGCATTTGAAGCTGATGCTCAATTCCCAGGTGCGCGCGATCCGCGAGGACGCGGTGCTGGTGAACCAGTCCGGAAAAGATGTGCAGCTGAAAAACGACGCGATCATCGTGAGCGCCGGCGGCGTATTGCCGAACGACTTCTTGAAGTCCATCGGGATCGAGGTCGAAACGAAGTATGGAACGGCATAGGATCACGGTAAGCCTTCGAGCACACGCACGATCGGAATCCGGTCGTGACGTGAACCATCGCCCGAGCGCGCGAGTTCGCGCACGCATACTGCTCGCCGCGCTGGTGTGCGGCGCCCTCTGCCTGCCCGCCTGGGCTGCGCCCTCCAAGGCACTCGTGCCCAAGGATGAGCTGGAACCGGCGCGCGCGGCGCTGCGCACGCTGCAGTTCGACCATGCCATCGCGCTGCTCGAATCCGCCGGCAACGCCGGCAACGCCACTGCCCGCTACTTGCTCGCCCTGATGTATCTGAACGGCGTGGGCACCGCGCCCGACCCCGTGCGCGCGCGAACCCTGCTGCAGACCGCGGCCGAGCACGGGCACGGCGCGGCCGCCTATGTGCTGGCCGCCGAACTGGCGCACGAGCCGCACGGGGACACCGCCGCTGCGCGGCAGTGGTTGGAGCGCTCCGCCAAGCTCGGTTACTACCGGGCGGTCGATGCCTTGCGCTCGGACCGGCCCTTGCTCGATCGCGAGTCGGTGAGCGCATCAGATCCGACGCTGCTGATGCCGTGGGTGATCGACTGCGCACGCAAGAACGATGCCGCTGAATTGCACCGGCTCGGACCGGTGAGCGCCGCGGTACGCGATGAGTTCGGACGCGGTGCGCTGTCGCACGCGGTGGATGTGGGTGCGCTCGCGGCCGCCGGCGCGCTCCTCGAGATGGGGGCCGACCTCAATGCCGTGGACAGTGCCGGGACGACGGCGCTGATGATCGCCGCCGAGCGGCCCGCCGCCGACATGGTGGCATTGCTGTTGCAGCACGGTGCCGATCCGCGGGCCGTGGACCGCGAGAAACGTACTGCGCTCTTCTATGCGGCCCGCGGCAATCGCACGGCGGCCGTCGAAGCATTGCAGCGAGCCGGCGCGGCGCTCGATGGACGCGACAGCCGCGGCTACAACGCACTCGACGCCGCGCTGGCGGTGGACGCCGACGGGACGGCCGCGCAGCTGCGCAC
>JALYHP010000125.1 GCA_030799355.1 Pseudomonadota bacterium
GGCCGTGGGCGTCCGAGCGTGGCGGCGCGCGTCCGGCGGCGCGAGGCGGGACATGCCGGACAGCGGCGCGGGACGCCTGGCGGCGAACTCCGGGGACAGCCCGAAGACCTTGCCTTGCTTGCGCCGGTATATCATGCGGCTTGATCCTCGCGCATGGAGTTCACGGTGTCGATTCAGGCTTTCGATCTCATCAGCATCGGCGGCGGCAGCGGCGGGCTCGCCTGCGCGCAGCGCGCGGCCGAATACGGCGCGAAGGCCGCGGTCATCGAGCATCATCGATTGGGCGGCACCTGCGTGAACGTGGGCTGCGTACCGAAGAAAGTCATGTGGAACGCGGCGGGCATCGCCTTGTCCATCGCCGATGCGAGCGACTACGGATTCGACGTCGTGCCGAGCGACAACGACTGGGCGGTGCTGAAGAGCAAGCGCGATGCCTATATCCAGCGGCTGAACGGGATCTACGCGCGCAACCTGAGCGCGAAAGGGGTGACGCAGGTGCGGGGGACGGCGCGTTTCGTCGATGCACGCACCGTGGAGGTCGATGGCCTGCGGATGACGGCGCCCCACATCGTCATCGCCACCGGCGGCGCGCCCATCGTTCCGCCTCTGCCGGGCGCCGATCTCGGCATCACCTCCGACGGATTCTTCGCGCTCGAACAGCGGCCGCGGCGGGTCGCGATCATCGGCAGCGGCTATATCGCCTGCGAGCTCGCGGGGGCCTTTCATGAGCTCGGCAGCGAGGCCGAACTGTTCATCCGCAAGGATCACCTGTTGACACATTTCGACGTCATGCTCGGCAAGTCGCTGATGCGCGAAATTCGGGCGCAGGGCATGACCATCCACGAGCATGTGGTGCCGGCGGCGGTCGTCGAGCACTCGGGCCTGAAGACCCTGGTAGCGGCGGACGGCAGGGAATTCGCGGGCTTCGACGCGCTGCTGTGGGCGGTCGGGCGCTCCGCAAACGTATCCCCGCTGCGTTTGGGTGCCGCGGGAGTACGCACCGACGGCGGCGGCTTCATCGTCACGGACGAATTCCAGAACACCAACGTACCCGGAATTTATGCGATCGGCGACGTCACGGGTCGCGCCGCGCTGACGCCCGTGGCGATCGCAGCGGGAAGGCGGCTCAGCGACCGCCTATTCGATGGCAAGAGCGACCGCCGCCTCGACTACAACATGATAGCGACCGTGGTCTTCACGCATCCGCCCATCGGTACGGTGGGCCTGAGCGAGAGCGAGGCGCGCGCCCGGTACGGCGACACGGTAAAAGCGTATGTCGCGGACTTCACGCCGATGTACCACGCGCTGACCACACGCAAGATGCGCACCGACATGAAGCTCGTGTGCGTAGGTCCGGAACAGAAGATCGTCGGCTGCCATGTCATCGGCACGGGCGCGGATGAAATGCTGCAGGGATTTGCGGTCGCGATCCGGATGGGAGCGACCAAGCGCGATTTCGACGATACGGTGGCCATTCATCCAACCAGCGCCGAAGAACTCGTCACCATGCGCTGAGAGGGCACCGGCAGGAGTCGCTCGCAGCGCCGATCCCTGGCGTGTGCTCCGTGCGAGTGCCGGTCCCCGCGTGTGCTGATCGGTGCGAGTGCCGGTCCTTGCGCGAGTGCTGATTCCCTGCGTGCTGATCCGTGCAGGTGACGGTCCCTGGGTCTGCTGATCACGGCGTATGCCGGTTCCTAGGCCTAGGTATGCCGGTCCAATGCTTCGAGCACGGGCCGGGTGTTGGGGCGTATTCCGCGCCAGAGCATGAACGATTCGGCCGCCTGTTCGATCAGCATGCCCCAGCCCTTGGCCACCCGGCCGGCATGCAGCGACTTCGCCCACAGAGTAAAGGGCGTTTCGGCCTGGCCATACGCCATGTCGTAACAGACCGTCCGCTCGTTGACGAGGCCCTCCGGCAGCTGCGGCATGTCACCTTGCAGACTGGCCGAGGTCGCATTGATGATGAGGTCGTACGGGTCGTGCACCTCCGCGAACCCACAGCCGGAAATGGGGCCGAGATCGGCGAATTCGGCGGCGAGTTTTTGCGCTTTGTGCGGCGTCCGGTTGGCGATCACCACTTCGCGCAGTTCGCGCTCCAACAGCGGCGCAAGCACGCCGCGGACCGCGCCGCCGGCGCCGAGGATCAAGAGTCGCTTGTCCGCGAGGTCGAGCTGCATGTTGCGTTCCAGATCACAGGTCAGTCCCAAGCCGTCCGTATTGTCGCCGAGCAAGGTGGTGTCTTCGAAGAACGCGATGGTATTCACCGCCTGCGCGCGCGCCGCGCGCGGGGTGAGCTCGTTGACCAGCTCGGCGGCGGCTTGCTTGTGCGGCAACGTCACATTGAGTCCGCGCACGCCGCCGGCGAACAGCTTCAACGTATCGCGCCGAAAGTCCTCCGGCATGATATCGAACAGCCGATACACCAGATTTTGTGCGGTCGATTTGGCGAACATGCCGTGGATGAAGGGCGACCAGCTATGCGCGATCGGGTGGCCGGCGACGCCGTACTGGTCCGGGGCGCTCGATTCACCCGGCTGGCTCACGGCGAGAGCCACTGCGCCGCGCGCTTCGCGAAATAAGTGAGAATGCCGTCCGCCCCCGCTCGCTTGATGGACATCAGCGACTCGAGCGCCACGGCCCGCTCATCGATCCAGCCGTTTGCGGCCGCCGCCATGATCATCGAATATTCGCCGCTAACCTGGTAGACGAACGTCGGCATTCCGAACCGATCCTTGACCCTCCGCACGATGTCGAGATAAGGCATCCCGGGCTTCACCATCACCATGTCCGCGCCTTCGGCGATGTCGAGCGCGACCTCGCGCAGCGCTTCGTCCGAATTCGCCGGATCCATTTGATAGGTATGCTTGCCGCCCTTGCCCAGCTGGCCCGCCGAACCGACCGCTTCGCGGAACGGGCCATAGAAGCTCGATGCATACTTCGCGGCATAAGCAAGGATGCGCGTATGTACCAGCCCCGCGGTCTCGAGCGCTCCCCGGATGGCGGCGATACGTCCGTCCATCATGTCCGACGGTGCGACTATGTCGGCGCCGGCGTCCGCGTGCGAGCGCGCCTGGCGGACCAGAGTTTCGACGGTGAGGTCGTTCTGTACGTAGCCGGCATCGTCTATCAGTCCGTCCTGGCCGTGCGTGGTGAAAGGATCGAGCGCGACGTCGGTGATGACCCCCAGGGTCGGAAATTCCCGCTTGACCGCGCGTACGGCCTGTTGAGCGATACCCTCGGGATTCCAAGATTCGCGGGCATCCAGCGACTTCTTTTCGATGGGCGTGACCGGAAAGAGCGCGATCGCCGGGATCTTGAGCTGTACGAGAGACGCGCATTCGCGCAATAACTCATCGATGGATACGCGATCGATGCCCGGCATCGAGCCGATGGGTTGTCGCTGGCGGCGGCCCTCGACCACGAATAGGGGGTAGATCAGCGCATCGACGCTGAGTTGCGTCTCGCGCATCAGACGTCGCGAAAACTCGTCGCGCCGCATGCGGCGCATCCGAGTGTGCGGAAATGAATTGCCAGGATGTCCGGTCATCTGCATGTGTCCCCTCGCGTCGGCCATGATTCTACGACAACGGTGGAGCGGTGCCCGCCCTGCATTTCGCAGACGTCCGGGCGGCCGGTTGGTCAGGGTTTGCCGCGCGATCTGCTGGCGGGGGGGCTGCCGGGAGCGTGCTTGCCGGGGGATTTACGGGGACACACCCGCAGCAAGCCCGCCGCGGGGGCCTGCGGGGAGAGACACGCGCAGCGAGCCTGTCGCCGGGGGCCTGTGGGAAGAGATTCGCTGCCATGCCCGCTGCCGGGGGACCGCTTGCCACGAGGCGGCTCACCACGGAGCGGGTCGTACCCTCGGGTTTTTCGGCGTCCTGGCGCGTTACTATCGCCAGGAACCTATCTCGAGGCGGGTACCGATTCATCCATGAAGGCTCCGGTGGGCGTAAATCAACGGCGCGCGCGTTTCCAGGCGCTTTGCCAATCGCTGCGCCCGGACCTGCTGCGTTTTGCGTTCTGGCTGTCCCGTGATCGAGCCTTGGCCGAGGATGTGGTCCAGGAAACGCTGTTGCGGGCCTGGAAAGCACAGGAGTCGCTGCTGGATGAGGGGGCGGCGAAGCCCTGGTTGCTGACCATCGTTCGCCGCGAGTATGCGCGCAATTTCGAGCGTAGACGCTTCGTGACGGTGGACGTCGACGAACTCGTGGCCAAGGAAGAGCCCATGCTCGCCGCGGCAGATGAGCAAGAGCTTACGGAACTGCGTGCTGCCCTGTTCAAGCTGCCCGATGAGTACCGCGAACCGCTGGTATTGCAGGTATTGATGGGCTGTTCGACGGCGCAGATCGCCGCGCAGCTCGAGCTATCGACGGCTGCGGTGCTGACGCGCCTGTTCCGTGCCCGTAAGCAACTCCGTAAATTATGCGGCGAGGACACTGGCCTGGATCCGGGAGAATGATGGATTGCGCGCATTACAGGCGGGCGGTTTTGGCGGATCCGCATGGCCAGGATGCCGATGAGCGCCTGCACCTCGCGTCCTGCCCAGAGTGTACGGCGTACACCGCACGGCTGTTGCGCTTCGAGGAGCGGCTGGCTCGAGCACTGCATGTGCGGACGGGTGCGGCTGCGCAACGGGGCGGCGTGGTGGTCCCGCTGCCCTCGATCGGACGCAAGCGGATCGCGAGGCCTGCCACGCAACGCCGTATCCCCCGGGGTTGGCTTGCCGCGGCTGCCAGCGTGTTGCTGGCGGCCGTTGTCGTGGCAAGCCTATGGCTGGGCGCCACCGGACCGACGCTGGCCGCCGACGTGGTCAGCCACATGGCCGCAGAACCGCAAGCATGGTCGCGTAGCGCTACCGCCGTGCCGCAACCCCAGCTGGACCAAGTACTTCGCGAATCGCATGTCCGGCTGAAAGCCGACCCCGGTTTGGTAAGTTATGCGAACTCTTGCCTGTTCCGAGGCCATCGTGTGCCCCATCTCGTGGTGCAGACCGCGGCCGGTCCTGTCACCGTGATGGTGTTGACGCGCGAGTCGTCGCGGACCACGACGCGATTCGACGAGCGGGGATACCGGGGGATGATCCTGCCTGTTCCCGGGCACGGCAGTGTGGCAGCGCTCGAGCGTGGGTCGGGCACGGGCATCGATCCCGATACGCTGAAAAGCGTCGCCGCTCAGGTGGTACGGGCGATCGATTGGACGCGATAAGCTGGCCTTATAGGCCGACCTTGGCCAGCAAATCGACCAGGCGGCGCGAACTCGAGGCAAGCGTCGGATGATCCACCTCGAACTGCACGGCAATTTTTTCCAGCCGATCGGCCAACGACGGGGGCGCTCCGGTCGGAAGAGCCGCGGCGGTGCCGGCGGGCTCCATCAGGCGCTTGATGTCCTCCATGAGCTCGCCCAGCAGTTGCTTCGACCGCGGATCGATATGCTCCACCAGCATGAGTTCCTCGTGCAACTTCACGAGTTGATCGCGCAGAACATTGGGATCCATGATGTGTCCTAGGTACCTTGCGCCATTGTTACGGGTTCGGGGCGAGCCCCTCCGATAAATTCCGAGAAACACGCGGGTGACTCCGGGGAATGTGTCACGCCGCCCGTCATTGTGACATCCGTTCGGGGGTGAGGCGTGCAACTTCCACATACCCGGCGCCACCACTCGCGACCGCGCCGTGGATGGCGGTATAGGCTTCCTTCAGGTAGCTGTCCGTGCCATAGGGCGGGTTCACCACCAGGAGCCCGCTGCCGGCAAGACCGATTCCGGCATCGTCGGGGTGGATGGCGAGATCGGCGAACAGCATCTTCGGCACCCGTAACGCTTCGAAGCGCGCGTGCACCATGTTGCGTTGCGTCGCGCTGCGGATGGGATACCACATCAAATAAGTGCCGCTGGGCCAGCGCCGATAGGCCTCCGCGAACGATTGCAGCATGGTCTTCAGTTCATGCAGGCTCTCGTAGGGTGGATCGATGAGCACCAAGCCACGGCGCTCATCGGGCGGCAGGAAAGCCTTCAACGCCGCGTAGCCGTCGCCGATTTCCGTTCGGACGCGACCCGCCGATTCGATCTCCCGCTCCGCCGCGCGGGCCTCGGCCGGCATGAGTTCCACGAACAGCGCGCGGTCCTGCGGCCTCAAGCTGCCGGCAATGAGCGCCGGCGATCCGGGGTAGCGCGCCAGACGCTTGCCGCGCCGGGCGCGAATCGCAGCGAAATACGGAGCCAGCGCGTCATGACCGATGCCGGCCTCGATCAGGCGCTGGATGCCGCGTTCGGCCTCGCCCGACTTGTTCGCTTCCGGCGCCTGCAGATCGTAGAAACCGCGTCCGGCGTGGCTATCCAGGGCAAAAAACGGCGCGTCCTTGCGCTTCAATGCGTCGAGGCAATAGAGCAAGCCGACATGCTTGGCGATGTCGGCGAAATTCCCGGCATGGTAGATGTGTCGGTAATTCATCGGGCGGGCATTGTGCCAGGCCTTTGAGGCTCGGGGGTCGATTGCGAGCGCTTTCGCGCAGGGATGGCCTGCCGCGGCAGTCTGGTACGCGGGTCGGTCTGGCAGCTGGGTCCGGCTACGGGTCCGTCAAATACGATCGCGGGCGCAGGAACTCATCGTACAAGCGCGCCTCGGGCGAGCCCGGCTCGGGGCGCCAATCGTAGTCCCAGCGCACCAACGGCGGAAGGGACATCAGAATCGACTCGGTGCGGCCGCGCGACTGCAGGCCGAACAGCGTGCCTCGGTCGTAAACCAGGTTGAATTCCACGTACCGGCCGCGGCGGTACAGCTGGAAATCGCGCTCGCGCTCCCCCCAGGGCGTGTGCCGGCGGCGCTCCAGAATCGGCATGTAGGCGCCGAGAAAATGGTCGCCGACGCTGCGCATGAAGCCGAACGAGCGCTCGAAACCGTGCTCGTTGTGGTCATCGAAGAACAAACCGCCGACGCCGCGCGTTTCGTTGCGGTGAGGCAAGAAAAAATAGCGGTCGCACCACGCCTTGTATTTTTCGTAGAGGCCCGCTCCGAAAGGCAGGCACGCGGCTCGAGCGGTGCGATGCCAATGCGCGACGTCCTCGTCGAACGGATAGTACGGCGTGAGATCGAATCCGCCGCCGAACCACCAGACCGCCGGCATGTCCGGCGGCCTCGCCACGAGAAACCGGACATTGCAATGCGTCGTCGGCACGTACGGATTTCGGGGGTGAAACACCAAGGACAGGCCCATGGCTTCGAACGGCGCATCAGCCACATCCGGCCGCAGGTTCGATGCCGAGGTCGGCAGTTTTGCGCCGAATACGTGAGAAAACGAAACTCCTGCGCGTTCGAACACCGAGCCTTCGGTGAGTATGCGGCTCTCGCCGCCACCGCCTTCGGGCCGCACCCAGGGATCGCGCCTAAACTTCACCGCATCGACGCTCTGCACGGCGGCCGTGATGCGCTCGTGCAGCTCGTTCAGGTATCGTTTGACGGCAAGTGCATTATCGTTCGGTGCGCTCGTCATCGTCCCAGCCTCACTGCGGGATTCGGTCCATCAACGAGAGCCTTTTTTTTCCGCGCCGCCCTTCTTCGGCGCCGATTTTGCCTTGGCAACCCGAGACGCCGCGACACCAGGCGCAACAGCGGGGGTCACGGCAGGGTGCAATGGCGCCTTTTTGTTCGCTGCCGGCTTGGATGCCCTCGCCGCCAGCTTCTGCCCGTTGCCCACGGCGGTTTGCGCCGGGCCCGTACGCCCGGCGCCCGTACCGGACGAAGCCTTTTTCGCGGCGGTCCGCTTGGTCTTGTTACCCGGTGTGCGTGCCGCCGATGCGGCGGCCGGTACGGCCGCAGCGGCGCCCGCTTTGGGCGCGCCTTTGCCATTCTTCGCCTTGACGTTCTTGCGGCCCCACTTGCCGAAGGTGCGCACGGGTGCAGCCGCGAGCAGTGCCTGACATTCCGGCAGTGTCAGGCTCTTCGGTTCCTTATCCTTGGGGATCTTGGCATTGCGTTGCTTGTCCGTGATGTACGGACCGAAACGGCCGTTGAGCACCTGGATCCCGGCATCCGGAAAATCCAGGATCAGCCGGTTCGCATCGGCGATTTCCTTTTCGCGAATCACCTCGAGCGCCCGCTCGGGCGTAATCTCGTACGGGTCGTCCGTCTTGAGCGACACGTACTTGGTGCCGTACTTGAGATACGGCCCGAAACGGCCGACGTTGGTGGTGATCTCTTCACCCGTGGCGGCAAGCCCGAGCTTGCGCGGCAGCTTGAACAATTCGAGAGCCTGCGCGTGCGTTATCGCATCCATCTTCTGTCCGGGGCGCAGTCCGGCGAAGCGCGGCTTGTCCTCATCGTCCTTGGTGCCGATCTGCACGAACGGGCCGAACCGGCCCATACGTACGCTCATCGGCTTGCCGCTGGCTGGATCGATCCCGAGATCGCGGGCTTGGGCGACTTCCTCGCGGCTGACCGAGCTTTCGGTATGGTTGACCAGCTCGATGAACGGCTTCCAAAACTTGTCCAGCAACGGCACCCATTCCTGCTCGCCGGTGGCGACGGCATCGAGCGAGTCTTCCATTTTCGCCGTGAAATCGTAGTCGACATAGGTCGTGAAGTACTGCGTCAGAAAGCGGCTGACGATCTTGCCGATGTCGGTCGCCGTGAAGCGCCGGCTTTCGATGTCCACGTACTGGCGGTCGCGCAAGGTCGAGATGATGGACGCATAGGTGGACGGGCGGCCGATGCCGTATTCCTCCAGAGCCTTGACCAGCGAGGCTTCCGAAAAACGCGGCGGCGGTTCGGTGAAATGCTGAGCCGGAACCACGTCCGTCAGTTTGACCGTGTCGCCTTCGCGCATCGCCGGCAGCACGTGATCCGAGTCGTCTTGGACGGCATCGTCGAGCCCTTCCTGATACACCGAGATGTAGCCGGGCTTCACCAAGGTGGAGCCGTTGGCGCGCAGCACGGTACGGGCAGGAGCATTCGCCGCGCCGGCTCGCTCGGGGGACCCGGCGAGCAATTCCACCGCGACGGTATCGAATATCGCCGGCGCCATTTGGCACGCGACGGTGCGCTTCCAGATCAGCGAATACAGCCGGAACTGATCCCCCTCCAGATGCTTTTCGATGTCCGCTGGCAAAATCCCGGCGGCGGTGGGACGAATCGCTTCGTGCGCTTCCTGGGCGTTCTTCGACTTGGTTTTGAAGATCCGCGGCTCATCCGCGAGCCCCGCTTTGCCATAGAGCCGCACGATGACGTCGCGAAGCTCGCCGACAGCCTCCTGCGCCAGGGTGAGCGAGTCGGTGCGCATGTACGTGATGAGGCCGACCGCGCCATCGCCGATGTCGACGCCTTCGTACAGCTGCTGCGCGACGCGCATGGTCTTTTGCGCACTGAAGCCGAGCTTGCGTGCGGCCTCCTGCTGCAAGGTCGAGGTCGTGAAGGGCGGCGCCGGGTTGCGGCGCCGCTGCTTGCGGTCGACGCCCAATACCGTGAGCCTCCCGCCGGCCGCTGCGCGCAGCGTGCGCTCGACCTCGCGTGCCTGCGCCTCCGTGGTAAAGCTGAATTGCTCGACCTTGGCGCCGCCGTATTCCACCAGTTTGCCCGGAAATTTCTGGTCCGAATGCTCGAGCTGCGCATCGATGGTCCAATATTCCCGCGCGACGAAGGCGGCAATTTCATCCTCGCGCTCGCAAATCATGCGCAGCGCCGGACTCTGCACGCGGCCCGCCGAGAGCCCCGGACGAACTTTTTTCCACAGCAGCGGCGATAGATTGAAGCCGACCAGGAAATCGAGGGCGCGCCGCGCTTGCTGGGCATTCACCAGGTCCACCGACAGTCCCCGCGGCTGCGCCATGGCCTCGCGCACCGAGTTCTTGGTGATCTCGTAGAACACCACGCGCTGCACGGACTTGCCCTCGAGTTCGCCCTTGGCGTTCAGAAGCTCGTACAGGTGCCATGAAATGGCCTCGCCCTCACGGTCGGGGTCGGTCGCCAGGAATAACGACTTGGCCTTCTTGAGCGCACGCGAAATGGCATCGACATGCTTCTGATTGCGCTCGACCACCTGATACTTCATGGCGAAGGCATGCTCGGTATCGACCGCACCTTCTTTCGGGACCAGATCCCGCACATGCCCGTACGATGCAAGTACCTCGAAGTCCTTGCCGAGGTATTTCTTGATGGTTTTCGCCTTGGCGGGCGACTCCACGATAACGAGATTGCTGCTCAATGCAGTGCGTCAGAGCGCTCTTCGAAGACCAGGTCTTCCATCTGCGCGTAGGCGGATTCTTGGCCGGGCTGGCTGAACAGAACCATCAGGACCACCCATTTGACTTGCTCGATGTCGATTTCATCGGCATCGAGCGCCATCAGGCGATCGATGACCAGCTCGCGCTGGGTTGCGGAGAGGATACGAACGTTCTCCAAATACATGAGATACCCGCGCACGTCGGTGTCGAAGCGCAACAGTTCCTGGCCGCTGAAAATGCGGACGGCGCGCGCCGTAGCCTCGGCGACCTTGCCGAGCTGCTCGCCGGACAAGCCGTCCAGCCATCCCAGAGCGCGCTCGATGTCCGGTTCGGCGAATCCTGCCTTGTCCAACTCGAGCTTCAAGGTGTCGCGATCGGGACGCGGTTCATCGTCGGCACTCATGTAATTCTCGAACAGATAGATAAGCAGATCGAGAACGTTATCTTTCACCTCCGGCTCTCCTGTAGGCGACTCGGGAGTAGCGGCCCCCGGGGGCGGCCTGAACGTGACCCTCGAGCTCGAGGATCAGCATCATCGAGGACACGGCT
>JALYHP010000131.1 GCA_030799355.1 Pseudomonadota bacterium
AGTCGTTTATGGCGCACATCGTACTGCCCAACGGCATGACGGTTGCCGAGCATGCCAAGCCGCTCATTGAGCAAGCCTACGTTGACGGCAAGATGCCGCCGCTGTTGTCGTTTGGAGGGTGAGATGGGAATCATCCCCGGCAGCATGGGTGCGCGCAGCTTCATCGTGCGCGGCAAAGGCAATGCCGATGCGTTCAACTCCTGTTCGCACGGTGCCGGCCGTCGTATGAGTCGCGGTGAGGCCAAGCGCAAGTTTACGCTGGCCGACATGGAGGCGCAGACCGCTGGCGTTGAGTGCCGGAAGGACGCCGATGTGATCGACGAGATCCCTGGTGCGTACAAGTCGATTCAAGAGGTCATGGATAACCAGAGCGATCTGGTCGATGTCGTGGCCGAACTGAGGCAAATCGTATGCGTCAAGGGATAGGCTTTCAGGCCGATGGAGGATCAGAACATGGAGATTAAGTACGGCGACGGTAGAACCAAGTATGGCCCCGGCGTCGCAATAGACTTGACAGGCGATGAGGTAGCTACGGCGATTGATGCGTGGCTGGTCGCGCATGGCGTTCACGTCGATGGTCCGCGCACAGTGACGGTCAATGACGAGTTGTGTGACCACGGGCAGATATACGTGGACCCCAGCGGGTTTGTCATCTCGCCCGAAGGCAACAAACTCAAGGGTTCTGGACCGCGTCGTCGCTCTCCTGCCAGCGGATCAGGAGAACAGTGATGCATCCACTGGCGGCGGGAGCCGTGACCGGCTCAGTCATCAAGCGTGTCTCGCAAGGGGATTGCCCGACCGAACCGGCGCATTCTGTTGAAACCTTGGAAGAGGCGCTCATCGAAGTCAATCGACTCTTCCAGGCTGAACAGAAGGTGCGGGAGCAACTTGAGACGGCACTTCGCAAGCACCATACCGGCATTGGCTGCGTGAACTATTGCCGAACCTGCGGCGGTCATTTCAGTTGGCAGGACGATAGCCGCGCCGTCAGCTTTCAGTCTGATAGGGGCGAGAACCATGGCTAAGCGCGATATCGTCAGGGCTGCAAAAGCGGCTGGTATAAAACTCGTCCGCGCCGATTGGTCGTGGCAGCCGACCCCGGAAGAATCGGTACCGTGCTGGGCCATAGAAATTGAGGACCGCGACGGCAACGCGGAATTCGAGTATTTCTTGAATACGGGTGAGGCCGTCGATTGGATCAAGGGCTTCGCTGGTGATGGAAGAACTGAGCCGTGAGGGTGGCCGCGCTAATAAAGGCCGATCTGGCCTACTCGGAAGCAGCCAAATGATAATGGATATGAAGGAACTGAGGCGTTTGTCCGGCCTTAAAAGAAGGTCCGATGTGCGGCGCTGGCTTAGAAGCAATGGCGTCGCTTTCATGGTTCAACCGTCAGGTGACCCAGTGACAACCCTTGATGCCGTGTCGAGAGCCATGTACGGTACGTCGAAATACGACAAGCCGGACTTCACGCCGCCACCCAAATGCTCCCGCCAAAGGTCCACCTCCGCCACGGGCGCTACTTCTACGTCCACCAAAACAAATGGAACCCGCTCTCCCGGGTAGATGAGGGGGCGACCGCCCTTTACACCGCCCTCCAGGCTTTCACGTCCGACCGGCCGGCGACCTATGGCCAATTGATGATGCTCTATATCGCCCGGGCGCTCCCCGAACTGAAACCGGCCAGTCGCCCTGAGTACACCAGAATCATCAACGCCCGCCTACAGCACCACTTCGGTCATTTGATCCTGAACGCTCTCGAGCCAATGCACGTGGCCCAGTACCTTGAGATGCGCAAGCGTGACGGAGCCCCGATTGGGGGGAATCGGGAACGGGCGGTCCTCGGGTCGGTGATTTCCTGGGGGATGCGCTTTGGCTGGTGCGCGTCTAATCCCTGCCATGGCGTAAAGCGCAATAGGGAGGCGCCTAGCCGGCGCTACGTGACGGACGAAGAACTGAAGGGGGTCATTGACCGCGCCTCCCCGGCTCTTCAGGATTTGCTTGCGGTGGCGTTTCTGACGGGACTGCGGCAAGGCGATCTTCGCACCCTCACCAGGGAGAGCATCACCCCGAGCGGGATCAGGCTACGTCAATCGAAGGACGGGAAGCTGCGCGAGATTGCGTGGTCACCCCCCCTGAAATACTTCGTGGATCGCGCGCTGGCTCGATCTCGGCGGGACGAAGTGTTCGTGGGGGAGAAGGGCAAGCCCTACAGCATGGATGGCTTACAGAGCGCCATGCGCCGGCTAGACCCCGGGTTTCGGTTCCGCGAGTTGCGGCCGAAGGCGGCGAGCGATGCGAGCCACAACGTACTCGGACACAGCGCCCAAATGCTGGCGACGTACATCCGGCGAACCGTGATAAAACCTGTCCGGTAGCTTGGGCGAAAAATTGTTCAAATGGCCAAAATAGTCGAAAAAGCGCACAGCCTGTTAATCCGTTGGTCGGGAGTTCGAATCTCTCCCGGGGAGCCAATATTTCAGGGTCGGAGAACCGTCAGCAGGTCGATACAGCTAGACGCGTGAATTCGAACTCCCGACAGACAAAAAAGCCGAGTTCGACAACTTGGCCCCAGGCCAAGTTGGACGCCGGCGCGAAGCGACGGCGGTCCGGAGCGCAGCGTAGGACGAGGCGCGCAGCGCCGAGCAATCTCTCCCGGGGAGCCAATATCAATGGGTCCGCAGCAGGATGTCGGTGTTGATCGGGCTGCGCTGGCCGGTCGCGTTCGGTTCGCCGGGGATCACCGAAACGCGAAGGCTTCAGGCCGCCTGCGCGCTCAAGCGCATGCCGAAGGCGCCGACAATCTTCGTCACCGTCTCGAAGCTCGGATTGCCGTCGGGAGAGAGCGCCTTGTAAAGGCCTGCTCGGGTGATGCCCGTATCCTTCGCTAGCTGCATCATGCCGCGCGCTCGAGCGACGACGCCGAGCGTGCGAATCAGCATCTGCCGATCTACGGGCTCTTCGAACACCGCTTCGAGGTAGTTTTTGATGTCCTCCTCGGTATGCAGGTAATCCGCCGAATCGTAGGGCGCCACCTTGATCTTTCGGCGCTTGGTCTTGGTCGCCATGGTCACTCCTTTTTGGCCGGCTTCTTGGCCGCCAGTGGGTTCAATTCCTTCCACATCGCGTGCGCGTTCTTGATGTCGGCGTCCTGGCTACCCTTGTCGCCGCCGCACAAAATCATATACAGCGTCTTGCCGGCGCGCGCGTAGTACACGCGGTAGCCAGGGCCGAAATCGATGCGCAGCTCGCTCAAGCCTTCGCCGATCGGCCGACATCGCCGGGGTTGCCATTGGCTAACCGGTCGATACGCGCCTGGATCCTCGTGCGGCCCTTCGAGTCCGTTAAACCCTTGAGCCACCCGTCGAATGCTTCCGTGCGCTTCACTTCGAACATGAATGCATGTGTATACCATAGGAGGCGGCTTGTAAACTACAGGATACACAGGGGCTCGCCCCCGGGCGATACGCCGACCCCTTCCCGGAACCAGCAAGGCCGAACAGACGTTTGCCGAGTACGGCCAGAGGAAACCCCGGGCCCCGGCCCAAGGAAATGTTTTGCCACGAATCTTTCGTTTTCCTCCCTGGCTGTATATAATTACAGCTACCGAGCTATCCGCCCCAAAGACGCAACTCTGAAATCGAATCGGACATGCACGCGTTCGAGTCCGACTACCCGTTCTGCAGTAACTTGCGTTGCGAGCTCCACGTTCGCGCAGGCGATACCGGCGTCCATGGATTCGGCAATTGGGCGCGCATGCCGGATGGGCGCATGATTGGCCGCGGGTTGTACAGCGGTATCTTTTTGTGCGATCCCTGCGGCCGCGCGGAAATCGGTACGGCGCCACAAGTCCGCACCGAAGCGGTGGCATGACTCGACACTTAGGGGAGATCTTGCGTGGATGATCACATGGGACTGTGGGTTATGGGCATCGTTTGGCTTGGTATCGGCGCCGCGATCGCATGGATCGTTGCCCGATCTCGGAGCCGTGCGGAGCTGGCGCGCGCGGAGGCGCTGGCCGCCCAAACCGCTACGCAAGCACAAGTCGAGCTCGCCGGCGCGAATATGCGGGCCAGCCGCATACCGGTCCTTGAACAGAACCTGACCGAGACGACGGCCACTTTGAACCGGGTCAATGCCGAGAATGCGACCCTCGAGGAGCAAGTTCGGCAGATTTCGGCGCTGCAAGGGCGGTTGAACGTCGCCGAGACCGGCCTCGCGGCGGCCACTCAGACCATCTCGGATTTGCGCGAGCAGGCCGGCAAGATCAATGCCGAATTGACGGGCGCACGTGAGACCGTCGCGAGCCTACGCGCGGATATCGGGACCCTGACGGGGCACTATGAGGCGAAGGTGCAGGAGGCAAGCTCGCTCGCCCTGGACCTTGCCGACGTCCGCCATAAGCTCGCCACCGAAATAGAGGCCTCCCAGGAAAAACTTGCGCTTCTCGCCGACGCTAAACAGGCGCTCTCCGACCAATTCAAGAATCTCGCCAACGAGATTTTGGAAGACAAGTCCAAGCGCTTCACCGAGCAAAATCAAACGAATCTCGGTGCCCTCCTCGATCCGCTCAAACTGCGGATTACCGAGTTTCAGTCGAAAATCGAAGACACCTACGTCAAAGAAGGGAAAGAGCGGACAGCGCTCGGCGAACAAGTACGCCAACTCATGGAGTTGAACAATCAGCTGAGCGAGGATGCGAAGAACCTCACGCGTGCTCTACGCGGGTCCAGTAAGACTCAAGGAAATTGGGGCGAGCTCGTTCTGGAGCGTGTTCTCGAGGCATCTGGCTTGCGCAAGGGCGAGGAGTATGTCGTCCAGACCAGTCACACCCGGGAAGACGGCACGCGAGCCCTCCCCGATGTGGTCATCCGCTTGCCCGACAGCCGCAGTCTGGTGGTCGACGCCAAGGTCTCCCTGGTTGCCTATGAGGAGTTTGCGGTTTCGGAAGTCGAGCTCGATCGAGTTGCTGCGAGCAAGCGCCACATCGAGTCCGTGAAGAACCACATCCGAGGATTGTCTGAGAAGAACTACCACGCCCTCTACGGATTGAAGTCGCTCGATTTCGTTCTTTTGTTCGTGCCGATCGAGCCTGCCTTTATGCTAGCCGTCACTTCCGACCGGGACATCTTCATGGACGCGTGGAAGCGGAATGTACTTCTTGTTAGCCCTTCGACGCTGCTTTTCGTCGTGCGAACCGTCGCCCACTTGTGGCGGCAGGAGGCTCAGACTCGAAATGCACAGGAGATCGCCAAACGCGGCGCGGAGCTATACGACAAATTCGTAGGATTCGTAGAAGACATGACCGCTCTCGGCAACCGGTTACGCCAGGCGCAAACGGAATACGAAGGGGCCTATGGAAAACTGGCCGGCGGCCGCGGACACTTAATTGGGCAGGCGGAGAAACTGCGGGCGTTGGGCGTCAAACCCTCCAAATCGCTTCCGCCCGCGATGCAGGAGAATGCGCTCAACGACGACATCACAACCGATACTCCGCTGGTTGGCACAGCTCAAGTCGCATCAGCGTAGCTCGTAGCCGCGATGCTGCAGCGAACTCGAATTGCGCCTCGCAGCCGCCATGTGCACATTTACGCAGCGGCCTGTCGCTCCGCTTCCCAGCCCTTGCACGCGAGCAGGACAGTGCGCGGCACGACGTGTTCGCCGCTCGCGTAGTAGGCGACCTGACGGCGCGAGATTCCGAGCGCCTCCGCTGCGGTGCTCAAACTCAATCGATGTTTCCAGCGCCACCGGATGAACTCCACGGCATCGGCTCGCCCGGCCTGTTCAAGCGCCAGCTCCCACACCGTATCCGCGCCGATATCGAGATCGCCCGGCCATTCGATGCTGTGACCCCCTTCGCCAAGCGTGACACGTGCGAAGGCGGCCGGGTCACGCAAGCTCTTCAAGCCCTTCGAGTGTTGCACTAAGGCCTTCAAATCGACGCTGAATGTTTTGCCGTTCTCAAAGCGCAGCCGCACCCTATGCTCGCCTATGGCCTTGACGCTGGTCATTCGATGCAGTTTGCCTTCGTTGATTCTCATGGTCACTCCGAATATTGTCGCCATAGCCGGCGCAAGGTAGCCCTGTTTGCCCAAGAGAGCGCCTCCGCCACGTCACGCTCGTCGGCCGAGCCTGCCAATATCGCAGTCGTCTCGATGACTACGCGATGCGTTCATTGCTTACCGTAATGATGTGGAAGTGCGGCGGCGGGTGGTCCTTGAAGTACATCGCAACCGTTGAGCGGTGAAGCGCTTGACCGTAGGCATATGCTACTTTAGTGCAACTAGTGCACTGATGCAACTGGTGCACTATCGCAAGAAGTGGACCGCACACCAAAAGCGCCACGATGCAGGGAGGTCCCGATATCAAAAAAGGGCACGAGAATCCCTCGTCGTAACCGGCAGTTCGACGCGCTAATTCGAACTCCCACCAAGCCGAGTTCAAGCGCGTCGGTCGCCGTGCATGCTCACCCGCTGTAACATTCAGACCTCTCTGGGAGGAACCGCAGCATCATGTCCATGAAGCACATCATCGTGGCTGTCTTGATGGCCACGGCAAGCGCGGGGGTCCAGCTTGCCCACGGCCAGGAACAGCCGGGGTCGCCGGCTGAGCCCTATCATCCGAAAATCACGACCATCGGGTCGCGGGAGACGCCGGAGAGCCTGGCGCGGTTCTACGCGCGGGACCCCGCGCTCTTCAATCTGGAGGATGCCTATCTGGAATGGCCGCTGCCGCCCTCGGAGAAGCGCTACGGCGCCATCGATGGCCGCAGGATCAAGCGTATGGCAGTAGACCTGGTCGAGATTGCGCGCCGGGAAAAGCAGCGCAGCCCCTATTGGGGTCGGATCACCGGAACCGAAGCCGATAGGGAAACGCGCCGTTATGTCGAGGCCAAATTCCACGAACTGGGCTTGTCCAAGGTGAACATTCAAGAAATCGGCATGCCGCTCGTGTGGTGGCCGCGCTCGTGGAGCGTCACGTTCGCCGACGAGGCGAGAACAACCCAGACCCTCCCAAGTGCCTTCCCCTTAGGCAGGTCGATGGGCACCGGTACCGAGGGGCTGACCGCACCGGTCGTCTGGTTAGGTCTCGGCACCGCGGCAGATTTCCAGGGGCGTGACGTGAATGGCAAGATCGCCCTCCTCTTCAGCGCCCCTGAGCCCAATGTACACGGTCAGACCGCGGTGTTCGAACAGGCGACGACGCGCGCTCAGAAGGCGGGGGCTGCGGCCGTATTGATTGCTCTCGACATCCCGGGCAACGTCACCAGCCAGATGGCGCGCACCGGAGACATCACCATCCCCGGCCTGACCATCGGCCATGACGACGGCGTACGGCTGCGGCACGCCATCGAGTCGGGCACCGCCCCGGTGGTCACCCTCAAGCTGGCCGTCGAAATGGTTTCCGGTATCAACGCCGCCAATGTCTGGGGCGTACTGCCCGGCATGACGGACGAGAACGTGTTGATCACGGCGCATACCGATTCGTATTTCGACGGCGCCGTCGACAACGCCTCGGGTGTGGCCAACATGCTCGAGCTGGCGCGCTACTTCGCATCCATCCCCTTGACCGAGCGCAGACGTACGATCACCTTCGTCGCGACGGGAGGTCATCACGAGGGATCGCCGGGCACGCACTACATCCATGACCAGATGCAGCCCTTTCTGGCCAAGACCGCCCTCATCATCAACTCCGAACACACCGCGGTGAATGACTACACCGTGTGGGGTCAACCTCCGGACGTGCGGCTGTCGACCCAGACCAGCGGCCAGACGCTATTCACGTTGAAGGGCAGCGAGCGGATGAAAAAAATCGTGTTGTCGGCGCTGAAAACCTTTGGCGTGGGAGTCCTGGAGCGGCCGGAAGCCAGAGCCAACGGCGATGTGGCGTCCCTATTCGCCGACGCCCCCACGGTGCAGTTGATCGACGTTCCGCTGCAGTACCACACCGACGCCGACACGCCGGACTTGCTGCCCTGGCCGGGCCTTGCCAATGCGGCGCGCGCCGACGCCAAGATCATCGCCGAGCTCGATAAGATTCCGCTGGCTGACATACGCGGCGACCGCGGCGGCGCACCCGTTACGCAATGACCGGAAGCGTGACTGCTAATCGTTCGAAACGGAGGCAGAGAAGTCCGCGGGTGCGCTTCGACTCGGAGCCGGGCTGAGTGGGGCGGCGGATCGGGACCGGAATTTCGTTCACGGCGGGGCGCTGCGGAATCAGGCAGGCGGCTTTTGGCCCGGCCGCACCCCGCGCGCAGCGGCGCGGCATTCATAGCGAGGAGGATCGGTTGGCCGGCTCGAACTTGCGGCGACAGCCACCTGTGGATAGGCACAGATGGGCTTGGTGCCGAGAGATGCGTTGAGGGCGGGGGGCGCCGCAGCCACGGCGGCGGCGGCCGCTGCCGGCGCCACGGGTCCCGAGGGGAGACGTTCGCCAACGATCTGCTCGGGTGCCTTGCCGGTTTCGACCCAGGCATCCAGCGCGGTGATCCAATCGACCGCGTACGCGCCGTTGCAGTGTGCCATCCCGGGGACGAGGAACAGACGATAGAAATCGCGGGTGGGCGCGAGCCCGCCCTGCCGCGCGACCACGCTCTCGTAGTAGTTGATGCTCGCCTCCGGGGCAATCACCGGGTCGGACCAGCCGTGGTACTGCAGCAGCTTGCCGCCCCTGGACTTGAAGGCCGCCAGGTCGGGGCTGGTGGCGGAGATGATATCGGACTGCACTTCTTTGGCGTGGTCTCGATCCAGTTGGAAGCTGTAGGGATCCCACTCCGGATCCTGCATGACGACGTATTTGAATTCGCTCACGGCGGGCGGTGTGGGGCGCGACATCGCAGCCCAGCCCAATTCGCTTCCCGGCAGCAGCCCCGGCCAAACGAACTTCCCGCTGCGTTGCTCTCTCACGGCTCCATAGAGTTTGGTGGCGACGGCCACTTGCGCCGGGCTCAGGCATGCAGGCGATGTTTGGTTCGCCGAACAGGCCAGGCTGGCGGGCCGGACACGGCAAGCGCGCGGATCCGCGATCTCGCCATCCATGATGCCGTCCGCGGCGTCGCATCGGGCCAGAGCTGCTTTGTGCAGTAGCTGCGCCTGGTCCGGGCCGAGGACCGGCGGTGCATTCTTGGGCGCATTGAGCACACTGGTCCACAGGGATCCCGAATTCAGGCCGGGCCAATCCGCCGCCGGAGCGCCGGCGAGGATCCCATCGAAGTCGGCGGGATATCGTTGCGCCTCCATCAGGCTTTCTCGACCCCCCGCCGAACATCCGGTCCAGTAGGCGCGGCGTGGCGGCGCGGCGTAATAGCGGCCGGCCAAGGTTTTGGATTGCACCGCCAATCCATGCACGGCGCGCCACGCGAAATCGATGAGCTTCTCGGGATGACCGAGCGCGAATTCAGCGGTGCCGCCCCGATGGCCGGTGTCCGTGGCTGCGGTCGCATAGCCGCGGCGAAGGAACGGGGCCATGCCGACATAGTTGATGGCTCCGCCCCATCCTCCCATACCGACGCCGATGAACTTGCCATTCCAGTCGCGAGGTAGCCAAAGCTCGATTCGGATCTCGGAATCGGGCGTTGGCGTCAGGATCGCCGACACGCGGCAAAAGGGCGGCAGATCCAAGGGAGGCTGCCCGGCGGGTTCCGGCGGGGTGAAGGGGCCGCCTGCGACGTTCTCGGCGCTTGCGATCCGCCCATTCGGCAGGTTTGCGCCGGTCAGGCTGTCACAGGCGGCGGGCGATGGCGACACGGCGGCGCGCAATGGCGACGCGGCAGCGGCGGGCGGTGGCGGCGCAGCGGCGGGCGATCTCGATGCAGCGGGGGGCGATGTCGATTCGACGGCGGGCGACGCAGCAGCGGGCAATCTCGACGCGGCGGCTGCCGATGTCTGGGCAATGATGGCGGGGCTGAGGAGGCTGCCACCGACGAGCGCAAACCAAAGAACATTTAGTTTCGCCGGGTTCGCCCACGCGCGCTCAACTATGAAACCCACGCGCATCATTTTGCAGTTCCGTGACGCGCTTGTCCTCCGCTTGGCCATGCACGCGACACACGCTGCCGGCCTTGGCCGTGCGCAATGCAACAGCCGCTTCATCATCCGGCAGCGGGGCAACGGCTGAGCGGCGGGGCGAAACTGATTGCTGCGAATGTTGGCGTTGTCTGCCGAATACATAACGTTCTCCTAGCCCGCCTCCGAAGGCCCGGCCTGTGCTCGGCAACAGGGCTTTTTCCGATGCCTCCGGAAGTGGCGCGGTTGGGAGCGGTTACATGCGGTGGCCTAGGCCCGAAGTGAAGCGGCGGCGCACCCGACTCGATCGCGCCGAGATCCGGAGCCGACCCTCGAAACGCGTCGGTCACATTGGGAATGACCACGCCCCGATCGATCGCGGCGGAGTGGGCCGACAACCGCCAATCGAAGCCGGCGGCGTCATACAGCGTCGTCACGGGGGCGGCGGGATTAGTGGGCGCCACGCGCCGGAACGCCGAATAATCGACCATGATGCTGTGGGCGTCCTGGCCCGTGGCCCGGCTATAGTCCTGCAACGTCTTGAATGATCGCTTCACCAGCGGATGCTCGGTATCGACGCGAATTTCGAACGGCGGCGAATTCCAACTGAACGGATCGACGCGGGGCCCGGCGAAAAAGCCGTTGTAGTCGCTCGACGAATAATTGGTGAAGGTCGACATTTGCAACAACGGCGCGGACTCGATCTGCCGCAGGAACAGGTTGTTCCGCAACTGCATGTTCTGGCCGGCGTTATCGGGTCCCGGCGCGAAATTGGAGAACCAGGTGTTGTTGTAGAACAGGCCGCCGGCGGGAAACTCATGGAACTTGATCGCGCCGGCCATCGGGCTGTTGTACATGATGTTGCGAATGATATAGGCGGGACCGCCCAGCAGCGGTTGCAGGCTATAACCCTGCCCGCCCGAATTCATGCATAGGTTACGCATGACTCTGACATTGTGCATTCCGCCATCGGCTTCGATGCAGTTGTCATGCATGTTGGAAATGTCGTTGTTATAGATGTCGAACGAGGACGGTTCCTGTTCATGCCGCGTCTTGGGGTAGTCATCGGGGTCGCCGTAGGTGGCGTGATCCAAGCCATCGTGAAAGTTGCGTACCCGATTGAAGGCGATCACATGGCCGGAGCCGTAGACCTTGACGGCAAATTGCGAGAGAAGCCGGCTGTGTTGGGCGAAACCCGGCACCTTGGACCAGGCGGCGTTCCACCCCATCAGCAGGCTCGGGTCATGCCGGCCCGTGAACTCATTGTCCGCGATGTAAAAATCCTTGGAGCCGGCATAGTCGCTGTGGATGCCGATGCCGATGTCATAGAATTTCGAATGCTTGAACGTCAGTCCCTTGGCGCCGGCAATGCGCTTGATCCCCGCTTCGAACGCGATCTCCGTGTTGCGGAACGTCAGCCCTTCGAAGTAATTGTAGTCGGCGGCCTCGACGTTGAAGAGATTGTAATTTGCGTCGCCATCGAAGATCACCTCGCCGTCTCCCGCGGCCTTTATCACGATGGGCCGTTCGGGTGTCCCCCGGGCCGTCAGATAGTAGGTGCCATCGCCCGTGGTGTTGCAGCATTCGTTCCATTGCGACGACAACTCATGGCCATAGCGGAAGCGATCATCCTTATAAAGACCCGCATGCACCAGAATGATATCGCCGGGCCGTACTCGCGGATTGAAGGCGTTATACCAGTCACCGCCAACGGATCCTTCGTAGTAGGCGCCGAGTAATCCCGTGAATGAGGGCTGTTGTCGCGGCCCCTTGAAACCGAACGGATAGACATGGAATACGCGGCCATCCGGTGACGGCATGGGTTCAGCCCGCGTGCGAACGGCCACCGCCTTGACGGACTCTCCGGTCACCCCATCCGGATCCGTCAGGGTAAAGCGGGCCTCGTACTCGGTGTCGGCCTCCAGGTCGAGGATGCTGCCTGCGAACATATTGGGCGCAACGTAGGTGAAGGCCGGCTTGAACATGCGCGAGACGACCTCCTCCCCCTGCAGGCGCAGCAGCGGCAAGCCTCGTTTCCAGGTTCGCTCACCTTTCTTTCTATACGCCACCTGCACCGACGCATCGCGATTGGCGTCGCCTTCGATCCGCCACTCGAAACCGAGGTTCTCGAGAGTAGGCGGTTCGACATAAAACTCGCCGGCGATGACGCCGTGGAATGCGGATGGGGAAACCGGGGGCGTCGAATCCGCCCCCGCAGGTGCACCCGACAGCGCCCCGACCGCCAAACTCACTGTCAGCGATCGAAGCTGCCGGTGAATGGGCTTCTGGCCGAGCATTGTGCCAATGCTTTCTCATCTACCGTATCAAAAGTGTACGTCCAGCGCCGCGCCGTAGACCCGCAGATCTCCATAGCTCATCTGCTGCACGTAGAAGGCGCCGGAGTCGGCATTGGCGATGCGATCGACGAAATGAGTGTTGGTGACATTGTTGCCATAGACGCTCAGATTCCATCGGCCGTTGGCGGCCTTGATGCCCGTGGAGAGGTTGACCAAGTTCACCGGGCCCTGGACATCATGCGGATCCGCGATGGTGTTGAAAACCACCTTGGTCCGGTAATTGTCGTTGGCTTGGCCGTACCAATGCAGAGCGGGGCTCAAAGGCTGCTCGTATCGCACCGTCAGATTGGTGGTCCACGTCGGGGAGTCCTGCAAGGGGTAGCCGTCGAGGTTCTGCTGGCGATTTACGCAGTTCGGGAACGCCGGCGGCAACCCGGCCCCGGTCACCCCGGGAGCGCAGGCGGCGTTCTGGTAATCGGTAAAGCGGGCGTGATCGTAAGCCACGTTGCCCATCAGCTGCAGCTCGGGGGACACTACCCAAGTGGCATCCAGGTTCGCACCATCGGACTTCAGCTGTTTGGCGTTCTGGGTCACGAACGCGATCACCGGTCCCGGGACGCGCAGCGAGGTCTGGAAATTATTGAATGTCTCGTCGAACACCGCGAGGTTCAGGGTCAGCCGCCGATCGAACCAGGTCGACTTGAGGCCCGCTTCGTACATGGTCGCAATTTCGGGCTTGACGATACCGTTGTTGGCTTGGGCCAGACCCACTCTGGTCGAACTGAATCCATAGGCGAAACCCGGCCCCTTATAGCCGCGCGACGCCGTCGCGTACAGCATGGCGCTCGGCAATACCTGAAATTGCAGACCGCCGCGCCAGGACGTGTTGTCGTATTTGGTGCTCGCTGAGGTCTGGAAAATGCCGAAAGTACCGCCGGGCGTGTTGAAGCCGGGAACGGTAGGTGTCGGTGCCGCGCCGATGAAGCCGCGGTCCATCTCGCCATTGTCCGAATCATGAGATTCTCGTACGCCGCCAATGAGGTGAAACCTCGGCGTGATGTCGAAGGTGGCTTCACCGAAAGCCGCGTAAGTCTGGTTCGTGAGATTCATGTTCCAATAGATGTTCACCGGGGCGGGAACGGTGCCTGTCTGGCTGAGCAGGAAAGTCTCATGCAGGTTCATCTTGAAATCATAGAGACCGGCGACATAGCGCAATCGGCTCTCGGCCGGCGAGGCATAGCGCAATTCAGCCGATACCTGGTCGTAATGAACCATGTCGCGATTGACGGTATTGGTGGCGTAGGGGTTATCCGTCGGCCACGGGTCGAACGGATTGTCGTTGGAGACGAGCCGATAGGAGACCACCGAGCTCAGGGTGCCGCCACCGATGTCATAGTCGGCCTGGCCGGTATAGGCCGAGCTAGAACCGCGGTCGTAATACCCGTAGGGATCCACCGCGCCATGCATGGTTGTGTTGGTGGGCGAGGCGACAACCCCATGGGCGAGCTCCCACGCTTGGATCTGGGCACCAAAATTGCCCGCCGTGAAGTTCTTTGGCTCGAATTCCCGAAGAGTGATGACGCTCGGGTTCTGGTTGTGGTTGTTCCACTCCGCGATGAAGTTCAAGTCCAGGGCATCGACAGGCTTCAACCGCAGGCGCAGCCGCGCTCCTTGGTTGTCCTCGTTGCCGAATTTTTGGCCGGTGTTGACTTCCGTACCGAATCCGTCGTGCTTATATTTCCAGGCGCTGACGCGGGCGGCCGCAGTCTCGCCCAACGGCAAATTGACCGTCCCGGTTGCCTGGATGAAATTCAACGAACCATAGGAAATGCGCGCGGTCCCTTCGGTGGTTCCCAACTTGGGGACCTGGGAAACGATGTTCATGACGCCGGCGGAGGCATTCTTGCCGAACAGCATGCCTTGCGGGCCCTGCAGGACTTCGACGCGCTGGATGTCCACCAGCTGCGCGATCGACCCCAAGGAGCGTCCCAAGGCGACACCGTCGAAATTGACCCCGACCGACTGTTCGAGCCCGTTCCCGTTGGCCTGCGTGCCGACTCCGCGCACGACGAATAGCGTGTTCGCCACGGTGGAGGTGGGGATGAACCCCAGGCTCGGCACCAGGCGCCGCAGATCAGTCGTATCGGCAAGGTTCTGCGCCTGCAGCTCGGCCTGGGAGACGACGGCAACCGACATGGGGACGTTCTGCAGGTTTTCACTGCGCCGCGTCGCGGTCACGATGACTTCTTGCAGTTCGTCGCTCGAGGACGCAGGGACGGCCTCCGCCGTTTGAGCCGCAGCCGGATGATCCGCGGCCGCGAGGCATGCCGCGCCCGTTGCCGCAAGAAACGTAGAGCGAAATTTGCACATTTTCATTGTTCATCCCCCGGATACTTTTGTAGGCAGGACCGATAAAGGCCCTGTCGGACGTCAAATGCGTCAATGTTCTCAGCCACCCATAATTAATTTACACTATTCGTGACGAATTTCACACATATTGACAAAAGTAGATAAGGCGATATGCTCCAACTGCCAGCGATACCCCGGCCAACATGCTCCCGTGCCCGGTCGGCCTCGGTAGGTTTCCGTTTGCAGAGAAGTCACCTGGGTTACCGGCCCCGCCCCGGTGCTGACACGGTTGCCGCTGATGTACAACGGAGTGCCATGAAAATCTGCTCTTTCCAGCGGGTAGGCGCCAAGCTCGGCGCGCTGGTCGCCTTGGCATCAGTCCTGGTCACGGCCCTCTCCCTGCCCGCTCACGCTGAGCACGGTACTTCGCACCCCAGCTTGGCCGGCGTCTGGGTCATGGATCACTACGGCTATCGATCCTCGATGGAGTTCACGGCCCGCGAACGCGTGGCGATGGATATCGACGGCCACCCGGCTCCTCTGCAGCCCTGGGCCCAAGCGATTCTCGAAACGCGATTGAAGGATGCCGACGACGGCAAAATTTTCGCGAACAACGCGGCCAAGTGCCTCCCCCAAGGCGTTCCCTATATCGTGTTCGGCGCCGTCGATGGGCCCATCCAAATCCTGGAAAGCCCCGGGCAGATCACCCTGTTGTCCACGGAGATGAGCGAGAACTGGTTCATTTACGTCGGCGCCAAGCACCCCCCGAACCTGTTCCCCAACTACCATGGCGATTCCGTCGCGCACTGGGAAGGAAACGTCTTGGTCATCGATACGGTAGGTCTATCGGGTGATAAAACCCCCATCGACCAAGTCGGCACTCCCCATACCGATGATCTGCACGTCGTGACGCGCGTGCGTAAGGTTGATCCGGACACGCTCGAGTTTCGCGTGACTTATGATGATAAGAAAACATTCACGCGGCCGTGGGAACGCAAGGTCATCTACCACCGCGCAGCGCCCGGCACGAGAATCGATGAATATGTCTGTGAAGCCGATCGGAATGCCCCGGATGAGCACGGCTTCCAGACGTTTCGATCGACATCATCCCAGTAGCGGCCGCATCGACGATGCGCGGCCCGCGTGAAGGCAAGGAGTTCAAATGAAGATGAGATTGGCATTTGCCGCCACGCTGGCGCTGGCCGGCGCAAGCGCATGGGCTCACCATTCCTTCGCCATGTTCGACAATAAAACGGAAATGACCCTCGTGGGGACGGTCAAGGAATTCCAATGGACGAATCCACACAGCTGGGTTCAGCTGATCGTCACGGATCCGAACGGCAACCCGGTGGAATGGTCGATCGAGGGCGGCAGCGTCGCCGCCCTCTCCCATCAGGGTTGGACGCCCGCAACCTTCACGCCGGGCGACAAGGTTGAAGTGATCATTCATCCCCTGAAGGATGGCCGGGCAGGTGGAAGTCTGATCCGGGCGATCGTGAAGGGCCAGAAGATCGGCAACGGCTGGGACCCGGTACGCAAGCCGTAGCAGTGGCTGCCTCGAGGGAGAGTCGGCTCTCGAAGCGGCGGGGCGAGCGGGTGGGGCTCCTATATCATCGCTGGGGTTGTCGAACGTGCGGCTCCGCGCTCTCCGAGGTTGCAACGGCGGCAGTGTCGAAGACCTGCCCGGAGGGGGAACTAGCAGCCACCAGTTTCCGGAATTGCATCGAGCGTTCGCTCAATTCGTCGGCGCTGCCGACATCGACCACACGTCCGTTTTCCATGAGGATCACGGCATCGAAACGATGCAGCAATTGCGTTCGATGCAGCGCCATGACGATCGTGCTGCGTGGGAACCCGCTCAACAGACCCTGCAGAACACGGGCCTCGGACTCCGGATCGAGCTTGCTCGTCGGTTCATCCAGTAAGACGAGGCTGCTGCCCAGCGCCGCCAGAGCGCCCCGCGCCAACGCCAGCCGCTGGCGCTCTCCGCCCGACCGATTGGCGCCGCCTTCGCTCACCATCGCCGCCGTCCCTTCGGGCAGTTGCCCGACGAACTCCCCTGCACACGCCATGGCCAGTGCCGCCGCCACGCTCCGGTCAGACACCTTTTCGCCGAGGGTTAGATTCTCGGCGATGGTGCCGACGAAAAGTTGCGCCTCCTGCGGAATGAGAGTCGACTCGGCACGTAGTTGCTCCGGAGTCAGCGCCAGGCCATCGCGCCGGATCTCACCCTCATGAGCACTTTCGAGTCCCGACAGAACGCCCAACAACGTACTCTTGCCCGCACCGCTGGGGCCGACGAGCGCATAGCGTTTGCCGCGGCCCAAACTCAGGCTGATGTCGTCGAGGACGACATGGTTTCGCACATCGCCTTCATGGCGGAAGGTCACGTGATCGAGCGATAACACCGCCCACGAGCTGGCGTTTATGCGTTCGACGCGCGGGCATTGCAAAGCTGTGAAGATAGGCTCAGCCGACACGAAGGTGGCGTGTTGACCTGCCAGCTGCGCGAAATCGCCCGCGATGACGGACATCACGGTTTCGATCCGCCGCGCGTACTCATAAACCATATACACGCTGCCGATGGCGAGACCGGCTTGTCCGGCGGTGCCGGCCTGCCCTCCCCGTCCCCGAATCGCAAGGGTCGCATACAGCGCAACGAGGAAGCACCAAAGCAATGCACCGAGTACATCGACGCTCGCCCACTTGGCCTCGTTGAGCAGCACGATTCTGCGCAGCGGTACGAACGATCCCATCAGCCGGGCGCGGATCAGCGTCTCAACGCCCTTGAAGCGCCTCAACGAATACACAGTCAGCAAGTTGGCGAAGATATCCACCCACGCAATATTATGCCGGCGCTCCAAGTCATTCCGTAGCACCGAAAGAGCGACCAGGCGGCGATCGAAGGAAATGCTGACCAAGCTCAGGGTTGCGAAGCCCACCGCGGCCAGCAATCCTACCCAAGGGGATAGCAGCCACAACGCGATCAGCGGGCCGACCAAGAGTATGGTGTTTTGCAGATAGACATATTGGTTCTCGGCGAATTGATGCAACGCATCTGTACTTTGCAGAACTCGATGCGTGGTTTCGGCCGAATGTTGTTTACGGTGCCAGGCGAGAGGTGCACGCAGCAAACGGCGTAAGAGATCCATCGTGAACGCGGCTCTCGCGTGCAAAGCCACGTTGCGCTCCAGAATGCGGCCCGGAGCGTGGGCGGCCCAGCCACAGACGATCGCGGCGAAGACTAGCAGCAGATCGCGCGCCGCGTGGGGTAGCCCGGCGGCGCCGCTGCGCTGGACGGCATTCATCGCGTCCCCTGCGAGCCATGGTACGGTCAACCGCAGCACTTCCGCGGTCGTGAGAAAACCGAAGGCGCGAAGCAAGCTCGCGCGCCGGCCCTCCGCGTACCGCCACAGGTTGGCGTAGAGCTTCCAAATACCGCGTATCATCTATGAGCCGATCACGGAACGAATGCCGTCCTGTGTGTCTCCCGCGGTAACAACGATCGGATCAATGCGGCCATGCTCTCCACGGTTTGCCATTTGGTCAACATACTCGCATGTTTCCCGGGAACGACATGCGCCTCGAGTGAGGGACCCACGAGCGCCTGCCAACGGACAAGCCGGCTCAAGCGAAATTCGCCGGAGTCGGCGTCGGGCTGCACGATACGCATCGTCCTCGGCGCGAGGCTCAAAGAATATGGCTGATAACCGCAATACGCGCTGAATATATTTCGCGCCCCTTCGATCATGAGCCGAAACACTTCGAGATCCATCGTGTCGCCCAGCGCCCTGGCAGCGAGCGCCAGCAACGCTTTTTCTTCGATTCGTCCTGCCGCAGGGGGCAAGTGGCTTCCAACCGACATGTGTGCCCAAAGTATTTTTACGAGATCGATAGCGGGGTCGGCAGCCGCATCGATCAATCCCATGTCCCCGACCAACTCTCGGCAAAGCTGCCAGAAATGCTCATCGTCGGCGACAAATCGGCGCGATCCATAACCGGCATCGCCATCATAAGGCTCGTTGCAGTACGGATCGATCAACACGAGCGTGGCGACTTGTTGCCCGCTTGCCGCGAGTTGATGGCACATCTCATAGGCGATCACGCCTCCGGCCGAATAGCCGCAAAGGTGATAGGGACCTTCGGGCTGTACCTTATGCATCTCGCCGATAAAGGTGGCTGCCAATTCCGTCATCGTACTCGAACCGGGCGGATCTTTCGCAAGCCCCGTGGCTTGCAACGCATAAACAGAGCAATCCTGCCGCAGAGCGCGGGCGAGCCCCGCATAAACGGTTCCCACCCCGCTCAGCGGCGGAATGCAGAACAACGGCGGAGTGCATGTCGTTTGATTGAAGCGAATCAAGCGACTGGAGTTTGCACTATGCGCGCTTCGGGTAAGGGCAATACTGAGATCCGCCACGGTCGGGTTGTAGAAAAGAGCGACCAAGGGCAACGCCGAGCGAAAATGAGCGTTTATGCGCGTCAGCAACCGGGACGACAGCAAAGAGTGCCCCCCCAGCTCGAAGAAATTATCGTCGATGCCGACCGCGGGGAGGCCCAACACTTCCGCCCATATGCGGCACATGTCTTCTTCCGTTCGGTCACGCGGCGCCGTGAGCGTGCGTCGAGAATCGTCGAATGAGGGTGGCGGTAACGCGAGTCTGTCGAGCTTTCCGGTCGGCGTCAAAGGCCATTTGTCCACGGTCATCCAAATTCCGGGCAGCATGTGGGGAGGAAGCATCTTTTGAGCGTATTCACGCAGCCTTTCGCTCAGCCGATCGTGCGATAGGGCGATGTACTGCGCCGAGCGCGATACATATGCCACCAGGCGTGGCTCCGTGCCGATGTCGTTGCGCAGAAGAACGCTGACCGTGTCCACCTCGGGACACATCCGAATGAGGTTTTCGATTTCATCCAGCTCGACTCGTTGTCCTCGTATCTTCACTTGATTATCGATCCGACCGCAAAACACGAGCACACCATCCGCACGACGTATGGCTCTATCCCCGGCCCGGTACATGCGCTCGCGCGGATGGAATACATCGGCCAAGAATTTGCTCTCGGTCTGCACCGGGTCGCGCCAATAGCCGCGTGCCAATCCACGACCGGCGATATACAGCTCGCCAGTCTCACCCGCAGGCACCGACTCGAGATCATCGTCGAGGACATAGAGTCTATAACCAGGCAGCGCCGTTCCGATTGGAACGCTGGGCGCATCCGGATCGGCCTTCGATAATTCATAGGCCGCAGCATCGATGCAGCATTCCGTCGGCCCATAGACATTGACGATGCGGCACTTCGGCCATATCCTCCAGACGGCTTTGGCCAGGGGCGGGGGGAAGCTTTCCCCTCCCACGACGATACGGTCGAGCGCAACCCGTGATCCATCGACGCTCAGCATTGAGGCAAGCCAGCTCGGCGTGCAGTCGAGCACATTGACCTTCGCCTCGCTCAGCGCGCGCCATAATCGGTCCGGCGTCAGCCGGTCCGCCAGATCGAGCAGTACCAACGTGCCGCCATGCGACAGTGGCAGTAAGATTTGCGACAAGGAGGCATCGAATGCAATCGAGCCGACGAGCGCCGTGCGGACCGACGGAGCAATCGGACCCCACGCCCCGGGCTGAATGAGCTTTTGGAGGAGAGCGGCGTGAGAGATCATCACCCCCTTGGGCCGGCCGGTCGAACCGGACGTATACATCAGGTACGCCAGATTATCCTCGGTGACTCCCGAAGCCGGCGGGACTTCCGGCTGCTCGGCAATCCATGGTGCTTCCGCTTCTAAGCATAATAACCGGATGCCGCCACCCTGAAAATCGCCGCTACGACGGTCCGGCATGATGAGGATTGCCGCATCAGCGTCGGCTGCGATCTGGTTCAGACGCGCTGCGGGGTACGAGGGTTCGAGCGGCAAGTACACGCCGCCGGCCTTTAGGATCGCAAGCAGGGAAACGATCAGATCGAAGGATGGGTCGGCACATACGCCAACCACGACTTCCGGACCGACGCCCAGCACCCTCAGATAGTTGGCCATGCGATTGGCACGGACGTCGAGTTGCGCGTAGCTCAAGTTGTCGCCGCGCCACGATATCGCGTCCTTATCTGCATCCCGGAGGCACTGCATCGTGATCAAGTCATGAACGCAACGGCAGCTCGCCATGCCAGGTGTCCCCGTCCCCGTCGGTAAATGACGTATCGATGTCATCGTGTCGGAACCGAATCCGTCAGTTCGCTCCATGCGCTGCCCAAGTCGGTCTGATATTTGACGAAGATCTCGGATTGGCTTTTCGTAGAGACCGCGCCGGCGCGCTGCGTCGCGAGACTCACGCCGAGATAAAGACTCTCGCCGTGTGACTTGCGCCATCCGAAGACGACCGAACCGCTATCGTTTCCATTTTTGCTGGCCAATGTCGGCGCCTCCGGAGTGGAATTGCGCCGGTAGGCATAGCTCTGGGCAATTACCCTCAAAAACAGCTGGCCGGTGAAGTTCTTTCTTGCGACTAGGCTCATGCTGTCTTCGGAAAAGTAGCTCGAACGTAGGAAACCGGCCGCTTCTCGATCATACTGCACCGAGATCTCGGTATCCCGACTGAGCGGGCAATTGGCGATCATGTGCAAGCCATGCCCGTGCGTAACGCGTTCCTCTATGACATCGGCGATGTTGCCGAGATCGAGACTGAACTGTAGCGTCGCCAAATAATAGTTCGGATTCGCCTTGATTTCGACGTGACCGTAGCGCTCTCGGATCAGCGATCCGGATGGGCTCGCCCGCATACGTTCCATCACGCGCGGCTCGAACGTCAATTCAGTGCCATTGGCATGCCGCCAATAAATTCCCGGCCGGAGCGAGTCGGATATCAACCGCCCATCGGTATGCGTTACGACTTCATCGCCTGACGCATACAGCCATACCTCGTTGAAGTTTCCGACATTATGCTTTATCGCATTCGCATCGAGGCTGAATTCACGCGCGTCATTCTGCGGAGAAAATGCCGCGTCGTCGCGAAATTTTGCCGTGATATCTTTGGCGGAAATCGAAAATAGACTGTTATCACCGCGCCGCGTGAGTTCCGCGAAGTTCAATTGGCCGATTTGCGTGCGACCCGCCTGCAATTGACCGGCGGCGGTACCCAGGGCCGTCGTTTGCGACGTCAGCCATTGCCCGCGAAATTGATAGTGGTCATCCCATGTACTGTTGACGTCCGCCCCAGCAACATGGTTGTAGCCGAGCATGCCGTATTCCCGATCGGACACCACCAACCCGACGTGCGAACCTTTCTCGTCAAATCGAAACCTCACCGTTCCGACACTGTTGGAGGGCTGATCGGCATAGTCTGTGCCGTACGGCTCCGGAATGATCACCTGCCCGCCGCCACGATCTTTCGACAGGAAAACGGTGCCGGCCCAGGACTCGCTGCGCTGCGTCAGCCGCAATCCTCCTTCGGGACTGGTCACCGAACGCGTATAGAGCGAGAGCGCCGGTGCCTGCCACAAGTCGCTCGATTCTTGAAAAAAAGACCGCTTTTCCTTGAGGGACAACGCAAATTTCTTGTTGGCCGTCAGCTGCGGAACATCGAGTTCCACTTGCGAGAAGTCCGGATTCACGGTTGCATCCAGGATCAGCTTGGCGGTCGGCCGCCATTTTATATCGAGCGAACCGGCCATCGATGTGTCGCTTACCGCGGCAGTCCCCGGGGTCGTCTCGCGACTGATGAGTCCGGTGACGGAGGGGCGCAGTTGCAGGAATTGGCGCGACGGGACGGCCATGCCGTGCAGCTCCTGCATCGTCGCAAGCTGGTGCGGCACCGTATCCGGAATCGCCGCGGACACCAGATAGATAATCTTGTCGCGGGGAATCCAACGGTTGACGATGATTCTCCAGTTGGCGCTGCCGTCGGCGGTATAGCGCAGCGTCGTGAACGGAATTTTGAGCAGGGCGGTATAGCCATAGGGATCCGGCGCCGCGTACGCCTCGAAATCGAAATCCGGGCCGAAATCCTCGAGATCGTTTTCGGCGGTATACATTCCATCCTCTGTCGACCCAACGGCATTCACGCGAAAAAACTGCGCCGATTTACGGCTGCCCACGGGGTCGATCAGAACGGTGACGCAGTCTTCGACATGCGGATCGATAGTATCGTGCGATGACCGTCGCCATTTGACGTTCTGCGGCTGATCGTCATGAGCGCGAATTCGTATGTAAAGGGCAGCATCGTCATAAATCAGCTGGACGGAGGTCTTGTAGTCGGGCTGCGCACCATTGACCGGCATTTTTTCGACGAAATCCGTATAGATTTCCGCTCGGTTCCACACCGTCGCCGATGCCAGTTCCGCGAGCGATAGCCTGCTATTGATCGGCGAATACATGGCTTCCAGTGCGGCGCCCCGGCTAATGAGGGGCACGGCAAACGCGGCGACAAGATAAGCAAACCGCGCCGCCGCGCCGTGAGCACGTCCGACAGTTTGCCTCACAGGGCTACCGCCAAGATGTTGATCCAAGATGGTTTCGTCCGAGAGTTCTAGGGTTCTTGTATCTGGCCGTATGGTACGCCTTCCGATTTTTCATCACTACTGCGCCGCCGTGCCGTCGATGCAAGCGCAGCTCGCGTTACGCGCTTGGATCTTGCAAGTACCATTTTGCGAATGCGAGCGTTGGCTGCAAAGCCTTGTTGACATTTTTTGATCTCGAGAAGATGCTTGCTTCGGAGAAAAATTAAATCGCAAATTAATTTGTAAATAAGTGTAAATAAAGCGCAAGTTGGGGGGGGGGCTAGCCCTGAATAGCGACGAACTAAGACCGCCATCGCGCGACGCGCCTCGGGCCATGACCGGCCCTGCCGGTGATTCGGCTGAACGCGTCGACGCAGAGTGTGTGTCCGGCGCGGCGAGCGGCAGGCCTTTTCGTCACGTCTACTTGCATCGGACGTCGTTGAATCAGTACATCGCGCCGACCAATCTGATATGCGTTACGCTGTATAACGAATCGGTCGATGAATTCCGGTTGACCTTAAACGCGCTCATCATCAGTTTGCAGGATTTCGACGCCGACCATCCTGCCGTCAATCGGGCCAGCTCCTGCGTGTGCATCATGGCCGACGGCGGCGAAAAGCTGTCGCCCTCGATCAAGGCCCTCCTGATCCGCTGTGGATTGTGGTCAGCAGACGTTGCGGCGTTGACGCCGGGCACGGTGTTTCATTTTTCGTCGCACCACCCTTCGATCTTACTCGCGGAGATAGACGACCGCGGCATGGCCGTCCGTCCCCTGGAAAGCCCGATCCATTTTGCGGTCTGCGTCAAGCCGCGCAATCGCGGCAAGTTCGATTCACATGCCCTGTTCTTCGACCATTTGTGCGAGCAGTTGCGACCTGCCTATTGCTATCAACTCGACACCGGTACGGCCGTTCATCGGGATTCCATCCGAGCCATGGTTGAGCAATTGCGAACCCAGCCGCATCTGGGGGCATTGGCCTCACGCGTGGTGCTGCCCGCACCTGCGCTCGGCGAAGGCTTGCTGCATTCTTGGCAGTTCCTGGATTTTGCGGCACAGAGCTCCTATTGCTGGCAGGCGGAGCTGGCATCCGGCCACTTGAGCGTGATGCCCGGCCAATTTTGTGCGTTCCGCTGGTCGGCGCTTTGCCCCCCGAAAGCCGAACCAGCACACGGCATACCGGTGCAGCGCTACCTGCGCGGCATCAATCCCGCGACGCCGTGGGAGAAGCTGATGTTTCTGTCCGAGGATCGGGTCATCGGCAACGAAATCGTACTCGACGCGACTCATCATTGGCGGCTGGATTATTGCGGCAATTCCCGAGCCGTCACCGATCATTGCGCCAGCATGCACGAGTTGCTTCGCCAACGGCGGCGTTGGATCAACGGCTCGACTGCGTGCCGGCTGTGGCTGATAGGCCGGTGGCCGGCTCAACTGCTGCGTGCCGACCGCACGCCGGCCGACAAGCTCCATTTCTCGGCGGCGATGCTGTGGCAGCTCTTGTTGATCATCCAGCAAGTGCTGGCGCCCGCCACGACGGTGTGCATGTGGGCGGTGCTGTGGTCGGCCGCGATGGCCTGTGGTCCTCGGTTCGCAACGGCCGTGATCGTAACTGCCATGGCGGCGGCGGCATTGGAAGTGTATGCCCCCAGAAATTTGTCGCCGCGCGGCATACGGGCGTATGCCGCTTGCCGGGACACAGCCGGGTGCGGCGGGCTGGTATTGACCTGCATCGCCCTCACCACCGCACACAGTTGGCTTGCGATGCTGGTGATCATGCTGCCCACGGTGTTGGCGTTCACCGCCATCATCCTGGGCTTCAGTAGACAGAAATCGACGATATTGCGGCGCTTTCCTGAATACTGGGCGCTCGGACCGATCATGCAGATCGTTCTATTGATCTATGCATTGTGCCGGCTCGATGATCTTAGTTGGGGCACCAAGGGTTTGACATGTAGTCACGAGGATGAGGCGGGTGCCAAGCGCATGCGCCGCCTCAAAGAGGCATTACTTGCCGGCTGGATCGCGGTGAATATAGCCGTGATTTGGCTGGGACTCTCCAACCCTGGTTTGCTGATTCCGGCGTTCAATCCGGTAGTGGAAACATCGCAACTGGCTTTGTTGCTGACGATAGGGTTGTCAGGCTGCTTGACGATGAAAAGACGCTGGTGGCCGCCGCGTGCCGTTGCCCCGCGGTTCGAAGAGACTTGCTTATCCCGCGCAACCCATCCGCAAGGGCGGTCCCATGGCCCCGCAACCCGTCATTGAAACTTGCGGCCGGTGCGCGGACGGCCGCCGAATCATGACCCTGACTGCGGCCCGCTGCCGCGCGTGGCACCGCCTTGATCGCTCGGGGAGCCCGCGATTGATCCCGCCAGCGACACGCCGCTCGAAACAGACTCGGAATAATTTGATAATCAGCCGGAACGGCGGAGAGCTCCTATGAGAAATTCAGTGCCGCATTTACTGAAACATCGTACCTGCCGCCGACGTGCGCATCGGCCGCTCGCCGCCTTATGCATCGCGGCCTGCGGCATCGGCAGCGCCTGGGCATTGAATATCGATGAAGCCCGCCATCTTCTCACGCGATCCGGCTTCGGCGCGGCGCCTCACGAAATAGCCGCGTTCTTGCCTTTAACTCGCGAACAAGCCGTGGACCGATTGCTCGATGGCCTGACCGCCGCCGAAGTATCTCCGGCACCAGCTTTTACCAAAGATACGCCGAAGTTGACTTACCTGTTGCGCTTGGCCGATTACGTGCCGTACGAGATGGCGGGCTTGACCCAGCCCCTACCGCCCTTATCGGCGGCCGAGGCTACGCACGATACTCACATGGGTATGCAGGAAATGGCGCAGTTGCGTGTGTGGTGGCTCGATCAAATGATCAGCACTCCCTCGCCGATGAGCGAACGTCTGGCGTTGTTTTGGCACGGTCACTTCACCTCCAAGTACTTCGATGTCGAAGCACCCAAATTGATGTACGAACAATTGCAAAAAATACGCACCTTGGGAGCGCAGAACTTTGCGAGTTTGTTGGCGGCCATGCTGCGCGATCCAGCCATGCTCATATTCCTGGACAATGCCGTCAATACGCGCCGCGCACCTAATGAAAATTTGGCGCGCGAAACGCTGGAGCTCTTTACGTTGGGTGTAGGTCACTACCAGGAACACGACATCAAGGAGTTTGCCCGCATATTGGCCGGCCATAGTGTCGATTTTGCCGCGTCGTGGGGCTACCTGGGACGGCCCGACGAAATGGATACCGGGGTCAAAACTTTCCTGGGCCAAACCGGCCCCTGGAATCTGGAGGACGCCGAACGCATCCTGCTGGCCGATCCGCGCACGGCACAGTTCATCAGTGAGAAATTTTATCAGGAATTCGTTTCACCCAAGACCGACATGGTGCAGGTTAATCGGTTGGCGACGATCCTACGCGACAATCATTACGAAATGCACCCGTTCTTACGCGCCATGTTTCTCAGCGATGCCTTCTGGTCCGCTGCCAATCGCAGCCAACTCGTGAAATCGCCCGTAGAATTGCTGGTGGGGTTCGTCAGAACGTTTGATGTACCCTCGCCGGATCTGGAGCAGATCAATACCTATGCCCGCCTTCTCGGCCAGGAATTATTCGAACCGCCCACCGTGCAAGGCTGGAAGGGCGGTATGAATTGGTTGAATGCGCAGACGGTGGCCGCACGCGCCGACATGCTGAGCATGTTGTGGGCGGGCCGTCCCGCCGGTATTGAATATGTGAACACGGGGCCTGACGATCTGATCGTACGTTACTCGGCCGAAACTTCCAACCACGCGCGCGCACCATTTCGCATCAAGGTCAACGGTCGGCAGGTCTATCAGGGGGCCGCTCGCTGGCCCGACGATGCGACCGGTCAAGCCCCACTCCGTCCGCCCATGTGGGATCTCGCGTCCATTTCGCGCGATCAGTTGCCCAACGACATTCGCACCGTGGAATTGCTCTACGACAAGGAGCCGGGCAGGTATCCGAATTTATTCGTTAACTGGATACAAGTGGATGGCAAGCGAGTTCCCGCTTATCTCTCTACCGTCGAATTCGATCCCAAACAGCTCTGTTCCGAAGAGCAGGTTCCGCGCGGCATGCTGTACTGCGCCGGTACCCTGACTTTCGATTTGCAAAAAATCGCAGCGCTGCAAGGATCGCAAGAGGCGACGCTATTCGATCGTGCCAACGGCCCTGTCAATTCCGTCATCGAATCCGGCACCGCGCGCTTGCCGCTGGCGATGAAACCGGCGGCCCGCACCTCGCAAGCCATACGCGAACCGTTGCGACTGCAATGGCAAACGCTGACAGGCGACGCCGGACATCGCCGCCTGCAGAATGCCGTGTCGGCGGCGCCGCCGATGCAAGCGGCGTTGACATCGGCTCATGACACCGAACAGTTGCTACATGCCCTGAGCTTGGATCCTGCTTACAATCTCAAATAACTCGGCGGCGACGCCCCCACCTAGGAGTTGCTTATGAATCGCGTCCAATCGGCTTCTCTGTCGCGCCGTCAGGTCATGCTCGCCTTGGGCGGCTGCGCCGCGGCGGCAATCAGCCCGCTTGAACTGGCATTGGCTCTGGCACCGCCCGCGCAAGCGCTGCGACGCAAACGCGTTATCTTGTACACGCTATTCGGTGGCAACGATAACTTGAATACGTTGGTACCGTACCGAGACGGCCGCTATCGGAACCTTCGGCCCACGTTGGGCCTACCCACCTCCAAGTTGTTGGCGGTATCCGATGAGGTCGCGTTGCACCCATGCCTCTCTGAATGCATGAAGATGTTTCAAGCAGGCGAAGTCGCCATTATTCAAGACGTGGGCTATCCGCACCCCAATCTGTCGCACTTCGAATCGACCGCCATTTGGGACAGCGCCAATCTGCAGGGCACTTCGTCGCTTACCGGCTGGTATGGGGAAGTGGTCATGCATAACCACCAGGCCTTCGATAATGCGCACTTCGACGCGGCCGCGATTACTTTCGACAAGAACCTCTCCTTTGCCGGGGGCGATAGGGTGCCGGTGCTGCCGGTCAGCCAGAATGTGGCAGCCATCTTGCGCGATGGTACCGCGACGCGCGCGATCACGCAGATGCCCGGCACGACCATGCAACTTGCCGCCCTCGTCAATGAGGGTATTGCTGTGCGCCACCGCTTTGCCACACGGCTCGCAGGGGTACAGGCGCCGCAGTGGCAGCCCTATGAAGAACCGTTTGAGGTACAAACCAAGTTGACCGAATGGTTCTTTGCGCACGGCATCACCACGCCTCTGGTGCGGGTCAATCAGGGTGGCTTTGACACGCATACGGAATTGCTCGCACGGCACAGCAATCTGATGGCCACCTTTGATCGCGGCATAGCCCGATTGAAACAGGTGCTCGTGTCGACCGGAACATGGAAAGATACGGTCATCATGGTGCATTCCGAATTTGGCCGGCGTGCCGGCGAAAATGGCTTCGGCGGCACGGATCACGGCAGCTCAGGTCCCGTATTCCTGATCGGCGGCAGGGTGCGTGGGGGTATCTACGGCCAGCGTGCCTCGCTGGACGACCTGGATATCGAAGGCAACCTCAAGTACACCACCGACTTTCGCAGCGTGTATTCGACGCTGGTCGATAACCTGTGGCGACTGCCCGCCAATCCGTTTGCCGATGCGGGGTTCGGTCCGCTGAGCATTGCGGTTGCATGATAGCGAAGCGCTGGCGGCGGGCACGCTGCCCTGCAACAGCGCCGGCAACCGCGTCACGAGGGCACGAACATCCACATCGCGGCAGCGGCCATGATGCCGGTTGCGATCCAACCCAGAGCGACGAAGGGCCGGCTGGCGGTATATGCGCCCATCACGGACTTCTTCGACACGAGCAGGATGACCACTACCATCAAGGGAACCGCGATGACGCCATTGATCACCGCGCTCCAGAACAGGGCCTTCATGGGATTGATCGGCAGGTATTGGATAACGAGTCCGGCGAGCACGCTGACAGAAATGATGCCGTAAAATCCTCGCGCATCTTTCACCGTGCGTTCCAGACCCGATTTCCAACCCATGGCTTCGGAAAGCGCGTAGGCGCCGGAACCCGCGAGTACCGGCACGCCGATCAGGCCGACGCCGAGAATCCCCAGCGCGAATAAAACGAAGGCGAAGTCGCCGGCCAGCGGGCGAAGTGCGCCGGCCGCCTGCGCCGCCGTCTCGATATCGGTAACACCCGCCGCGTGCAACGTGACGGCCGTCGCCAGAATAATGAAGTAAGCGGTGAGGTCGGAGTAGAACATACCGCTCCAGGTATCCCACCGAATGCGCCGAAGCTCCGCCTGCGCCGCGTGTGGGTCGCGCCTGAGCGCGGCCGTATGCCCGCGTGCCTGCATATCCTCGACCTCTTCGGATGCCTGCCAGAAGAACAAATACGGGCTGATGGTGGTGCCGAAGACGGCGACCACCATGGCGGCGGCACCGCCATCGGGCGTGACATGGGGCCACAGGGTGCGCAGCACAACCTGCCCCCACGGCACGTGCACGGTGAACAAGACCGCTGCGTAGGCGAGCAAGCAGAGCGTCAACCACTTCAAGAAACCCACATAGCGGTGATAGGGAATGAAGATTTGCAACAACAGCGTGCCCACCACGAAGACCGCCGTCATGAGGTGGCGGTTGATGCCGCTCACCAACTCGGCGACTTCACCCATCGCTGCGACATCCGCGGCGATATTGAGTGTGTTGGCGACGAGCAGCAACAAGACGACCGACTTGACCACGATGGGCGGAAATGCGTCCTTGATGTTCGCCGCAAGGCCTCGCCCGGTGACTCGGCCGATCGAGGCGCACATGTACTGGATCGCGGCCATCAGCGGCAGCGCGACGGGCATGGTCCACAACATATCGAGGCCAAATTGCGCGCCCGCCTGGGAGTAGGTGGCGATGCCGCTCGGATCGTCGTCCGCCACCCCCGTGATGAGTCCCGGGCCAACCCGCGCCAACGGGTGTTCCTTGAGGCGAGTCCATAGGACCCGCAGCACGCCTCTACGGGTCATTCGTGTCATATGGGATTCGTTAACGTTGTGTATCGGATGCGGTCATCCGCTCCCGCCATGCTAGTCTTTTTTTGATTGACTGCGCAGCCGATCGACAAGGCTAGGCATGATCTTTGCTAAGACAGAACCGCCCGTGCGTCCTGCCGCTCTCGGATGACCCCCCACGTCCGGCATTCCCACGTCCGCTTCGGCGACCAGCCGCCCCCCGGCCTGGGCGCCCTCTTACACGCGCTCCTCGCCAAGCATGCAAAGGTGACGGCTGAATTCGGCGTGCGGACCCCGGCCCGTGGGGTGCAAGTCGGCCGCCCTTCCTCTCACCCGTACGTCCTTCATTACCTTCAAATTCTGATTAGGAGAACCCATGTTTCTACACAACAAACGTCTTCAGTACACCGTACGGGTCGGTGAATGTAACCCGGGACTCGCCAACTTGATGCTGGAGCAATTCGGTGGCCCCCAGGGGGAGTTGGCGGCCGCCACCCGCTATTTCGCCCAATACTTGGCGGAAGAGGAGTTCAGCCGATACGTCGGCAACACCGCCGAGATCGCGGGGCTTCGACCTCAGCAGGCGGCGAGCTTCGAAGTTGAACAAGGATCGAGCGCAGGCATTGGTTAGCTCCGCGGGCCCGAGCGGATTGGCCGCACCAAATAACGGCATTGCGCGCATGCATGTCCTGGATATGACCAAGCCGGACGGACGTGCGCTATGGCTGTATGGCCGGGAGCCGGTGGTTTGCACGGAGCCCGCGCCAAGTCCGCAGGCCTCCCGTGCAGACGCCGGCTCACACATGCGCTGGCAGCCGCTGCGCGGCGAGTGGATCGCTTATGCGCCCCATCGCCAAAGCCGTACTTTCATGCCGCCGCCGGAATACAATCCTTTGCGGCCCACCACCGATCCGCGCCATCCGACCGAGCTGCCCCGCGGGACGTACGACGTTGCCGTTTTCGACAATCTTTTTCCCTCGCTCTCGCCGGCGTCGGGCGAAGCGCCGGAACTGCTGGTACCGACCCGTCCCGGCACGGGCCATTGCGAAGTGGTGGTGTATTCGCAAGACGAACGGTCCTCGCTCGGCTCCCTGCCCTTGGATCATCTCGACCTGCTGCTGCAGGTGTGGGCGCGCCATACCGAGCTGAACGGCGCGAGAGACGGGATCGAGTACGTGTTGCCGTTCGAGAACCGAGGCAAGGAAGTCGGCGTAACGCTCGCTCACCCCCATGGCCAGATCTACTCCTACCCATTCGTTCCACCCGTGCCGCGACGAATGCTCGAATGTGAGCGCGCGCACTATGAGGAGACGGGACAGCCCCTGCTGCAACAGCTGCTGAACCGCGAAATCGACGCTTCCGAACGAATATTGTATTTAGGCCCGCATGCGGTGGCGCTGGTGCCGGTGTGCGCGCGATATTCTTATGAAGTTTGGGTCGCTCCGCGTCGCGCGGTACCGTACTTGTATGGGCTGCCGGCGGAGGTCCGCATCGATCTCGCGCGCGCGCTCAAGACCATTCTGATGAAATTCGATGCCCTGTGGCAGCGCCCGTTTCCCTATGTCATGGCCTGGTTCCAAGCGCCCACCGATGGCCGCCCACATCCCGAATCCCACCTGCATGTGGAGTTCTACCCGCCTTACCGGACGCAGCACAAGCTCAAGTACCTAGCCGGAACCGAGCTTGCCGCCGGACTGTTTGCGAGCGACTCGTTACCCGAACAGACGGCGCAGGAATTGCGCTCGATCGCCGTCGATATCGAGGCGTGATGGAAAGTTTCGAGGCCCTCTTCGGGATCCCGCCCGCCGCCACCGCCGAAGCGCCGGGACGGGTGAATCTGTTGGGCGAGCACACGGACTATACGGGCGGCTTCGTTCTACCGTTGGGCACGCGACAAACCACCCGCGTCGAGATCGCCGCAAGCTCGGACCACCGCTTCCATGCCTATGCCGCGAACCTCGACGAGCGGGCGAGTTTTACGCGGGGCGAAATCCCCGCGCATGGATTCCAGCGCTACGCCGCCGCTTGCCTGGCGGTACTCGAGAAAGCGGGGTTTGCGATACCGGCCCTGTGCATGAGGATCGAATCGCAAGTGCCGATCGGCGTGGGACTGTCGAGCAGCGCCGCGTTCGAAGTGGCCTCGTTACGCGCGATCCGTCAGTGGTTAGGGCTGCCATTGGGCGATGTAGATCTGGCTCGGCTCGCGCAGCAAGCCGAGGTCGAGTACGTCGGCGTTCGCTGCGGAATCATGGACCAGATGGCCAGCAGCCTGGGCGACCACGAACACATGCTGTTTCTGGATACGCGCAGCTTGGCCTTCCGCCGCCAGCCGTTGCCGACCGGGACCGAGGTGCTCGTGCTCGACAGCGGCGTTTCGCGGCAACTGGCCGGGACCGCCTACAATGTGCGGCGCGAAGAATGCGAGCAGGCGGCTCGCCTGTTGCATGTCGAGAGCTTGCGCGATGCCGATGATCTACGATCGATCGCGCGGCTGCCGGATCCCTACGCCCGGCGGGCGCGCCATGTCGTGACCGAAAACCGTCGCGTGCTCGCCGCCCTGGATGCCGACCCGATGCAGTTCGGAGCGCTCATGAATGCATCGCATGCGAGCTTGCGCGACGATTACGAGGTCTCGATTCCCGCCTTGGACGCCCTGGTGGCCAATCTGCAGCGCGAAACCGCCGTTTACGGCGCTCGCCTTACCGGCGCAGGATTTGGCGGCGCCTGCGTCGCGCTCGCGCGGCGTGGCGAAGGCCGCGCTGCCGCCGCGTCGGCGCTTCGACACTATGCGGCGCTCGGTTTCGAGGGTGGGCGTACCCTCTAGACGGGCGGCGCCATCCTTCCTCTGCCAGCGCAGGAAGAACGCGCGCTTACTTGAGCTTGTCGGCGATTTTGGCGAGGCCCGCCTCAACACAAGCCTCGTCCTTCTCGCTTCCGGGCGCGCCCGCGATACTCACGGCACCGATGATCTTGCCGTGAACCTTCACGGGCAACCCACCGCCGAGCACGATCAGGTTTTGATCGACGTTGGGGCCGGGCGGAAGCGCCATCGGTTGCCCGGGAACGACTGTCGGACGCATGCCGGGTTTGAATCCCACCGAAATCCCGTACTGCGCCGATGTCATGCCGGTCTTGATCACGGTATACGCTTTGCGTCGACCCACATCGACGGTCATGGGGATGGTTGCATCGGCTCGCATCACCAGCTTGGTATTGAACTCGGTGTTCATATAGGTCGCCGTCACGTTGTAGCCGTTGGCTTTGCAGGCGGCAATTGCCGCCTGCGCCCATTCGGTGGCGACCGTCAGCGGCAACTCATCGGCGGGGGGAAGCGGCACGCCGGGCGGCAGCGCCGGCATCCCGGCTCCGGGCGGCCCTCCGGGGGGGCCTCCAGGCGGTGCTCCGGGCGGCGCTTCGGGCGGAGCTTGTCCATACGCTTGAATTCCAGCAAACACGGCCAGACCGGCAAGACTCAGCAATCGCTTCATGTCACCCTCTTCTAGATTATGTACCCTGAACTTAGCGCCTAGTGCGCCGCGCGCCCGAGGCCCGAGGGCTCCGCGGGCCGAAGCTCGGCAGGCCGGCCGAGGCGGCCAGCAGGCATCGATACTGCGCCCTCTGCCCTCTTCACTTCATCGCACTGTAATTCAGCGGCACCCAGGCGTAGCCCTTGCCCTCGGCGCGTAAGTGACCGATCCCCGGAAACGACAGGTGTGCGGCACCCACGAGATAGCCTGCCTTGGCCGCGTCCGCGTAGGCGCGCTGGCGCTGCATCGCGGCGCTCTGGCTATCGACATCGAATTGCACGGTCACCGCGGGGTTGCGAAACTGCACGGCGGCGACGTGCATCAAATCGCCCCATAACACCATTTTTTGGCCGCGGCTCTCGATCGTATAAATGCTGTGTCCCGGAGTGTGTCCCGGCGTCGCGGTCACGCTCACGCCGGCAACGAGTTGGCCATCCTCTTTGATGGGCTTGAACTTGCCGGCCGCGATGTAGGGATTCACCGATGCCATCGCGCCCTTGAAAAAATCCTTGATCGCCGCGGGCGATTTTTCCATGTTCGCCTCGCTGAGCCAAAAATCGGCGTCGCGCTGGTTGGCTCTCAACACCGCGTTTGGAAACGCGATCTGGCCGCCCACCACGAGTCCGCCGGCATGGTCGGGATGCATATGGGTGAGGTATACCTCGTCGATCTGTTCCGGCCGGTAACCGGCGGCTTTCAAATTCGCCGGCAGGTTGCCCGCGGTGGGACCCATCAGGCTGCCCGACCCGGTGTCGATCAGCACCAGCTTCGCGCCGGTATTGATGAGAAATGCATTGACGGACGTATCGACGGGCGACTTCAGGTAGCTGCGCGCCAGCGCCTTCTCGGTCTCGGCCTCGGTGGTGTTCGTCATCACCGAGGCCACCGGCAACGCCAGCGTGCCGTCATTCAGCACGGTTACCTCGATGTCGCCGACCATGGTGCGATAGTAGCCCGGGGCCTGGGTCTTGACCTGCGGCGCTCCGGCATGTCCCACGTTCAGCGCAATGGTACTGCCGATCAGTATCGCCAGCGCGCGCCGCCATCCTCGGAAATCTTTCATGCCGCCCCCCATAGTCATTGCCTCGGTCATTGCCCAAAACCCGCACAGCATAAGCCAAATCCTGCGAATGGGAATACTAAACCACCGGCGCGATGAGCGGTCCGATACCGGTAGCCTCAAAACAAGTGTGGGCTTATGGCTGCGTACCATGCCGGCGCGACTCGGTATGGCGATTCAGCCGTCTTCGCGCCGGTAGAGCCCCCGCGATTCGGCGAACAAGCGGGTGAGGCCGAACAGCGAATCGATGAAAGGGGTCGGCATCGCCAGACGCGCGGCGATCTCGCGCGGTGCCGCGAGCAGCAGATCGAGTTCGATGGGCCGCCCTGCTTCGACGTCCTGCAGCATCGAGGTCTTGAAAGCTCCCAGTGTTCGCGTGACTGCATTTCGATCGCTGCCGCTTTGCGGGATGGCGCAACCGATGCGCGCGCCTAGGGCCGCCGCTTCATGCATGATGTTCAGCACCAATTTTTCGACCAATGGGTCATCCAGGATGCGGTCGCAGGTGGCGCCGGTGAGGGCCGATATCGGGTTCATGGTCATATTGCCCCAGAGTTTGTACCAGACTTCGTAGCGAATCTTGGCGCTCGGCCTTACCGGAAGCCCCGCTTCGCCCAGTAAAACGGCGACGGTCCTGAGCCGTTCGCTCGGAGCGCCCTTCGGCTCGCCGAGGATGAGTGCGTCCGTCATTTTTGGCACGCTCAATCCCGGCTCCGGCGATGAACAGGAGGCATGCACGACACAGCCGATCACCTGCGAGGATGGCAGCGCACGCTCGATGGCACCGCCGGGATCGATCGATTGCAGCGGCTCGGCGCCCAGTTCGCCCGCAACGAACCACCAGGGAACGCCGTTCAGCATCGGGACGATGATGGTGTGGGGATCGATCATGGGTCGTGCCGCCCGTGCGGCGCCGGCCAGCGCCGGCCCTTTGACCGCGACGACCAGGACATCCACGACGCCGAGTTCGGCCCCGGTGCCCGCGGTTACTTTTACCGTCGTATCGCCGCTGGCGTCCCGCAGGCGCAGTCCCCGAGCACGGATGGCCTCCAGGGTTGCGCCGCGGGCGAGAACCACCACATCGACCCCGGCGGCCGCGAGCCGCGCCGCGATCCAGACGCCAATCGCGCCGGCGCCAACCACGCCTACTTTCATGTGTGCCCCCTGTAACTCTCGCCGGAGCAGCCTGCCTCCCGGCCGCCGTGGCAAACGCCTCCCCGCGCGCGCCGCCTTCTATATAATCCTTCGACCGCATCGTTGCATAGCCCTTGGAACCGCCCATGAAAGCCATCCCGATCGCCGACATCGAAATCGACGCAGCCTTGTATGATTTCGTCGGCCGGGAGGCTTTGACCGGCACCGACATCACCGCGGCGGATTTCTGGAACGGATTCGCACGCCTGGTGCGACGCTTGTCGCCGCGCAACGCGGAGCTGCTCGAAAAGCGCGATCGTTTGCAGCGCTCGATCGACGCCTGGCATCGCGAGCATCCCGGCGCCCACTTCGATGCCGCGAGCTATAAATCATTCCTCACCGACATCGGCTACCTCGTCCCCGAGCCAGCGGCCTTCACTGTCGATACTGCCGCGGTCGACCCGGAGATTGCGACCGTGGCGGGGCCCCAACTGGTCGTTCCGGTCAACAACGCCCGGTATGCGCTGAACGCGGCCAATGCGCGTTGGGGAAGTCTGTATGACGCCCTCTATGGGACCGATGCAATCCCCCGCAACGGGGCGTCCCCGGGGGGCGGCTACGATCCGCAACGGGGCGCTCGCGTGATCGAATTCGCGCGCGGGTTTCTGGATGCGAACTTGCCGCTCGCCGAAGGAACGCATCGCGATGCCGTCGCCTATCGAGTGTCGGAACGCGGCCTCGGCATAGACCTGCGGTCCGGCCGCACCACCGCCCTCGCGGATCCGGCGGCATGGGTCGGCTTCCAAGGCGAGGCCGCATCGCCCACGGTGATTTTGCTGAAGCATCACGGCTTGCATATCGAGCTGCATATCGATCGCCAGCATTTCATCGGGCGCGACGATCCTGCGGGCATCTGCGACGTGGTGCTCGAGTCGGCGATCACCACGATCCAGGACTGCGAAGACTCGGTGGCCGCCGTCAGCGCCGAGGACAAGGTCGCCGTCTACCGCAACTGGCTCGGGCTCATGAAAGGTACGCTGCAAGCGCAGCTGGAAAAAGGTCATCGAGCCATTATGCGGCGCCTCAACGAGGATCGACGGTATCGAAGGTCATCCGGCCCCGACCTCGTGCTGCCGGGGCGCAGCCTCATGCTGGTACGCAATGTCGGCGGTCACATGATGTCGGATGCGGTCACGCTCGACGGGGCTCCCATTCCGGAGACCTTCATCGATGCGGCGGTCACCGCGCTTGCGGCGCTTCATGATCTCGCCGGCCACCCGCACGGCGGCGCCTCACACGGCGGCTCCTTGCGCGACGGCGCGCGACGCAACTCGCGCACCGGTTCGGTGTACATCGTCAAGCCGAAGATGCACGGCCCGGAAGAGGTTGCGCTGGCGGATGACTTGTTCGCGGCCGTCGAAGATCTGTTGAGATTGCCGCGCCACACGCTGAAGATCGGCATCATGGATGAGGAGCGGCGCACCAGCGTCAACCTCGCGCAGTGCATCGGCGCGGTCAGACATCGCGTGGTGTTCATCAACACCGGCTTTCTCGACCGCACCGGCGATGAGATCCATACCTCGATGGAGGCCGCGCCCGTTCCCCGCAAAGCCGACTTGAAGAAGGCGGTTTGGTTGGATGCGTACGAGCGGCAAAACGTGGACATCGGACTTGCCTGCGGCCTTCGCGGCCATGCGCAAATCGGCAAGGGCATGTGGGCCATGCCCGATCTCATGGCCGATATGCTGAAGACCAAGATGGCGCATCTCCAGGCGGGCGCCAACACGGCCTGGGTACCCTCGCCTACGGCAGCGACGTTGCATGCGCTGCATTACCATCAAGTCGATGTGGCCGCGGTACAGGAAGCGCTGACGAAGCGGCAACGCGCCTCGCTCGATGAGATTTTGACGCCGCCGCTGGTAAGCGCTCCCGGCTGGAGCGACGCCGACATCGAGGAAGAACTCAACAACAACGCGCAGAGCATCTTGGGTTACGTGGTTCGATGGATCGATTTCGGCGTGGGCTGCTCCAAAGTGCCTGACTATTACAATGTGGCGCTGATGGAAGACCGCGCCACGCTGCGTATTTCCAGCCAGCACCTGGCGAACTGGCTGCATCATCGGATTTGTACGCCGGCCCAAGTCGCCGCGGCCCTGCGGCGCATGGCGAAGGTGGTGGATGACCAGAATGCGGCGGATCCTGCCTACCAACCGATGTGCGGCGACCTGGAGCGCAGCATCGCCTTCCAGGCCGCGTGCGACTTGATTTTCAAGGGCCGCGAGCAGCCGAACGGTTATACCGAAGCCATACTCACGGCGCGGCGTAAGGAGAAACTGTTGCGACAGGCGGGACTCACCGGGTGAGTACGCCGTGCAGCGGCGTGTTACCGAAGTTGCCGTTGACGACGCCGTGCGTTGTTCTCGCGGCGCGCTGCAGTGTTTCCGGCCTACGCGTGAGCTGAGCTGAGCTGAGCTGAGCTGAGCAACGGCGTTCGAGCCGCTGGGCGCGGTGCGAGTTCTCGACCGCGTACGTGTAGTTTTCTCGCTGCGCGCCGCAGTGCTTGAGATTGATTTATCTCTACTTTTACGGTTTAAATTTTACGGAGTGATTTCATGAGCCGCCTGACCCTTGCACAAGCCAACAAGATCATCGACAGCGCCCTCGCCGCGGCCCGCCAACGCGGACATCGCCCGATGGCCGTCGTCGTTCTCGACGAAGCCGGCCATGTCCGCGCGCTGCAGCGCGAGGACGGGGCGAGCCTGTTTCGAATCGACGTCGCCACCGGCAAGGCCTGGGCCGCGGTCAACATGGGCGCCTCGAGCCGAACGCTGCTCGAACGCGCGCGCGAGAATCCGATTTTTTACGGCGCGCTGCCCGCGACGGCACAGGGCAAGTTCTTGGCGCAAACCGGCGCCGTGCTCATCAAGAACGCCGGTGAAATCATCGGCGCGGTGGGAGCGAGCGGCGGCACCGGCGATGAAGACGAGGCCGTCTGCATGGTCGGCGTGGAGGCCGCCGGGCTGCAGCACACCTGATGCCCTGGGTCGTCAAGCCGTAGGCTGCCAGCACCTCGCCGCAGATTGCGCCATCCCTCGCGCCTCGAGCGGCGGTGCGCACGCATCTTCGGAGGGTCGGGTGCACTGGGAGGCGGACCGTATTTCGCGCCTTGAACCAGACGATTGCGCGCCTTTGATACGGGCACCCACCCCGGAGTTGGGGCAGAAGTGGCCCGGCCGCCCCTGCCCAAGCGAGCACGCGATGCCGGTGAATTCGAACCGTCTAATGACCCTGCCGCCAGCCCTGCCGGCGTGCCGCGAGTTCGCCGTTCTGGTCCAATGGTTCGCCCGTCATTTGCCGTTGCACCTCATCGAGAATGAGCGGCGGCAACGCGGAGGCGGCCGTCCGATAGGTCCCCGCCGAATCGCCGGCCCCCGGCTCCGACGGCTGCGTTGGCTGCGTTGGCTGCGTCAATGCACGAATCTGCCAGGCATTGCCGCGACGACACGCCACGCCCGCGGGAGATGCCGGCGCGGTCATCGTGAAGGTACGGCAGTACTCGCCGGACTTGGCCACGAAGCTGAGCCCCATGTGCACCGCCGCCGGTCCGCGCTCGCTGCTCAACTGATTCGTTAGTCCCTGCGCGAGCGCTCCGCTCGCCAGCAGCCCGCCGCCCCTGTCCACGATGATGGCACTCGACTGACGTTGAATGAAATGTCCGAGCACGAGCCCCACCACTACGCTCGCCGCCATGGCCACGGGCTGCCACCGAAAAATCGCCACCCGGCTGCGTGCTGGCTGCGCCGGCCTGCGCATCGAACGCAGCCTTCCCGCAGCAGCGGCCATCAGCCGTTCGGGCGGCGCTTCCTCCAGTGCCGCGGCAAACGCGTGTTGCAGCTTGGCCCTCAGTGCGCGGTGTTGCGCCACTCGCTTCTCGAGCTCAGGATCTTCGCGCATGGCCGCCTCGACGGCTGCGTATGTCGCCGCATCCAATTCGTCGTCGGCAAAGGCCATCAGCGTCTCGTCCGAAAAGGTCATGCGCGCCCTCCTTCCGCTTCCAATAAAGCCTGCAAAGCCATGCGCCCCCGCGCGAGTCTGCTCGTCAACGTACCCATCGGTATGTCGAGTACTTCGGCGGCCTCCTTGTAGGGCAGCCCCTCGACCAGCACCAGGCTCACGGCCGTTCGTTGGTCCTCGGGCAGCTGCGCCATGGCCCATTGCACGGAGCTTGCCTCGGTGGCCTGCGCCATCGAGTCGCGGCCGATGCCTTCGCCCGCTTCTTCGGCCACGAATACCTGGTTGCGGCGGGCACGCGAGCGCACCTCATCGATCCAGGCGTTTCTGACGATCTTGAACAGCCAGCTGTCCAAGCGTGCGTCGCTGCGCCACTGCGCCAAATTCTTGAGCGCCCGCTCCAATGCTATCTGTACCACATCGTCCGCGTCGTCCCGGTTGCGCACCAGATTGCGCGCGAAGCGCCGCAATCGCGGCACCAACGCGATCAGCTGCTCATGGATGTTTTCGCGTGCCTCGATCGTATTCATGGAGTAGACGTTTGAAATGGGGTGTTTAATCCAGGCATTCTAGCAGCGGACGTACCGCGCGCTAGCAGCGGACCCGCGATCGCGACCCGCGACGGTAATGACCATGGCAACGTAAAGACCATAGGGCCCGCGACCCGTAGCGACGTAACGACTCTGGCGATCCTGGCGATCCTGGCGACCCTGACGACCCTGGCGACCCTGGCGACCCTGCCGACGCTGGCGACGCTGGCGACGCTGGCGACGCTGGCGAGATACGATATAGCGATATATGGATAGCGACCGTGAGGACAGGAACGACCGTACCGACCATAGACGATTTGACCCCGGCAACCGACGGCACCGCAGCACCCGACCCACAAGCGCGAAGAAGGCACGCATGCTCACCAAATCCTGGATCATTGTCATGGTCGCCGCGATGACGCTGCCGGCGCGGGCGCAGTTGCGCCTGCCTGCGGTGCCCCTCCCGACACTTCCATCGCAGCTATCGCCTCTGCAGTCCGGACTGCAAACGCTCGATCAGGCCGACGCGCGAACGCTCGAGCGTTTGCGCGGCGCGCGGCGCCTGGCGATCAGCCGTTTGATTCGCGGCAATGGGCGCGTGGTGGAAGCGGATCCGGACGGTGAACCCACCGTGCGCGGTGAAATTCTTGCGCTCTCGCCTTCGGCGGCTGCGCTCAGCCAGGCGGTGTCGAGTGGATTTCTCGTCGCTCGAGAGCAAACCATCGCGGCGGTCGGACTCCATCTGGTAGTCCTCGTCGCCCCTCCTGGCATGTCGACCCAACGCGCGCTCGCGGAGTTGCGCAAATCCGACGCGAATGGCCTCTACGATTACAACCATATTTATACCAGCGCCGGTGTCGTGGCTCCTGATGCCGCCGGGTCCCCCAGCGCGCCCACCCCCGGGTCCGCCGCAGTACGCCCCGCCGCGCCCTTCACAGGGTTTGCCGCGGTGCCCGCCGCGGCGCCGTTCACAAGGCTTGCCGCGGCACCCCCCGCCGTGCCTACCGCTGCGTCCGCCATGCCCCCCGCCGTACCCACCACAGAGTCCGCCGCAGCATTCACCGCGTCTATCGCAGGACCCACCGGCGCATCCGCTCCGCAGACCGCACCTTCCCCGGCTGTCGAGCGAGCGCACGTCCGCGTCGGCTTGTTGGATGCGGGGATCGACACGTCGCACCCTATTTTTCAGGGCTCGACGCTCCATACCTGGGGTTGCGCGGGCAAGCCGAGCCCAAGCCCTCACGGCACCGCGGTCGCATCGCTGTTGCTGAGCCATGCAAGCGCGGAGCTCTACGCGGCCGACGTGTATTGCGGGCTGCCGACGGGTGGCGCCGTCGATGCCATCATCGCCGCATTCGCGTGGCTGGTAAGCGAACCCGTGGCGGTCATCAACGTCAGTTTGGTGGGTCCCAAGAACGCCATGCTGGAGCACACCGTCGCCGCGCTGGTTGCGCACGGATACCTCATCGTCGCAGCGGTGGGCAACGACGGTCCCACGGCGCCGCCGCTGTACCCGGCGGCTTATCCGCAGGTGGTCGGAGTCACCGGCGTCGATGCCAGTCGCCGCGTTCTGCTCGAGGCGCTGCGCGGCCCCCAAGTCATGTTTGCGGCCGGCGGCGCCGGGATCAAGGCCGCGACTGTCGAACATGGCTTCGCCGACGTACGCGGAACGTCATTCGCCGCCCCCGCCGTCGCCGAACTGCTCGCAGAAGCCGTGACCGCGCCCGACAAGCCAACCGCCGATGCTGCCGTCGATGCGTTGGCCAAGCAAGCCATCGATCTAGGGCCTCCGGGACGGGATTTTACATATGGTTTTGGGCTGGTCGGCCCCACGCCCGCACGATAAATGCTAGCTGCACACAATAAATAGTCGTTCAAAATAAACGGTCGTCCGAAATAAATTTGCCGCTCTCGGGAAGAAAGGCCCCCGCCCCATCGTATTCCCAGTGAAAGCACGCGGAATGTCCGCGGCAACAGGAGCACGACGATGCATACCAAACAAATGATTGCGGGATTGACTGCGGCGACCCTCATCGCGCTGGCCGGGCCGGCTCATGCCGGGCTTCTCGGCGGCGGTGCCAGCGGCGGCCTGGGAGGCAGTCTCGGTGGGGGTCTTGGTGGCAATCTGGGCAACGGTCTAGGCGGATTTCGCGGCGCCGACGGCGCCGCACAGGGCGCGCTCAACGGTTCGCTCAACTCCCCCAGCACGGACTCCGCAACGAGTACGGCCAAAAAGACCGGCAAGACCGACAGCGCTCGGCAAACAGCCGGCACCGCAACGACGAATAGCGGCAATGGTCTAGGCGCTGCCTCGGGCACGGTAGGGAACATCGCCGGCGCGGCGTCCAACGGCGCCGCGTCAGGCAACTCGGCGCTCAGCGGCGCGACCTCCAGCGACACCACCGCGAACATGGTCGGTAATGTCGCCAGCACCGCCTCCAACGGCACGGCATCCGGCAACTCGGCGCTCAGCGGCGCAACCTCGAGCGGCACCACCTCAGGCATGGTAGGGAGCATCGCCGGCACGGCGTCCAACGGCACCGCGTCCGGCAACTCGGCGCTCAGCGGCGCGGTATCCAATGGCGCGGCATCGGCAGGCAGCGTAGGTAATGTCGCCGGCACGGCGTCCAACGGCACCGCTTCGAGCGGTACCGCGTCCAGCGGCTCGGTCGGCAGCCGATCGGGCGCCGCCGATCACGACAAGTCGAGCAAATCGGGCACCACCGCAACGCCCGCGCACAGCTCGGACCAAGCTTCGTCGGGGACGGCTACGGCGGGGACCGCTACGGCGGCGCCGGCGAGTCACAGCATCTCGGGCAGCGGCTCGGGATCCATGGACACGCAACATTCGCAAGGCACGCGCTCGATGAACGCCAGCGCCAGCGGCAATGGTTCGTTGAACTAATCCCGCGCTCAGCGTCGCTCGGCGACGTACGTTCCCGAGTCCAGGGTATGTACGCTCGTCGGGCGACCCTTCTCGTCCTGCGCCCGAGCGTCGATGCCCCTGCGCAGCGGAATATCGAAGGTGATGGTGGCGCCGAACGCCTCCGGCGCCTGGGGATCGACGCGCACTTTGTCGAATACCAGCAAGCGCGTGCCCAGTGCAAAGCTCTCCTTCAAGTCGTGCGTCACCATGAAAATGGTCATCTTATGCATGTTCCACAACTTCAATATCAAGGTATGCATGTCGGACGTGATGCCCGGGTCGAGCGCACCAAAGGGCTCATCCAGCAACAGGATCTTCGGCTCGCAGATCACCGATTGAGCGATGGACAGGCGCTGCTGCATGCCGCCCGACAATTGCGCCGGATACTTGTCGGCCGCCGCCGCGAGGCCGACGGCTTCGAGAAGCTCGTGTGCTTTTTCCACGGCACGTCGCCGCCGCACCCCGAACAGCCGGCCCAGCAACGGTGAGCCACGCAGTTCCAACCCCAACAGAAGATTCTTCATCACGGTCAGGTGCGGGAACAGCGAATATCGCTGGAATACAATTCCACGGTCCGGACCGGGTTCCGCGGCCAACGGCGCTCCATCGATGAGGAAGGAGCCGCTGCTGGGAGTTTCGATGCCGAGCAGCATTTTGAGGAACGTGGTCTTGCCGCATCCGGAGGCGCCGACGATGGTCACGAATTCGTGATCATCGACGTGCAGATTGACGTTTTCCAGCACCACCTGCCCACCGAATTCCTTCCATAAACGCTTGATGGTCACTTGAGTCATTCATCGCGCTCCGGTGGTCATGAGCTGAACGAAGTCCACGCGAACGCTTTGGCGCGCAGCAGCCGCAGCAGCCAGTCCATGATGAGGGCGAGCAGTGTGATCCACGCGACATACGGCAGGATGACGTCCATGGCGAGATAACGGCGCACGAGAAAGATGCGATAGCCCAGGCCCTCGGTCGAGGCGATCGCTTCCGCCGCGATGAGAAACAACCAGGCCGCGCCGAGGCACAAACGCACGGCGTCGATCAATCGAGGCCACATTTGCGGCAGCACCACTCGAAGCACCAGCTGCCACGTCGAAGCGCCCAGCGTCTGCGCCTTGATGATTTGCTCCTCCGGCAGTTCCGCGATTCGCATTGCAATGGCGCGAATGGTGGTGGGCGCCACGCCGATGACGATCAGGGTAATTTTGGCGGCCTCACCGAGGCCGACCGCGATGAACAATATGGGCAAGATCGCGAGCGGCGGTATCAACGACAGCGCCGCGACGAAAGGTGCGACCGTCGCCCGCAGATAGGGCAAGACGCCGATGGCCAGCCCCAAGGCGAGACCTATGACGGCGCTGATCGACAGCGCGATGAGCAAGCGCCCGAGGCTCGCCTCCGTGTCGGTCCACAGCAGCCGGTCGCCGCTGCGTTCATCTTCCTCGAAGGCGTAGCGGTGCACCGTCGCAGCGATGGTCGCCGGCGAGGGCAGCAGCTTGTCGCCGGGATTCTCGAGCAACCTCGCGTGCGAATAGTAGGCATACGCGCAAATCACGAGGACGAACGGCAACAGACTTAGCAGCCATGCGCCGCCGCGGCCCGGATGCCGATTGATCAGCCGGCGCATCGGTCGGCGTGCCTCAAAGCGTGCCGTCCATGGCCATTTTCATGTAAGCCGCATCGAAGCGCATTTTGGCGTTGTGGCTGTCGCCGAGGAATTTCCCCATCGGAAACTGAATGCCCACCGCATCGGCGGAGGCCGCGCCCTGCCCCAGGATGCCGTGGTCGAAGGAAAAGTGGCGCACCAGATCCATGTTCTTGATGATGTTCTCGCCGGTGACGAATTGATAGGCATCGGCGGGGGTCGCGAACAAATGGGTGGTCGCCAATTGGCTCGCGAACCCGGCAAGATCGGTTCCCGAGGCCTTGGCCATGGCGGTCCGGGCAGCTTTTGCGGCGGCGTCATCCTTGAGCATCATGCCCAAGGTCTCGTACCATGCGCCGACCAATGCCTTGCCGAGCTTGGGGTTGGCGGCAAGGGTCGCCGTGTTGACGACCATGAGATCCAGGATCTCGCCGGGTATCCGGCTCGAGTCGAACACCAGCTGGGCATTGGGCATGGCCAGGATGGCGCTCAATTGCGGCTTCCAGGCCACCGCGGCGGTACTGGCCGGTGTCGAGAAGGCCGCCACCACGTCGGCATCGGACGTGTTGACGATCTTCACATCCCGTTCGCGCAGGCCCACGCCGGTCAAACCGCGTACCAGCAAGTAGTGCGATACGGACAGTTCCACCAGATTGACCTTTTGCCCCTTGATGTCCTCGAGCTTCTTGCCCTTGCCTTTCAAGACCACGCCGTCATTGCCGTTGGAGAAGTCGCCGACGATCACCGCCGTCGAATCGACTCCGCCGGCGGCCGGGATGGTGAACATGTCCATATTCGTCATCGCGCAGGCATCGAACTGACCCGCGGTGTATTGATTGATGGATTCCACGTAGTCGTTGATTTGGGTCAATTTGATCTTGATGCCGTACTTGCCGGCCCATTTCTTCAAAATCCCGCTTTGATCCGCATAATCCCACGGCATCCAGCCCACATAGATGCTCCAGGCGACGTTGAACGAAGTTTTCTCGGTTGCCGCCGCATACGCCGGCCGCATCGCACTGCCGCACATGGCGAGTACCGACAGACACAGGCCCCACAAGATCGTCTTCGACCGATTCGTCACGGACTGCATCGATGCCGGGCGTGCCATCGATCGCATCGCCATGGGCCGCATCGCCATGAGCCGCATCGCCTCCCACCGATTCGTCAGTGAGCGCGTCACCGAACGCATCGATACCGGGTGCGGCACCTTCGATTGCAGCGTCCCGGTGCGCATCGTCACCGATCGCATCGTCATCGATTGCATCGTCATTGTCATCCCCCCAACACTACGAGCGTCTGCCCCACCGACACCGCGCGGCCTTCCGCGCAGCGCACCTGAATCACCACACCGTCCGCGGGCGCGGTCACCGGTAACTCCATCTTCATCGATTCGACCATCACCAGGCTGTCACCGGCCTTGACGGCCTGGCCACAGACCGCGGTGATTTTCCATACGTTCCCCGATACGGGGCTCGCCACGGCAACGTGGCCCGGTTGAAGCTCCTCCGCCTCGGTGTCATCCTGCGGCGCAGGCAAGTCCGCGGCATAGCCGATCTGCCCGCTGGCTTCCCAGCGCTGCCGCTCCGCGTCGAAGGCGGCTTGCTGGCGCGCCTTATGGGCCGCGATGTCGACGGCGTTGTGCTCGAGAAACCTGCGATAGTCCTTGAGGCGAAACGTTTCCTCGCTGATGCCGAGTTGCACGCGCCCGTGCAGAAAGTCGTCGCGAAATTGCAGCAGTTCCGCGCCGCTGACCGGATAGAAGCGAATCTGGTCGAAGAAGCGCAACAACCACGGCTTTGTCGGCTGGAACTCCTTCGTGACATGGTAGGTGTTCCACATCTGGCAAGTCCGGCCGACGAACTGGTAGCCGCCAGGCCCCTCCATGCCGTACACGCAGAGATACGCGCCGCCGATTCCCACGGCATTCTCCGGCGTCCAGGTTCTGGCCGGATTGTATTTAGTGGTGACCAAGCGGTGACGCGGATCGATGGGTGTGGTCACCGGCGCCCCCAAGTAAACATCCCCCAATCCCAACACCAGGTAGCTGGCGTCGAACACGGTGCGTTTCACATCGTCGATGCTGTCCAGGCCGTTGACACGCCGGATGAACTCGATATTGCTCGGACACCACGGCGCGTCGGCACGCACGGACTGCATGTATTTCGCGATCGCCACTTGCGTCGCATCGTCGTCCCAGGACAGAGGCAGACGTACGATTCGCGTCGCGATCGACATGTCCTCGATGGCAACCAACGACTCCTCCGCCTGCGCGAGCACGTCCAGCAAGCGACCGAGCGGCAGCACGCGGCTCTCGTAATGGACCTGCAGCGAGCGGATTCCGGGCGTCAGTTCGATGATGCCGGGAAGGCGCGCCGCCTCGAGCCATGACGTCAGCGCGTGCACTCTGAGCCGCAATTCCAGATCGAGCACCGGCGGGCCATATTCGATCAGCATGTACTTGTCGCCGGCGCGGCGGTAGACCACGGCGGGCGCGGCAGCGCGCGCGGGCCGGCCCGCGAGAATGGGTGCATCCGGTCCGTTGCGCGCCGGACCACTCGTTGGCGCTGCCGCAGCGCGATGTGCCGGGGCGGGGTCGGCGACCGCGGCACCCTGCGCCGGGGCAGGTGCAGATGCTGCAGAAACGCCATGTGCCGGGGCAGGGCCGGCAGCCGTGGCACCATGCGGCGAGGCGAACTCAGCCATCGCTGCGCGCGACGCCATCGCCGCCGGTGCGGCAGTGGTCTTGCGCAACCCCTCGAACATGAGTTCTTGCGCCCGGTCCGATGCCAAAGCGTCGTCGGGTGTCAATCGCTTGAAGCGGATCCGATCGTTTGGCCGCAACTGGCCAAGTTTCCACAACTCCGCCTTCACGACTGTCGCCGGGCAGACGAAACCGCCCAGCGAGGGTCCGTCCGGACCCAGGATGACCGGCATGTCGCCAGTGAAATCCACGGTGCCCACGGCATAGGCGTTGTCATGAATGTTGGAGGGATGCAATCCGGCCTCGCCACCGTCGGCGCGCGCCCATGTCGGCTTCGGTCCGATCAAGCGCACGCCGGTGCGGTTCGAGTTGTAATGGACTTCCCAGCTTTGCGAAAAGAACGCTTCGATGTCGGCTTCGGTAAAGTAATCGGGCGCGCCATGCGGACCGTACAGCACGCCAAGTTCCCAATCATGAGTGAACTTCGGCAGGCATTGCGCAGGGATGGCGCACGGCTCGCCGGGGCCTTCGCCGCCCGCCGCTTCCACGGGTCCCAGATGCAAGGTGTCGCCCGCCGCGAGCGCACGACCGCCGTGTCCGCCGAATTTGCCGAGCGTGAAGGTCGCTCGGCTGCCGAGATACTCGGGTACATCGAAGCCGCCGCGAACCGCGAGATAGGCACGGCAGCCGGCCGCCGTGACATTGCCGATGCGCAGCACCTGCCCTGCGCGAACCTCGACGGGAACCCAAAAGGGCATAGGTTCGCCCTCCAGGGTCGCGGCCATCGCGGCACCGCCGAGACAGATGAGTGCGTGCGCATCGAACTTGAGCGTCGGCCCCGACACCGTGATCTCGAGCGCCGCGGCCGCCGGCCGGTTACCCACCGCACGATTGACGAGCCGAAACGACACATCGTCCATGGGTCCCGACGGCGGCACACCGACGTTCCAGTAGCCGATGCGTCCCGGATGATCCTGAATAGTGGTTTGCGTGCCGCCCGCCACCACTTCGATGCGACGCGGGGTGAAGGCGAACGCTTCCAACGCGCGCGTGGTCATCTGCCCGTCCGCGAACAGCGGATCCGCGATCAAGCATCGCAGATACTCCAGGTTGGTCTCGATGCCCGAGACCACCGTATCGGCCAGCGCGCCGCGCAATTTGCGCAACGCGTCCGCGCGGTCCTCGCCCACGGTAATGATCTTCGCGAGCAGCGGATCGTACAGCGGCGTCACCTCGGTGCCGTCGGCTATCCACGTCTCGATGCGCACATCCTCGGGAAAGCTCGCCCGCGTCACCAGCCCGGACGAGGGGCGAAACTGCCGCGCGGGATCTTCGGCGTAGAGGCGCGCCTGGATGGCGGCGCCGCGCGGCGCCGGCACGCGCAGATCGACACTCTCACCGGCCGCCTGCCGCAGCATCCATTCGACCAGGTCGATGCCGAGCACCTCCTCGGTCACGCCGTGTTCCACTTGCAGCCGGGTGTTGACCTCGAGAAAATAAAACTCGCCGCTGCTCACATCGTATACATACTCGACCGTACCGGCGGACTGATAGTTGACCGACCGCGCCAGTCGCACCGCGGATTCATGCAGGCGTGCGCGCGTTGCATCGGGCAATCCGGGCGCGGGTGTCTCCTCGATGATTTTCTGGTGGCGCCGCTGGGTCGAGCAGTCGCGCTCGCCGAGCGCCACCACCGTGCCCGCTCCATCGCCAAAAATCTGCACCTCGATGTGCCGTGCCCGCTCGATGTATTTTTCGAGGAAGATTCCGCCGCGGCTGAAATTTTTCGTCGCGAGCCGCTCGACCGCGGCGAACGCCGCATCGAGTTGCGCATCGCCGCGCACCAGCTGCATGCCGATGCCGCCGCCGCCGGCGGTACTCTTCAGCATCACCGGATAGCCGATGCGCGCGGCCTCGCGGCGGGCGGCCGCGAGGTCGGCCAGCAAGTCGCTGCCCGGCAGCAACGCAACGCCGTTGGCGGCGGCCAATTCGCGCGCCATATGCTTGAGCCCGAAGCTGCGCATCTGCGCGGGGGTTGGTCCGACGAACACGATGCCGGCCGCGGCGCAGGCTTCCGCGAACTCGGCATTCTCGCTCAAGAATCCATACCCGGGATGAATGGCGCCGGCGCCGCTGGCGCGCGCGGCGGCCAGCAGCCGTTCCTGGTTCAAATAGCTGTGGACGGACGCTCCCGGCCCGATGCACACGGCTTCGTCGGCACGGGTGACATGCGGCGAATATTTGTCGGCATCGGAGTACACCGCGACGGAACGGACGTCGAGGCGCTCGAGCGTGCGTAGGATGCGCCCGGCGATTTCGCCGCGATTGGCGATGAGAACCTTATCGAACACCGGCGTCCCAGATGAGCACTTCGAGCGGCGTGGGATTGTAGGCGTTGCACGGATTGTTGAGCTGCGGACAATTGGAGATGAGCACGATGATATCCATCGCGGCCCGCATCTCCACATATTCCCCGGGCCCACTCAGGCCATCGGCGAAGGTCAGACCGCCGTCCGGCGTGACCGGTACGTTCATGAAGAAATTGATGTTGTGGGTCAGATCGCGCTTGGTCATTCCCAGCGCCTCATGCTGCGCAAGCGCCAGCAGCCAGCTGTCGCGGCACGAATGCATGGTCCTCTTCTCCAGGGCATAGCGCACGGTATTGGATTCCGATGCGCATGCGCCGCCCAGGGTATCGTGCCGGCCCACCGTGTCGGCGACGATTTCCGCCAAAACGTTGCCCGAGGTCGACAACAACTTCGACCCGCAGCTCAGGTACACATTGCCCTGCTCGCGAATGGTATCCACGGCGCTGTAGCGGTCGGCAATATCCGCTGCGTTGTAGAACAACGTATCGGCCGCCTGATTACCCTCGAGATCGACGATCCGCAGGCGCTGCCCACGGCGCAGCGTATCGACCCAATAGTTGCCGGCCGGGATGACGTGGCGGAACAACGCCTCGCCCGCAAGCAGCTCGCTGGTACGTTTCATGGCGCTCGAACCCCTTGCGGATCGCAACCGCAGCCGCGGTACAAATCGGTGTTCGCGAAGCCGCGCCTGTTTTCGGGCCGGGAGTTCTTGCAGAAATCGTCGGCGGCAACGGGCGGTCCCTTACTCAAGGTGATTTTCACCGGTTTTCGCGGATACTCGACCGCTGGGTTCAACGGATGTGGACACGTATGCAACAGCACCAGCGTATCCATCTCGAAGCGCAACTCGACGAAAGTTTCTGGCTTGCCGTTCGCGACGTCGAAGGTCATTGCGCCGTCATCGGCCACTGCGACCTTGCTGAACCAATTGACGTTGGCCGCGAGGTCGCGGCGGCCCAGTCCATACTTGCCCGCTTCGACCAGGAACGCGTCATGTCCGTTCTGCGTCCACTCATTGCGGTAGGTCTGGTAGCTCCTTTCGCCCCAGCGCGCCGCCACCGATGTCTTGGTCGAGTTTCCGCACACCGTGTCGTGCCAACCGTTGGTATCCTCGACGATGGAACAGAATATCCGTCCCATGTCCGAGTACAGGCAATGACCCTTGGTCAGCTTGAACGTGTGCTGACACTTGAGCGTGTCCGGCGCGTTGTAGCGCTCGAGCAGCATCCGTGGGTTGTAGAACAGCATACCGACATTGGCGCCGCCCTCGACATCGGTCAGGCGCAGCAATGTGCCGCCGCGCACCTCGAGCGACCAATGCTTGCCGCCCTCGATGGCGGTCTGGTAGTCGATGCCGTGCTCGCTGCTAGTGTCGGTCATACGAATCCTCTCCTGTACACGGCGGCCCGCGCGCGGCACGGCCTCCTGGCGGGCCTCACATGCGCGGCCCGACCGGACACCACCTGCGCGGTGCCGCCTAGGCGGTCCACCTACTTCACTCAAGGAGAATTCGTTGGATTCGGGATCTTTCCCATAGGCGGAGGACATCCCGAGGACGCAGCGGCTCCTCGACAGATCTCCCGGGCTTTTGTCCCGCCGTGTATCCTCGATTGGACGAGGACTGCCTCTCTCGGACCAGACGCCTGCCGAGCAGACCGGAACCCTAGACGCACATTGATTTCATAGTAACAAATCTCGCGTCTGTATCCCACGAATACGGCGGCATACGCGCGCATGGACAGGCGGCGCGCGTCGCAGCTTCCTCTTCGCACCGTGTCGGCGCATGCGCGTCGAGATGCGCCCCATAGGAGCGCGCAATTCGGACCAGCGCGCGTAACTGCCGCGATTTATCATGGCGCCATGTCCAACGCCGATAGTTCCAGCCCCGACACGTCCAGCCCCGCCGAGTCCGACCCCGGCAACCTCCTCATCGCGCATCTTCTGCAGAGCTACCGCGTGGGACGTCAGACGCCCCACGAGCTCATGGAGCGCTTGCTCGAACGATCCGCGGCGGCCGACACGCGCCATATATGGATCACTCGCCTGAACCGCGACCAAGTCATGGCTTACGTCGATGCATTGGATCCGAACGCGATCGAGGCGTTGCCGTTGTACGGAATTCCGTTCGTGGTGAAGGACAACATCGACTTGGCCGGAGTGCCCACCACCGCCGGCTGCCCGAGCTTTGCCTACACGCCGACGCATTCCGCGCCCGTGGTGCAAAGGCTCATCGATGCCGGCGCCATTCCGCTCGGCAAAACCAACCTGGATCAGTTTGCAACCGGCTTGGTCGGCGCGCGCTCCCCCTACGGCGCCTGTGGTAACGGCTTCGACCCGGACTACGTCTCGGGCGGCTCCAGCTCCGGTTCGGCGGTGGCGGTCGCCATCGGTCTGGCGAGTTTTTCGCTCGGTACGGACACGGCGGGATCGGGCCGCGTGCCCGCTGCGTTCAACAACATCGTCGGACTGAAACCCAGCCTTGGCCGCTTGAGCACTCGCGGCGTGGTACCGGCATGCCGGTCGCTCGATTGCATATCGATATTCGCTCTGAGTACCGAGGACGCGGCCGCGGTACTCGACGTTAGCGAAGGGTTGGACGGCGCGGATCCCTATTCGCGCCGAGTCGGCGACCGAGCGTTCGCGGGGCTGCGCTTCGGTGTACCGCGGCCGGATCAGCTGCGATTCTTCGGTGACGATGACTATCGCCGACTGTTCGGCCTCGCCGTGCGGCGGCTCCAAGAGCTCGGCGGCAGCGCGGTCGAAATCGACTTCGCTCCGTTTCTCGACGCCGCGCGCCTGTTGTACGACGGGCCGTGGGTGGCCGAGCGGTACGCGGCGGTGGGCTCGTTCATCGACGCCCATCCGGCGGCCGTTCATCCGGTGACGCGCCAGATCATCGAGGCCGGAAAACACCCGACCGCGGTCGCCGCCTTTCAAGGCGCATACAAACTCAAGGAACTCGAGCGGCTGAGCGAAGCCGCGTGGTCGCAAGTCGACATGCTGTTCACTCCCACGGCCGGAACCATTTATCGCCTTGCCGAGGTGGCCGCGGATCCGGTGCGATTGAACGCGAATCTGGGCTTCTATACCAATTTCATGAACCTGCTCGATCTCGCCGGCGTCGCCGTGCCCGCGGGCTTTCGCGCCGACGGCATGCCGTTCGGGGTTACCCTGGTCGGCCCTCGCGGTACCGACCACGCATTACTCGAGGTGGCGGGACGGTTGCATGCGTCACTGGTCGCGACGGTGGGTGCGCTGGCGACGCCAGTGCCGGCACCCTCGGACCCCGTCGCGCCGCGCCGGCGCCTGCGGCAGGGATATGTCGCCATGGCGGTGTGCGGTGCTCACATGCAGGGGCTGCCGCTCAATCATCAATTGCGCGATCGCGGCGCTTATCGGTTGGAGGCCACCTCGAGCGCCGCCCGGTATCGCTTGTTCGCGCTGCCCGGCGGACCGCCGCGCCGGCCCGGGATGATTCGCGTCGATGCGGACGGTGCCGCCATCGCGCTCGAAGTGTGGGCGCTGCCCACCGAACAGGTCGGTTCCTTCGTCGCTGCCATTCCCGCGCCCCTGGGCGTGGGCAAGATCGAGCTCGCCTCGGGCGACTGGGTGCCCGGCTTCATCTGCGAGGGCTATGCCGCCCGGGGGGCCACCGACATCAGCGGCTACGGCGGCTGGCGCGAATACCTCAAAGCCGCGCCCGTATAGCGCGGCGGCCGGGCGGCGCGGCAGCCAACTCGGCGCTGGCGCGGCTCACGGCGCGGCCGCCGCTCGAGGTTGCCACGGCACGGCACGGCGGCGGCCAACTCACGGAGTCGGCACGGCGTGGCGGCGGGCGACTCCGTGTCGGCGCTGCTGCGCAACTCAGGGCGCTGCCGCCGCCCGCGCCGCCGTGGCGTCTGCCTCGTCCAATTCCGCCGCAAGGAAGCCGCCGCTTTGATGAGCCCACAGCCGCGCGTACAGGCCCCCCTTGGCGAGTAGCCAACGGTGATCGCCCTGCTCGACGATGCGGCCCTTATCGAGCACGATCAACCGGTCCATGGCAGCGATGGTCGACAAGCGATGCGCGATGGCCACCACGGTCTTGCCCTCCATGAGTCGATACAGGCTTTGCTGGATGGCGGCTTCGACCTCGCTGTCGAGCGCGCTGGTGGCCTCATCGAGCAGCAGGATGGGCGCGTCCTTCAGCATCACCCGGGCGATCGCGATTCGCTGCCGTTGACCGCCGCTGAGCTTCACCCCGCGCTCGCCGACGTGAGCCTCATAGCCCGTGCGGCCCGCGGCATCGCTCAGCGTGACGATGAAGTCATGGGCCTCCGCGCGCTTCGCCGCCGCCACCATCTCCGTGTCGCCGGCGTCCGGCCGGCCGTAGCGGATGTTGTCGCTGACCGAGCGATGCAGCAAGGACGTGTCCTGCGTCACCATGCCGATCTGCGCGCGCAAGCTGTCCTGCGTCACGCGAGCGATGTCCTGGCCGTCGATGAGCACCCGGCCCTCGGGGATGTCGTAGAACCGCAGCAACAGATTCACGATGGTGCTCTTGCCGGCGCCCGAGCGCCCCACCAGACCGATTTTTTCGCCCGGCTGGATGTGCAGGTTGAGCCGGTCGATCACACGATGGGCTCCGGCATGCGCGGCGCCGTAATTGAAGGACACCTGATCGAAGCGGATCTCGCCGCGCGTGACCTGAAGTCGTTTTGCATCCGGCCGGTCGAGCACCGTGCGCCGCCGCGTGAGCGTGCTGATGCCATCCTGCACGGTGCCGATCTGCTCGAACAGCGATGCCATTTCCCACATGACCCAGTGCGAGATTCCGTTCAGGCGCAGCGCCATGGCGGTGGCCGCCGCAACCGCGCCCACCCCGACTTGGCCTCGGCTCCACAGCCACAGCGCGACGCCGGCGGTGCTCGCGATCAAGCCCATGCTGAGCACGTGATTGACGATCTCGAAACCCGTCACCATGCGCATCTGCCGATAGACGGTGCGGAGGAACTCGGCCATCGCGCTCTGCACGTACGAGGCCTCTCGCTGAGTATGCGAGAACAATTTCACGGTGGTGATGTTGGTGTAGGCATCCGTGATGCGCCCCGTCATGAGCGAGCGCGCATCGGCCTGCGCTTTGGCCACTGCGCCCAGGCGCGGCACGTAATAGGCCACCGCGAGCGAATAGGCCGTGAGCCACCCGATAAACGGTGCCAGCAGCCACGCATCGAAACTGCCGGCGACCAGCACGATGGTGACGAAGTAAATCACCACGAACACCACGATGTCGGCGAGTATCATCCAGGTGTCGCGCACCGCGAGCGCCGTCTGCATGACCTTCGCCGCGACCCGGCCGGCGAATTCGTCCTGATAGAAGCTCAAGCTCTGGGCGAGCATGTTGCGATGGAATTCCCAGCGCAACCGCATGGCAAAATTGCCGGCGAGCGCCTGTTGCTTGAGCAGGCTCTGTAGCGCGATCAGCACGCTGCTGCCGACGAGGATGGCCGCCAACAGGATGAGGTGCGTGCGCTGCTCGGACCACAATCGCGCCGGCTCGACCTTGGCGAGCCAATCGACCACGTGGCCGAGCATGCTGAACAGCAAGGCTTCGAACGCGCCGATCACGGCCGTGGCCAGCGTCATCGCCGCAATGTAGCGCCGGGTGCCCCGCGCGCAGGCCCAGAGAAAGGCAAAGAATGTCTGCGGGAGTTGGGCCGGCGCAGTATCCGGATATGGAGCGACCAATCTTTCGAAGAAGCCGAACACGGTGAAGCTCCAACCATCGCGGCGGACCGCCGCCAGCGGATGGTAAGGCCAAGCGGCCGCACCCGCGAGTGCTCCGAGGCCGGCGATTAGCTGACCCGCTCCATTCGCCGGGTGCGTGATCCCGGCGGTGCGCGGCGCAACGGTAACTGGACGGAACGGGCGCCATGCGCTATGATGCGCGCGGCTAATCCAGGTCGGCGCTCGGTCAGTGCCGCCTTTAGCTCGCGGTCCGTCCTCGACGCACTCGTTTACTTACCCCCCTCGCTGCTGACCGCTGCAGAACTTCAAAAGTCTGTCGTGCGAGTCCACGTTTCTTTCCAAGGATAATAATCAATGTCATTTTCCGATCTCGGGCTGTTGCCCGAATTGCTGCGTGCTGTCACCGATAAGGGCTACGACACACCCTCGCCCATCCAAGTACAGGCCATTCCCGCCGTGCTCTCGGGCCGCGACGTGTTGGCGGGTGCCCAAACCGGCACCGGCAAGACAGCCGGCTTCGTCCTGCCCATCCTGCAACGCCTGGCGGCCGACACGAGTCACGGCACCAGCCGCGCGCCGCGCGCCTTGGTGCTGACTCCGACCCGGGAGCTGGCCGCGCAAGTGGCTCAGAGTGCTCGAGACTATGGCAAGTATTTGCAGCTGCATACCTACCAGGTGTTTGGCGGCGTGAGCATCAACCCGCAGATCAGCAACCTGCGCAGCGGCTGCGATGTCCTGGTCGCCACTCCCGGACGGTTGCTCGATCTCGCGCAGCAACGCGCGGTCGATCTGTCGAAAGTCCAGGTGCTGGTGCTCGATGAAGCCGATCGCATGCTCGACATGGGCTTCATCAATGACATCCGCAAGATCATTCGCCTGCTGCCGCAGAAGCGCCAGAACCTGCTGTTCTCCGCCACCTATTCGGACGATATCCGAGCGCTTGCCGAACGGCTGTTGCACGACCCACTGTCCATCCAGGTTGCGCCGCGAAATGCCCCCATCGAGCTCGTGGAGCAATGCGCCTATCGGGTGCAGAAGGAGCAGAAGCGCCACTTGCTGGTGCATCTGATCCAACAGGGCCAATGGCATCAAGTGCTGATTTTCACGCGCACCAAGCATGGCGCCAACCGCCTCACCCAACAGCTGGAAGGCGCGGGCATCAAGGCCGCCGCGATCCATGGCAACAAGAGTCAGGCAGCGCGCGTCAAAGCGCTCGACATGTTCAAGCGCGGACAAGTGACGGCCTTGGTGGCGACCGAAGTCGCGGCGCGCGGACTCGACATCAAAGAGCTGCCGCAGGTGGTCAACTACGAATTGCCCAACGTTCCCGAAGACTACGTACACCGCATCGGCCGCACCGGCCGCGCGGGCGCCGCCGGCGAAGCCGTATCGCTGGTCTCCAGCGACGAAACGGGATTGCTGCGCGACATCGAACGCGTGCTCCGGCGCAGCATCCCCGTCGTACAGACCCCGGTCTTCGCCATCCTGGAATCGGCGCCGCAACCGGCGGGACAGGGCCATCGTTCGGGCGGCGACAGGCCGGGTCACGGGGCACCGTCACAGGGCCGTCCGGCTCACCACTCCGGCAATTCCCATGGCAATCGTGGCTCGGATCGGCGCGACACGCGGCGGCCTGGGTCGGGCGGGCGCAGCCAGCAACAACGAGGGCGCTTTCACTGACGAGGGGCGGCGCGGCCCGCCGGCGCACGGCCGAGCGGGCGCAGGCGGAGTCTCGGCCCAACCGCGTCAGCTCGACCGAGAAAAACCGGCCGCGCTCGCGGCACGGACTACCGAGAAGGCTCCTGATGATCGGGACGCCAGGATCGGATCCAGCGCCGCGCCGCGCGGGTCGGCGCTGTCAGCCGCTTCAGTCCCGAGAACAGGATCTCATCGGGCGTGCTGGGGTTCCATTTCGATACCAGCCCGATGCCCCCCATTTTCAGCCCATCGATCAGGGTCGATCGGCCCGGCGGCTGCGGCTCCCATCCGAAACGGCGCAGGTAATGATTGACCTGGTAGACGCGCGCGCGCCGGTCGAGGGGCCGCAGGCAAAAGCCGATGCTGACACTGATCGAAATCTCCGCTCCGTTCTGTACCCAATGCGGGGCCAGCGGTGGATGATGCACCACCGCACCCGGTACCAGGCGGAACACCGTGGCGCGGCTCTGTAATTGCGGCCGATACTGCGCCGCCTCGAAGTCGCCCGTGTAGAAGCGTTCGAGCTCGTATTCCGGCACGATGTCCCGCTCCCCCGGATTGTGTAAGCTCAAATCCTTGGAACCGCTGATTTGGAACAGGAAATTCGACTCGTGGTCGATGTGGTAGGGCGTCGTGATGTGCGGCGAGGCCAAAAAGATCGTGAGCCCCGACCAGCTGATCGCACGCCGCAAGGGCTGGCCCGACAGCCCTTCGATTTCACGCAGCACGTGCCGCAAGAGCTCATCATATTCTGGGTCGATGGTGTGCACGCTCGAGAGTTTCAGCCAGGTATGCGCGCCCGCCAATTGGCGCACGGTCTCGGCCAGCCTTTCCTGCAGCGGCATGGCCTTGAATTTCGCATCCGCCAAGGCGGATTTACCGCTTCGTGAGATGAACTTCTGGAGTTCGCCTCGGGCCAGCAGTCGTTCCGCTACCCGTGCCAAGCGCGGCAGCTCGAACAGGCCGGTGTGGGCCAGGGTGTGGTGAAACAGGAACGGTCGGGCGTTGAATTTTTCGCGAAATTCCCGGGGATCCGCGATGAGGCTGCGGACTCCGTGGCGTCGCTCGAGCGGCTCCGCCGTATTCGCCTTGGTAAGGGTAGCCGCGGCACCGGCCCAAGCCCAAAACCTCTTATCGTTCGTCAGCGCGCCCATAGGGACCCCCTGCGCATTCTGAACCGATTGATGATCACCCTGGCGCTGTTATACCCCAGGCAATGCCATATGCAAGACGGCAGCCCCGCTACGCGGACTCGTCCGGATGTCGGTAGCAGCTGACACGGTGCCTGCCGAGCGCTTCGAGTTCCAACGGCTCGTTACGCGCCGGGATGCGCCGCTGCGTGCCGAGGAGCGCAGCGCCGAGGGTGCGCCGGCTACGCTGAGCGCTCGGTGTGCAGGTCGGCTTGCGGTAGCACGCGCCGGCCGGCTCCACTGACGTGAGATTGGCCGTGCGCTGCCGGCCGTCACCGGGCGTTTCGCGTGCGTGTTCGGTGCGCGTTGTCGCGCGCCGGCGTTAGCGGACGACCGCGAAACTTTTCAAATACGCGGCAAAGTCGGGGCCGAGGCTCGGATGCTTGAGTCCATACTCCACCGTCGCCTGTAGGTAGCCGAGCTTGCTGCCGCAATCGTAGCGCTTGCCCGCGAATTCGAAGGCATACACCGACTCTCGTTCCATCAGCCGCGCGATCCCATCGGTGAGTTGAATCTCATCTCCGGCACCCCTGCCGAGCTTCGCCAAATCCTCGAATATCGAAGCCGACAGCAGATATCGGCCGACCACCGCCAGGGTGGAGGAGGCTTTGTCGGGCTTTGGCTTTTCGACGATGTGAGAAATTTTGTGAACTCGGGGGGAAACCTCGTCCTCCACCGACACGATGCCGTACTTATCCGTGTCCTGCCGGGGCACGGTCTGCACGCCGAGTACGCTGCCGCCGTGTTCCGCATGGACCTCGGCCATTTGTTTCAGGCAGGGTATTTGCGCATCGATCAAGTCGTCCGCGAGGTGAACCATGAACGGGGCCTCTCCCACCACCGGCCGCGCGCATAACACCGCATGGCCCAGGCCGAGCGGTGCCGGTTGCCGGATGTAGATGCACGACGCCCAACTCGGCAGAATGCCGTGCAGCGCATCCAATAATTCGTGTTTACCTTGTGCTTGCAGCACGGCTTCGAGCTCCGGATCGCTATCGAAGTGATCTTCGATGGCTCTCTTCGAGCTACCGGTGATGAACACCAGCGTGTCGGCACCGGCAGACAGCGCTTCATCGACCGCGTATTGGATGAGCGGCTTGTCGACGATGGGCAGCATTTCCTTCGGACTGGCCTTGGTGACCGGCAGGAATCTCGTGCCTCGTCCGGCGACGGGAAACACGGCGGTTCGAATGACTTTGTGTGGCATGGCCGAATGATAACGGAATTTCAGCCGAGTTTAACGATCGCGTACGGCTCAAAGCTATCCCATGCATGGCAGGCCGGGCACTGCCAATACAGGCTGCGCGCGGCGAAGCCGCATTCGCTGCAACGATATTTCTCGGCGTTCGCGAGCAATGCACCGAGTTCGTGCGCAATTCGTCGGGTATCGCTGGGTGAAGCCTCGACCTCGCCGGGTGAAACACCGGGTGGAGCACCGCTGGGTTGAGCTTCACGGCGACCCGCCGACCACCACACGGCTCGCAGCGTCGCATCGTGCGCGACCACGTTCTCGATCGCCGCGCGCAACGGCGGTGCGTCCGCGAGTCCCGCGCAGATGGCCGCGAACACCAAACGCTTCAATTCGTCCGCGCCAAGGGACTCGGCCCGTGCCGCCAATTCGGCCAGCACGGCATCGCTCCTGCCGGGTCCCGCGAGCCGCAGTAGATGCGCCAGCTCCTCGTGCATCAGCTTCGGCGCTTCATCGAGCGCGCTACGCAGCAGGCGTATCGCCAGCGGCAAATCGCCATCGCGCTCGGCGATCCGCGCGCGCAGCACGGCCGCCCGCGGGAATCGCGAGACCCGCGCACGCGCCGCACGCAAACGGTCCCGCGCGAGACCAACATCACCCCGCTCGATCGCCGATCCCGCCAGCTCGCACAGATAGTGCGCGGATACCAGACTCGGCGGCGCCGCCTCGATGCGCGCCAATAGACCACAGACCTCCAATGCGTGCTGCCATTCGTGCTGGCGCTCGTACACCCCGCGTAGCGCATCGAGCGCGCCGGCGCGCAAGCGCGGGACTTCGCTGACCTCTTGCAACAGTCCTTCCGCGCGATCGAGCAGGCCCGCCCGCAGATAATCCTGCGCGAGGGCGAATAGCGCCTGTTCCCGATGCTCGGGCGCGAGCCTCTCGCGCCCGAGCAGATTTTGATGGATGCGGATGGCCCGCTCGACCTCGCCGCGCCGACGGTACAGCGAGCCCAACGAAAAATGAGTTTCGATGGTGTCCGGATCGGCATCCATCAGCTTCAGAAACATGTCGAGTGCCCGATCAGGCTGCTCGGTCACGAGATAGTCGAGCCCGGCGAGATAGTCAGGATGCAGCGTGGAGCGAACCCCCGGCCAGCGCTTACCCCATCCAAAGTGTCCGGCAAGAATGCCCAGAACCAGGGCCGCGATGCCGACGGCCCACGTCAACGGGGAAATTTCGGGCATGATGCCTACCGGTGGCGGCCCTCGAGATCCGCTGCCTTGCAGAGCCGATGCGGCTCATGCGCCGGCACGAGGCGCCTAGTCGCGTATGGGTTGATCCGCACCGTCGTTGACGCGCTCACGCAGATCCTTGCCGGGTTTGAAATGCGGCACGTGCTTGCCGGCCAAGGCCACGGCTTCTCCGGTCTTGGGGTTACGCCCCTGCCGCGGCGGTCGGAAATGCAGCGAAAAACTTCCGAACCCGCGAATTTCGATGCGCTCGCCGGTCGCCAGCGCATCGCTCATGATTTCCAGCAGCTGCTTGACGGCCAGTTCGACGTCTTTCGCCGGCAAATGTCGTTGTTTGGCCGAAATGATCTCAATGAGTTCGGATTTCGTCATTATCGATCCGTGGGCGTCACTGGACATATTGAAGAGCGAGCGCAGCGGCGAAGGCGCCGCCGCGCTTAGCCTTGGTCCCTCAATCCTGACCGGAGATCTGTTCTTTCAACAGATCTCCCAGGCTGGTGCCGGTCGGCGAGTCGGTTCGATAATTCTGCATCGCTTCCTGTTCCTCGTGAATGTCCTTCGCTTTGATCGACAGCGAAATGCTGCGACCCTTGCGGTCCACGCCGGTAAACCTCGCCTCGACATCCTGACCCACTTTCAGCAGCAGGCGAGCGTCTTCGACGCGGTCACGCGACAGTTCGGATGCCCGCAACTGGCCATCGACGCCATTGCCCAAATCGATGATGGCGCCCTTGGCATCGACTTCGCGAACGACCCCGGTGACGATGCTGCCCTTCGGATGCTCCGCGATGTACGCGGAGAACGGATCCTTGGCGAGCTGCTTGATCCCTAAGCTGATGCGTTCACGCTCCGGATCGATGGACAGCACCATGGCATCGACTTGTTGAGCCTTTTGGTAGCTGCGGACGGCTTCCTCTCCCGGCATGTCCCAGGAAATGTCCGACAGATGCACGAGACCATCGATCCCACCGGCGAGTCCGATGAAGATGCCGAAATCCGTGATCGATTTGATCTGGCCGCTGACCTTGTCGCCGCGGTTGTAATTCTCCGCGAAGTCCTTCCACGGATTGGCCTTGCATTGCTTGACGCCCAAGCTGATGCGCCGCCGCTCTTCGTCGATGTCGAGCACCATGACCTCGACTTCCTGGCCGACGTGCACGACTTTGGCGGGATTGACGTTCTTGTTGGTCCAATCCATTTCCGACACGTGCACCAAGCCCTCGACGCCCTCTTCGATCTCCACGAAGCAGCCGTAATCGGCGATGTTGGTGACCTTGCCGAACAGGCGCGTGTTGGCCGGATAGCGGCGCGCGATGTTCTGCCACGGGTCCGCGCCCAGTTGCTTCAGGCCCAACGAAACGCGTTGACGTTCGCGATCGAACTTCAGGATGCGCACGTCGATCTCTTCGCCCACCTTGACCACTTCGGAAGGATGCTTGACGCGCTTCCAGGCCATATCGGTGATGTGCAGCAATCCATCGATGCCGCCCAAATCCACGAACGCGCCATAGTCGGTGAGGTTCTTGACCACACCCTTGACGGCTGCGCCCTCTTGGAGATTGTCGAGCAGTGCGGACCGCTCGGCGCTGTATTCTTGTTCGACCACGGCGCGCCGCGATACCACGACATTGTTGCGCTTCTGATCGAGCTTGATGACCTTGAATTCGAGCGGTTTGTTTTCGAGATAGGACGGATCGCGTACCGGACGCACGTCCACCAACGAGCCCGGCAGGAATGCGCGGACATTGTCGATCTCGACCGTGAAGCCTCCCTTGACGCGGCCGGTGATGATGCCGATCACGATTTCCTGTTTCTCGAATGCCGTCTCGAGACGGGTCCAGGTCCGGGCACGCTTGGCTTTCTCGCGCGACAGACGCGTTTCGCCCGAGCCATCCTCGACACTGTCCAAAGCCACCTCGACGGTTTCGCCGACGGCAACCTCGATCTCGCCTTTCTCGTTCTTGAATTGATCCGCCGGGATGACCGCTTCGGATTTCAATCCGACGTTGACGATGACGTAGTCCTGGCCGACTTCGACGATCAATCCGTTGAGGATGGTGCCAGGACGAATGCGCTGGCTCGCGATGCTCTGTTCGAACAGTTCCGCAAAACTTTCTGTCATGTTTTCTC
>JALYHP010000018.1 GCA_030799355.1 Pseudomonadota bacterium
GCGGCGCGCGCTAGGAGTCGGGAGATGTACAGGGAAACCTCGCAGGCGAAGTCCTTGAAGATCGCGATCCCCTCTTCGTTGCGCGCCACCTACCTCGCGCTGTTGATGTTGCCCGCCGTTACGGCACACGCAGAATGGGTGCGGCGCGTGACGGACGGCATCATGGGCACCCGGATCACGGTGGAGATCTGGGCGGATGATCGAGGGAAAGCCGAGTCGGGCATCGAGGCCGTGCTCGAAGAAATGCGCCACATCGATGATTCGATGAGTACCTACAAGCCGACCAGCGAAGTATCGCAGGTCAATGCCAAGGCCGCCGACGGCGCCATGCCGATCAGCAAGGAGCTGTTCGATCTTCTGACCACGGCCAAGGAATACTCGGTACTGACGGAGGGTGCGTTCGACATCACCTATGCCAGCGTCGGCTACCTGTACGATTTCCGCAAACGGATCCGGCCCAGCGAAGGCCAGATCAGCATGGCCTTGCCGGCTGTGGACTACCGGCACGTGCTTCTGGACCCGAAGCGGCAGACCGTTCAGTTCTCCCGTCAAGGCGTGCGCATCGACCTCGGCGGGATCGCCAAGGGCTACTCCGTGGACCGGGGAATCGATGTCCTCAAATCGCTCGGCTTCACCAGAGCCTACGTGTCCGCCGGCGGTGACAGCAGGATCATCGGCGATCGATTCGGCAAGCCTTGGATAGTCGGTATCCGGGATCCCAGAAAGGGCCCCGGCGAAGTCATCACGCGCCTACCGCTCACCGATGCGGCGATCTCGACTTCGGGCGACTACGAGCGTTTCTTCGAAGAGAATGGCGTGCGCTATCACCACATCATCGATCCAAAAACCGGGCACTCGGCCAGCAAGGTGCGCAGCGCCACGATCATCGGACCGTACGCCATCCGCACCGACGGGCTGTCGAAGACCGCATTCGTCCTGGGCCCGGAAAAGGCCATGGAAATCTACAACCGAATCGACGACATCGACGCCATCATCGTGAAGCTGGACGGCACGGTGATCTATTCCAAGGGCCTCGAGCCCGCACATTGAGGCTGCGTCGGCGCGCGGCGCTTGGGCCCGGTTCCGAAGTGGAAGCGGTGCCCTGCCTGCGTGCGGAAACGGGTCAATCCCGGAAATTGTTGAATTGCAGCGGCACATCGAACGGCGTCTTGCGCAGCAGCGCGATGGCATCCTGAAGATCGTCGCGCTTTTTGCCGGTCACGCGAACCTTATCGCCTTGGATTTGCGCCTGCACCTTGAGCTTCGAGTCCTTCAGCGCGCGCGTCACCTTCCTGCCGGTGTCGGCGTCGATTCCCTGCCGGAGAATCACGAGTTGCTTGGCTGCGGCGAGGTTCACCACCGGATCCTTCACCTCCAGACAGGCAATATCGATGCCACGCTTGGCAATCCTGAGTTTCAGGATCTCCAGCATCTGTTTCAGCTGAAAGTCGGCCGGCGCGCTCATCGTGACGGTGGTGTCGTCGAGCTCGTAGCTGGAATCGGTGCCCTTGAAGTCGAAGCGCTGCGTGAGCTCGCGCACGGCTTGGTCGACCGCGTTGGTCAACTCGTGGGTGTCGATTTCGGAGACGACGTCGAATGAAGGCATGAGAGGGTTCCCCCCTGGGTCCTGAATTGGAAGTTCGCGCACAATCGCACGTGTTTTCGAGTTCGGCCGCGCTCGTATCCTCAACGATACCCGCGCGCTTGCAGCGTGAATAGATTCGCATAGCGGCCATGACCCGCCATCAACGACTCATGACTGCCGCGTTCCACGATACGGCCCTCTTCGAGCACCAGGATCTGGTCCGCCATGCGCACCGTCGAGAAGCGATGCGAAATGACGATCGCGATGCGGTTGCGCGTCAATTCCCTGAAATGTTCGAACACTTCCGCCTCCGCTCCCGCGTCGATCGAGGCGGTGGGTTCGTCGAGCACCAGGATGTCCGCTTCGTTGCGCATGAAGGCGCGCGCCAGCGCGATCTTCTGCCATTGTCCGCCCGACAGTTCACGGCCGTCCTTGAACCATTTGCCGAGCTGCGTCTGGTAGCCGGCGGGCAGCTGTTCCACGAATTCGGCCGCCAGACCTTGCAGCGCGGCGCTCCGCCAGCGCTGTTCGTCGTCGAATGCACGCACGTCACCTGCGCCGATGTTCTCGCCAACCAGCATCTGATAGCGCGCGAAATCCTGGAAGATGACGCCGATCCGTTGCCGCAACGCCGTCTCCTGCCACTGCTCCAGGTCCAGACCGTCGAGCAGTATGGTTCCTCGGGTCGGGCGATACAGGCGGGTCAGTAGCTTGATGAGCGTGGTCTTGCCGGAGCCGTTCTGGCCCACCAGCGCCAGGCTTTCGCCCGGCTTGACGTGCAGGTCGATGTCCGACAAGGCGGCGGTTCCCTCCCCGGGATAGACGAAGGATACGTGTTGGAATCGAATGCCATCGCCCGGCCGGGGACCGCGGACGGCGCTGCCTCCGGTATGCCCGACGGGCTGCTCGAGGTACTCGAACAGATTGGACAGATAGAGGTTGTCCTCATACAAGCCGCTCACTGCGGTCAACGCGGCGCTCACCGCAGCCTGCCCCTGCCTGAACAACATCAGGTACATGGTCATCTGCCCCACCGTCATCGCGCCTCGCACGGTCTGCACCGCGATCCAGGCGTAGCCGCCATACAGAGCGCAAATGGCCGCCAATCCCAAACCGAAACCCCAGGCATCGCGGCGCACGGTCAGATCGCGATCTTCGCGGTACAGGCGGTTGAAAATCTCTCGATACCGGGCGAGCAGGCGCGGTCCCAGCTCGAACAGTTTGACTTCCTTGGCGGTATCCTCGCGCGCCAGCACCGATTCGAGGTAGATCTGCATGCGTGCTTCGGGCGCGCGCCAGCGGAACAGCCGAAACGCTTCGCCGGAGAATTTCGCCTCGGCGATGAAGGCGGGCAGGCCCGCCAGCACCAACAGCACCACCGCCCAAGGCGAGAATCGCACCAGCAATCCGCCGAACGAGAGCAGCGAGACGGCGTTTTGCAGCAAACCGAAAGTGCGCATGACCAAGCTCAAAGGCCGGCTCGACGCTTCGCGGCGTGCGCGGGTCAATTTATCGTAGAACTCCGAATCCTCGAATTGCGTCAGCTCCAAGGTCAATGCCTTTTCGAGGATCATGACATTGACGCGCTGTCCGAGCTGCGCGCGCAACAACGACTGCGCCAGCGAGATACCACGCTGAGCCAGCGAGGTGGCCGCGACCAAGAGAGCCTCGAGCGCCACGAATTTCACGACCTCGAGGACCGCCGTCGCACCGCTGCGGCGGTGCAGGTCCGCGGCGTGAATGACGGCATCGACGATGAGAGACCCGACGTACGCGATGCCGGCCGGCAATATCCCGGCGGCCAGCGTGAGCACCGCGAGGGTGACACTCAACGCCTTGTTGGTGGTCCATACCAGCAGCAAGGCGCGGCGGCTGTAGGCGAACACATCGAGCAGCGCGCGATGCACGTTGCCGTTGCCGTTGCCGGCGGCGGCGGCCGCGGCGTGGGGATGGGCAGCCAAGTGCGGCTATCTCACCAGGCGCAGACAGAAGGGGTAGCGGTAGGGTTTGCCGTCGCTCACCTGCACCGCTGCGACGATGACCAGCACCACATTCAGCACGCCGAGGATCCACAGCAAGACGAAACCGATCAAGATCACGGCGAGGCATAAAAAAACCAGCCCCAGCAGCATGATCGTGATCTGAAAGTTGAGCGATTCCTTGGCTTGTTCGGCGACGAACGGCATGGACCGCCCGCGGGTACGCCAGATGATGAAGGGGCCCAGGAGCGTGAACAGCACCAACGCGCCGAAGGGTACGAATAGCAAGCCTGTTCCGCCCGCCAGCCACAACAGTCCGCACAGATGCGCGGCCATCGCCCAGTTGCGCTCCTCGCTGCCAAGTTCGCCGTTCAAGATATCGTCCTCTGTGACGCGCGTCGGGCGGCCACCCGTGCGGCCGGGTCTATAATGGCGGTACCTCACCCGTATGGCGGAGTAGTCGTGAAATTCAAGCCCTTGCTCGATCGTTGGAAGAAAGAAGCAGCTCCGGTGAGGACGGCCAGAGAATACGCGGTTCGCCTGCCGTTGGAGGACGCCTCGCGGCTGCACGCCTTGGCGGCGCTGTTTCCCGGCCGGCAAATCGAAGACTTCATCACCGACTTGCTGCATGCCGCACTCGACGAGGTGGCCGCCGCCATGCCCTATGAGCGGGGCCCGAAGATCATAGCGCACGATGACCAGGGGGATCCGGTTTACGAGGACGTGGGGCTCACGCCGCGGTTCATCGAACTCGCGCGGCAGTTCAAGAAAAGCCTCGAAGCCGCTGTCGACGCCCCTCGAGGCGCTGCCGCCCCTTGACGCTGGGCGCTCGGGGCGGCGATACTTAACGGATGTCCATCGCATCCATTGGCCAGCCAGCCGAAGAATTCGCCATCCGCTGGTGGTGGCGCACATCCCCTTGAGGAGTGGGCGCTGGCCGCTTAAGTTTCCCTAGTTTCGACGAACCCAGAACCCATCTCCGCCCAAAGCGGTCGTGGGTTTTTTGTTGCCTCCAAGTTTTGCTCGAGAATTCATGAAGCCACCGTTCGATATCGCCGCCGATCTGGATACGCCGGTATCGGCCTATCTTAAGCTTGCGCCTTTCAAGCCGCGGTTCTTGCTCGAAAGCGTCGAGGGCGGCGAGCGCTTGGCGCGCTACTCCTTCATCGGCTTCGGCGAGTGCCTCGAAGTCCGGCTGGACCGCGCGGGGATCGATGTCGGCGGCGTGCGCACCGCGCGGCCCCGATCGAAGGAGGAGTTCCTCAACGCGTTGCGTGGCGCTCTGGCGCGCGCACCGCAACCGAAGCCGGACATCCCCGGCGTGCCGCTCTCCGGCGGCCTGGTCGGCTATACGGCCTACGATGTCGTGCGCTACTTCGAGGACCTACCCGGACGCAGTCTCGACGCCACGGAAACCCCGCACGCCCACTACGTCGCCCCCCGTTCGCTGCTGGTGTTCGACCATTTGACGCGCGGCGTGGCGCTGCTGCACGACGGCAGCGAGGCGGAACGCCAGAGCCTGCGGCGCGAAGTGGTACAGGCGCTGCGAGGTGCGGTGCCGCTCATCGTACCTGCGGGTGCGGAGCGGCGCCGTTTTTCACCCGCCACAGCCTCGCTGTCGGCGGCGGCGCACGCGCACGGAGTGCGGCGCGCCCAGGAATACATCGCCTCCGGTGATGTATATCAGCTCGTGCTGGCGTCGCGTTTCGAGGGTCGCCATACGCTCTCGCCGTTCGAGGTGTACCGTGCGCTGCGGCTGCTGAATCCGTCGCCCTACATGTATTTTTGCGAGCTGGGCGACATTACCGTGGTGGGCTCTTCGCCGGAGGCGTTGGTCAGATCGCACGACGGGCACGCGCAGCTGCGGCCGATTGCGGGGTCGCGGCCGCGCGGCGCCGATGCTGCCCGCGATGCGGAACTGGAAGCGGAACTGCTGGCCGACCCGAAGGAAAACGCAGAGCACGTCATGCTGGTCGATCTGGCGCGCAACGACTTGGGCCGTGTGGCCGCCGCGGGCTCGGTGCGGGTGAGTCCCTACCGGGTGATCGAGCGTTACAGCCACATCATGCACATCGTCAGCGGCGTCAACGGCACCTTGAGGGCGGGCCAGGACGCTTTCGATCTGTTTGCGGCCACGTTCCCGGCCGGTACGCTGGTCGGCGCACCGAAAGTGCGTGCGATGCAGATCATCGATGAGCTCGAGCCGGTGGGCCGGCAGCTCTACGGCGGCACGGTGGGCTATTTCGGGCGGCACGGCGATATGGACCAAGCCATCACCATACGCACACTGGTGTTCCGCGGCGATACCTACAGTTATCAGGCGGGAGGCGGAATCGTCGCCGACAGTTCTCCGGCCGCCGAGTACGAAGAAGTCATGGCCAAAAGCGCCGTCTTGCGCAGCGCCCTCGGCCTGGCCGAAGAGGGGATCTAGAGCATGCATCCGAAGGTCCTGCTCATCGATAACTATGACTCGTTCACTTACAACCTGGTGCAGGCCTTTCTAGTGTTGGGCGCGGATGTCGAGGTGCGGCGAAACGATTGCATCAGCGTCGAGGATGCGCTGGCGCAGCCCTACACCCATCTGGTGATTTCGCCCGGTCCCGGCACGCCCCGCGATGCCGGGGTATCGATGCGGATGATCGAAGCGTTCGCCGGCCGCATACCCATATTCGGCGTTTGCCTGGGTCACCAGGCGCTGGTCGAGGTGTTCGGCGGCAAAGTGGTGCGCGCCGCGCGGTTGATGCACGGCAAGGTGTCTCCGGTGCTTCACGATGGCCAAGGCTTGCTTCGCGGCATGCCCCAGCAGTTCCAGGCCGGGCGTTATCATTCCTTGATTGCGGCGCCGGAAAGTATCCCCGCCGTGCTCGAAGTCACCGCCCGCACCGCCGAGGGCGAGATCATGGGGGTGCGGCATCGTTCGTGGCCGATCGAGGGCGTGCAATTCCACCCGGAGAGCGTGCTGACGCCCGAGGGTCCGGTGCTGATGGGCAATTTTCTGCAGACCGGTCGGCCGCTTCAGGTCGGTTCCGCGCCGCGCGGCTGCTAGCTCATGCAATCGCCGCGATACACGCTGGAACATCTCCTCGAACGCCGCGATTTGACCGAGGCGCAAGCGGCCGAGTTGTTGGTCCAGTTGACCGCGCCGGAGCTCGCGCCGGCGCTGGCGGGCGCACTGCTGGCGGCCTTGCGCTGCAAGGGAGTGACGGCCGCCGAAGTGCGCGGCTTCGCCGCGGCGATGCGGGCGCTGGCACGCAAGCCGCTGCTGCCGACGGCGCCCGACGCCATCGACATCGTCGGTACGGGCGGAGACTCCTCGGGCAGCCTGAATCTATCGACGGGCGCCGCGTTGCTCACCGCGGCGTGCGGTCTGCCGGTGGTCAAGCATGGCAACCGCTCCATCTCGAGCCGCAGTGGCAGCGCCGACCTGATCGAAGCGCTGGGGTTCCCGCTGCCCCTGGACGAACGGCGCGCAGCCGAATGCTTCGCGGCCACCGGCTTCACGTTTCTGTTCGCCCCCTATTTTCATCCGGCCATGAAGTCGCTCGCGTCGATTCGCGCCGTGCTCGGGGTACGCACCGTATTCAATATGCTGGGCCCCCTCACCAATCCGGCGGCGCCGCGCTTTTACTTGATCGGCGCGTTCAGTGAGGCCGCCGCAGAGCTTATGGCCGCCACGTTGACGGGAATGCAAGCCGCGCGCGCCTGGGTCGTCCATGGGGCGGCGGGCTGGGACGAAGCCACGCCCATCGGGCCCTTCCTGGCGTTCGACGTGACGGGCAACGACATACGCCGCCATGACATCGATCCCCGGGAATTTGGTTTGGCGCCGTGCGCCGCCGCCGACCTGGCCGGCGGCGATGCGGCCGCGAATCTGGCGGCGCTGCGCGAGGTGTTCGCAGGCCGCGACCGCGGCGCGCATCGCGACGCACTGGTTCTGCAGTGCGGGCTGGCGTTGTTCATCGCCGGACGGGCACCGTCCATCGCGGCGGGTATCGAAGCGGCCGGCGCGGTGCTCGACAGCGGCGGGGCGTCCGAGTGGTTGCGGCGTTTGCAGAAATTCGCAGCGGAGCCGCGGACACCATGAGCGGCTTTTTGGATGATATGGCTCGCTCGAGCACGGCGCGGGTGCTCGAAGCCCGGCAACGCGAGTCTTTTGCCGAGCTGCAGCAGCGGGCCCGGCAAAACGCGCCGGCACCGGCGTTGCGGCTCTCGCCGGCGGGCTTCGATGTCATCGCCGAATTGAAGCTGCGCTCGCCGGCGGCCGGCCGCTTGGGTGAGCAGACCGATGATTGGCGGGGGCGCGTCGCGGCCTATGCGCGCGGCGGTGCCGCCGCCGTGTCCGTGCTGACCGAGCCGTCGCGGTTCGACGGCTCATTGGAGCATTTGCGCCAGGCGGCGGCGCTGCTGGCGCCTCTCGGCGTGCCCGCCATGCGCAAGGATTTCTTGGTCGATCCGTATCAGATCCTGGAAGCGCGCGCCGCGGGAGCGGGCGGCGTGCTGGTCATTCTGCGCATGCTGGCGCGGGAGCGGATCGCCGAATTGCTCGAGGTTGCCGCCGACCACGGTTTGTTCGTGTTGTTGGAGGCGTTCGATGCCGCGGATCTGGAGTCGGCACGGCACCTGCTGGCTCATCAGCCGCGCTTGCCCACCGTGCTGATCGGCATCAACAGCCGCGATTTGCAGACCTTGAAAGTCGTCCCGGCGCGGTTCGCGGCGTTGGCGCCGCTGTTGCCCGAGAACGCGGCCGGTGTCGCCGAAAGCGGCGTCGCGACAGCCGCCGATGCACACGCCATGCGCCGCCTCGGCTACCGCCTGGCGTTGATCGGCACTGCGTTGATGAACTGCGGGGACCCCACCGTGCTGCTCGAGGAAATCTTGAACGCGGCTCGGACACTGCAACCCTAAATGGCTACACTCGGCGCCATGTGGATCAAGATATGCGGCATGACCAGTGCCGATGCCGTTGCCGCCGCCGCGCACGCCAGGGTCGATGCGATCGGATTCGTTTTTGCGCCGAGCCCGCGCCAGGTCACCCCCGGTCAGGCAGCGCAGCTGGCGGCGCTCGCGCCCCCCGGGATTCTGCGAATCGCCGTGGCGCAGCATCCGCTGCAAATGAAGGTCGATGAAATCTGCCGAATTCTCAAACCGGATTATTTCCAGACCGACGTCGAGGATCTGCGCGAATTGAAGATTCCCGCGCATATCAAGGTGCTGCCGGTGGTGCGCTTCGGCCGCAAGACGCCCAACCCGTTGCCGGCGCGGATGTTGTTCGAAGGGCCTTCGAGCGGCATCGGCGAGTTGGCCGATTGGGGCAGAGCGGCCGAACTCGCACGTCAGACCGAAGTCATCCTCGCCGGCGGACTGTCGGCGCAAAATGTCGCCGAAGCGATCCAGGCGGTACGGCCGTTCGGTGTGGATGTGAGCAGCGGCGTGGAGGATGTCCCGGGCGTCAAGGATCCGGACAAGATTTACGAATTTGTCCGCGCGGCGCGAACCGCCGCGGGACGATTGGAGTATGACTCATGAGTACGCAGCTGCGCGCGGCCGCCGTGCAATTCGCCAATCAGGGCCCCGACGCAAAAGGCCGGTACGGCGTCTTCGGCGGGCGTTTCGTACCGGAGTTGCTGGTGCCGGCGCTCGATCGCCTGCAAGACGGTATCACCCGCCTGCTGCACAGCCCCGATTTCCAAGCCGAACTCAGCCACGAATTGAAGACCTGGGTGGGACGGCCGACGGCGCTGTCGTACGCGCCGACGTTGAGCAAGCGCTGGGGTGCGGAAGTCTGGTTCAAGCGCGAGGATCTCGCGCACACCGGAGCGCACAAGATCAATAACGCGGTGGGTCAGACCTTGCTCGCGAAGCGGCTGGGCGCGAAGCGCATCATCGCCGAAACCGGAGCGGGACAACATGGCGTTGCCAGCGCCGCCGCGGCTGCCAGGCTCGGGATGCCGTGCGTGGTGTATATGGGCGCCGTCGACGTCGAGCGACAGGCGCCGAATGTCGGCCGCATGCAGCTCATGGGCGCCACCGTGGTGCCGGTCACCGGCGGCGACCAGACGTTGCGCGCCGCCATCGATGAGGCGCTGCGCGACTGGGTGTCGGATCCGAACGGCACCTACTATTCGCTGGGCTCGGCGGTGGGCCCCCATCCGTATCCCTACTTGGTCCGCGAGCTGCAGGCGGTGATCGGGCGCGAAGCTCGTGCGCAGATGCTGGAACTCGCCGGTGCGCTGCCGGATGTCGCCATTGCCTGCGTCGGCGGCGGATCGAACGCCATCGGGTTGTTCCATCCGTTTCTCGCCGATTCGGCGGTAGGGCTGCTTGGCGTGGAAGCCGGCGGGCGTGGGCCGGGACTTGGGGACAACGCGGCGTCGCTGACCCTGGGCACTCCCGGAGTACTGCAGGGCAGCTACACGCTGATCCTGCAAGATGCCTTTGGCCAGGTTCAAGAAACTCACTCGGTGTCCGCCGGTCTCGACTACTCCGGCGTCGGTCCGGAACATGCCTATCTGATGCACAGCGGGCGGGTGGGATACGAATCGGCCACCGACGAGGAGGCGTTGGACGCGCTCATGGAATGCGCCCGGTACGAAGGCATCCTGCCCGCCATTGAAACAGCCCATGCGATATTCGGCGCGCGCCGCTATGCGCAGGCGCACCCCGGCGCGCGGATTCTGGTCGGATGCTCGGGCCGCGGCGACAAGGACATGCCCATCCTCCAGCGCACCGTCTTGAAGGACCTGCAAACACGATGAAACCACGCGACAGCCTGGCGGCAGCGATCAGCACGGCGGCGGCCGAAGGTCGGGTCGCGCTGGTAGGCTTTCTCACGGCGGGGTTTCCCAGCCGCCGGCGATTCAAGCACGACCTGACCGCCGTCATGAGCGCTTGCGACGTGGTGGAGATCGGCGTGCCTTTCAGCGACCCGATGGCGGACGGCACCACCATCCAACGCGCGAGCTTGGCCGCTTTGGCCGATGGCGTGACGCTGCCGTGGATATTCGAGGAGCTCGAGGAGCTGCTGCGAGTGCGCCCGGCGCCCGGCGCCGCCGCGCCCGCCGGTACGCGCGATGCCCCTCACGGCGTTCCCGTGCTGTTGATGAGTTACCTCAATCCGTTGTTGAAGTTCGGCTTCGATGAACTGCCGCGTGCGGCGGTTGCCGCAGGCGTGGCGGGGTTCATCGTTCCGGACTTGCCCTATGAGGAAAGCGCCGAATTGAAGGCGGCGCTTGACCAGGAGGGCCTTGCCTTGGTGCAGATGGTCAGTCCGGTCACACCCGCCGAACGGCTGGCCATGCTGTGCAAATCCGCCGAAGGTTTCGTCTATGCCGTCACGATGACCGGGACCACCGGCGCGACCCAGGGGGCGTCCGCAGCCGTGCCCGATGACGTATTGGCTTATATGGACCGGGTCAAAAGCGCATCGGCTGTTCCCGTCTGCGCGGGGTTCGGTATCCGTTCAGCCACCCAGGTGGCGCGCTTCGCGCCGCACGTGGATGGCGTCATCATCGGCTCCGCGCTGGTCGAAGCCCTGGAGCGCGGCGACGATGTCGCGCTGTTTTTGCGATCGCTGCGTCAGGAACGCGTGCCGCAAGGCTGAATCCCGTGAAGCGCGTTTTCCGAGCCGCATCCCTGTTGCAGGTTGCCCACGCACGCAACGTGCTCCTCGCGGCCGGCATTCAATCGGAGCTGCGCAATCAATATCTGGCGGGGGCGCTGGGCGATCTACCGATGATGGAAACCTGGCCGCAGCTGTACGTGGACGATACCGACGAACGATTCGCCCTGAGCGTGTTGGCGCGCGCCGCCTCGACGCCTGCGGGCGCGCCCTGGAGCTGTCCGGGTTGCGGTGAGACCTTGGAGCCGCAATTCACGCAATGCTGGCGCTGCGGCGCCGAGCCGGCCCGGGCGGAGCGATCCACAAGCCCGCCTCGCTAAACCGGCTTTCGCCGCCGCGGCGCTGATGGCAGCGACTGCGAGGTTCGATTCCGCTGCCCGGGAATGCCCCCGGGCAATCTGCTGCAATCCGCGCCCGGCGATGCGCGGCGCGGCGCCGCGAGTGCATCGGCTGTGCCAGCATCGGGTGGGCATCGCCATGCGGTCCGGCGGCGCGCCAATGCCCGGGTGGGTAGGTCGGATTTTTCAACGGCTTGCCGGCCCTGTAGGACCAAAGCCGACAACCGATAGCGTCGATTCTGAGAGTACGTTCAGCGTCTCACCCTGGTCACCACCCCCACCCAGGTTACAAACTGGCTCGCGTTCAGTGTAACGATTACACGACCGCGTTGAGGAGGAGAAGCGTGTGATGAATATGGCCAGCGGCAATCTGTCCGAGTCGATTTTACCTTTCGCAGCGCCGAGCCCTTTGTTGGGGGCGTCCGAAGCGATGCGGGAAGTCTTCAGGTTGATCGAACGCGTCGGCCCCACCGAGGCCAGCGTGCTATTGACCGGCGAGAGCGGCTCCGGCAAGGAACTGGCCGCACAGTCCATACACGATTGCAGCGCCCGGCGCGGCGGCCCTTTCATCGCGGTCAACTGCGGCGCGATACCCGCCGGATTAATCGAAGCGGAGCTCTTCGGCTACGAAAAAGGCAGTTTTACCGGTGCATTACGCGCACACGCCGGCGTGTTCGAACGGGCCCAGGGTGGGACGTTGTTGCTCGATGAAGTCACTGAAATGCCGCTCGACATGCAGACCCGACTGCTGCGCGTGCTCGAAACCCGCAAGTTCTACCGGGTCGGCGCCAGCGTCGAATTCCTCTGCGATGTCCGTGTCATCGCATCGACCAACCGGTGCCCGCTGCAGGCCGTGCAAAATGGTCAGCTGCGCGAGGACTTGCTATACCGCTTGGCCGTCTTTCCGATCGATCTGCCGCCGCTGCGCAAGCGAGGCAACGACGCCGACCTGCTCGCGGAGCATTTTCTGGCCGAACTCAATGCGCAGAACCGGACCCAGAAAAGGCTCTCCGCGCTCGCCCGCATGACCTTGAAACAACACACCTGGCCAGGCAATATTCGTGAACTGAAAAATTGCATCGAGCGCGCCTTCATTCTGGCAGACCAGACGCTGGAACTCGCGCCCTTGATTCAAAATGCGGCGGCTCGAAGCGCCGAGGGTGCGCCGGACCGGGAGCGCCTGGAAATACGCGTCGGATCCCGTATCTACGATATGGAGCGCTCGTTGATCGAGGCGACCCTCGATTATTTCAAGGGCAACAAGCGTCGCGCGGCCGACGCACTGGGCTGCAGCCTCAAGACGCTGTATAACAAGCTCAACGGATATTCGCAAAGCCACGAGTGCGCAAGCAGCTGAGCGCGCGGGGAGAAAAAAAGTGTCACGAGTTCTGATCGCCGACGATCACGCGGTCGTTCGCGCCGGGTTCAAGCAATTCCTCGAGGCCGATTCGACCATCCATGCCGTCGGCGAAGCCGCGAGCGGCAACGAAACGCTCGATTTGCTTCGCCAGCAGGATTGGGATCTCGTCCTGCTCGACATCCACATGCCGGACCGCAGTGGCCTGGACATTCTTCGGCACATTCAAACCGGTCATCCGAACGTTCGCGTTCTGGTCATGAGCGGCCTGCCGGAGCAGCAGTATGCGGTCAACGTCCTGCGCGCCGGAGCGAGCGGATACTTGTCGAAGGACAGCGCCCCGGAGGAACTGATGAAAGCGGTACGGACCGTGCTGTCGGGACGCCGTTATGTCAGCGCGGCGCTCGCGGAGATCCTGGTGGCGGACCTCGACGGGGATCCGGACAAGCCGCTGCATGCCAGGCTGTCGACGCGGGAATTCCAAATCTTTTGCAAACTGGCGGCGGGCCGCGGCGTGTCGGACATCGCCAACGAACTCAGTCTCAGCGTCAAGACGGTGAGCACGTATCGAAGCCGCATCCTCGAGAAAATGAGCTTTAGCGCGAATGCGGATATCACATCCTACGCATTGCGCAATGGTCTCATACAGTAAGCGATGAACCGTGAAATCCCCCCACAACGACTTCGTCGCCCGCAGCGGCGCGGTCATGACAGAGCCCTGACATGCGTGCTACCTCCGCGGATGCGATGATCATGGTGCAGGGTCTGCGCGTCTTGCTCGTCGAAGATTCGAAAGTTTTGACCGAACGGCTGACCGAGGCTATTCGGCAAATTCCGGAAGTCGAACTGATCGGCACCGCGGACACCGAAGCGGGTGCGCTCGCAGCCGTCAAGCGCGACGCGGTGGACGTGATCATTCTCGATTTACATTTGAAGCAAGGTACCGGTTTCGGAGTCATGCGCGCCCTGGCAACATCGCAGCTCAAGCCGCGCATCATCGTGCTGACGAATTACGATTTACCGGAATACAAGAATGCGGCGATCGCTCTGGGCGCAACGCATTTTCTCGACAAGGCGAGAGACTACGGACGGCTGCCCGAAGTCCTACATGAAATTTGCGAGGCGCATCTCGCCAAGCACTGAGCGCCCCTCGTCCCGGCTTCGCCGACTCTGCGGCGGCGAGTAAGGACTACTGCCCCCATTGGAAAATTCTACACGTGTTCGGGTCGATGCCGCCCCGAATCCCCGATTGCGCGCCGCGCTTGGGTTCGCTGAATCGCCGCTGGCGTTTGGCACGGCGTTTGCTCCGATCAGGATAGCCGGTGCTTCCAGCCGGATTGGCTTATGACGCGATGTAGGAGAACAGTATGAGTGGCAATCGCATGCAGGGCGCACCGCCAAATTTTGCCGGACAAAAAAGTTTTAGGGGGACGGTTATGAAATCACCTGGGAAATCATATAGAGCACTGTTGATGAAAGGAGCCGGGCTCGGCGCCGCGGCGGTATGGGGATTGTGCGCCTGCGCGAGCACGCCGATTCCCAATGAAAAAGTGGCGGTGGCGAAAGCCTCCTTGCAGCGTGCGGAGCAAGCCGGCGCGTCGGAACTCGCGCCGGTGGCGCTGGCCGCCGCGAGGGATAAATTGAACCGGGCGCAGAAGGCCGTCGCGGACCATGACGCGCGGCCTGCCACCATGCTGGCCGAGCAAGCGGACGTCGATGCGCAACTCGCCGAAGCGACGGCGATGCAACAGCGCTCGCACAAGGCCGCGACCGAATTCGATGCCAGTATGCAGGCGCTGCGTCAAGAGTCCATGCGCAATTCGCAACCCGCCCCCGGGAGCTCACCATGAATATGAAATCAACGATGACGATGGGATCGCTGCTGGCGCTGGCCGCCTGTGCCTCCAGTCCGCAGCCCAACGCCGCACTCGAGACGGCCCGGGCCGCAGTGCAATCGGCGGAGGCCGATCCGAACGTGAGCAAATACGCGGCGCTCGATCTGGACACCGCCAAGAAAGACCTGGAAATCGCCGAGACCGCGGCCATGCACCACCGGGACGCCGAGGTCGCGCAGCCCGCGTACCTCGCGGCGCAAACGGCGCGGCTCGCTCAGGTGCGTGCGTCGGCCAAGGCTGACGATGCCCGAGTCGCGGCCGGGCAGGCGGAGCGCGACCGCATCCAGCTGCAGGCCCGATCGAGAGAGGTGCAAAACGCCGAGGCGGCCGCCAACGCGGCAAAGGCGCAGACCGCGGCCGCCCAAGAGCAATCAGCCCGTCTGCAGGCGGAAATCGAGCAGCTCAAGGCGACGCCGACGGACCGCGGTTTGGTGTTGACGCTGGGCGATGTGCTGTTCGATACCGGGAAGTCGGAGTTGAACGCCGGGGCGACACGGAAACTCGATCAACTGGCCCAGTTCCTCAGCGAACACCCGGACCGCCGGGTGCAAATCGACGGTTTTACCGACAGCACCGGCTCGGATGCTTACAATCAAGAGCTGTCGCGACGCCGCGCCGACGCCGTGAAGTCGGCATTGCTGACCCGCGGTATCGGCGCCTCGCGCATCGGGACCCAGGGCTATGGCAAAGCCTATCCGGTGGCCAACAACACGGACCCAAGCGGCCGCCAGCTGAACCGCCGAGTCGAGGTGGTGATCGGCGGCGACAACGGAACGCCGATAGCGCCCCGCGGCTGAAGGCGCATCGACGCGTTCTCCGGCCCCCCGCCACCCGGTCGCCCGGGTGGCGGGGGCAACCGGACCGTGTTTAAGTCCAAGTGTGGGCGAGGTCCTACACGAACCCCCGCGCAGCGGCGGACGGGCTGGTCGCGCGGCAGAGGTTAATGTCTTGGTCAACAAGAAGGAGAGTCAAATGGAAACGTTCGAAGGGTCGGCCGGCGAAGCCCGGGCCGCAGGACAGCGTGTAGGCGCGGACATGAGCACCGGGGCAACCCATATCAAGAACGTGGCATCGACGGAGCTCAAGAGCCTCATCGCCGATGTCGAGGACCTGGTGGCCCGGATCGCCGATCTGAAGGACGTGGATGTGGCACGGGTGCGCAACAAGGTCATTCAGGCGGTGGGTTCGGCCAAGGAAAGTCTCGCAGGTGGAGCCGACTCGCTCAAGCGCCAAGCGCAGCGAGCCGCGGACACGGCGGATGATTATGTGCACGACAGGCCGTGGCAGGCGGTGGGAATTGCCGCGCTGGTCGGAGCCGTGGTGGGTATTCTCGCAACGCGCCGTTCCTGAGGCTTATGTTCATGCGTCTGCTTTGGTTACTGCCAAAGGTGGCGCCCGTGCTCCTGCGGCACATGATGGGCTATGTCGATCTCGCGGGACTGGAACTTGAACAGAGCCGGCGCGATTTCGGCACGCGCATGCTGGCGGCGGCCATCTTGGGGGTGTGCATTGTTTTCCTCCTCTTCTCCGGCTGCCTGCTCGTGGTAGCCCTCACGTGGGACACACCTTATCGGGTGGCCGCGGTGGCTTGGATCGCCGGTGGTTTTCTCCTCGCGGCCCTCATCGCCGCCGCTTACGGCCGGCAAGTGGCGAAGCGTCAGGTTCCCTTCTTCGGTACCGTACGACGCGAGTGGGAGGAGGATCGGGTCATTCTGGAACGGCTCCTGGCGTCCGATGAGGATCGCCCATGATCGAAGGAGCTGCCGCGAGAGGTGCCCTGCGTGCCCGGCTCGCGGCAACGCGGGCGGAAATACTCCACATCCTCGAACCGCCCCACCCTTCAGAAGCGGGCGCGCAGCGGGGGGCGGCCGCGGAGGACCTCGGTGGGTTCCCGCGCAGCCGTACCATGAAGTTATTGTTGAGCGGCCGGGGCGTCGGTACCGCCGGAGCCCTCGTCGGCGGGCTGTTGATGGCGAGGCCGGCGCTCGCGTGGCGGCTGTTGCGCATGATCCCGACCGGCGCGGTTGCCCGCATGCTGGTGCTGAAGGGCCTGACGGAGTTCCGCGCGAAACGTCGCGCGCCCCGCTAGGAGCGGAGCCTCCTAGCCCAAGGTGATACGCGCGTAGTGATAGCTGCCGTCGTCCATCAACGGTATGTCGCAGCAGCCGCGGGATATCTCGCGATCGTCGAGCGATGCTCGCACCACCCCGCGGCATACCCCGTCGGGGTTTTCCACGGCAATATGGTATCGCGATGAGCCATGCTTGTAGGTGATCTCGAAGCCGGCCCACGAGCGCGGAATACAGGGATCGACGGATAGAATGGCGCCGCGCAGATGGATCCCGAGCAGTCCCTCGAGCGCCGTCCGATACATCCACCCCGCCGACCCGGTGTACCACGTCCAGCCGCCCCTCCCGACATGCGATTGCGCGCTGTAGAGGTCGGCACACACCACATAGGGTTCGACCTTGTAGCGATGGATTCCCGCCCGCGTGCTCGCATGATTGATGGGATTGAGCAGCGATAGCAGTTCTGCCGTTCGATCGCCGTCGCCCATCAAGGCGAAGGCGAGCGTGGTCCACATCGCGGCGTGAGTGTATTGCCCGCCATTCTCGCGCAGTCCCGGCGGATACGCCTTGACGTAACCGGGATCATGGGCGGTATGGTCGAAGGGCGGCGTGAAAAGTTTTACGAGACCATCGCTGCGGCTGATCAATTGCGCGTTGACCGCCGACATGGCTCGCGCGGCCCGCGCCGGATCGCCGCCGCCGGAGATGACGGCCCATGATTGTGCGATGGCATCGATACGGCACTCATCGCTCGAGACCGCGCCCAGCGGCGTGCCATCGTCGAAATACCCTCGCCGATACCAGTCCCCGTCCCACGCTTCGCGTTCGATGGCTTGCTGAAGGGCAAAAGCATGTTTGCGCCAGCTTCCCGCCCTGGCGGATTCGCCGCGTTGCTCGGCGATGACGGTAAAGCGCATCAGCGTGGCGTGCAGGAACCATCCCAGCCAGACGCTCTCGCCGCGCCCGGCCGCGCCCACCCGATTCATGCCGTCGTTCCAGTCGCCCGTACCGAACAACGGTAGCCCGTGCGAACCGATCGCGAGGCTCGAGTCCAACGCCAGCGCGCCATGCTCGTACACCGAGGCCGTAGCCGCTGTAACTGCCGGCGAGTTGAAGACTTCGTGCTGTTCGGGCCGCAGCGGGCCGCCCTCCAGGAAGGGTACTTGCTCGTCGAGGATCGACCAATCCGCGGTGACCTCGAGATAATGCGCCAGCACGTACGGCAGCCAGATGCGATTGTCGGAGATTCGCGTCTTCACGCCCTGTCCCGAGGTCGGCAGCCACCAATGCTGCACGTCGCCCGCCGCGAATTGCCGGGCGGTCGCGCGCAAAATGTGCTCGCGGGCGATGAGTGGACGGCAAATGCACAGCGCCATGACGTCCTGGAGCTGGTCGCGAAACCCATAGGCGCCGCTCGACTGATAAAACCCGGTGCGGGCCCACACGCGGCACGCCAGCGTCTGGTAGAGCAGCCACCCGTTCAGCAGCAGATCGATGGTGCGGTCGGGCGTCTTGACCTGGAGGGCGCCGAGCGTCCGATCCCAGTAGTCCGTGACGGATCTGAAGACGGCGTCGAGATCGGCGGTTCGATAGCATTCGATCAGCGCCGCCGCCGCATCCTCCGATTCGGCCTCGCCGAGCAGCAAAAGTATCTCGGTTTCTTCCCCGGGATTCAGGCTGAGGGTGGTTTGCATCGCCCCGCAGGGGTCCATCCCGCCGCCGACGCGGTTCGACAAGCGATCAGAGCAGAGCAACGCCGCCGGTTCCGACAACGAGCCATGCCTGCCGAGGAATTCGGTTCGATCCGCCGTCCACGAGTGCTGCTTGCCGCCCAAGTCCATGAACGCGCTGCGTGATTGGAACTCCGTACGCCATGGGTTGCGTGCCAGCAGCGCGGCGGTTCTCGGCTCGACTTTCGTGACGATGAACGGCGCGGTCCGGCTGCGCTGATTGCCCAGCACCCAGTCCAAGTAGTAGGTGACCGACAGCCGTCGCGTTGCATCGGAGCGGTTGGCGATCTTCAAGCGCGAAATCTTCACGGAATCGGCCAAGGGAACGAATTGCATCAGGTCCAGCGCGAGACCGTGCGATGCGTGTTCGAAGCGGGTGTATCCGAAGCCGTGATGCACGACATAGCGGTGAGCCGACTCCCGAACGGGCTGCGGCGTCGCGGTCCATACCTCGCCGCTGGCCGCGTCCCGTAGATAGATCACTTCAGACGGCGGATCGCTCACGGGATCGTTCGACCATGGCGTGAGTTGATTCTCGCGCGCGTTCAGCGACCACGTGCTTCCGGCGCCGTCAGCGGACACTTGAAAACCGAAGTGCGGGTTCGCCACGACATTGATCCAGGGCGCCGGAGTGCGCTGGTCCTGTTCGAGTATCGTGACGTACTCGCGTCCCGCGGAAGCAAAGCCGCCCAGCCCGTTGAAATATTCCAGGGTGGGCACGGCACGTGGCGTATCGCCGCGCGACGCTTGCGCCGGGCGTTGCGGCCGACCTCGCGGCACCGCCCCGGGTTCTTGCAACCGCGCGATCTGGTCGCGCACGCTGCCGCGCTTGGCGATGAACACGGCCCGCGCCGCCGTCTGCAGCAGATCGCCGGCGGATGTCTGAAGCGAATCGCTGCGCAACGCGAAGATGCGGCCGCGATGCGCCCCGTCCTCGGGGCGATCGCGCGCCACGAAGGGGCCGGTGGCGGACTCTATTGCGGTCTGCAGCGCCGCGGCAGCGCAGGACGTCCCGTCGTTCAGTATCACCAGATCCACGGAGACTTGCTTCAGGCGCCAATACGCGTGGGCGCGCAGCAAGTGCTCGACCACCCCCATATCGCGCGCATCGTCGATCCGGACGAGCACGATGGGTAGATCGCCCGATACGCCGAATGACCAAAGAGCCGACGGCCCCAGCCGATTGTTCGCGAGTACCTCTTGCGCGGCGCGCAGCGACGCATCGCAATACAGCACGCTGTTGGCGATGCGCTGGAACTGCTGCGCGTCGTCGAAATCGACGCCCAACGTCCGAAGCTGCGCCTGCGCTCGGGTCCGGGCCGAGGCCATAACCCGATCGAACGCCGCGGTATCGCGGTACTTGTCGGCGAGCGATACTGCCTGGGCCCGGCTTGGTGCGAGAAGGGTCCAGAAAGCGACGCGTACCGTTTCTCCCGGCGCGACCCGCACGCGCCGCCGCAGCGACAGCACCGGATCGAGCACCGTGCCGACGGTATTGGACAGCGGCCGCGCGTCGATGATGGACACGGCGCTGCGCAAATCGCGGCCTCGTCCCAGAAAACGCGCCCGATCGGTCTCGAACTGCAGGCCGCCGAGCGCCCCGCCCTCGAGCACGCTGAGGTGGGCGGCCCACAACGCGGGTTCCCCCGGCTCTCGGGTGCGCCGCGTTGCGAGCAGCGTGCCGGCCGTCGCGATGAACTCGGTTTGGACGAATAGCTTGGCGAACGCGGGATGCGCGGCATCGGCGTCGGGTCCGGTCAGGACTACCTCGGAGTAGCTAGTCAATTCGATCTTGCATACGCGATTGCCGGAATTCGTGATCGATACGCGGCGGACCTCGGCATCGTCCTCGGGGGACACCAGGATATCGGTGGAGGTTGCCATCGAGCCGTCTTCGCGCACGATCTCGGCACGGTCCTCGAAGAATGAAGCCTCGTAGCGGGACGGCTCACGGCCGACGGGTTGATAGCCGGCCGACCAGACTTGGCCGTCGGTCACATCGCGCAAAAACACGTACGATCCCCAGGCGTCGCAAGTCGGGTCTTCGCGCCAGCGCGTGACCGCGATGTCCTGCCATCGGCTGTAGCCCGAGCCGGCGGCGGTCACCATCACGGAGTAGTTGCCATTCGACAGCAGGTGGGTGCGTGGTGCCGCTTGGTGAGGCGAGTGGAAGCGCCGCGCCGGCGCCGATTCGCGGCTCATCGGTCCCGTACTCTCGAGTAGCGATATCGCACCAGCAGCGCAGCGGCGGCGCACAGCTGGACCCAGCCGAACCAACGATAGCGGGCAGCCAACGCCAACCAGATGAGCGCGGAGACCCACAGTACCCCGGCGGCAAAAGCCGTATCTCTGCGCTCCTGGGCGCCGCGCAATTCATGACGCAATGGGGTCATCCCGACGCTTTCCATCTTGAGCACCAGGCGCCCCTCGGCGGCGGCACGTACGGTGGTGTGGACCAGCTGCGGCACCTGTTTCAGGGCCTCGATGGCGTCCGGCAGCTGTGTGCGCATCCTGCGCAGCACCGCGCGCGGGCTCATGCGATCGCGCATCCATGAACGCAGGATGGGACGCGCGGTCTTCCACAGGTCCAGCTCGGGATAGAGTTCCCGGCCCAAACCCTCGATATTGAAGAGGGTTTTCTGCAGGAGGATCAATTGCGGTTGAATCTGCATGTCGAAGCGGCGCGCGGTCTCGAACAGCCGCAGCAAAACCTGAGCGAAGGATATTTCCTTCAAGGGTTTGTTGAATATGGGTTCGCAGACGGTGCGCACGGCCGATTCCAATTCATCGACCCGCGTTCCCGCCGGCACCCATCCCGATTCGACATGCAGGGCGGCAACTCTCGCGTAGTCGCGGTCGAAGAATGCCATGAAATTTTCGGCCAGATAATGCTGGTCGCGCGGCTGCAGCGTGCCGACGATGCCGAAATCGACGGCCGCGTAGCGCGGCTTGTGCGGCTCGTCGACCTGAACGAAGATATTTCCCGGATGCATGTCGGCATGGAAGAAATTATGCCGAAATACCTGCGTGAAAAAGATCTCGACGCCGTTTTCGGCGAGTTTGGCGATATCGGTGCCACGCGCCCGCAGTTCATCGATCCGGCTGACATTGATGCCGTGAATGCGCTCCATCACCATGAGGTTCTGGCGGCAATAGTCCCAGTACACCTCGGGCACGTACAGCAGGGTCGAACCCGCGAAATTTCGTTTCAGCTGCGCCGCGTTCGCGGCTTCGCGCATGAGGTCGAGTTCATCCAGGATGGTCTTGCGATACTCGCGCACGAGCTCTATTGGACGCAGCCGCCGGGCCTGCGCCCAGTACTCGTCGGCCAGCGCGGCCAGTGCATCCAATACCTCGAGATCGAGATCGATGACCTCGTGCATACCGGGGCGCAGGATCTTGACGACCACGTCCTGACCGGTCCTCAAGGTCGCGGCGTGGACCTGGGCGATGGACGCGGCGGCGAGCGGCGTGGTATCGAAACTGCCGAAGATATCCTCGAGCTTGGCCTGCAACGCGCGCTCGACGGCGGCGACCGCGACATCGCTGCCAAAGGCCGGAACCCGGTCTTGCAATCTAGCCAGCTCGTCGGCGATATCGACCGGGATCAAGTCGCGGCGTGTCGATAAGGCTTGGCCGAATTTGATGAATATGGGCCCCAGTTCTTCGAGCGCCAACCGCAGTCGTACGCCGCGGGTGGCGCCGGTCCTGCGCTGGAACCAAGTCCAGGGCGAGAGGTAAAACAGGAATCGAAACGGGCGGTAGAGGTGCGTCGCACGGATGAAATCGTCGAGGCCATGCTTCACCAGCGCACGCTGGATCTCGAGCAGGCGGATGAGTACCCGGGGACGCATCAAGCCGGGCCCATCAGGCGCTGTTCGATGCGGGAAAGCCGCGCTTCGATCCGATCGACCGACTCTCGTACCGCATCGACGCCTTGCAGGAATTCCTCGAGTTCAGGGTTGCTCACCAAGTCGCGGCTTTCCTCTTGTAGGTATTCGGCGATGTTCTCGCCGGCGGTTCGGCGCACGTGGCGAGCCCATGCCAGGGCCCGCTGCGCGAACAGCGACAGGCGGCGCGCAGGCAGGTCGCCGATGACGCGTGACAATTCTTCTTCGACATCGGGCCGGGCGAGCGCGAACAGCCGCCGATACGAGTTCGCTATCTCGGCGTCGCCGTGGACAGCCGCGCCGCCGGTTTGTGAGGAAGGACGATTCGCGCCGCCGCGCCCCGCCAGCTGCAGCAGCGCGAACGGCGACCCCGCGATGCTCGCGTCGATGCGACCGGCGGCCATGCCTTCGGAGCGCCCGGCGGCGACGAGCCCCAGCCGCCCATCCGTCACGCTGACACGAACCGGAGCCAAGCCCTCGATGGCGACATGCAGCGCGGTGCCATCCAGGCGGCGTGCGAGCGCGGCTGCCTCCAGGGACGCATCGATGCCGCGATTGAGCAAGGCCTCGACGGCGGCGAGCCACGCGGGAGTTGCCGGCATCAGATCTTGTAGCCGCGATGCAGGGCGACGATGCCGCCGCTCAGATTGTGATAGCGCGTCTCACCGAAGCCGGCGGCGCGGAGCATCTCGAGCAAGGTCTCCTGATCGGGATGCATGCGAATGGACTCCGCCAGGTAGCGGTAGCTGTCCGCGTCTCCCGCCACGAGGCGACCCAGTAACGGCAGAAACTTGAAGGAATAGGCATCGTAGAGGGGCTTCAGAGCGGCGACCGGCGTCGAAAACTCCAGCACCAACAATTGTCCCGCCGGCTTCAACACTCGGTGCATGGCGCTCAAGGCGGCGGCCTTGTCGGTGACGTTGCGCAAGCCGAAGCCGATGGTGACGCAATCGAAGGAGCCGTCAGCGAAGGGCAAACGCTCGGCATCCGCCACCAGGCAGTCGGCATTGGCCACGAAACCGAGGTCGAGCAGCCGATCGCGCCCCACCGCCAGCATGCTGGGGTTGATGTCCGAGAGAACCACGCGGCCTTGCCTGCCCACCTGGCGCAGCATCCCGAGGGTCAGATCGCCGGTGCCGCCGGCGACGTCGAGCGCCCGTTGCCCCGGTTTCAGACCGGTGAGCGAGAGGGTGAACTGTTTCCACAGCCGATGGACGCCCAACGACATCAAGTCGTTCATGATGTCGTACTTGCCGGCGACCGACTCGAAGACGGAGCGGACGCGTTTGGCTTTTTCGGTCCAGGCGACCTGTTCGAAGCCAAAATCGGTGCGGTTTGAGTTGCTCATGGTGCTCCCGGGTGAGCCCCCATTGTAGCCTACGCGCCGTGGCGTACCCCCGCGGCCCTGCAGCGGTCCTGGTAGCGCGACCAATTCGCCGCCGCATCGCGCCCCAATTCGTATAGCAACCGCCAAGAGTAGAGGCCGGTGTCGTGGCCGTCGTCGAACACCAGCCGCAGCGCGTAATTGCCCACGGGTTCGATGGCGGTGACGCGCACGTTTTCCTTGCCGGTCTGCAAGATGCCTTCCCCGCCCCCGTGGCCCTTGACTTCGGCGGACGGCGAAAAAACCCGCAAGTACTCGAAGGGCAGCCGGTAGTCGGACCCGTCATCGAAGCGCACTTCGAGAATGCGAGATTCGGTGCGTAGCTTGATTTCGAGGGGCTGCGGCATGGGTACGGGGGCCTTACGAAAGGGGAGAGCCTGACAGGAGAGCGTTACAGAATATAGCGGGATAGGTCCTGATCGCGCGACAGCTCACCGAGATTGCCTTCGACGTAGTGGCGGTCGATCACCACGCCGGAGCCGCTGCGGTCGGCGGCGTCGAAGGACACGGATTCCAGCAGCCGTTCCATGACGGTGTGGAGGCGGCGCGCGCCGATATTTTCAGTGCGCTGGTTGACCTCGAACGCCACTTCCGCCAAGCGTTGCACGCCCGAGGCAGCGAATTCCAGGGTGACGCCTTCGGTGGCCAGCAAGGCTGAGTACTGGCGACACAACGAGGCATCGGGTTCCGTCAAGATGCGCACGAAGTCCTCGACCCTCAAAGGCTCCAGTTCCACCCGGATAGGCAGGCGACCCTGCAGTTCGGGTATCAGATCGGAGGGTTTGGACATGTGGAATGCGCCCGAGGCGATGAACAGCACATGATCGGTCTTCACGGTGCCGTACTTGGTCTGCACCGTACAGCCTTCGACCAACGGCAACAGATCGCGCTGCACGCCCTCACGGGACACGTCGGCTCCCGCCGTTTCCTGCCGGCGCGCGATCTTGTCGATTTCGTCGATGAATACGATGCCGTTCTGTTCGGCGTTCTCCACCGCGCGCGCCTTGAGTTCCTCTTCGTTGATCATTTTCGCCGCTTCTTCATCGACGAGCAGTTTCAGGGCTTCCTGGATCTTGACCTTGCGCTGCCGGCTGCGGCCACCGCCCAAATTCTGGAACATCCCCTGCAGCTGCTGCGTCATTTCCTCCATTCCGGGCGGCGCCATGATCTCGACGCCGATGGGCGATGCGCGGACCTCGATTTCGATCTCGCGGTCGTCGAGTTCCCGCTCCCGGAGCATTTTTCGGAAGCGCTGACGGGTCTCGTTATCGCGTGGCGCGGCATCGCCGGTAAAGCCCGCCTGGGCTCGTGGCAGCAGGACATCGAGTACCCGCTCCTCCGCCGCGTCGGCGGCGCGGTGGCGCACCTTGGCGATTTCCTCCTCGCGCGTCATTTTGACCGAGATCTCCACCAAGTCTCGCACGATCGAGTCGACTTCCCTGCCAACATAGCCGACTTCAGTGAACTTCGTGGCCTCCACCTTGATGAACGGAGCTTTCGCCAGACGCGCCAGACGCCGGGCAATCTCGGTCTTGCCCACCCCGGTGGGACCGATCATGAGGATGTTCTTCGGCGTGATTTCCGGGCGCAGGCTCTCCGCTACGTGCTGGCGCCGCCAGCGATTGCGCAGCGCAATCGCCACGGCGCGCTTGGCCGCCTTCTGGCCGACGATGTGCTTGTCGAGTTCTTCGACGATCTCACGGGGCGTCATCTGCGACATGGGCGTCAGAGTTCCTCGATCGTCAGATTGCGGTTGGTATAGATGCAGATATCCGCCGCGATATACAGCGAGCGCTCGACGATTTCCCGCGCGGGAAGGTCGGTTCCCTGCATGAGAGCCAGCGCCGCGGCCTGTGCAAGGCTGCCGCCGGAACCGATGGCCATCAAGTCATGCTCCGGCTCGATCACATCGCCGTTGCCGGAGATCACGTAGGAACTCGTGGCGTCGGCGACGCATAGCAGCGCTTCGAGCCTGCGCAGGCTGCGATCGCTGCGCCAATCCTTGGCCAATTCGATGGCCGCGCGCGTCAAATTGCCGAATTGTTCGAGCTTGCCCTCGAACCGCTCGAATAGGGTGAACGCGTCGGCGGTACCCCCGGCAAAGCCTGCGAGGACCTTGCCGCCATACAGGCGCCGGACCTTGCGGGCGTTGCCTTTCATGACGCTCTGCCCGAGGGTGACCTGACCGTCGCCACCGACGGCTACCCGGCCGTCGCGCCGCACGGCGAGAATCGTGGTCCCGTAAATACGATCCGCAGCGTGTGTCATCCGGCGACAGATTGGGGCGGACGGGCGTTCTTTCAAGCGCCGCGAGGGCGGCGCCTGGCTCGCGGATGGGCGTCGTCGTAGACCTTGGCCAGGTGCTGGAAGTCCAGGTGCGTATAGACCTGGGTGGTGGAGATGTCGGCGTGTCCCAGCAACTCCTGGACACCGCGCAGATTCGAGCTGGATTCGAGAAGATGCGTGGCGAAGGAGTGCCGAAACATATGCGGGTGCACATGCACGCCCAAGCCCATGCGCCGCGACCAGGTATCGACGCGCAGCTGGATGGCGCGCGGCGTGAGCCGCCGGCCGCCGCGGCCGATGAACACTGCGGCATCTTTGCACGGCAGCGTGGCTCGCTCCGCCAGCCACTTGCGCAGTGCCAGCACCGCAAAGCGGCCGATCGGCAGGATGCGGGTCTTACCGCCCTTGCCGTCGACGCGGACCAGGCGATCCTCGAGATCGACGGCCGGCAGGTCCAGATTCACGAGTTCGCTCAATCGCAGTCCCGACGAGTAGAACAGTTCCATGATGGCTTTGTCGCGCGTCGACAGCGTGTCGTCGACGCGGAAATCGAGCAGCCGCCCCATCTGATCCGCATCGAGGGTGGTCGGCAACCGCTTCTTCGCCTTTGGCGCGCGCACCTCCTGTGCCGGATTCAGCCGGCAGCAGCCCTCGCGCAGCAGAAACTCGTAAAACGTTCGTATGGCCGACAGCTGCCGCTGGATGCTGCGGGGTGCAAGACCGGCGCAGTGTCGTGCGGCGGCGAAGGCGCGAACCTGAGAGTTCTCGAGCGCGCTCCACGCGCCGATCCCGCGCCGTTCGCAGAATTCCAACAGCCCGCGCAGGTCGCGCTGGTAGGCCGCCGCCGTGTGCGTGCTCATCCGCCGCTCGAGCTTCAGATGGGCCACGAAGCGCTCGATCCAGGCGCCCTGATCCGCGCCGGCCGTGGCCGGCTTCGATTTCACCGGATGAGCGCGTAGGTGACGAGTTCGCCGATTCGCGACAGGAACTCGGTGCTCATCGCCGGATGGAATCGTTGCGCATCGCTCGCGCCGATGGCCAGAATCCCCAACGCACCCTTGGGTCCCAACGGTGTCAGCGCAACCGAGCCTATCTCGATCGAATCCTTGCCGAACAAATAATCGCGCTGCGAGTCGCGGATTTGTCCGCAGCGGGGCTTGCCGGCCTCCATCAAGGATTCGAAGGTTTTGATATCGGCGCTATGCAGATCGTCGGCGCGCAGGAACCGGCCCGCCGCCGCAGCCAGGGTCTTCGCCTCTTCGCGGAACAACACCAGGACCGACTGCATGGCATCGAAATCCTCGCGCAACGATGTTTCGACCGCATTGATGGTCTGCTCCAGGTCGTGCGCGCGCATCAGCCGCTGACTCAGGCGATGAATACGGTCGGCGAGCGCATCGTTGGCGCGAGCCACGTCCACCAGATCCTTCAGTTTGCGCTCCAGCGACTGGTTGCGTTCCCGCAGGACTTCGACCTGGCGCTCCACCAGACTGACCGTGGCGCCGGCGTCGCGCAAATGAGGCAGCCGCAACTTCGCGAGCAACGGTCCGTTGCGCTCGAAAAAATCCGGGTAATTCTGCAGATATTCCGCAACGCTCGCATCGTTGAGGCCGTCTTGTTTGATACCGCGTGCGTGACTCATTGTCATTATCAGCTCCCGTTAATATCGATCGATCCGGTGAAAACCAGGGTCGCCGGGCCCGTCAGCCATAAATGCCGGCCGGGCCCGGGCCAAGTCACCCTTGCCCAGCCGCCCGGCAAGTCTACCCGCACTTGCGGCTCCAGTAGCCCGCTCTTGACGCCGACGGCGGTTGCCGCGCAGGCGCCGGTGCCGCACGCCAGCGTCTCTCCCACCCCGCGCTCATGGACCCGCAGCCGGATATGGTTGCGATCGACGATTTGCATGAAGCCCACGTTGGTGCGATTGGCGAAGCGCGGATGGTTTTCAATGGCAGGCCCGAGGCGTTCGAGCGGCGCGGCGCTCACATCGGGCACACGCAGCACGACGTGCGGGTTGCCCATCGACACCGCGCCGAACGCAATGTCGGCTCCGTCGATCTCGAGCGAATAGGCCGGCGATTCCGCGGCCGCCTCCATGGGCAGCGAGCGCGGCTCGAAGTTCGGTATGCCCATGTCCACGGCGATGAGTCCATCCTCCTGTACGCGGGCCCGCACGATCCCGCCGACGCTGTCCATGACCAGATCGCGGCCGAGCTCGGGCTGCCGCGCATACATCAAGGCGGCGATGCAGCGAGCGCCATTGCCGCACTGTTCCACCTCGCCGCCGTCGGAATTGAAAATTCGATAGAACACCCGGCTGCGCGAGTCGCGAGCAGGTTCGAGCATCAGTGCCTGATCGAAGCCCACACCCCTGTGTCGATCCGCGAGCGCACGAATCATGTTCGAATCGATGCGGCCGGCCTGCGCGGCAGCGGGAGCATCGAACACCAGGAAATCGTTGCCCAGACCCTGCATCTTCGAGAATTCGATGCGCATGGGAAGCGAGCATAGCACGCGTTGCTCGCCTATTTTCGGTCCGGGGGTTGCGTAATAGCCGCGCGGGTTTTACCTTACGATCAGGACGGCGATGCTCAGGGGACGGCGGGGGATTATGCGCCATGTAATGGTCTTGAACGCAAAGGGAGGGTGCGGCAAAAGCACACTCGCCACCAACATTGCGGTGCTATTTGCCAGGGACGGGCACCAGGTCTGCATTGCCGACTACGATCCCCAGCGTTCCAGCCTCGATTGGCTGTCGCAGCGGCCCGCGGACCTTCCGCCGATCAGCGGCGTGCCCGCCTACAAGGAAGGGCTGCGCAGTGTGCCGCGTTCCACCGAGATCCTGGTGATCGATGCACCGGCCCGCGTGCACGGCACGGAGCTCAATGAGCTGGTGCGGCGCGCCGAAACCATCGTGGTGCCCGTGCTGCCTTCGAGCATCGATATGAAGGCTTGCGCGCATTTCATGGCCGAGCTTTTGGAAATCGGCAAGGTCTCGCGCAAACAAGCGCGCTTGGCCCTCGTCGCCAATCGGGTGCGGGAATACACGCTGATCTACGACGAATTGGATCGGTACCTGTCGAAGTTGAAAATCCCTTACCTCGGCTGCCTGCGCGAAGCCCAGAACTACGTGCGTGCCTACGCGCGCGGCATGGGCGTGCTGGAGCTTCCGGAGTACCTGGCATCGCCCGACTGGAAGCAGTGGCAGCCCGTCGGCGAGTGGCTGAGCGGTAGGCGCAGCCAGCCTGCGTGAGGGTTAGCGCGGCGCGCGCGACGATCACCGCGTGACCGGCGGCGCGGGCGAGCGCGGCGATGCCGGGGCGAGCCCATTGCCCAATGTCCCAAGGTAGGACCTAGGGTAGGACCCAAGGATCGGTGGTGCGCCCGACTGGATTCGAACCAGTGACCCCTGCCTTCGGAGGGCAGTACTCTATCCAGCTGAGCTACGGGCGCAGCGGGGGGGCCGATACTACCCGCGCCGACCGACTCGCGTCCAGTTGTCGGCGGCGCAGGGCAAACGCGACCATTTCTCCGGTAGGTCCCTAGCCCGTAGTCTCGCCCTAGCCTATGGCCCCTAGCCCCTAGCCATGGCCGATAGCCCCTAGTCCCTAGCCCAAGGACTGCAGCGCCTCTTACTTCGGATACAGGATCATCTGCGTGCAGCGAAACAGCGCGATGGTCTTGCGCGATTGCTGGTGGGTGATGACGGCATCCCAAACCTGCGTGTTCCTGCCCAGGTGCGCCGCTTTGGCGACGGTTGCGATGGTGCCGTCTCTTGCCGTGCCGATGTGGTTGGACTTAAGTTCGATGGTCGTGAATCCGCTGGCCCCCTGCGGCAGATTGGCGAAACAACCGTAGCCGCATGCCGTGTCGGCGAGCGTGACGATGCTGCCGGCGTGCAGAAAGCCGTTGGGTGCCATGATCTGCGTTCTGATGGGCAGCTCGGCTTCGAGCTCCGCCACGTCCACGCGCGTGATCACAATGCCCAGATACCCCGGCAGCTTGCCGATCCCGCGTTGGTTGAGCGCTTCCAGGGTCACCATGGCTCAGCGAGCCGCAAGCGACTCGAAGCCCTCCGGCACGCCATCGAAAAAATCGACCACCCCGCTCTCGAGCGAATACTCGGCTCCCACCACCAGCAGTCCGTCGTTGCGAATGAGTTGCTCGATGATTTCCGATCCATGCCGTAAGTGATTTACGGAAGCGCGGATATTGGCGCGCACGGCCTGATGCACCAGTTCGTCCATGTCGTGCTTGAGCTCGGTCGCCAGAAGACCTTCGACCGAGGGGCGTATCAAATCGACTATCGAATGCAGGTTGCGCGATTGGTTTTCTTTGGGCCGCTGCAGCTGCTCCAAGGTTGCGCCGATGGCGCCGCACTGCGAATGTCCCAACACGACTACCAAGCGGGTGCCGAATTGTTCGGCGGCGAATTCGACGCTGCCGACCTGCGAGGGCGCGACGATATTTCCGGCCACGCGAATGACGAACAAGTCCCCCAAACCTTGATCGAAGACGATTTCCACGGGCACCCGTGAATCCGAACAGCCGAGAATGGCCGCGAAAGGTTCCTGACCGGCGGCAACTTCGATGCGCCGCGCCCGGCTCGGGAGCGTGTCACGGCTTCTGACATCGGCCACGAAGCGACGATTCCCGTCGCGCAGCAAGGCAAGCGATTCTCGAGCCGAAATCACTGGAAATCCCCCGGTCTAATCATCATGGGCTGCGGCACCCGGTATGGAGTGGATAGCGAGCGCAAGACCGGTTGCGGCGCGAGTCGCGGCGCCGCCCAAAAATAGCCGCGTTGAGCACGCGTCCACGCCGAGCGCCCCGCTTTCCGCGTCTACGCGGTACGCCTGGCCGCGTCGCGGTACCCAAGCACGCGTGCCGGCAGCAAGAGTACCGTTCTGATGAGTGCAAAGATCGCTTCGACCGCGATCGATACCAGGCGAAACGGCAGCGAGAGCAACCACACCAGGGGCCATAGTACGATCGCCAGAACCGCAAGCGGCCAGCACAGTACGAACAGCAGGCACCATCCGAGGATGAACAGCAGCGTTTTCAATGAGGATCTCCATCTTGCGGTCCAGCGACCGGCCTCGGGCGCCATCCACCAGGGCTTCGGGAGCATCTTAATGGATTCCGACCCGGTTGCAGGGCGAAAATTTCACTCCCGCGACCGGCCAAGATCGTGGTACCAGAGGCCGGCCGAAAAGCTGAGCCACCAAGGAGCCGCGAACCACAGCCCGCCGCCTCGCATGTAAATACCCGAGGCGAGCACGGCGAGCGTCGCCGCGACGCAGCCGAGCGTGATGCGGAGCAGCGCGCGTCGTGCAAGGCGGGCCGCGAAATATCGTTGCACGAGAACGGTATAGCTTGCGGCGCCGAGTCCCGACGAGACGGCGAGCAGCAGCGCGGATCCGGCCATGCCCGCAGGCCTGCCTATCAACCGGCTCGCGTAAAAGCTCACCGCGACGCTCAGCATGCTCAAGCACGAGCCGATCGCGACGAATAGCAGCTTTCGCCACAGCGGCTGCGGGGCGCTCAGCGTCACGGCGACCATGGACGAATGCAGCGCGCCGTAGATTCCAAAGGAAGCGATGGCTCCCAGGGTGCGCGAGCGGTTCGTCGCCGCCAGCACGGCCACCACACAGGCGAGCAAAATGAAATGCCGCGCGTAGAGGAGAATACCCACGGCCTCCCCGCGGGCCTCGCGGCCCATTTCGACGGTCTCCGACGGCTCGCCCTGCATACTCCCCGCATCCGCTATTCCGTGAATGGCCACGGCTCGCTATACTGCCGTGTTTTTGCGGCTTTTTCAGCGGTTATCAGCGAGTTACACGTGTCCAAACCCGAATCTTCAGATACTCATTTCTTCAACTCCTTCAGTTTGGTACTCGGCGTTCTCATTTTCTTCGCCATCGTGCTGTTCGCCGTGGCGCGCGCCGTGGGCGAGAATACGCAGGGTGCGAACGTACTGTTGGACCCGCTGCAGATCACGGCGGTCAAGCAGAACATCGCCCCGTACGCGCGCGAGGCCGTGGCCGGCCAGGACAACAGCGCGCTGGCGGCATTGACCGCTCCGCAAAGCGGCGCGGCGGCGGAAGTGCCGGGCACCGGCGAAGAGGCATTCACGAAAGTCTGTTCGGCCTGCCATGGGACCGGTGTGAACGGTGCGCCGAAGGTGGGGGACCATGCCGCGTGGGGGCCGCGCATCGCGCAAGGAAAAGAAGCGCTCTACGCGCATGCGCTCGCGGGCAAGGGCAACATGCCGGCGCGCGGCGGTACGACTTGGCCCGATGCCACGGTCCGCATGGCCGTCGATTACATGGTCTCGCAAACCAAGTAACGGCCGCGCGCGGCGGCTCACGGCCTCGGCGGGCAGTGCAAGCCTAGGCCCGGCCGAGGGCCCGAGCCCAGGCCCACGCCTCAGGCTGAGGGACCGAGGCGGCCCTCGAGTTCTTTGATGCGCGCCTCCAGGGCGGCCAACGCGGCCTGGGTACGTACCAGCAGGGCCGACTGCACGTCGAACTCATGGCGGCTCACCAGATCCAGCTTACCGAGTTGCGCCTGCAACACGGCCTTGAAGTTTGCCTCCAAATCGCGGCCGAAGCTGCGCACCGACTCGGGAACCGAGTCGGCAAGCCGTCGGGCCAGTTCATCGAGGTTGGCAGAATTAAAAAAACCATTCATCGCTACCTCCAGCGGGGTTTCGCACCCGGACAACGCGCCGCAACCCGCAGTATGCACCAGAACAGTGCAAATTTAAGCCTTGTCGCGAGCAAATCGCGGTTCCGGAGGGGTTACCGGCTGGCATGATATCTGCATTATTCAATATCAATAGTACGCGCAAGTGGAATTGGAGGCTGCTCGATTCAACGAGCCTACGCGGGGAGTGCATGAAGCTAATCACCGCAGTGATCAAGCCGTTCAAGGTGGATGAGGTCCGTCAGGCCGTGGCGGATATCGGCATCCAAGGCGTTACGGTTACCGAGGTTCATGGCTATGGACGCGAACCCGGGCACGCAGAGATTTATCGCGGTAGCGAATTCAGCGTCGAATTCCTACCCAAGGCCAAGATTGAATTGGCAGTTGATGACTCGATAGCCGAGCAGGTCATGGAAGCGGTTTGTAACGTGGCTAGGACCGGAAAGACGGGCGATGGAAAGATCTGGATTCTCGACCTCGAACAAGCGCTACGCATCAGGACCGGGGAAACCGGCCCGGACGCGATTTAGGTGAACTTGGAGACCGTTTAATGGACAGACCTTGCACAAGTCGAATTGGACGGAGGATCTCAGAGGCCTCGCCCGTGGTCGAGCGAGGCCCAACCCTCTGATGTTTTAGGAGCATCTCGCGCCGGCAAGCCAGCCAACTCCCCCGTCGGTGCGATATCCCGGCGGCGCGGGTTCCCGAAAGAACCCGCGCCGTTTTTTATATTCGCGCGCCCGACGCGAGACGCTATGCGTTTATACATTAGAAAAACGTAATACTCCATGCTGCACTGCAGCGAATATAGCCCCAAGCCGCTGCTAGACTGGTATTTTAGTGATCAAAGGAGCCTGCCTCATGAAAATGCTCGTGGCCATCATCAAACCCTTCAAACTCGACGACGTGCGATCGGCGCTTGCGGAAGTCGGTGTTCAGGGCATTACCGTGACCGAGGTCAAAGGCTTCGGGCGGCAAAAGGGGCACACTGAACTGTATCGAGGAGCCGAGTACGTGGTCGACTTTCTGCCCAAGGTGAAACTGGAATTGGCGGTGGATGACGATCAGGTCGATCGAGTGGTCGAAGCGATCATCGAAACGGCGCGCACGGGCAAGATCGGTGACGGCAAAATATTCGTGTCGGAACTGGGCCATGCGGTGCGAATCCGTACCGGAGAGGCGGGCTCGCGCGCCTTGTGAGTCTCAAGCCTAAGGACATGACTTATGAAACGCGTTCTTCTGTGCGCGGCTTTGATCGCCTGGTCCGGCATCGCATCGGCGGTGGTGTACAAATGGGTCGATTCGCAGGGCAAGCTTCAGTACGGAGACCGCCCTCCCGACGGGGTGCACGCTGAAGTCGTCGAACTCGTCGGCACCCGGGCGGCCCGCTCTGCATCGTCGACTGCGGCACAGCCGCCCTCTGCAAACTCGCCGAGGCCCAAGGCGGCCGCGCAAAATTCGGACTCTGCAGATTCGAGCGCCAAGCAAGCGGTGGCCGCGGATGTCGCGCAAACACGCGAGAAGCAATGCACGGACGCCCAGGAACGCTACAAGAAATTGATCGAAGGTCGCAAGCTGTTTAAAACCGGGGCCGACGGCGAACGGCACTACTTGACCTCCGAAGAAATAGATTCCGAAAGAGTCAACGCGAAAAGCGATCTCGACGCGATCTGCAATAGTCCCACGTAGCGAGCGCGCTTCGCCGCGAGCGTTGTCGCCGCGGCGCGGGTCGAGCGCTTCCAAGCCAAGAGCGCCGCAGTACGCGGCGGACTTTGCCGCGCGGCTCGCAAAGCCGTACCCTACCCGTTGCCAAAATCAACGGATGGGTCGCGTATGCAAACCGGGTTTGTCGGACTGGGCGCCATGGGCGTGCACATGGCGCGCAATTTACATCGCGCAGGCTTTCTCAACGGCGTCTGGAATCGCACCGCTGCCAAAGCAACCGCGCTGGCGCAGGAACTGCACTGCCACGCCTTCACGAGCCTGGCGGAACTGGCCGGCAATTGCGAAGCCGTGGTGATCTGCGTGTCCGCGGATCAAGATCTGCGTGCCGTGGTCGAAGGCCTCGATGCGGGCTTGAGCCCCAACATGATCGTCATCGACTCCTCTACGGTAGGGGCCGGAACGGCTCGCGATATGTACGCTCGCTTGGCCCCGCTGGGGGTCGGCTTTCTCGACTGCCCCGTCAGTGGCGGCGTCGAAGGCGCACGCAACGCGTCTCTCGCGATCATGGCGGGCGGCGATGAGAGCGTGTTCGAGCGCGCGTTACCCCTGCTGCGAAAACTCGGCACGACCATTACGCACTTCGGTGCGAGCGGCGCCGGCCAGGCGGCCAAAGCGACCAACCAGATCATGTGCGCGGGAATCATCCAGGCCGTCGGTGAGGCGATGGCTTTCGCGCATGCGGAGGGACTGCCGCTCGATCGATTGATCGAGACCCTGGGCAAGGGCGCGGGCACCAGCTGGTACTTCGTCAATCGAGCTCCGTTCATGGCGAAGAACAATTTTCCGCCCGGCTTCCGTGTGCGTCTGCATGATAAGGACCTGCGCATCTGCCGCGACATGGCAGCGAAGCGCGGCGCCGTGTTGCCGGTGGTCGAGTCGGTGTTGCATGAATATGCGAGACTGATCGAGCAGGGATTCGGCGATGAAGACATTTCGGCGATTTACCGGCTGAAGTCCGCGCTGTATCCCGAACCCGCGCCTGAGTCGGCGTGACCGGGAAGGTCAAACTTCGGATCGCCACGCGAAAGAGCCCGTTGGCGCTGTGGCAGGCCGAACATGTGGCGACGCTGTTGCGTCATGCCCATGCCGGGCTCGATCTCGAACTCGTACCGCTCTCGACCAAGGGCGACCGCATTCAGGATCGAAGCTTGTCCGCCATCGGCGGCAAGGGACTGTTCATCAAAGAGCTGGAGGTGGCGCTCGAAGAAGGGCGCGCCGATATCGCCGTGCATTCGATGAAGGACATGCCGAGCGAGCTACCGGAGCAATTTCAGATCGGCGCGGTTCTGCCGCGCGCCGATGCGCGCGATGCCCTCCTCAGCGCCAAGGCCGAATGCATAGAGGATCTGCCTCGAGGCGCACGGGTGGGCACATCCAGCTTGCGACGTCAGGCGCAGTTGCTGTGGGTGCGTCCCGATCTGCGAATCGAAGCGCTGCGCGGCAATGTGGATACCCGGCTGCGGCGGCTCGATGACGGCGAGCTGGACGCCATCATTCTCGCGTGCGCGGGCCTGATTCGGTTGGGGTGGGAGTCGCGCATCACGGCGCGCCTGGATCCGCGCACGTGCCTATCCGCGGTGGCTCAAGGCGTCATCGGCATCGAATGCCGTGTCGATGATGCGCGCACGCACTCCTGGTTGCGCGCGTTGAACGATTCGGCGACCCGCACCGCCATCGACGCGGAGCGCGCTTTCGCGGCACGGCTCGGGGGCAGCTGCCAATCGCCGATCGCCGCCTACGCCACGACCGAGGGCAACCGCGTGGTACTCGAGGGGCTCGTAGCGGAACCCGACGGAACGCGGTTGCTGCGCGACTCGCTGACGGGCGTCATTGCTGATCCTCGCGGCCTCGGCGAGCGGCTCGCAGACCGGATGCTGGCCGCGGGCGCGGATACGCTGCTCGAAGGGCAGCGCCGGCGCAGCGACGGGGAGCCTGCGGCGGGCGGCCAGTGACATGCTGCCGCTGCAAAACGTCGGTGTCCTGGTTACCCGTCCAGAACAGCAAGCGGCATCGCTGTGCCGGCTACTGCAGTCCCAGGGAGCCCTGGCGGTTCGGCTGCCCGCCATCGACATCAAGCCTGTCGACAATCTCACCGAACTGGGGCAGCGGCTCGGCAGCCCGAAGGAGTTTGATCTCATCGTTTTTACGAGCACCAATGCCGTGCGATTCGGGCTGGAGCTGCTGGGGCGGCGGCGCGACCTGACGCTAGCCGCCATCGGCCCGGCCACGGCCCGTGCCCTCGATCAGGCAGGCTACCGCGTCGCCGTCACGCCGGCCGGCGGTTTTGATTCGGAGAGCTTGCTGTCGCATCCGATGCTGGGGCGCCTCGCCGGCCGGCGCGTATTGCTGGTGAGGGGCCGGCACGGCCGCGAACTTCTGCGGGACGAGATGACGCTGCGCGGAGCGCAGGTCACCGTGGCCGATGTCTATGAGCGTGAGCGAACCCAGCACAGCGCGGCGACGCTCGAGGCGCTGCAGGACCGGCTCGCCGCCGGCGAGATTCACATCATTACCGCCACCAGTGTCGAAATCGCAACCAGCCTGCTGGAAATGGCCACGCCGCGTCTGCGCCAGGAATTCGACCGCGTGCATTGGCTGGTGCCGGGAGGCCGGGTTGCCGGAGCGATTCGCGGGCGTGCAGTGACGGCGCCGATTCTGCAAGCCGCAACGGCCGAGGATCAGGATTTAGTCTCCGCCCTAGTGCGCTGGCGCTCGAGCGGATAATCGAACGATTCGAAAAACAGCCGGGCAGGATCGGCGCCGTGCAGTTCGAATTCGCGCCGCAGCGCCGCGATCATGGCGGGCGGCCCGCTGGCATAAATGTCCGTGCCAGCGAGCCGCTCGATATCGCGCAGCACCGCCTCATGCACCCAGCCCCGCTTTCCTTGCCACGCCGAGCTCGGCTCGGACAGGACCGCCCGGTACCGAAAGGTTGGCGCTGTGCGCGCAAGCTCTTGCAGTTCCCTGTGGGCGTACAGATCGCGCTCACTGCGCACGCCCCAGTACAAGGTCATGTCCCGTTGCAAGCCATTCTCGAGCACATGCGTGAAGATGCTCTTGAGCGGCGCCAAACCGGTGCCGCCGCCGACCAGCAAGAGCGGCGCGGGCGGCTGCTCCTGTGGCGGCCGATACACGAACCGGCCGAGCGGCCCCTCGATGGAGAGCAGCCTGCCCTGCGAGTCCGCGGCGAACAATGCTTCGGTAAATTCGCCCCCGGCCACCCGCCGGATATGCAGTTCGAGCGGCCGCGACCGATGTGGCGCCGAGGCAATCGAGAAGCTGCGCCGACGTCCTCCCGGCAGGAGAATGTCCACATACTGTCCGGCTTCGAAAGTAAACGACTCGGCCGCGGGCAGGCGCAGGAACACGCCCAACACGTCATGCGACAGAGGCTGCAAGCGTTCGATGCGGACGGGCAGGCGCTTGACGACGGCCTGCTCGGGCGTGCTCATGTCGATGACCTCGATGGCAAGATCGCTCACGGCGCAGGCCTGGCATAGCAGGATGTAGCCTTCCCGTACGTCGGCATCCGAAAGCCCGAGCGGCCGGCCGTTCGGATAGCTCACCTCGCCTTTGAGCAGCCGGGCGCGGCAGGCGCCGCAGTTACCGCCCCTGCACCCATACGGCAGGGCGAGGCCGGCCGCGAGGGCGGCCTCGAGTACCGGCCGTTCCGGCGCCACGCTGAAACTCCGGTCGGACTTGGATAGACTGACACGCACGCTCGTTTCCTCCGGGCACCCAGGAGCCTATCTGAATATCACCCGTGGCCGCGAGCCTGACAGATAGGCTCCCGGCATGCACTCGGTCTCCATCGTCGGTTGCGGCTACACCGGGTTGCGATTGGCTCGGTGCTTGCGGACCCGGGGGCACCCCGTCCGCGGCTACGCAGCGCGCACCGCCAGTCTGCCCCTCATTGCCGCGGCGGATGCCGAGGCCGCACTGTTGAATTTGGATATGCCGACCATGCCGCTCGATTTCGAGGGACGGGTGGTCTATTACTTGGTTCCTCCCGCACCCCTCGGCGACCGTGACCACCGGCTCGAACGGCTGCTCGAGGGCACGCTCGGTAAACCGCGGCGCTTCATTTACATGAGCACCACCGGCGTTTATGGCGATCACGGCGGCGTGGCGGTGGACGAGCAAACGCCGCCCGCCCCCGTATCGGAACGAGCCGTACGCCGCCTCGCCGCCGAGAATACGCTGCGTCGCTGGGCGGATGCGCAAGCGGTGTCATGGTGCGTTCTTCGAGTCCCCGGTATCTATGGGCCCGGCCGCCTGCCCCTCGAACGGCTGCGGCGCCGGGATCCCGCCATCGATCCGTCGCAAGCGCCACCCTCCAATCGTATCCACGTCGATGACCTGGTGAGCGCCTGCGCCGCCGCCGGCTTCGCGGCCTGCGCGAACGGGCGCATCTACAACGTCACGGATGGCAGCAACGACAGCCTCACGGCGTATCTACAGCGCGTGGCGCGCCTCGGCAATCTGCCGTCGCCGCCGCTGCTCAGCCGAGCCGACGCGACATCCCTCCCGGCAGCGGCGCGGTCGTTCCTCGCCGAATCACGGCGCGTTGATAATCGGCGCATGCTGGAGGAACTCGGCGTCGTGCTGGCGTTCCCGGACCTCGATGACGGCATTCGCGCCAGCCTGTAAATCCGTCCGAGCCCACGAGAAAGAGCCTGTCCTATTGCGATGCCTCGCTTATCATGGATGCATGGCCCGCCGACCTCTATGGCGCCACCACCAAGCGCCTCAATGAACAGGTCAAACGCAATATCGAGCGTTTCCCGGACGATTTTATGTTCCGCCTCACGCGGACAGAAGTCGAGGCACTGAACCGGTCGCAAATTGCGACCGGTTCACAGAAGCATCGCGACCCGCGATTTCCCCCGTTCGCCTTCACCGAGCACGGCGCCATCATGGCCGCCACGGTCCTCAACAGCCCACGTGCCGTCGAGATGGGTATCTACGTCGTGCGCGCCTTCGTGCAACTGCGCGAACTGCTCGCCTCGAACACCGCGCTGGCTCGCAAGCTCAATGAGCTGGAGGGAAAACTCAAAAACCACGATGAGGCCATTACCGCCATCCTCTCCGCCATCCGCGAGCTGATGAACCCGCCGGCGCCAAAGCGACGCGGCATCGGTTTCACGGCCAACATCGACGAGAAGCCGTAGCGGCCGGTCAATGACACCCCCGAGGACCCGAAAGGCGGCCTTGAATCGGCATTCGCCTTGTCGGGAACACAAACCTGAAGTCAGCAACGTGACCCACCAGGTCTCTCCCTTATCCATGACATTCATATCGTTGAGCCGTTAACGACCTGAATGCCGCATGCGATCGTTTTTGGCATTAAGGGCAACGAGGGCGATTGCGCTTGACATGCAAGAGAATACTTGCCTATACTTTAGGCAAGTATTTACTTGCGGATAGGAACATGGCGGAGCGCCACGACACCGACGTACTGTTCAAGGCGCTGGCCGATGCCAGCCGCCGCAAGCTGCTGGACCTGCTGCATGCACACGACGGCCGTACGCTCAACGAGCTGTGCGAACACGTGGACATGACGCGCCAGGGCGTGACACAGCATTTGGCCCTCCTGGAGGCGGCGAACCTGATCGCAACCGTGCGGCGCGGCCGCGAAAAACTGCACTTCCTCAATCCGGTGCCGCTGCAGGAAATCTACGAGCGCTGGATTGCCAAGTTTGAAAAGCCGCGCCTCAAGGCGCTCGAAAATCTGAAACGACGACTGGAGAAAGCCCATGACTAGATCGACCTTTGTCTACGTGACCTATATCCGCACCACGCCCGAGAAGCTGTGGTCGGCACTGACCGACGTCGAGTACATGAAGCAATACTGGTTCGGCATGCACTGCGAAAGCGAGTGGAAGGCCGGATCGGCGTGGAAGATGGTCTCCGGCGACGGTCAGATCACCGACGCCGGCGAGATTCTCGAGGCCGAGCCGCCGCGGCGCTTGGTGATTCGCTGGCAGCATCAGAATAAACCGGAGCTCAAAGCCGAAGGCGAGTCCCGCTGCACGATGGAACTGGAGCCCAGCGGAACGGCGGTCAAGCTCTCCATCACCCACACCATCGAGCGGGAACCGTCAAAGCTGATCGTGGCGGTGTCCGGCGGCTGGCCGAAGATCCTCTCCAACCTCAAGTCCCTGCTGGAGACCGGCTCCGCGGTCTTGCAGAACCCGTATCCGGGCACATAGCGATGAGCTATCGTTCACCTACGATCACCACCGGCAAAAATCGCATGCAAACCATTCTCATTACCGGATGCTCGTCCGGCTTCGGCCTCGAGACCGCCCGCTATTTCCTCGATCGCGATTGGCAAGTCATCGCCACGATGCGCCGGCCGCACGATGTGCTGCCGCGATCCGAACGGCTCCGCGCGCTGGCCCTCGATGTCACCGATCCGAAAAGCATTCATGCCGCGATGGAAGCCGCAGGACCCATCGACGTCCTGGTCAATAACGCCGGGATTGGCTGGTTGAACGCCCTCGAAGGCACCCCGATGGATATTGCGCGCGAGCTGTTCGAGACGAACACGCTCGGCACCCTGGCCATGACTCAAGCCGTACTGCCGCAGTTCCGGCAACGGCAAGCCGGTGTCATCGTGAACGTCAGCTCGAACGTGACCACGGCGCCGCTGCCGCTGCTTTCCGTATACACCGCGAGCAAGGCGGCCGTGAACGCGTTCACCGAGTCGCTTGCGCTGGAGCTTCATCAGTTCAATGTGCGGGTGAGGCTGGTGATACCGGGGCGGGCGCCCGAGACCCGCTTCGGTGAAACCGCGAGCACCCGGATCCAGGGCGCCGGCGGCTTTCCCGACGCGTACGCCGGCTTGGTGCAGAGCGTCTTCGCGGCATGGGCGCGGGAGCCGGAGTCTGCCGTCACGCGGCCGCTGGACGTGGCGGAGGCGGTGTGGCGGGCGGTGAATGACCCTTCGTGTCCGTTTCGCCTCGCTGCGGGTGCTGACGCCGTGGCGTCGTCAGGGTCCGCTGACGAATAGCCGGTCAGTCTCGAGCCGTGGGTTGCCGAGGTGGAAGGTTGCCTCACCACCCGCGTTCTCGGCATCGATCCGATGCATGACACCGGGGCCGGCGCTCCCCTCGACGCCGGCAGTGATTGCGGCTCAGTCGGCCGTCGGCAAATCGCGCAGCGCGGCCCGCGCGCTTTCCCAGTTGCGGCCGTCGAACGGCGTCACCGACATCGACTCCACGGTGCCGCCATCGAGGCAGCGGGCATTGACGCTCACCCCATCGGGGTGCGAACGCGGG
>JALYHP010000021.1 GCA_030799355.1 Pseudomonadota bacterium
GCCAGCGGCATGGCCGCGCCCGTGAGGACACCGATGATGGCTACCGTCACCACCAGTTCGATGAGCGTGAAACCCCGCGCACGCATGTCGGCCCTCACGGCTTGATGGCGATGCTCAGCGGCTGCGACGCCGCATTCGCCATCGCTCCTCCGGAGGGCCCCATTGCCGATACTTGTGCGGCGACCGAACTGGCGGGACGAGCCGCCATAGCTTTGAAACGCAGCAGCATCAGGCTTCCCTCGCCCTGCACAGGGTCCTCGGGGGCCACGACGTCCAGCTGCGCTCCCCCGCTCTTGGCATCCACAGTGGGGCTTCCGGCGCTGGCAGGCACCATGTCTCCCGCGGTGGCGCTGAGCAGTTGCAGGGCCGAGGCATCAAATCGAACTTGTCCGCGCAAGCGCGTGATCCCGATATCGGTCGCCATTCGTACCGTGACGTCGAATTCCTGGCCGATCGCGATCTCGCCCGGTCCGTCGACGGTGACGCTGGGATGCGGCGGCGGGCCGGGGGGGGCGGCAGGCTGCGCCGGCGCAGCCGTCGGCGACGTCGGCACCACCGGTTGCGAAACCGACACCCTGGGTCCTACCGACGGGATACCCGGACCCGCTGCGGCCGCGCCGCCTGAGGCGCCGGCTGGAGTCACCGCAGCGCCGTTGGGACCGCCATCGAAGCCGCCCGCGCCGAACGGCGAGCTGCGTGAGCGCGTTTCGGTGCCATACCAGAACTCGGTGTTCTCGGTATCCGGCCGCGCCTGGGTGCGGATGATGTGCGGAGTAATCGACAAAACGATTTCACTCTTCTCGCGGTCCGAGTTGTGCGAACCGAACAACCGTCCCACGATGGGTATTTGGCTCAAACCCGGGATGCCCGCGGAATTGCGCGTGTCCGAATCCTGGATGAGCCCGGCCAAGATCTGCGTCTCGCCATCCTTCAACCGCAGCAAGGTATTGGCATTGCGGGTCCCGATGGTGTAGGCCTGCGTGCTGCCGACGACCACGGTGTTGGTGATGGAGCTGACTTCGAGGCCTATCTTGATCGCCACATCGCCGTCCTGATACACCGTGGGTTGAACTTCGAGCGTCAAGCCCACGTCCAGGTACTGGACGCTGCTGCTGCTCGACGTGCCGCTGGATAACAGCGCCGTACTGCTGGTGATCACCGGCACTCGGCTGCCTATCAATATTTTGGCCTTCTCTTTGTTGCGGGCGCGGATGCGCGGGCTCGCCAAGGTGTTGGTGTTGCCCACCGTCTGCAGGGCATTTGCGGTGACGCTCACCGAAGAGGCACTGATGGTTTTGTCAGTCTGGTGGCTCAAGTCGCGTAGAACCAGCCCGGAGGCGCCGGAGACCGACGCCGCGCTCGCCGTGAGCGAACTGGGCGGCGTGATGCCGAGATTGAGCAGCTTGCTGCGAGCGATTTCCAGCACCTCGACTGCGATGAGCACTTCCGGCTCGGGCACGTCGATCGAGGCCACCAATTTCTCGGCCATGCGCACCGCATCCGGCGTATCGCGCATCACGACCACGCTGGTGCGTTCATCGACGAACAAGGTCTTGGCCCCGAGCATGGACTTCAGCATGCTTTCGACGTCCTTGGGAACGGCATTCGTCAAGTAGAACGTGTGGACGATCTGTTCCTCGTAGTCCTTTTGCTTGGCGGCGGTATTCGGATAGATGAGCACCATGTTCGACGACAGAATTTGACGCGCGAGGGCGTTTTGATCGAGCACCAAGTCGATCGCTTCGTCGATGGGCACTTCTTGGACGAAGATCGTCGTCTTGCTGTCGCTCTTCACGTCCTTGTCGAGCACGAAGTTGATGCCGGTCTGCCGCGCCAGCACTTCGAACACCATCTTCGTCGGTGCGTCGCGGAACTGCAATGAGACCTTGGCATTGTTGCGGGCCTTGAGCCGCGGCGCCACGGTCGTCGGCCCGCGTGCCATATTGATCTTGGCGGACAAAGCCACGGCGGGACCGAACCCCGAATCCTCATTGAACACGGAGCGCAGAATCGCGTCCGCCGCATCGTAATCCTTATGTTCGAATTGCTTGTTCGCCTCGGCCACCATCGCGCCGTGCCGCCGATCGGCGTCGACGCCTTCGATCCCACGCAAAGCGCGCTGATCTGTAGGGTCTAGGATCAATGCGCGCCGGTACGTCGACACCGCCGCATCCAATTGGCCACCGGCGCGCAACGCATCGCCGGCGGCGATGAGGTTTTGCAGGGCCGCTTCGCGCCGCGCCGTCAGATCCAATTTATACGCCAGGTTGTTGGGATCGTGTTCGGCGGCCGCGGCCAGTTCCGACACTCCGACTTCGTAGTTACCCCGCTCGACGTCCTCGAGACCCTTGCGATGCAGCTGGGTGGCGGCGCAACCGAACAGCGCCGCACTGCCCAAGAGCCCGACGAAGAGACTGCGGTGGCGGCCGAGGCCGTGAGATACGTTCATCATTCTTCGCCCACAGCAAGTGATTGCTGAATTTTGAGTGGCATGTACGTGAGCAGCAGCTGACCGGATTTGATTTCATCGACGCT
>JALYHP010000086.1 GCA_030799355.1 Pseudomonadota bacterium
ATGCGTGGCCGGCCCGGCCGCGATGTCCGGTTCAGCCGCCGGTCCCCCCGACTCGCGCAGCTCGGCGCTGCCCCGCGCCTGGCGCGAACGCCGCGTGCCCCACCACCAGATTCCCGCAAGCAGCAGCGCACTCAACCCCGCCAAAATCCAACGTAATTCAGCCACCGATACCTACATTGCCGCCATACGCACGGCTTCGTCCACATCGACCGCCACGAGCCGGGACACCCCCGGCTCATTCATGGTGACGCCCACCAACTGCGATGCGAGTTCCATGGTGCTCTTGTTGTGCGTGATGAATATGAACTGCACGCTGCTCGACATCTCACGCACGATATCGCAGAACCGCCCGACATTGTTCTCATCGAGCGGCGCGTCCACCTCATCCAGCAGGCAGAAAGGCGCCGGATTCAGATCGAAGATCGCAAATACCAACGCCACCGCGGTCAAGGCTTTCTCGCCGCCCGATAGTTGGCTGATGGTGCTGTTGCGCTTGCCGGGCGGTCGCGCCATCACCGACACGCCGGCCATTTCCGATTCTTCTCCGGCCAATTCCAGATAGGCGTGGCCCCCGCCGAACAGCCGCGGAAACTTCTCCTTGAGTCCGGCATTGACCCGATCGAACGTATCCTGAAACCGGGCGCGCGTCTCGCGGTCGATCTTGCGCATGGCCGATTCCAACGTCTCCAATGCATCGGTCAAGTCCTTGCATTGGCGATCGAGATATTCCTTGCGTTCCGACTGTTCCTTGAACTCACCGATGGCCGCGAGGTTCACCTGACCCAAGCGCTCGATTTTTCCCTTGGTCTCTTCGAGCTGCGACTCCCAGGTCTCGACCGTGGCCTCGGGCGCGAGCGAGTCGAGCAACGCAGCCAGTTCGAAACCGGTCGTGGCCAGCTGCTCCGCGACGGTTTCACGCCGCACACGTACTTGCTGGGCCGCCAAGCGCGCATCGTCCATGGCGCCACGGGCCGCCTCGACGCGCTCCGCGATGCTCGCGTGGTGCGTCTCACGATCACGCAACAGCACATTCAATTCATCGCTGGCGATTTTCGCCGCCTGCAATTCGATTTCGATTTGCGCGCGCACCTGCAGCGCCGCTTCGATCTGTTCGAGCAGCGCGGCGAGCGGCGCCTCGCCATTGGCGAGTTGCGCGGCCAAGTCATCGCGGCGCAGCGCCAACCCCGCGAGCTGGTTCTCGACGCGCGCCAGCGTGGTGGTGAGCGAGGCATGGGCCGAGCGGCGCGACTCCACCTGCAAGGCGAGGTCGCGCGCCGCTTGCTGCGCCGCCTGCGCCGCGGTCCGCGCGGCGCCCTGCTCGGTGCGCAGACGCTCCCGCTCCCGCTCCAGTTCCATGCGTTGCGGTTCGAGAGCCGCCAGCGCCTCGATGGCGATCTGCATCCGGCCGCGTGCCTCGCGAAGTTCGGCTTGCGTGCGCTCGAGTTCCGCGCGCACGTCCGCCAGTGCCGTCTCGATCGCGCTCGAGCGCCGCGTGGCATCCGCGGCGCGTGCCTGGGCAGCCTCCAAGGCCGCACGCCGATCGACATGCTCGCGATGCAGGCGGTTGACATCGGTTTGCAGGCGTTCGCGGCGGTCCTCGTGTTCGCGCACCAGCCCGCGTGAGACTTCCAGCCGGTGTTCCGACTCTTTCACCTCGTGCGCAAGCCGAGCAACATCCACGCGAATGTCGCGCAACAACTCCTCGCGCTCGATGACGCCGGCGTGCGGATCCTGATCGCGCGACAGCCGCAGCCAATCCGGGCCCAGCCAGATACCATCGCGGGTAACCACCGATTGACCCGCGCCGAGGCGTCGCCGCCGGCCCAACGCTTCGCCCAGCGTTTCGGCGACGAACACCGACGACAGTACGGAGCCCAACACCGCGGCGCCTTTTACTTTGGCCCGCAGCGAAGCCGCGTCCGGCACCGCATTCCCGGTCGGCTCGCCGCCGGCTTCGGAAAGCTCGCCGAGGCTCACGACGGCCAAATGGCCGCCCTCGAAGCTGCCCAGCAAATCGGCGACGTCATCCAGCCGATCGACGCAGACCGCCTCGAGATAGGATCCCAACACGGTTTCGACCGCGCGCTCCCAGCCGCGGTCGACGCGCAATTGCTGCGCGGCGCGGGGTTGCTGGTCCAGCGACTTCGCCTTCAACCATTGGGTCACCTTGCCGGATACCTTGCCGAGCGCCGCCTGCTGCAGGGCTTCGGTCGATACCTGCGAGCCCAACGCCTCCTGCCACTTGGCGCGCAATGCATTGAGCGACTGGGTCTGCTCGCGTTCCCGGTCGCGCATCACCGCAAGCTCCGCCAGCGATTCCTGCAACTCGGCGGCGGCCTTTTGACCGGCATCGCGTGCCAGCGCCGCCTGTTCGGCCAGCGTTTCCATGGCGACCGGCGGTTGTAGCTGCGCGAGCGCCAGCCGCTCCGTCTCTTGCCGTTCCTGCTGTTGCAGCAGGCGGCGCTGCTGATTCTCCAGCTGTTCGATGCGGGCGCGTTCGACCTGCGTCTCGCGCTGGCCGCGCGCCACCGACTGGGAATACCGATCCCACCCCTGCTGCCACGCGGACAGCGCCTCTTCACAGCGCACCCTGAGCTGGTCGGCGCCGCGCTCCTCCTCGTGCCTGGCGTCGAGCCCCGGAATCATCGCGGCCAATTCGCCGGCCAAGGTTTCGAGCTGGCCACGATCGCGCAGGATGACTCCCGTCAGCTCCTGCACCTGGGCTTGCGCCTGCTCCAGGTCGGCGGCTTGGCGCCGGCGCAATTCCCGGGCGTGCTGAATGCTCTGTTCGATGCGGGCCACCTCCGAACCGGCTTCGTAGAACCGCGCTTGGATGGTCCGCAGCGAGTCGGCTTTGGCCGCTTGATCGACGCGAATCCGCTCGATCTCCGCCTCGGCTTCCCGCAGATCGGCAAGCACCGCATGCAAGGCGGTTTCACAGTGTTGGGCGGCGGCATCGCGCAGCCCGGCGTCCGCATCCAGCGTGTGCAGGCGCAACGCCAGCAATTCCGCATGCAGTTTGCGCTCCTCTTCCTTGAGCGTCTGGTAGCGGCGGGCCGTTGCCGCTTGGCGCTGCAAATGACGGATTTGTTTTTCGACTTCCTCGCGCAAATCGTTCAGGCGGTCGAGATTCTCGCGCGTGTGTCCGATGCGGTTCTCGGTCTCGCGGCGGCGCTCCTTATAGCGTGAGATTCCCGCAGCCTCCTCGAGAAAGGCACGCAAGTCATCGGGGCGCGCTTCGATGATGCGCGAGATCATCCCTTGCTCGATGATGGCGTAGCTGCGCGAACCCAATCCGGTGCCGAGAAATAGCTGGGTGATGTCCTTGCGGCGCACCTTCACGCCGTTGATGAAGTAATCCGAGGTGCCATCACGGCTCACCGCGCGGCGCAGCGCCACCTCGTTGTAACTCGCGTAGGCGCCGCCGATCTTGCCCTCCGAGTTGTCGAACACCAACTCCACCGAGGCGGCCCCCAAGGGCTTGCGGGCCGAGGAACCGTTGAAGATCACATCGGCCATCGATTCGCCGCGCAGATGCTTCGCCGAGATCTCGCCCATGACCCAACGGACGGCATCGATGATATTGGACTTGCCGCACCCGTTCGGCCCCACCACCCCGGTCAAGCTGCTCGGAAAGGTGATCGTCGTCGGATCGACGAAAGACTTGAAGCCGGCGATCTTGAGTTTCGTTAAACGCATCGGTATTGTCGACCTTTAATGGCCTGCGGGTAAGGCGTCCTGCGGGTGAATGCGTGCGATTCTCACCCTCGAGGCCCGAATGTGGCGCGTAGTGTAAAGTAAACGTCACTTTCGTAAACCCCCGGCGCGAGCGCCTCCCGACCCCGGCCGTGGCCGGTATCACCCGCAGTCCATCCTGTAGCCTGATCACCCTCGGGCCGGACACACTTGCGCCTCCGCATATCCCTCCCTGCTGAGCCGGCTCACCGCAGCCTCGATCCAGCGGCTTCGGCCCAGCCCGTTCTGGCCCGGTAACTGTCCAACCCCTTGGATGCTCCAGCCCGCTCCCGCTCCAGCCCGTCCCGGTTCCCAGGTCGCCCGGGTATACCCGGCCCGGTTCGGGCGGGCGCGACCCGCGCCGCACGGGTCTCGCGGCGCCGGCGAGGCACGCAACTCTCGCTTTGATTGCGTTATTTCTGCCGCGAGACCAGCGCGAACACGGCGCCCTGGGGATCCTTGCACTGCACGATCCATTGCCCGCCGGGGACCTGGTGGGGACCATTGAGCACCGTCCCTTTGCCGGCGACCACCCGGGCCGCCGCGGCATCGATCGCCGCGACATTGAAATAAAAGCCCCAGCCCGGCACGGGGACCACCGCCGGTTTGTTCATCATTCCCCCGACGGCCGTATCGCCGCTGGCGAATAACTGATAGATACCCATCGGGCCCATGTCGATCGCCTCCGCTTTCGTCCAGCCGAACATTTTTTCATAGAACGCGAAGGCCGCCGAGGCGTCGGTGGCATAGAGCTCATGCCATCCGACGGTGCCGGGCGTGCCGGGAGGCGACGGCGGCGCCGGGTTGTCGACCAATGGTTTCGCGATCAAGAAGCCGGCCCCCTGCGGATCGGCCACCACCGCGAAACGGATGATGCCGGGCACGTCGGTGGGGGGCCGATGGACTGTTCCGCCGAGTTCGGCGAGCCGCTGGGCCGTCCGATCGACGTCCTCCACGGCAACGTAGCCCGTCCAAGAAGGAGGGCAGCCCGCCTTGCGCGCCTCCTCGGGTATGGGCATCAATCCTGCGACGCCGCGCTCGTGCACGGTTAGAATCGTATAGTCCATCCCCGGCGTGCCCGAATCCTGCGCGCCCCAGCCGATCACATCGGCATAGAATTTCCGAGCGGCCTCGGTATCCGTCGTCATCAGGTCGTACCAGAAAAATTTGTCGGTCATGGAAACCCCCTCGGTCACAGTACTGAGGGGAATTCTATATCAGACATAATCTGGCTGCGACCGCCTGTGCCGCACCACGACTCGTCGCGGATGGCAAAGCTCTATCAGACGTCAACTCGAACCTTGGACGGATAAGGCCGAGTGCGCGCGCCCAAGAATCGCCACCGCGGGGAATCGCTTCAAGAGGCCGGTGATCTGCCGCGCATGCAAATCGCGGTGGCGTAAGAGCTACGGCAACGCGGTGACTCGATCGGGTTCGCCGGGCGATCTCAACAGTCCTTCCGCTGTAGATCGCACCGATCGCAAAGCGAACCATAAAATGACGGCCGCTGGGGGCAGTGTGAGCGCTGCGAGTGCGGCAAGGGATCGG
>JALYHP010000098.1 GCA_030799355.1 Pseudomonadota bacterium
CGCTATTGCCTGCGGTTGCGCGCCCGCCCTCGGCGGTAGCGCCTGCGGCCGCCGTGTCGCCGCTGATCGGCGCACGGTCTGTGGCTGCAACAGCGCCAACACGACCGTTTTGCGGCACGCTGTCGCCGGCTGACATCGAGGCGCCCGCCCGCCCGCCCTCAGCGGCGCCCAGTTCGGCAATCCGGGCGTCCAACATTTGCTCGATCTGCGCCGGCGGGTGTAACTCCTTGAGCGCTTGCCAACGGCTGCGCGCGGCCGCGTTGTCGCCGCGCGAGGCCGCCGCGAATCCGCCGTACAACAGCGCCTTCGGGTTCGCCGGCGCCGCGCTCAACGCCTGTTCGAACAGCTGCGCCGCCGCGGGGGTGATGTTGCCGCCGGCGCGAAGGCTCATGGCCTCGCCCAACCCGAGCGTCGCCTCCACGTTGGCCGCATCGAGCCGATGCGCATGATCGTAGGCGAGGATGCCATCGTCCAGACGTTCGAGCGCGACGTAGGATCGTCCCAGCATCAGCCAGCCGATCGGATCGTTCGGAACTTCGCGCAGGTGGCTCTCGAGCTTGCGCACCATGGCCTGCACATCCGGCGCCGCGCCCTGGGTTGCGGCCGCATCCCAATCCCAGTTGGACCATAGTGGATACAGCGCCGCCGCCCCGCCGGCCACCAGCACACCGGCGAGGGCGCCGATCAGACGGCCGTGCCGATCACGACACAGCGGCACCGCAACGGCTGCCGCCGCAAGCGCAGCCATGAGGGCTGCGACGATGACGAAGGTCGACATGGGTTAGCGTGGCCCCAGGGGTGATCCGGTCGCCGACGACCCCGGGGGCGCAGCTCCCGAGGGCTCATCGTCGAGCGGCATACGCGAACGCCGCCGCACGACGCGCACGATGATGGCGATGCCCACCAGCAGCACGATGAATGGCGCACCCCAGATGAGCGCGGTCTTCGACTCGAGCGGGGGGTTGAAGCGCACGAAATCACCGTAGCGTTCGGTCATGAAAGCGAAGATGGCATCGTCGCTCCGGCCGGCGATGAGCATTTCCTGGACCTGACGGCGCAAATCGTGTGCCAGCTCCACGTTCGAGTCGGCGATGGATTCGTTCTGGCACACCACGCATCGCAGGTTCTTGGTGATGTTCTCGAAGCGTGACTGCAACGCGGGGTCTTCCAATTGACCGTGGGCATCGAGCGCATGAACCGGCGCGGCGCCGATGGCGAGGACGCCGAGACTCAACAGCACCGCCATGAACATACCGTACAGATACCGGCTCGATGCCCGATTCACGCAGCGGCTCACCGCCCCACTCGCGTGCCGGCCCGGTATCGCGCCAAGGCTCGACTCGTTCACGCGCCCGCCCGGCGCGCGGCCGCGATACGCGGCAAAAATTCGCGCTGCCACACCTCGGGTGTGATGGGCGAGATGAACTTGTAAATCACCCGCCCCCGGCCGTCCACCAAAAATGTCTCCGGCGCCCCATACACGCCCCAATTGATGGCGGTGCGGCTATCGGCGTCGAACGCCACCGCGGTGTAGGGGTTTCCCAATTGCTCGAGCCATTGTTTCGCTTTGTCGCGCTCATCCATGTAGACGAGGCCGATGAGGGGCACCTCGTGTTCCTGCGCAATCCGCAGCAGCGCCGCGTGCTCCTCCCGGCAGGCCGCGCACCACGTGCCCCACACGTTGAGGACGTACACCTGGCCCCGGTAGGCCGCGTTGGTCACCGGCCGGCTTGGGTCCATCACATCCGTCAAGGCAATGGCCGGCGCGGGTTTGCCGATCAACGGCGAGGGTAACGCATGGATGTCGCGCCGCGGATCGAGGCCGAAGATGAACAATACCGCCAGAGCGATGAAGGCCGCCAGCGGCAATAGAAATTTGAACATCACGCCTCCCCGAGTCTCGGCTCCGCCGCGGGCGGCGAGCCGACGCTGTCGCGGATCGCGGTCGGGACTCTCGCCCGGTAGCGCCGATCGGTGGCCGCGACGAACCCGCCCACCGCCATCACCAGGGCGCCCAGCCAGATGTAGCGGACCAGCGGCTTGTATTGGATGCGCATGCTCCATGCCCCCTCGCCCAACGAGTCCCCCATCGCGACGAACAGATCCCGAGACCAGTCGACCGAGATGGCCGCCTGGCTGTTGTCGGTCTGCTGTACCCAGAAGTGGCGCTTCTCGGGTTTCAAGATGGCCACCGGCTTACCGGCTTTGGTGACTTCCACCAACGCCTGCACGGCATCGTAGTTGGGTCCCCGCACGTCGGTGGCGTTCACGAAGCGGAAATCGTAGCCGGCGATGGCGAAGCTGCCGCCCGGCTCGAGCGCCACGTCCTTCTCGACCTTGTAGCTTTCCACGCCGCTCGCGCCGATGGCGAACAGGCCCACGCCCAGATGCGCAATCGCCATGCCGAGCAACCCAGTGGTCACTTTCTGGCCCAGCCGCCAGCGTCGCAGCGGTTCGAAGGCCGCGGAAAACATCACCCAGAAACCGAATGTCATGCCGACCAGGCCCACCCCATGGAACGTACCGTAGGCCACGCCCTGGACCAGCACCGCCAGCAGCAGCGCCAGCGCCAGCATCGCCCACGGCGCTGTCGCGCCCACCGCGAGCTGCCCGCGACGCCACGCCGAGTGCATGCCCACCGCCAGGAAAATCATCAACGGCAACACCGGCACCAGGAACATCACCGCGAATACCGGCGGACCCAAGGATATCTTGCCGATGCCCAACACCTCGTACACCAACGGCGCCAGCGTGCCCCACAGCACCAATCCCGCCACGCCCACCAGGATCACGTTGTTGACCAATAGGAAGAACTCGCGCGAGAACAATTCGAAACCTCCCTGCACGTACAACTTTGGCGCGCGCCACGCGTACAGAACCAGCGAGCCGCCGATGGTCAGCACCAGAAATGCCAGGATGTACAGGCCGCGCGTCGGATCGGAGGCGAACGAATGTACGGAGACCAGGACGCCGGAGCGGACCAGAAACGTTCCCAGCAGGCTCAGCGAGAAAGCGAAAATTGCCAGCAGCAGCGTCCAGCTCTTGAAGATGCCGCGTTTCTCGGTGACGCTCAGCGAATGGATGAGGGCCGTGCCCACCAGCCATGGCATGAACGAGGCGTTCTCCACCGGATCCCAGAACCACCAGCCGCCCCAACCGAGTTCGTAGTAGGCCCACCAGCTGCCGAGGGCGATGCCGATGGTTTGGAACAGCCACGCAAACAGGGTCCAGGGCCGGGTCCACTTCGCCCACGTTTGGTCGAGCCTGCCCTCGAGCATGGCGGCCACCGCGAATGCGAACGCGACGGAGAATCCCACGTAGCCCGTGTACAGCATGGGTGGGTGAATCGCGAGCGCGAAGTCCTGCAATACGGGGTTCAAATCCGCGCCGTCTTGCGCCGCCGGCAGCAATCGCTGGAATGGGTTGGAGGTCCACAACGTGAACAGCATAAAGCCGCTGCTCACCAGTCCCATCACCCCGAGCACCCGGCTCGAAAACGTGATCGGCAAGGCGCGGCTGAATGCGGCGACCGCGACGCTCCAAATCGACAGGATCAAGATCCACAACAGCAGCGAACCCTCGTGCGCGCCCCATACGGCGGCGACTCGGTAGAACAGCGGCAGGTGCGAATTCGAATTGCGGGCGACGTACAGCACCGAGAAATCGTAGGTGACGAAGCTGTACACGAGGCAGGCGAAGGCGACGACCACGAAAACGAACTGCCCCGTCACCGCCGGCCGGGCCACCGACATCCACGCCGGCTTGCCGCGCCATGCGCCGGCGAGCGCGAAGAATGCCTGTGAGAGGCTCAGGCAGAAAGCCAAGATGAGGGCGAATATCCCGAGTTCCGGTGCCATAGATTTCTCGTCCCTCAGCCGGTGGAATCGCGCGCGGACGCAGCCGGCGCGGCGGTGGAACCAGCGCCGGATCCTGCCGCAGCGCCCTTTTTCTTCAACGAGGCGGCGACTTCCGGCGGCATATACTTCTCGTCGTGCTTCGCGAGCACCTCGTCCGCGACGAATGCGCCGTCGGCGCCCAGGGTGCCGTGCGCGATGATTCCCTGGCCTTCGCGAAACAGATCCGGCAGCACGCCGGTGTACTCGACCGGCACTTGATGGGCGTAATCCGTCAAGACGAATCGCACTTGCAGGTCGCCCGGTTTGCGCGCCACGCTGCCTTTCACGACCATTCCGCCGATCCGGAAACGCTTCGCGGCGGGCGCCTTGCCCGCGACCACTTGGCTGGGGTCGTAATAGAACATGATGTTCTCGCGCGATGCCATCACGGCGAGCGCCACGGATGCCGACACGCCGCCGAGTATGGCGAGCACCACCAACAAACGCTTGCGTCTGGGTGTCACTTGCGATCGCTCCCGGTCATCGCCGCGGCGCGAGCCGCCCGCAGCTGTGCCGCCGCCAGCACCGCGCGGGCGGCCCACAGGTTCCAGACGAGCACGGCGCATGCGAAGCCAAAGCACGGCCAGACATAGCGCGCATACCCGCCCATGGACCAGAAACCGCTGCTCATGATGTGACCGCCTCCCGTACCCAGGTAGCCTGGCGCTCCCGGTTCAGCACCTCGCCGCGCAACCGGATGCACAGTACCGCCCCGAAGAACAACGCGAACCCGAGCAACATGGACAACAACGGCCATAGCATGCTGCCCGGCATCGAGGGCCTGCCGAGTTTAGCAACCGTGGCCCCCTGATGCAGCGAGTTCCACCACACCACCGAATAATGAATGATGGGTACATTGACCACGCCGACGATGGCCAACAGCGCCGCGGCCCGGTCGCCCCGGGAGGGATCCTCGAACGCCGGCCGCAGCGACATCACCGCCACGTACAGGAACAACAGAATGAGTTCCGAGGTCAGGCGCGGATCCCATGCCCAGTAGGTTCCCCACATCGGCTTGCCCCAGAGAGAGCCGGTGACCAGCGCCAGCACGGTAAAGGACGCCCCGATGGGCGCCGATGCGGCGGCCACCGCGTGGCCGACCTTGATGCGCCAGATCAAGGCGATCGCTCCGGCCACGGCCATGGTCGTGTACACCATCAGGGACAAGAAGGCACTCGGCACATGCACGTAGATGATTCGAAACGCGTCGCCCTGCTGGTAGTCGGGCGGCGCGAAAACCAACCCCGCGAGGACGCCATAGCCGAGCGCGACCGCCGCCGAGCCGAGCAGCCAGGGGCTCAGCGCCGCGGCCGCGCGATAAACGTGTGGGGGTGATGCCAGCCTGTAAAACCATGTCCACATAGTGATCCCGATTACTCGAGCGTGATACGCAATGCCGCCGTCGCCGCAAAGGGCGCAAGCGTGCAGGTCAATACGCACAACGCCGCCAGCAGATACAGCGCACCGGCCGCGCTCGTTCCCGAACTGGCTCGCTCGGTCGCTCCTGCCCCGAAAATCAACAATGGCATGGCCAGCGGCAGCACGATCAGCGACAGCAGCACGCTGCCACGCTTCAATCCCACCGTCAGGGCCGAGCCGATGGCACCGAGCCAACTCAAGGTCAATGTACCCAGGCCCAAGCTCGCCATCATAGTCCCGAACGCCGTTTCCGGGATGGCGAGCGCCGTACCGACGAGGGGCGATACCAGCACCAGCGCGGCACCGCTCACCAGCCAATGAGCCAGGGTCTTCGCGATGACGATCAGCTGCAGGCCCTGACCCGACAAAGCCAGCTGTTCCAAAGTTCCGTCATCCGCGTCGCTCTTGAACAAGGCATCGAGCGACAGCAGCGACGATAGCAGGGCGGCCACCCACAGAACACCCGGCGCCATGTCTCGCAGTAGCGACAATTGCACGCTGAGTCCCAGCGGAAACAAGGTGGTGACGATCAGAAAGAACACCAGCGGCTGCAATAGCTGGTCGGGTCGCCTGAAGCTCAAGGCCAGCTCGCGGCGCAGCACCAGCACGAAGACTTCGCCCGCCCGGATCATCCGTGAAATCCCAAACGCCGGGTTGCCATCGTCAGATCGAGGTCGCGATGCGCCACCACCACGGCCAAGCCGCCGCCCGCCACGTGAGTTTCGATCAGCGCGGACACGAGTTCGGAGCCGGACGCGTCCAGATTGGCGAACGGTTCATCCAGCAACCAGAGGGAGCTGCGGGCAGCCAATACCCGTGCCAGCGCGACGCGCCGGCGCTGCCCCGCCGACAGCACTCGTGCGGGCAAATCCGCACACGATCCCACCCCCGTGCGTTCCAGGCTGTCCCGTAGTTCGCCCACGGTTGCGCGGCGCTTCAGCCCCACCATGAAACGCAGATTCTCCAGCGCGGTCAGATCGCTCTTCAGTGCCGGCTCATGCGCCGCATAGGCCAATTCGCTTTGATACTCGGCCGGCGCCTTGGCGATGTTCGTGCCGCGCCAGGTTACGCTGCCCTGTTCGGGCCGCAGCAGGCCGCTGAGCACGCGCAGCAAGGTGGTCTTGCCGCTGCCATTCGGGCCCGAGACGTGCAGCAATTCGCCCGCGTGAACCATCACGCTCACGCCCTGCAGCACATGCCGATCGCCGCGCCATACATGGACGTTCTCGACGCACAGACCCGCAGCGCTGTTCATGGGTCCGCAAGAGTAGCAAAATCAAACAGTTGAAGCTACTTTATCCGCATCCTCACAACCAAGTAGCGAAGCGGAGCCGGAACGTCGCGTCGCAACGAGGGGGCGGGCGGCTCGAGGCAAGCGTTTCGATCGTGGGGCCGGTACGTTGCGTCGCGCAATGGGCGGGCGGTTCGAGAGGCAAGCGTTTCGATCCTGAGCCGGTACGTTTGCGTCGCAACGAGGGCGGGCGGCTCGAGGGGCAAGCGTTTCGATCTGAGCCGGTACGTCGCGTCGCGCAACGAGCGGCGGACGGCTCGAGAGGCAGGCGTTTCGATCCTGAGCCGGTCCGCGTCGCACAAGGGGTTAGAGGGGGTAAGTCGTAAGTCGCCCGACAGGCCGGCCACGCGCCTCCGCCTCCGTGCCTCCGCCTCAGTGCGTCGGTGCCTCACTGCCTCCGCCTCAGTGCGTCAGGGGCTGCGCTCCAATACCGGAAGCGACGACTCGAGTTGCGTTACTCGGTCAGCCATTGCACCACTTTTGCCGCCGAGATCGCGCCACTGAAAAAGTACCCTTGCCCCTGTTTGCATCCTATCTCGCGCACCACGGCCAGCTGAGCCTCGGTTTCGATTCCCTCGGCCGCCACGCTCATACCCAAGCTGCCGGCCACCATGATGATCGCTTCGATCAGCACGCGGTGATGTTCGCTGGTGACGGCCTCGGTAACCAGCGAACGATCGATTTTGACGACGTCCATCGGCAACTGGTGCAAGCTCACCAATGAGGAGCGACCGATACCGAAGTTGTTGAGCGCCAGCCGCACGCCGATTTCCTTCAGTTCCTTCAGACGGGCATGCACCGCGCTGTCGTCCACCATGATGCCTTCGTGCACTTCGAGTTGCAGCTGCCCGGGCTCCATACCGTGACTTTCGAGTACGGCTTGAACCGAGGCGACGAATCCCAGCTCCATGAGCTCGCCGCGCGATAGGTTGATGGCCAACAGCCGCGGGGCGAGCGGGCCGATCTGTTCTCGCCACTGGACGAACTGGCTACAAGCGGTGAGGAGCACGAACCGGCTGAGGGCGGCGGTGAGTCCGCATCCCTCGGCCATACTGATGAACTCGAGCGGTGGCACCGCGCCGCGAATGCGATGATTCCAGCGCACGAATGTCTCCACGCCGGCGCTGCGGTCCAGCGCGGCGCCGGCCCCCGTGGCTTCGTGCCGCAGACCGACCACCGGCTGATACTGGAGAAAAAGCTTGTTTTCGGCGATGGCTTGGCGCAGTTCGCCTTCCATGCCGCTGCGCGCTCGTTGGGCTTCGATTCGCGATGAGCGCTGCGGGGATACGCCTTCGCTCACCGTCACCAACAGGCTTGCCGCGTCGAGCTTGAAAATACCCATGGTGAGCGTCTGCGGCTCGCCGGCCTTTGCGCGCGCCGCCAGCGGCACGTTGATGGCATCGCAGAGTTTGCCGCTCGCTTGGTCGAACTCCTCGACCTGACGGCGCAATTGCGGCGCGGCATCGGCCAACGCGACGAAAAGGTTTGCCGCCCCCCCGGACGAGAGGGGGGCGAGCAAGCTCGCGGCCGCCGGATTGATCGTTTGAATGGTGCCGTCGAGCGATACGCGCAACAGTCCGAGCGCCGTTCCTCGCAGAAACTGCAGCAGCGGTTCGTCCGTGGATAGCGAGTCAATGAGCGTTTTGGTAGCGTTGCTTGGCATGTAGGGGCTTGGGCGGGCGGCGCGGTCCGATTGCGGCAAAAAGGTCATTTATTCTTCGGCCGAGCCGCGGAAAACTTAAATTTTACAGTTGCCCCGCCGGCTTTGACCGTCCGGGCCGGTAATTTCAGGATATCGACGAACCGGGCGACCCGCCCCAGCACCGCCCGGGTCTTATCCACAGCGGCCGCGGACCTGCACATGCGCCGCGGCTCCCGTCCCCGGCGGGCCGAGTGCGATCGCCTGCGGAAATCGGTACACTGGGGCGCGTGCCCCGGTGGCGAAACTGGTAGACGCAGCGGACTTGAAATTTGAGCGCCGGATTTGGAAACTATCCGAGCGAATCCCGTCAAAGTCGGTGAAACCCCTGGTCCGTACCGAGGCAACGCCGAGCCAATCCTGTGCATATCGGCAGGCAGGTGTAGAGAGTGGACGGCGGGGGCCTAACGCGAGCCGAGCTCGTTAAGGCCAAGGCGCACTCCAGACCCCGAACGCGAAAGCGCGGCGAAAGCCGGAGTGGGTACGAAAATCCGCCGGTTCACAGCCATGCCGGTTCGACTCCGGCCCGGGGCACCATTTACAGCGCGACGCGTTCCATCGCCGGAACGCACCAGATGTCGAGCGGTGCGCTTCGGCCGCGCAACGCGAACTGCGGCAGGTGCAGGACGGGAACGGGGCCCATGTACAGTTCGCTCCCGCCGCAATCGACGTTCAACGCCGCCGCAACCGTACACGACAACAACACCTCGCCCGCTCGCGCGCGACCGCAAAGCCTGGCCGCGACATTGACCGTATCGCCGACCAAGGTCATCGATTTCTGCCGGGGCGGCCCGAGGAGCCCCATCGCGACTTCCCCCAGATGCAGACCCACCCCGATGCCGGTTTCGATGGCCAACTCGTCTCGCCAGCGAGCCGCCACCCTGCCGAACTGCTGCAGCATCGCGTGACCGGCAGCGAGACCCTCACGAGCGCCGTCGTGCACGGCGTCGGCACCGCCGAACCCGGCCATCATGCCGTCGCCGGCCATGTGAAAAACCGTGCCGCCGTGCGTTGCCGTCACCCGCGCCAGCACGCCGAAAAATTCATCGAGTAGCGGTACGATCCGTTCGGGCGCGAGCCGCTCGGCGAGCGCGGTGTAACCGCGCAGGTCGGCGAACAGCACGGTGACGCGGCTGGTACGCGCCATGGCCGCCGAGGCGCGTTTTTTCACGGTGAGCGACGCTGCGCGTACCTTGGGATACAGAGAATCCATCCTAGGATTATGCAGGATTACAGACAAGTTAGGTGTGCGAACTGGTTGCGCGAGGAAACGGGGAGGAAACTGGAACGGATACCGAGGTCACGGGAGAAACTAGAACGGATAATTGAGACCCGTGAAAATAGCGATTCCCTCGCTACCGTAGCCCACATCGACCTTGCCCACCACGAAGGGCCGAGCGATGCCTCGAAAGCCGACGCCGACCACCCGATGCAGCTGTTCGAGCGGCAGCGTGCCGGTCCGCGAGAATACCCGGCCGAGATCGACGAAGGGAGCCATTTCGATATCGACCAAGGTCGAGACGGCGTTGAACGACAAGACCGTGCGGCGCAGCTCCGCACCGACGTAGAACGAGTTTCGATCGTAGAAGCGGCCCTGCCCATAGCCGCGCAGCGGCTGATCGCCACCGGTCACGCTCTCGCCCCCGCCGATACTGCTGAGCGCCCAGAACGGCACGCGATCGGAGCTGCCGGGGAGGTAACGAAGCGCCACGTGCGCCGCGAGCACCGTCTTCGGCCCGACCGGCCAGACGTTGCGGCCGTCGAGTCCCGCTTCGCTGTACATCGAATCGTTCAAGATGCCGCTGCGCGAAGCGAGGCCCCCGTAAGCGATCCATTCCATGCCGCGGCTGGGCACCGTGAGGTCGTCCCGGGTGTCGTAGATGACGGAGACGCGATCGAGCACCAGGTTGGTGATGCCGCTGCCGATGACGTCGCGAAAGCGCGTCTCGAGGGTCGGCACGCCCGTCAAGGTGCCGGCGGTCACATCGACCCGCCGAATGCGGCCGGTGTAAAGAATCTGCCAGTCGTGGTTGAGGTTCAGGCCCACCTGCACCTGGGCCAGTTCCTGGCCGTTGGTATAATTCGTCTCGTGCGAACGGGGCGAGTCGTTGCCGATGCCGTAAAAGCGCGGCACCCCGCTGCGATCGTAGATCACACTGTAGTTCACGGACCAGCGTTGATCGCGGAGCCGTCCGATCTGGTACTCGGCGTCGATCGTGCGCTCGACGCGCTGCTTGATGCCCGCATCGACGGACCACTGCTTGTCGGTGGATGAATAGGCGTAGAGGCGGCCGTCGATCCCATAGCCGAAATAGGGATTGTGCAAGATGTCCGGGGCAATGATGCGGCGGATCTGGTGGTTGTCGTCGGTTTTCAGCCAGACCGGCAGGATGCCCAAGGTCGTGCCGCTGTTCGGATCCGTCCCGATCAGCGGCACCGGAATGAAGGGCGCCGTCGAGGGATTGAACCACTGGGTGAAGCCCGCGGGTGGCGGACCCTTGGGGGTGACGCCGGCCGCATCCGGAGCCGGTACCTCATCCGCGGCACCATCAGCCCCGCCGAATGCGACGAGCAGGCATGCCGCCGCCGCACAACCGAAGCGGCGCCGCGTCCCCTTCATCGCCATGTCATACGCCGCTGCACTCATGCGCACCTGACCATTTTCGAAAGACCACTCTACCAGTCACTCGGCGGGGCTTGCCGTCAGACTGAGGGCGGTCGGCACAGGTCCGGATCTTACGCAGATCGTGGCCACCGGCGGCGGCGCGAACCGCCAATCCGAACCGCACTTATTTGATCGGCCGGCCGCAGCGCGCCAGCACGCCCCGAAGGTCGCGCAGCGGCGGGAAGACCTCGTTGTTCCAATCGCTCCCCTGAGCGTCATGGGCGCGCTGTTCGTATTCGACGATTTCCTTGTCCTCACGGAAGATGTTCTCGGTGAACCAGGTCACGAATGGCCATACCGCATGAATGATTCCCGGAAAACGCGGCTTCTTCACCGACAGATAGCCGAACGTCCGGTTGGTGCGCTGCTCGGCATCCAATGGCGTATACCCCAACCACACGTCGAGTACCGGCTCATCCGTGGTCTTGATATCGCGTCCCACCCATACCCGCAGGCTTTGGTTCGGGTAGTCGGTGCGAATGCACATATGATCGGAGAAGTCTTTCTTGGGTTCGGATCGTGTGCGCATGAGATCGACGATGAGGTGCTCGCCCACCGACTGCCTGCCCCCGGAGCGGGCAAAGCTGTATTCGACTTGCGCCCAATTCTCTCCGTGGCTCCGGCCGAGGCACCGAGCCGTGATCGACCCCATCTGCTTGCGGTGCATGAACTGATGATTCATGTCGAACAGATTCTCGTGCATGAAGGTGTAATGGCACGCCACTTGCCGGTTCAGCCGCCGAGTTTTGTAACCCTTGTGCCGCGAGGATCCCAGAGCGGCGGGTAAGCGGCTCTCGGCGAGCGTCGCGTCGCCCGGAAACACGAATACCAGCCCATCCACTTCACGCGCAGGATAGCTTTTGACCCCGTTCGGCATCCGCTCCACCCCGAGGTACGGTACGCCCACGCACTTGCCGCTACAGTGGTAGGTCCAACCGTGATAATGGCATTTCAGGTTATCGCCGGTGACCACTCCCAAATGCAGAGGCACCTGGCGGTGTGCGCACCGGTCCTCCAGCGCGAAAACCTGTCCGCTCATGCCACGATAGATGACGATGGGTTGATCGGCGAAACGCCGCCCGAGGGCTTGCCCCGCCTTTAGGTCGTCGGACCACGCAAGCGGATACCAATGGTCCGGATGCGCTCCGATACGGCGCAGATCGAAGCAGTCGGGCGAACTCGTCGGGCGCGGGGCAACCCGCTTCAGGCTATCGTCCGACATGGTGCGCTCCCCAACGAGGTTCCAGAAACCCAAGAATAACCCGGACCCGCTCGATTCCGAAGCGCCGATCGTCTCTGGGGAGCCTGTCTGAGTATCCTCCGTGATCGACCGCTGGGTCCCGTCATGGCCGCTTGGGTCGGGGAGCCGATCGTCGGCGCCTGATCTGGTCCGCTTCGGACGGCGTGATGAGCCAGGGCGTGTTGTAGGAGATGCACCACTCACCCTGCGAGCGGGTTTGCTCGATCAAACCCGACAGGGACTCGAAGTCTTCGACCGTTGCGGTGGGTCCTTTGATCACGCGATTGATCGAATTGAACTTTGGCGAGATGCCGGTGGCGTTGATGAACGGGAACATCAAATAGGTAACACCGCCGTACGTGACCACCCGCGTGAGGCTCTCATCGCAGTCTTTCGAGTCGAAGGGCTTGAAACTATCCATGCTGTTCCCTGTGCATGCGCGGCAACCAGTCGAGCGCGGTCAGCGCGTCGATCCGGGCCGTGGCGCACGAGGCATCTTAGCGTCGATTGGGCTGCCGGTCAGCCTGAATGAATGATCCGCATCAGCTTGCGGACGGAAAGCGCCTCGGCCGGCGGGCGGGAGCGCCGCAGGGCCGGTGGGCCGCTCAGGCATCCTGGTCGAGCATGCGTCGGTACGCGAGCAGGTGTCTCAGCGAGGCTTTGGCATCTTGAGCCCGTTCGTAGAGGCGAGCGATATTGAAATGAGCGTCGGCGAACCGCGGGTCGAGGACGAGAACTTCCCGGTAACGCAAGATGGCGTCCGGCTCCCGGCCGAGGTCCTCGAGCAACACGGCGAGATTGAACACCAGAAGCGGCTCCGCCCGCGGCGCGGCGCGATACACCTGCTCCGCTTCCGTAAGGCGGCCGACGAGGTGCAAGAGCCTCCCCAGGTTGATTCTGGCTTCCAAATGGTCCGGATCGGCGTCGAGACATGCCTGGTAGGCGCCTCGAGCCGCTTGCGGGTCGGCATCCTCGAGTGCCAGCGCCCTCTCGTAATGCTGGTCGGCGCCCGGCTGCACGCCGACGCCCGCCTGCTCATCGCGGCGCGCAGGACTCTCGGCGCGCGAGTGGCCCTCGGAGCGCCCCCGGCCGGCC
>JALYHP010000023.1 GCA_030799355.1 Pseudomonadota bacterium
GCCGGCACATCCTAATCGATTGGCTTCTTCGGAGCTGTCACCATCACCGTTCAGCCGGCTATTGAATTCAGATAGCCTAAGTTTCCTGCACATTATCCTCAATGGTGACAGATACAAATCAATCTAATCCAGGCCGACGTTCCATCGTGGCTATTCAGGAATACCACCTCCGGCACGGCGTCCTTCAATTGCACCGTCTCGAACCTTCGCCGCAACCGAACCACGTGTCGGGCATGGGATACACCATGCCGGGCCCGGGTCTGTCGAGCCTCCACTGGTACGAATCCGGCCTGCATCAGCCCGGTGAGAACGCGATCGGTTGGAACGAAGGTGTAGGTCGAGCTGGTCCGTTCGTGCGCAGACTCCGCGAAGACCGCCGGCGCCCGCCGACGGACATCTTCGAGGGTCAGGGAGCCGGAGAAAGCATTGGCATGTCGCGAGAACCCAATATCCATTGAAGTGTTCATGTCGAATTCCTGAGATTGTCTTGGGCGGGATTGCCCGTGTCCCCGAGATCACGTCGCGCGCAGCTGTCCAGACTCGCGCGTCCGCGCGACTCGCCGAGCACGCGCTCGCGCGCGCAGGGTCTGGACTGCGAGCACGACGTGATAGGTTGGGTCATTCAATAATCCCGCCCTCTTATCTCCTTCCCGCCTTGATCCGGCTCATATGCAATGGCCGACCGAGAATCCAAGAGATCGAGCGCCGACGTCCTGTCAGCGCCCGACCAATGTCCTCAAGCCATGTGCTACCGGTCGCCCTCCGCGCGATCTGCAACCGGCGGCGAGTAGCCACTACTCATCCACGCTTCCGGGCGGATGCGTGACAACCAATCGGATACGGATGGCACGATGCCGCCGCAGTCCTCTTTAATGTGTTGTTCAGCAACGTACCGGGTCGGTACCAGGTTTCCGTCGCTGTTGACGATCGTTGTGCCAAAGATGCGCTCGGCTTCGAACATTCCCTGCGAATGATGGCGGAGCGCTCGGTGACGGAAATCGCAGAACATCTCCTTCGTGCGCAGGACTTGATGGCGAGAACGGCGTGTTAGGGTGGAGGGATAAATAAACCCGCCTCTTACTTCCTAGTTCCGACATCCAAGTTAGGAGATTCGCAATCGCCTGCAGCGACGACGATATGGATTCGGAAAACCGGCGCTGATATCCAACGCCGGCCGTGACCGTTATCGGGCTAGATCAATCCATGTTCGGCCATCGACAAAACGTCGCCGCCTGCTATGATCAGGTGGTCCAAAACGCGTATGTCGACGAGATTCAAGGCAGCTTTTAATCTTTGTGTGATCAACTCGTCGGCCTGGCTCGGCTCAGCGACACCCGAAGGATGTGGATGTGCGCAGAGCACCGCGGCCGCGTTCTTGGCGAGTGCCAACTTGACCACCTCGCGGGGGTGCACACTGGCACCGTCGATGGTCCCGCGAAAGAGTTCGACGTATTCAATTAGGCGATGCCTTTTGTCGAGCAGCATGACGCAAAAAGTTTCGTGTTCGAGTGACCCAAGCTTCACGCTCAGAAAGTCTTTGACCAGTTTCGGCGACGTCATCGACGTACCACGACGAAGCTTGCGGCTCATGATGTCCCGCGCGGCGGCGACGATTTCGTTGCTGGACGCCTCACGAAGCAAATTGCCTTGACCACGAATCAGAAACTGAGCGAATTTATATTGCGACATGATTTTTTCTCCGATCTTGGGCGGGATTGCCCGCGACCGGAGATCACGTCGCGCGCAGTAGTCCAGACTCGCGCGTCCGCGCGACTCGCCGAGCACGCGCTTCGCGCGCGCAGGGTCTGGACTGCGAGCACGACGTGATAGGCTGTGGTAGTTCACTAATCCCGCCCCCCCTTCAGTCGGCCCCACTCGGGTCTCTCAATGAGGCGGTTGTCGATTGGAATCGCTGGAAAGCGCTAAAGCATCTACTGGAGGCCGAGTGTTACGGCCAGACGGGCGATCTCGGCGAAGGGAAGGTCATGGCAACCGACGTGGATAGATCCGTCTGCGTGAATGACCTGTACGCTCCATCGTCCGATGCGCGGTCGCTCAGAGACTATGCGCCAGATGAGCGCGTGTCGACGTTGACGACATTCGCATGTGAGGCCCCACAATAGACCTACCGGCACATCGGCAATATCGACCTTTTCTCCTAAAGACGTTTCGATGGTCTGATTGTCGGATGAAAGCCTAAGCATGACCGGCCCCAGAAAAATATCGCGGATTTCACGGCCGCCGCGCCACAGAGCGCGGAGCATATCGCGCGAAGCTTCGGGATCTTTGTTGGCATTCTCTCTTCGGCTCACGACGGCGTTTCGACGAGCGCGCGACATTACTTTGCGCGGAATGTTGGACCTGGGTTCCGGCAAATCGAACGCCCAGGCGTACAGCTTTGCCTGAGCGGCTTCGAGTTTCGCGGATTGATAGTGGCCCCATGCATAGCGCGTCGACCGGGCCGTCATCGCGATGGAACGCCGCCACGCCCCCATCAGGTATTCTGTGTTTTCGACGTGCTGCGTCGGCGTCGGCGACGGGAGCGGCCACGGTACCCTAAGCGACGTGCCCCTTATGCAGCGTACTGCTTCGTGGATGTCGAGTTGCAGCCAAGACCGACCCATCCGCACGGCATACAGTACGATCTGCGCACCATTCTCATCTGCCCTATCCAGCCAACAGGCTACCGGATGATCATCGACGTACAGGGTCGGTCCGAGCGCCTGCAGACTACCGGCCGCAGCGGCTCGTTGTTCAACCCATGCCTCAATGACCTTTGCATGACGCATGGAAGTATGTTAGCGGAACACGCTAACATTATCAATCTCTCGGACTGAGCAATTCCCACGAAATCAGGTCCTCACGACAACCTGCGCGTTACGGTAAGCTAGCGCGTACATCGTGTATTGGGAAATGTTATGGCGGCATCGAAGACCTCGCAAAGGCCAGCAGCTCGTATCCCTGGCAGCGTGACGGCTAGAATCGAGGCACTATCGCCCGGCGAGAGTATCGCGGAAGCGATCCGGTTTGTAGTGGACAAGGGCACACCCGCCGCTGCGCAGAAATGGCTGGACGAGACAGGCCGCATTTGGACGGTGAACGTCAACCGAGTGAAGAAAAGCGTTCTTGGCAGCAACTTTACCGTTGAACGCATGACGGACTTCTCCCATGGGGGAGCCCTTTTATGTGCGGTGGTCATTACGCGTATCGCGTGATGATCAAGTCACGCTCATAGTGTCCGCTTCGTAAATGTGGTTGCTAGTCCTCGTTCCACGAATCAGCATTGCGCGGCAGCAGTCGTTCCGGGTCATGCACCGGCGCCGAGAACTTGTCTGCAAGCTCCGGATACAGAACTAGGCAACGCAGCAAGGGGGCGCGCGCCGAGCGATAAAGTATTCCGGCATGACCGGCGGCGCGCACCAAATCACCGATCGCCCAGCTCGGCGGCTCAATGCCCTCGAGAAAAGCAAGCCCCTTCCAATTGCAGTAAGCCTCGGCCCACAGCGGCGACCATTGCTCAGGGTTGTACCAACCGGAGAAATCGACGATCTCGTCGGCCGTCACGAGGTACGTGGCCAATGTCGCCGGCGGCAATAATGCGGATTCCTGCTGGTATTCGCTGAGCGCGCCCTCTGCCGTCTCGGCGAGGTAGCGGGCTTCGACGCCCGGTCGGTTGAATCGGCCGCCGACGGCAGCCGCGCCGGCACCGCTCTCCGGAAGGTGAGCCCAGCGAGGCGTCAGCGCGCGATAGAAAGGCGCGTCCGGGCCAAGTCGGGTGAGGATCATCCCGAGGAACCCGAGGCGATCGACGTCAAGTACGCGATCACGGCATCGGTCTTGCCATCGGCAACGATTGTCTCGGCCGTTCGGTGCCCGAACTCGGGGATGGGCGTGTTGCGAAACCAGAAGATCGCGCGGTCACGGTCTTGAGTGACCTCGTAGGCTGCCGACAGCGCGCGCAGCGCCTCGCGCAGGAACCCCTGCAATCGCGCATTCGCGGGCGTCTCCGTCACCGTCGTTCGATGAACGCCAGCCAGTTTCGCCAGGTCTTGGACACGCAGATTAAGCGCATCGGCAAACCGCTCCGGCTGAATGACAGGCTGACCAGGGGTGCGGAATTCTTCGGCGAAACCCATAAATGGTGTGGCAACGGCGGACATAGGAATCTCCAGGGGAAGCCTGGTTTGAATTCTATGTTGTTCTAATGTCTGTTTCAAGTCGGTTCCGGTCATATTCTGCCGTTGGAGGCCCGCTAGCACAAGTCAATCGGACCACGGCCGGCTGCCTACCGGGTCGGCTCATCCCGCTCTGGCCGACGCACCGCCGTTCTCTGCTCGGGTTCCACCGAGCGGTCCCTCAACCGAACCTCCGGCAACGGCTCGCCCTTCTGCATCGACGCCGCCATGACTGCGCGCAGTTGAACCAGGAATCGCTCTCGGTCCTCGGGATCTTTGATCCGTTGGGCGGCAAACTCCTGCGCCGCCTGAATGCTTAAGAACGTAGATTTCAGCTCGGGATACTCTCGCACGGTCTCGCGCGCTTCGAGCTGCGAGTCTCGCAGTCGACGCGCGAGGCGCTGCCGATCGGAGTAGAACTTGACCTTCTCGACGACCCACTGATTTCGGCGGACGTGCTTTTCGCTTTGGCTGATGATCCGGCCTTCGGCGTCGCGGCGTCGCTCGGTAATCGTGACGTTTTCGCCTTTGATCGGACGTGCGGCGATTTGATCCCCGATCTTCGCCTGGGACTGCGACTCCCTCATCGCTCGCTCTAAATCCTTGCCCCATAGCACCCGCTCACCACTGATGGTGACCACGCGAAGAAAATACGAAGGACTCTCGGAGTCGCGGAATTGATAGTTGGCAGGGCCATGCTCGACGAGTCGACCGATGGTGAGCCTGCCCTCGCGGATTCCGCCCGTGGTTCTCTTGTTCATGGTCTTCGTTGATGCATCGATTCAGCGGACCGGCGCCTGGTCCGGTTGCAGAACACGCGGGTCGACTTGCCGATCCGTCCGCTCTTTCAGGCGAACCGGTGTCAAGGGTTCGCCCCGGGCGACATCGTCCGCCAATGCCTTGCGCACCGTGTCAACGAAGCGGCGCCGGTCCTCGGGGTCGCGAATCGCCTTGGCGGCGAGTTCGGATGCTCGAATCTTGAGGAAGGTTCCCGCGAGCTCCGGGTGCTCGCGAACCGCCTGCCTCGGTTCGAGCTTCGGATCGCGGACAACTCGAGCGGCCTGCGCGCGCTCTGCAAAGAATTCCCGTTGCTCGACGATCCAGCGGTTACGGTGCACGGTCAGGAGGCGGTTGCCAACGACTTTGCCGTCGTTGTCTCGCGTCGGCTCTTTGAGCGTCACGGCGTCGCGCCGGACGGCGCGCAAACCCACCTCGTCACCGATCTCGGGGCGTGTCAGCGATTCTTTCAGGGCGCGATGCAAGTCCACGCCCCAGATTTCCCGATCGCCATCGGCGGTCTCCAAGCGCACAAAGTAAGACATAGCATTCTTCAGATCATGCCGATACGGCGCGGCGCCGTGGTCGGCGAGTCGCCCGATACGCAGCACGTTTCCTCGCTCTTTGGGCTCGCGCCGCGCACCGTCCGCGGACACTCCCCGGGACTCATCGCGCTCCGGATTTCGGCGATTCGAATCTCCCGCCGGACGCTCAGACTTTCCTTCTGGCGGCCGCGCTTGGCTGCCACGGGCCAGCGACCGCACGAGCCGGCCTTCTTCATAGGAGCTTGGGCGATAGCCCCGAACCTCAAGCCCGGCCTGCCGAGCAACAAACCAGGCTTCCCGTCGAAAGCGCTCCGTGCCCGTCAGGGTCAAATCCGTCCAGCCACGAGCCTGAGCAATCGTGATCAGGCTCTTGATGACTTCGGTGTTTTCCGACCGCGAGATGATGCGACTGCCGCGGTCCGTAAATGCGCGGGTTCCGTCAGGAAAGAAGAACTGGTTGCCTAATTGCGTGAAGCGCTTTCGAACATCCTCAGGAATCTCCCGTGCTCGGTCGCGCGGCTTCTTGCCCTCGGGCTGTCGCTTTCCAAGTTCCAACTCGGGTCGAGTTGTCTTCGTATGGACGCTCTTCGCACGTCTGCTCGGCCGGACGGAGTTTTGCTGATTCTGTGCGCTCTCCGTGTTGGCATCGGACGGCGAACCCCGCCCACGATCTGCCTCCAGCCCGGCAGTCTCGCGCCCGTTCAGACCCTTTAATCTCGGCTCTGGCATGAAATTCTCCTATCGTTCGCGTAGGGCGGACAGGAATGATTCGGCGGCGGCCTGCAGATCGCGCTCGCTGAGCCGGTCCGCGTCGGGGAGCGTCACCTTACTGAAATCGGCGGCGAAGTCATCGAGGGTGAGCGTTTCGATGCGCTCGATGTCGGCCACGGTGGCCTCGCGCGTACGCGGCTTGCCCGAGTCTTTGCTCGCCGGATCCTCGACACGTTTGCCTGTCCGGCGCTTTCCGCGCCGGCTTCGCGGCGGCTTCGCCGCCTTGGAGAATGAATCGTCGATGACCTCGGGCGCTGCGGCAACCACACCGGGCTCCTCTGGTTTACTCCTTGCGATAGGCGCCACCGGCGGGGCGACGCCGCGCACGGGCGGCGGCAGCAATCGCTTGCGGAAAAATCGCTCTCGGTAGTACCGGCTCTTGTGACACAACAGCGGCCGCAAACCTTCATAGAAAACGATCTGCCGCTCTCGACCGATCTGCTGCACTTCCTGGGGCAGAAGCAAGGCGCGCCGTTGGTCGCTGACGTTGACGCTGCGCTGACGTTTGCCCTTTGAGTCAAACCCGACCACGGAAGGTTTGGATAAGGATCTCGCCTTGACCGTCATATTGCCGAGTTCCTTCGAGATCTCCTCGGCATCGGAGAAGTCCTTCGGCGCGTAGACGATCCGGGTCGCGAGCGCCTTCTGAATCGTATCCGCCGCATCGTGCCCGTACACATCGCGCAATTGCGACAGCGTTTGAATCACGATGAGGACCCGCACGTTGTACCCAGGGAGAAATGCCACGGCGTTCGCGATCACCGGGATACGTCCCATCGATGCAAACTCATCGAGCAGCATCAAGACCTGCAGCTTCAATTTGGGATGGTGTTCGGGAAGTTCGCGAGTTTGCAGGCCGATGGCCTGTTCGAAGAACAGATTCAGGAGCGGCTTCAGGCGCTCGAGGTCATCCGGATTGACGCCCACGTACACCGACATCGGCCGCACCCGCAACTCTCGCAGATCGAAGTCATTGGTCGCCGTCGCTTCGTCGAGAATCGGGTTCAACCACAGATCCAATCGAGAAGTGAAGGTCTTACGGATGCTGCTCGCGGTCGTCGGCGCCAGGTCGATGACATCGCACAGGGCGCGCACGCATTGCGGCGACAGCGGCATGCTCCCCGACTTGCGCCCTTCAATCACCCTTTTCCAGTGTGCGCCGAATCCCTCATCGTCATTCGCCATGCCCTGCCGCAACACTTCACCGATGGTTCTCAGTGCACTCGGCGTTTCAAATAGGTACAGGCTGATCCCGAGAAACAGCGACCGGGCGCTCGCGGTCCAAAAGGGGTCGACACCAGGCGGGTCCGGATAGAACATGCCGGCGATGCGCTGGATTCCGCTGATTCGAAGTACGGGATCAGGCGATACATAGAAGAACGGATTCCAGTGGGCGGTGCGCCGGTCCTCGGCCAGCGGATCGAAGAGATGCACCTGTTGGCCGCGCGACTTGCGGTAACCGGCAGTCAACGTCCAATTCTCCTTCTTGATATCGGTCACCACGACCGAGCCTGACCACATGAGAAGATTCGGCACGACGACACCGACGCCCTTACCGCTGCGCGGCGGTGCCGACAGCAACACGCCTTGCTGGCCCGACAAGATGAGCGAGCGTCGGCCGAAACGGCCCAAGAAGATGCCGTGTTTCGCGAACAATCCCGCCCGAGCGACTTCGCCGCGTCGAGCAAACCGGGCGTCGCCGTGCAGCGACCGCCGCCGCGGCAGGAACAAAATGCCGCCGCAGGCGACGACCGCGGCGAGACCCATCAAGGAGGCGAGCAGGGCGCGGCGGCGCACCTGCTCGCGATCACCGTAGTAATACGCATAGCGTGCCACGGTCAGCGGCGTCGCCTGCTTGGGGTCGGCGCGAAACCACCATAGGAAGACATAGCCGGCCAGGTACTGCGCAGCAATCAGCGCAATGACGCTCACCGCCAGCGCCTTTAAGGCAATACCCCGCCACGAGGGCTCAGGTGACGTTCGCCAGGCTGCGACGTTTGCGTTGGGGGTCATACCAGATTTCCCGGATCAAGCGTTCATGCCGTTCAACACCGAACTGAACGACCACATCGACGAGCAGATACAGCAGATTCTTGATGTCGGGGCGCGGTAACTCCTGGCCGCCGCGGCTTTGTTTGACGAGGAGCACGAGTTGCTCGAACGCCAGTTCGGCGCTCGCCGCGTGTACGCTCGTGATAGAGCCCGGGTGTCCCGAGTTCACGTTGCGAAGGTAGTCAAACGCCTCCTCGGCGCGTAACTCGGCGAGCAAAATCCGATCCGGCTTCATGCGTAGGCAGGATTCCAGCAGCTGCTTGGGCGTGACCCGGGCCAAACCCTGGTCGTCCTTCGAATAAAACAGCCGCACATGATTGGGATGTCGGTCGAGGACCAACTCCTGGGCGTCCTCGATGGTGATCAGCCGCTCCTCGCCCGGGATCTCGCGAATGAGCGCCTTGGTCCAGGTGGTCTTGCCGGAGCCAGTTGGCCCCGACACCAGGATGTTCTTGTGGCTCGTCACCGCAAGTCGCATGAAGGACTCGTATTCTTCTGCCGCCAGTAGTCGCAGGAGCTCTTCCTCGGACGGGTCGAGCGCCTCGGTCGCCCGGCGGGTGGCACGGAAGATACCGCGTCGGCTCAATTCCTCGATCGACCAGACTTGTTCGGAGGGCCTGCGGATCGAAATCGCAACGCACCCAGCGGACGTCGCCGGCGGCAAGACGATCTGGATGCGCTCTCCGCTCGGCAGCGACGCCGACAAGAGTGGCGATTCCTCATCGATACGCTGGCGAGTGGAATTCGCCACCAACTTGGCCAGTCGTCGACACCAGTCGAACGTCGCGAACGGCAAGGATTCACGGCACCAACCGGCTCGGGTTTCCAGAAACGCCTTGCCAGGTTGATTGATGCACACCTCTGTCACGTCGCACCGCGACAGATAGGGATGCAGCGCGCGCAGCGTGAGCTCGAGCGCCGACGCCTCCACTGTCGGGACGGCGCCGCTTAGTGGCACGACTCGGCTATCGTGTGGCAGCGGTGGGCTTGAGCTCATAGACAGACCTGAAGTCCAAGTCTCGCGCGACCAGGATTTGAATGCGATTGCCGTTTTGAATCTCGATGGTGGGCGTAATGCCGACCGTGCTCTTGAGCACCTCGGTGGTGATGTCCTGCGAGGACGAAGGGTTGTAGATGACGGTGCCACCACTGCGCTGCGACGCCGCGGCGCCCTGAACGGCGCCATCGATCATCGTGATCAAGATCGCCGCACCAAAGCGCTGCCAGAAGTGCCGATTGACTCGACCCGTGAGCCCTGCACGTCCGAGTTCATCGGTTCCCGGCGAACCTAAGGGAATGACCACGCCCGTGGGTGTTCTTGCCTCCGTCCACAACACGAACACGCGAGCGGCACCGCTCTGCACGGTACCGGCCGTCTCTCCGGTCAGTTTGGTGCCGCGTTCCAACAGGACGACCTGCCCATCGGCGCCAAAGGTATCGGTCGCCGTCACACAGGTGGTTATGCCCGGCAGCGCGGAGTTGATGGCGGTCTCCAGCGTGCAATCGATGAAGGCGCCTTTCGGTATCAGGAGTCGCTGGGTCGGAAGAATCCGCGCCGCCACGGCCGGGGTGATGCTCGGCCGCAGCCGGGCGGCAAGCGAGGTCTCACCGTCGGCACTCTTCGGCGGTGTCGGTGGCGCAGCGCTTCCCACGTCCGTGCCGGCTCCAGGCATCGCGACCTCGATGTCGGTCGCGCTACCGGCGGAGGGGTCTTCACTCGAGTTAGACACTGGCTGGGCACTGCTCGAACGCGAAACCGACACCGGGCCGCCCAACCGCCGCTCGAGTGAGAGTTCCGCAACGGACTTCGATTGTGGTTGCGCGGTTGAATAGACGGCCGGCGAGCTGTGCCCATTTCTCGCCCAGTCCTCCTCGGCACTGGTTGGCTGTAGATCAATGGGTGCCGCCCCCAACACCCGCTCGATCGCCGGTCTTGGTGGATCGATTTTTCCCAATGGGGGGAGCGGCAAGTCCCCCTCGGCCTTGGTTTGGGAGGCGGCTTGTGCCGCGTGCTTCGCCGCCGACGGTCGTGCGACGGTATGGGCGTAGTACCAGCCGAGCAAACCCACGCCCAACGCCGACATCAACCCGATCGCGAGGGCGTTGGTGGCCCGCGACTGTAGCGAGCGAATTCCTGAGAACGAACTGACGCCCCGGTCGCCGACGATGGAGTGTTCATCCACCGGCGCACCGGCGCCATCGCGTCGATTCCCAGTCGCACCCTCAGACCCGGCGGCTCCAGATTCCGAGGACGCATGCGGGGTCGCATCGTCCGCCCGGACCGCGCCCAATCTTGAGCGACCGAGCCAATTCATGGACGCGGATCCTTACGCTCGCGCTGAACGTCGGGCGCAACGGTTCCGGATTCGAGGCGTTCGCCCGACCCCACGAAGCCTTTGTTCACGATGCAACCCTCGAGCTTGCCGCGCCGAACGATGAATCTTCGCGCCACGCGGTGAATGATCACATCGCCGTCCTCAACGTTGAAGTTGAGCAGCGACTCGCTATCGTCGTCGTTTCTCACGAACACGGCCGGCAGTTCGTCCTTGGCCCCGAAGGTCAATCGCGTGTGGACCCCGTCGTCCGAGGCGGCGACCGGCTTCACCTCGGGGTTCCCGCAGAACCAATAGTCGACGTTGCGCGGTCGATTCTGGGATGCGCGTGCCAATTCCAGGCGCACCCGTTCTTCCGGGGTCGATCCATCTGGCGATGCCTGCGGCGCGGGATAGCTAAAGCGCACGGCATACATAACTTGGTCCGGAAAGCGCCTGGGCGGCTGCGCCGAAACGCTGTACTCGAAATAGTAGCGCCGCTTGTTGGTGGAGACCGCGAGGTTCATCTCGGCACTCGCGACCTTGGGCTTCAATGTCAATACGTTGTCATGCGCGCTGTACGTGAGCGCCCCGAGATCGCCGCCGCTCAGGGAGGTAAATGACTCGTCCCCCTCAAATTCTAAGTCTAAGTGAAATCCAATGAATCCATACAGTCGGTAGACCTCATCGGTACTGTATACGGCCGTGCGGATGCGCTGATCGACGAGCCCCTGCTTCGGGATAGTCTCGGCGTCGGCCAACCTCACGGCGCATACTGCCACCAGTGCGAACAACAAGGCGCAGTTCATCGAGCGACAGCGCATCACCGCGCGACTCATCGAAGGTCTCCCGTGTTCGTTGCTGTTTGGGTGACCAGTGACGATTGCGATCCGGGACCTTCGGTCAACGCTTCGGGTTCGGGGCGAAAATCGACGATCTTGAAGCCCAGCGGATTCCAGCGCCGGGTCGCAGGTTCCGACGATGGCTTGGTGAACGCATAGCGAACGGTCGCAATCCAATGCGTACGCTGCTCATCGGTGCCGCCGGCTTGTCGTTTCGCTTTCACGTAGCGCACTTGAGCGACATCGGCCACGCCGTCCGATCGGGTGAAGAAACTGACGGAGGTCACCTGCGCCCGAACCGTCGCCCCATCCTTGTATACATTGAGCGGTGATTCAGGATTGGTCTTCGCCCAGGCGGCATACCAGAGCTGATTGCGCTGTGGCGTATGAAACGATCCGCACTCCTCGTAGTCACTCTCCGCGGTGGAGAAGTTGAACCGTTCGCACACCGTGATGTAGTGGTCGAGAAAATATCGCGTCACCGCCTCGGGCATCTGTGCATCCCCGGCATAGACCGGTACCACGTCTACGATCCCGGTCGTGTTGTCCACTCGCACCACAAAAGGCTCGACCCGCTTCAACGGTATGAGCATCATCAAGGCGACGATGGCCGTGGCAGCCAACACACTCGCCGCAAACGCAATGCGCCACGCGACGCGAACGCTGCGTTCGTTCATGGTCATCCGGTCCGCATCCCACGACGCGGCCTCCGACAAATACGCCTGGAGCGCGGGGTCTTTAATCATGGCGTCCTGCTGCCGTCTTCAATCGTGGGGGTCGGCGACGGGGCGGCCGCTGACGGCGGCACTTTGGCGACCGGTACGGCATTGCCAGGCAATGCCGGTTTGTTGATCGGTTCCAACCGTCCATCGCATTTCACGGGTTTGGGAGTCGAAGCGCATCCGGCGGCCATCGTTAGAATGAGCGCGATGATCGGCGTGCCTGTAATCGGCCAGCGAGTGCAGTTCATGTGCCCACCCGCCGAATCGAATTCTCCCGTCGAACCAATCGCTGACGCAGGGCAAATCCCGCCTTCCGGGGAAGCGTGTCCCAGCGGGTGGTCTCTTTATCCATCACAAGCCCCCGGGTGAATTGGCCGCCCGGCTGCAACACGTTGCGTGCGGTGGCGCCCAATCCCCACGCCATCAGCGCGCTCATGGCACCGAAGGAACTCAACGCCAGGCCGCTCGCGAGCCCGGCGGCCATGGGCATGACCTGCCGCATAACCAAGAAGGTCAGTCCCGCCGCAATGCAGACGCGCACAGCATCCGCGATACCGATCCCGCCGCCCTGCGCAGCGGCTTGTTGTGCGGCAGCGGTCACCACGCCCATCATCAGCGCGGAGACCATGACGATCAGAATCGTGATGAAGGCGTAATTTGCCATCTGCGCGATCCAAGACTCGAAGAATCGCTTCGTGGTGTCGAAGAAGAGCAGCGCAATGAACAACGGTCCGAGCGCGAGTAATACCGACAGCGCTATCTTGGATAACGTCAGCAAAAACATGGCGTAGACCGCCGTGATCCCCACGATGAGATAGACCGCAGCGCCGGCGAGATAGTAGGAGAAATCCCCCTGGAATATGCCCCCTTTTTGAATCAAGAGACTTGCGGCATCCCCGCCTGTGAGCAAGACCTGATCCACGATCGTCACCGAGTCGTAGGAGCCGATCATGGCGGCTGCGAGAGCCCCCGGGGCATTGAAAACCGTGTCGACAATCAAATCGTTGTACAGCCAGAGATCGAGCGCTCCGCCCAGAATCACCACCAATGTGATGATGCGTTTTACCCCCGTGATGAACGGCTCTTCGACCTTGCCCGTGAGTTGCAGGTAGCCCCACACCATGACGTAGACGGTGGCGAGCGTAACGATCGCCGGTTGAAGAATCGACGCCAAGCGCGCGATATGATCGCCAATGTAGGTTGCGAGAATTCCGTTGAGCCAGGTGCTGAAGGTCGCAAAGAATCCCATGGCGATTAGTCTTCCTTGATCCGGCTAGGGGAGCGTTCATTCACGTCGGCTAACTTCGTCGGGAACGCCGCCTTCGGGGCGCCGTCAGACGAGTGCGTTTGCGGTAGCTGCAGAGGCGGGAGCGTTCTCAATGATCCTTGTCCCGCCAGGCGTGCCGCCACCATCGCGTTGATGCAGTTGGGCGAATTCGCGAGATCGCCCGGATTGTTCGTGCACTCTTTAAGCATCGCCTGTCGCTCCTGCGCATGTCCGGTGTAGTAGTCCACCGTCTGTGTCGACCGATCCGGCACCGGTGCACAGCCGACGGCGCTTATGGCTGTGACAACAAACCCTAAACACATCCGCACGCACCGTGCACCGGGCCGAAACCTCATGACCTTCCCTCAAGTTCTCAAGGCAATCGCAGCTGCGGCAACGCACGCAGAGACCCGATATCCGCGATCGCCTGTTCATGCGCTGACTGCTTTCTCGCCAATTCCTGCGCCTGCACGGCCTGGTAGAGGATGCCGAGCTTGGTACTCTCGTTTTGCAGCATCACCTGTTCGGCTTGTATTCGCGCCTGCAGATCCAGGATGGCCTTCTCATCGGAAGCGCTGCCGATCGTATTGATGAGCTGTTGAAGCGACGCGAACCTGGCGCTGGTCGTGCTGAGGGCTTGTTGCGATACCGCCTGTAGTGTTGCCGCTGAGTTCCGGGCGACCTGTACTTGGTTGCGCTGAGCCGGCGATAGCGCCGCCATCTGCTGCGGGGTCAAGACGGCGTTGGCGGCAAGATATGTTTGGATACCGGTCGATAGAGAGTTGAACCCCGAGCCGGTCCGGTTGACGGCCGCGACAATCTGCGACCAGTCCGACGGCAGATAGTTTCGATTGGTTCCGTTCAAGAGATTTTGCATTCCTCGCCCACCGGTGATCGACTGATATTGGGCTTGGGCCTGAGAGAGTGAATTCTCCGCGGTCGTCAGCTGCTGCTTGAGGGTTTCGTACTGTTGCAGCAGCTGTGCGATGGCACCTACGTCGACGACCGCCCATTGCGCCTTGGCGCGGGGACAGAAACTCAAAGAGGCGACGATTACGATCAACGCTATCGTGGTCTGAGTTTTGGGCATGACGCACGCTCCTTATATCGTGGTATCTAGTCTTCTTGCTGAAAGCTGGGCAACCAATCGGCGGAATCGGGACCCACCCGGTCCATCAGCCGATGCAGTCGCTTGAGGGAACTCGCTCTTCCCGAAATCACCTTGAGCTCGCCGTCAAACCCTTTGAGATCGAGCTGGCAAACCACGGAGTAATGCCCCTGCTTGACCAGGAACATGCGGGAGCCTGGCTCTAATTGCTCCTTGATGAGTTTGAATTCGCGCTCCGAGAGCCCGAAACCTTCCATGTATTCTTGCGGGTTGGCATCGGAGTTCGGAAACAGAATCTTCGTGGGCGTCTGCTCGATGATCGTGCGACTGATCGCGCTCGCCAGGGCATCACTCGGGCTTTGCGTGGCCGCCGCGAGCACGCCGTTCAATTTTCGCCAGACCTTCAAGCCATCTTTGGCGAATTGCTCGAAGCTGGGGTCGGCCAGCAGGCGCGAGAATTCATCGGCCCAACAGACGAATCGTCGACCGTCCAGGAGCGATCGCACCAGATGAAAGAGATACAGCGTGAGGGGCGGACGGGTCATCTCATTATCGAGAAACTCCGTGACGTCGATACCGAAGAGCATCGCGGACGACATCTGCGCCGAGAACGTATCCGCCGCGTTATCGAACGCCCAGGCATAATCACCGTTGAGGCTTGAGCACCAGCGCGCGAGCCGTGCGTGAATTCCCTCGCCGCGCGTGGCATCGGTAAATTCAACCAGTCGTGACAATCGCCGTGCCGGCGACTCGAGGGCCAGGGTCGCATGCAGAGCATGGTCCAGATCCGCCTCTTCCCGCATGGACAGCGGAGCCGAGCCACGGACTAAACTCCGCAGCCACGTCTTGAGAAATTCTACATTGGCGGGGGTGGGCGGCAACTGCAGCGGATTGAACCCCGTTGAGACCCCATTCTTCAGCGGCAAATAAGTGCCATTCAACGCACGGACCAAAATCTCCAGTCCTCGATCCTTGTCGAACACGACCTGAGTGACGCCCTGGCGGTGGAGCATGGCGAGGATGAATCCGACGAAAACAGTCTTACCGGAACCGGTTGGTCCGCAGATGAACGTATGGCCGGTATCCTTGCGGCTGCCGCCGTCAGGATCTTTCGGGTCGCTGGCGTGCAATGAGAAGTAATACGGTGACTGCGAACTCGTCACTAGCAACGCCAGTGCATCGCCCCAATGGTTGCCAGTTGCGCGTCCGCACGGATAGTTATGGCAGCTCATCATGGCGGCAAAGTTTCGTGAGCTGATCGGCGCCTTACGCGGTCGGTCACTGAAATTGCCGGGGAGTTGAGCCCAGAAACCCGCCTCGAGGGCCAGGTCCTCCCGGGCGACCGTCATGCCGGTATCCGCCAACATCGTGCGCGCCAGTGCAATATGATCGTTGAGCGCCGCGAGCGGCGATTCATGCATTCTCGCCCCGACCGAGTCGGCGAGTACCTGCAATGACAGATGGTGATCGCCCATGACGAATTCGTTGCTCGTCAGAGCATCCAAGGCGTCGATCAATTCCTGCGCCTGCGAAACTGCGAAGTCCCCGGCGTTCGCCATGCGGGCATACTGTCGTTGCAGCAAACTCAGTCCCGTCGCCTTGGAGAGAAACGTGAAGGATTGAGTCAGCACAAACGGAAAGGGCGCGGAGAGCAGGGCGTCGTACATTCCCACAGTCGTCGGCGTCGGGTATTCCTTGATGCCGAGCATGGCACCCAGGCGAGTCTCGATCGCAGACCGATATTCGACGGTTTCGCTGCCAAAGAGCACCCGACTCGTCGCCAATACGTCGCAAACCGGAGCCCGCGGCAGCGGACACGCCTGCGATTCGCCGTTCACGAGCAACGCGAGGAATTCCAGCAATGCGGAGTACCGTCGGCCACCGCGTTCATAAACACCCAAACGCTCCGGCTCATAGCGTGTCAGGGAGGCCTCCAACGCTTGTCCCAGCTTGACGCATGTATCGAGGGAGTCAGCCAGGTCCGCGGCGGCGGTGGACGTCTGGCGCCGCCATAGCAGCCTGGAGGCGAGGCTTGGTGCCGCACCCGTGATGGGGCGAAATATCAGGGATAGATACAGTTCATTGACCATGAGGGTTTCGTTGGCCAATCGGTTCTGGTACCGCCGAGCCAGTTGATTCGCAAACGTTATCTCAGGCGACTCCTGGGCAACCGCAATGCTCCGCCGCCGGATGATGTGCGACCACAGAGCCACGTTTGGGCTCGCGATATTTCGCCACGTCACATTGAGCCGTTCGTGCCAATTGTTGAGCGTGTCGTCGTCCGCGCTTTCGAAGCTTGCGCCGGCCAGGCGAAATACTTGGACCAGGTCGCCTGCCTTGGTTGATACGATCCAAGGAGTCAATTGCGCGCTATAAGGAATGCGGCGGGACGCGGAAAAATCCCGTCGAGCGGCGACGTTACGCGCCAACGCGCTCATGTCCCCAATGTCCTGGCCACACGACTGTCTTCGTTCGCCCGGTTCATTGAGTGCAACAGCGCCGGCGGTCCCACTTGCGCCGGCGCAAGCGCGCGTCGCCGCCCCACCACGGTTGGCGGATCGAGCACCAACGGGCCATGGCTACTCGCCTTCCATACCCGGTAGTTGGCGAAGTACGCGGGCATTCGAGTCTTTCCCCATAGAAGTATCAGGTCAAAGAATCTCGCATCCCGTGCGCACAGGAGCGCGCAGACGCCGTGAATCGGCGCGGCAATCAGCAGCATCAGGAGATTCTTGGTGAGGAGAAAAACCTCCATGGTAAAGACGGCGTTGAAGAGCAGCGCCGAGTAAGTGACGCCCCACCGCATCGGCGGCCGAGTGACCGCAACAAATAAAACGTCGGCTATAAGTCCCGCGTTTCGTTCGCTCATGACGCATCAGACTCCAAACATCCCGCGGACCCAGGTCACGATTTGGGGAGCGCCAAAGGAAATGGCGATCCCTATGATCGCGCCCATGCACCACCCCCAGGACATTCGATTCGCCATCGCCATTCCGCCCAAGACCATGATCAGAATGATGGCGAGGGGCGTAAGCCACGCAAGAATGTTCGTCTGAAGCGCGTTCGCGCCCGTAAGAAACGGTGACGTCTGAGCGAGCGCGAGTTCGGGAAACAACGCTACTATCGTTGGCGCGAGCAAGGCTATAGCTACGCTGTTCCATCCAGCATATATCTGCTTCATAGTTGGTCCCCAATTTGAAGTTGTCCGCGGATATCATGAGACCACGGCGGAGGGCTATCGCCAGTCGCAGTATCGAGGGTTATTCAGCGAAACTTATTTATTGGAAGATCGGCGCAAAATTCGATTTCGCCCGATCGTCAGAGATAGGATTACGCCACGCCCGGCGCATCGGCCGTCTTGCGACACGCGTTCAGATACGGCTAATCGACTGGGGTTATACGGCAGCTATTTGGATTTCACATATCTTACCGGTCTCTGAACTTCTCAGGCTTTCGATCGACCCCGTTTCCCCCGCCGCCAACCATAGGAGCCATGAGTTCGCCTCCGAGTAATTGGAGACTGTGAAAGCTCACCTCCGAGAGGGCATCGTCCACCTCGCCGAGAGCGGCGACGAGAAGATTTCGCCAAAATGCCACTTTGTCTTCCCAACGTGGGCGAAGCTCATTGGCGCATTCAATCGAGATTCGGTCGATATCCCTCGACGACAGTGCTGCAATCAGATTCACCGTACCGGGTGACGCGCCGAGAATGAGGCTCGCCGCTCGGGGCTCGGAAATCGCGATCGTTCGTCCCTCCACGAGAATTTCGCGGAGCAGAGGCGCTGCATCCTCGGCGGGAATACACGGCGGAGTATTGGGATTGCGAACCGGCGGGCCACTCTGCCGTATGACCAGGTCCCACCAGTCGAGACGACGGAAATGGCAATCGAGCAGAACGACCGGAATTCTCGCCGCCCGCTCACCCGCGCGCGTGTCGAATTGCATCCAAAGGTCACGGTGATGCCTGGCGATCTCAAGGCCTCCGTAGCCAGCCTTCGCAAGGCGCGCCAGTAACTCGAGACAACGAACATTAAGACGGCGCGCAACCTCAAGGCTTCGCATGCTGACCCACTCGTACGGCTGCAATCCTATCGCCGGACTTCTGTTAAATTTGGCGCGCATTATGTTGCAAGTCTCCGCAAACTAAAAGGCTACGGGTACATTCTCCGATGGGCGAGCAAAAAGCCAATGCGAGTTTCGCTGATATTCATGCGAAACAACTATTCGCGAAAGCGGTGGTTTATGTTTAACCTCAGTTGCAAGCGAGGGAAAATGATGAAGGACATGGATGATCCGTTCAGTCGCGACCGAATGCGCATAGAGGTAGCTCGCCGGATGGTATGCCACCAGGCGAGGACGCAAACGATCACTCGTTACACCAATCTCACCCGAAATCGACTTGCGACTCTGCGGCGACGCTGGTCCGTGAGTCAGGACACACGGCGCCGCGGGCCACCGCCTCGCTCCATAGCGATTTTCCTTCGAACGCCGCGCGCGCGCAGCGAAGCGGCCGCCATGGCCACCATGTGCATCAATTTTGACGCCCTGCCAATCCGCTTGTTGACGGGCGGCGCGGAGGCGCGTCCGCCATTGATCATGGCTGACCGACTTTGCGAAACGTACGAGGCTTACCGGGCCTGCGTACCAGATACCAAGATTGAGTTCGAGGAACTCCTACTTCTGGCCCAGGAACTCGCCAAAGGCGACTTGGTCAAACTGAGCACATGCAAGGGCTGCAACGCCGCAATTCTGCTATTGACCTATGAAGCGCCGCGGCGCACATGCTCACACTGCGACCCGTAGTACGCTTTGACAGCGCTGCAGTTCAGTTGCGGCAGCCTCCCTTCGTCTCAGTAGCAACCGTTTCGCGACCAAGCGGTCGGCCGCCATCGTTTCAATCCAGACGGGGTTGAGGTACCAACCATCGCGCCACAACGACGTAGAGAAGAAAAACGAAATAGAGCCCCACCGACATTGCAAGCGTGGGCCAAAACGGGAAGTTGGGTGCGGAGCCAGAAAATTTAAGAATCAAGGACACGATCACGCCCACCAGCGACAGGCCGCAGAGAACAAAGCCAACTATTGGCTCCACGAACATCAGTAACGCAACGATCAGCAGCCGCGCGATCTGCCACGCAATCACCATGACATTCACCACGAAGTTGCCGAGGGCGGCGGTAGGACGCGACCTCCGGAAATCTTGACGATCGTTAGCCATGTGTTCGGCTCCTTGACTGTTTTCTGCCACGACTGAATTGACCGACATCTTCCGACGGCCGTCACCGCCGCACGGTGCCACATCCGCGGAATGCCTCGTCCCGCGATGCAATCGCTTTTTGATAGTCGAGCTTTTCTTGCGCGTTTGCAAACTTATGTTTCGCTGAATAAGCCGCGCATCTCACGGATGAAATCGTTGCGATTTTCGTGCATCATCCTCATCAGTGACAACTTAACCCTAAACGACCGGAACCACACGGAAGGTCGTTTATGAATCTGGAAAATCCCCCGCCCAACCAGCGTACGTCCGTTCGCGCTGCCAATAGCGTTGTCCTGTCTCGATGGGTGAATGAGCCATTTCCTGACTGGGCACAGATCCTAAGCGCATACGATGTCGCGCGGCTCGCCCGCCGGCCGAGATGGTTGTTGTTATACATGACGATTCTCGGCAGATTTCCGCGAATGCACCGATTTCGCGGCCGCGGCGTCGGATGGTTACGATCCGATGTCGTTCGCTGGGTGACACAGAACTCGCGGACGTTGAGCTGCGATGACTGGACGCAGAAATCGTCGCGGTCGGGAGGTAATCGACAGCTTTCGTTCCCGCTCAATTGTACGCATCCCCGCACACCCAGGAGACGACGTCGCCATCCCACCCGTCATGGAGGCGTAAATGGGCCTGGACCTGTCGGTTTTCGGCAATGAGTGCCGCGACGGGTTCTTTGGTTGCACCAAGTTTGCGGCTTCATTACGAACGAAGGGCAGCCGCCGCTTACGGAGCGGGCTCGTCTTGGTCGCGCGCTTGCCGCCCAAACTACCGGGGCAACAAGCGAGGGCCCGCGTTCGCCCGAAGGACCAAGAAGTTGGACGGTGATGCTCTCGGCTGGTTGTTTGCCGCGCCGGCGCGGGAGACGGGGCCATGCCATGTGCCAGCCCATCAGAGTCCAGTGTTGTGAAGTCGCTCGATCTCCCTGAGGCCGCCGCCTTCCTGCACATGCACCCGGAAGAGGTAAGGGCACGCGCGAAACGCGGCCTCATTCCCGGGGCAAAGACTGGCAAGCGCTGGATTTTTCTCGAGGCGGATCTCGCTGAGTTCGTGCGGTCGTTGTATCCTGGGAGACGGCAAGCGCTGCGAGTGACAACGATCTCACAGGAGAATTTATGTCATTACGCAAACGCGGGCCGGTCTGGTGGATCGACTTCGTTGCGCCCGACGGCGAGCGCATACGACGATCTGCTGAAACCGGCAACAAAGCCCAGGCGCAAGAGCTGCACGATAAGCTAAAGAGCGAAATCTGGCGGCTCCAGCGGCTTGGCGACCGACCGAGACGCATCTGGCAGGACGCAGCTGTACGTTGGCTTCACGAGCAAAGCCACAAGGCCACGCACGAGGGAGACAAAGCGCAACTGCGTTGGCTCGATAAGTATCTGGCCGGTAAAGAGCTGGAAAGCATCAACCGAGCATTGATCGATACCATCACGGAAGCGAGGCGACGAGAAGGATGCACGAACGGCACCGTCAATCGAACACTCGCACTGCTGCGCGCAATCTTGAGACGATGCGCGCGCGAGTGGGAATGGATGGACCGTGCGCCGGCGATACGACTCTTGAAGGAGCCGTCACGCCGAATCCGCTTTCTCACGCGCGACCAGGCGATGGTGTTGCTGCGGGAATTGCCACCTCACTTGAGGGCCATGGCAGCGTTCTCGCTCTCGACGGGGCTGCGGCGGGCCAACGTGACGGGTCTCACCTGGGAACAGGTCGATCTTTCGCGCAGGCTCGCGTGGGTGCATCCGGATCAGGCCAAGGGAAGGAAAGCGATTGGCGTGCCGCTCAACGACACGGCGCTCGCGATCTTGGAGGCGGAAGCCGGGAAACATCCGGATCGAGTCTTCACCTACGGGGGCCGTCCGGTGTTTCAGGTCAGTTCTATGGCCTGGTACAAGGCTCTCAAGCGGGCGGGAATCGAAGACTTCCGTTGGCACGATCTGCGGCACACCTGGGCCTCATGGCATGTGCAGCAGGGAACGCCCTTGTTCGCGTTGCAGGAGATGGCGGGTTGGGAGACGGAGAAAATGGTGCGGCGTTACGCGCATCTGGCTGCGGGGCATCTCGCGGTCTACGCCGATGCCCTGAAAATTCATGGCACAATCCTGGCACAGCTACCGGCACCGCAGGAAATTCTCGGTCCGTAAGTAATTGGAATATAAGGATTTATTGGTGGCCAGGGAGGGAATTGAACCCCCGACACGCGGATTTTCAGTCCGCACCCCAGTCTCACTTAGCCTATTGAATACGCTCAGATCATCACGCGCTGAGTGTCAAATAAAAGTTAGGCAGCGCCAAAGTTAAACCTTTGATTTATCTCGATCCAATAATTTCATATTTGACGCAGTTATGGCCCCTATCGACACTCGACCGCACGCCACTTCTTATCCTCAGAGTCTGCGCTCGGCCTACGGCAAGGCATCGCTTCGGCTACTCCGAGG
>JALYHP010000032.1 GCA_030799355.1 Pseudomonadota bacterium
GCTCGCCCTCGCGCGCTCCCGCGCCCCGCCACGCTGTCCTGGCTGCCCCCGGGGCGCCGGGCGGCCTTTTGGTGCGTTTCCGATTGACCGGGCGGTGGGTGACGGCTAGCCTGAGGCTTGTTGCCAGATCAGGTGAGCAGTCGGTGCGCCGCAAGATTCGTCGAATTTCCCACGTCGCTCGCCGACTCGATGCCGTGACCGCCCGGGTAGCGCCCTTTGCGGCGGCGATAAGCGCAGCGCTCATTCTGTGGCATGCCGCGCGCGACAAGCCGGAGTCGGTGGTCAACCTGCCCGTGCCGCTGGTCTATCCCAGCGCCGCGGCGGCGCCGGATCCGGCGCGGGCGCCGGCAACCCTCCAGATCGGCGGCGCGCTCGCCACCCAGCAAGCCGGCCTTGCGACCATCGAGGTGGTGGTCGGCAGAAACGACACCCTGGACGGCATTTTCAGGCGCATGGCATTGGATAAATCGGACCTGGCGGCCATTCGCAATCTGCCCGGCATCCGCCAGAGCTTGGACTTTTTGAAGCCAGGGGACGCGATCAAGGTCACCCATTCGAACGGCGGCGGAATTCAGGAACTGTCGCGCAAGGTCAGCGAGACGCAAACGCTCGACGTGGTGCGTGAGGATAGCGGATTCGCCGCGAAGCTCATCAGCAATCCGGTGCAAACGCGAGTGCGCACCGCCGCGGCCACCATCGACTCCTCGTTGTTTCAGGCGGCCGAGGCCGCGGCCATCTCCGACGCGGTGGCCTTGAAGCTGGCCAACGTGTTCGCTTGGGACATCGATTTCGTGCTGGACATCCGCGAAGGCGACCGCTTCACGGCGGTTTATGAACAGGTCTACCAGGATGGCAAGTACTTGCGCGACGGCGAAGTACTCGCAGCGGAGTTCGTCAACGGCGGCAAGGTGTACCGCGCCGTTCGGTTCAGCGGCGCCGACGGCTCGAGCGGGTATTACACGCCGGACGGCAAACCGATGCGCAAGGCCTTCTTGCGCGCGCCGGTGGACTTCACGCGCGTGAGTTCGGTATTCAACCCGTCGCGCCGCCATCCGATCCTGAACATCATTCGCGGCCATATGGGGACCGATTACGCTGCGCCCACCGGCACGCCCGTTCATGCGGCGGGAGATGCTCGCGTGAGCTTCGAAGGCACCCGCGGCGGCTACGGCAACGCGATCGTGCTGTTGCACACGAACAGCGTGTCCACCCTCTACGGCCACCTGTCGCGGTTTGCCAAGGGCGTGCACGTGGGCTCGCACGTGAGCCAGGGGGATGTCATTGGCTACGTGGGAATGACCGGGCTCGCCACCGGGCCGCACCTGCACTATGAGTATCTCAAGAACGGCGTTCACATGAATCCCCAGACCGTGCGCTTACCCGGCGCGGAACCTCTGCGAGCCGACTCGCTGGCCCGATTTCGTAGTGCCGTCGCGCCGTTTCTCGACGACTTGGCACCGGCGAGCGGGCAGCCGCCGAGCGATACGCATTCCGGGACGGGCGCGAATCCGACGATGGCCGCGGCTGCCGCGGCCAGAGCCAGCCCGGCGAGCGGTGTGCAAGAGTAAGGGCGCCCTCAACTAGCGGCGCCGCACCGGGCGCGGCCGCGAGGTCTTCGATCGCCAGCGACACAGGGAGGTTTCATAGTATTGTCACCTGGGAGCCTCCAGACTAGCCCCTATGAACGACTCAGACCTACAGGCTCCCCGCCTCTACATCAATCGCGAGCTGTCGTTTCTCGAGTTCGATCAACGGGTGCTGGAACAGGCCAAGGACGAACGCATACCGCTGCTTGAGCGCGTGAAATTTTTATGTATCTCATGCAGCAACCTGGACGAATTCTTCGAGATACGGGTCGCCGGGCTGAAGGAACTGCGCGATGCCGGCGCGGTGCAAGCGACCACGGATGGGCTGTCGGTGCCCGACATACTTCTCGCGATTCGTATACGCGCCGCGCGGCTCGTCGATGAGCAGTATCAGCTGCTCAACGATGTCCTGTTGCCGGAACTCGCCAAGAACGGCGTGGTGTTCGTGGCGCCCGACACCTGGACCGAGGCGCAGGCACAGTGGCTGGCGGCCTATTTCGAACGCGAAGTTGAGCCGGTGCTCAGCCCGTTGGCGCTCGATCCGGCGCGTCCGTTTCCGAAGATCCTCAACAAGAGCTTGAACTTCGCCGTCGTGGTCGAGGGCGAGGACGGCTTCGGCCGTGACAGCGGTCTCGCCGTGGTTCAGGTGCCGCGCTCCCTGCCGCGCCTCATTCGGCTCCCGGACGAGTTGGGCAGCCGCCACTTCGTATTGCTCAGCACCATCGTCGAGGCTTTCGTCTCCCGGCTCTTCGACGGGATGCGCATGCGCGGCTGTTACCAGTTCAGGGTAACGCGCAACAGCGACCTGTTCGTCGAACAGGAAGAGGTCGATGACCTGCTGCGGGCGGTCGAGGGCGAATTGGCTTCACGCCGCTACGGCGATGCGGTGCGCCTCGAGACCGCGCACGACTGTCCGAACGAGATCCTGACGTACCTGCTCGAACAATTCGGCCTCACCCGGGACGATCTGTACAAGGTCTCCGGACCCGTCAATCTCAACCGTTTGATGGCCGTGTACGACGTCGTCGACCGCACGGAACTCAAGTACGCGGCATTCACCCCAAGCATTCCGGAGCGGCTGAAGATGGGCTCCGATGCCTTCGCCACGCTGCGTACCGGCGATGTGCTGCTGCATCACCCGTTCCAGGGCTTCGGCCCGGTGATGGATTTCATCAAACAGGCGGCCCGCGACCCGCAAGTGCTCGCCATCAAGCAGACCCTGTACCGCGCCGGCAGCGATTCGGCCATCGTCGCCGCCCTGGCCGAGGCGGCGCAGGCGGGCAAGGACGTGACCGTAATCATCGAGCTGCGCGCGCGCTTCGACGAAGAGGCCAACATCGAGCTGGCCAACAAGCTGCAAGAGGCCGGCGCGCACGTGATGTACGGCGTATTCGGGTACAAGACTCATGCCAAACTGGTCATGGTGGTGCGACGCGAAGACCAGGGTCTGCGTCGGTACTGCCACCTCGGCACGGGCAACTACCATCCCAAGACCGCAAGGCTGTATACCGATTACGGGCTGATGACGGCGGATGAGGAAATCGGCGAGGACATTCACGAGATTTTCCTGCAGCTCACCGGCCTCACCCGGGTGCCGCGGCCGCGCAAGCTCCTGCACGCGCCGTTCAGCATGCACCAAGCGCTGCTGGCAAAGATCGACCGCGAGGCCGAGCATGCCCGCGTGGGTAAACCTGCGCGGATCATCGCCAAACTCAACGCCCTCACCGAACCGACCGTCATACAAGCGCTGTATCGCGCCTCGCGCGCCGGCGTCGACATCGACTTGATCGTGCGCGGCGTGTGCTGTTTGCGGCCCGGCGTCCCCGGCGTGTCGGAGCGCATCAGGGTGCGCTCGATCGTCGGGCGATTTCTCGAGCATTCGCGCGTCTACTACTTCGAGAATGCCGGCCAGCGGGAGATTTACTGCGGCAGTGCGGATTGGATGGACAGGAATCTATTCCGCCGCATCGAGGTGGCGTTTCCCGTGGGATCCTCCGAGTTGCAATCGCGCGTCAAGGATGATCTGGAACTCTATCTTGCGGATGACTGCCAAGCGTGGGCGCTGTGGTCGGACGGCCATTATACGCGGGCCGGCACCGCTCGCGAGATCAGCGCCCAAGCCCGTCTGCTGAGCTTGTACGATGAACGGGTAGCGCTCACGGAAACGTGAGCGGAAGGCGCCCCGGCGCAAACAGTCTCAGACGGTGTTGAGCCTGAAACCGGCTTCCTTCAGATAGGCGCGCTCCTGTTCCAGGTCTTCAAGCGTCAGCGGATGCTCCTTCATCCAGCGCTGCGGCAGTTCCAAGGTCATGGTGCGCCCCTTGACCCGCAGCACGACCTGGGGGAGCGCCTGCGGACTGCGGCCGCGATGCAGCAGCACCGACAGCCGCAGCAGCACCGTGAGGAATTCTGCGTGCCGGTCCCACGGCGGCAGCAGGTCGGCGAACGCCTCCAGCGCCAATTGGCGGCGGTGGCTGCCGACCACCGCGGACAGCAGCAACTGCTCCTCGCGCGGGAATCCCGGCATGTCCGCGTGTTGCAGCAGATAGGCGCTGTGCCGGTGGTACTTCGAATGGGCGATATCGAGCCCCGTTTCATGCAGCCGTGCCGCCCAGCGCAGGATCGACTCCGCCAGCGGGTCCTCGAGCCCCCAGTCGGATGCGACTTGTTCGAGCAAGCTCACCACGGTCGCTTCGACCCGGTCCGCCTGCAGCGCATCGACGTGATAGCGCTTCTCCATCGCGCGGACGCTGCGCACGCGCGCATCCTCATTGGTGAAGCGCCCCATCAAGTCATACAACAATCCCTCGCGCATTGCGCCCTCGGCCACCCGGACGCGATCGATACCAAGGCTCTCGACTATTTCCAACAAAATGGCGAGGCCGCTGGGAAACACCGGTGCGCGCTCGGCATCCACGTCCGGAAAATCCAGATCATCGACATGCCCCGCGGCAATGACGCGGGCCGCGAGATTGCGCAGATTATCCAGCGTGATGCGCGGCGAATCGGGATTCAAGCGGCGTATCACGTCGGCGATGACCCGCACCGTGCCGGAACTGCCGAATACCTGCAGCCACCCCAGTTTTTTGTAGGGTTCCAGGATGGGTTCGAGTTCCAGCCTCACCGCCGTGCGCGCACGTTCGAAACGCCGCTCCGAAATTCTGCCGTCATCGAAGCAAATCGAGCTCAGGCCCACGCAGCCCACCGACAGGCTCTCGAGAAGCAGCGGGTCGAAGCCCTCGCCGATCACCACCTCGGTCGAGCCGCCGCCGATGTCGATGACCAGCCGCTTGTCCGGGCTCAACGGGCTGGTATGCACCACGCCCGAATAGATCAGACGCGCCTCCTCGAGTCCGGAGATGATTTCGATGGGGTGGCCCAAAGCGGCGCGCGCGCGTTCGAGAAACCAGCGTTTGCGTTTAGCGCAGCGTAGCGCATTGGTGCCCACCACCCGCACGCTGTCCGCACGCACCGCGCGCAATCGCTGTCCGAACCGTTCCAGGCAGCGCAACGCACGCTCCGTGGCCGCATCGTCCAGGCGTCCGCTGTGGGTCAACCCGGCGGCCAGGCGGACCATTTCCCGCAAGCGATCGAGGATGACGATCTGGCCGTGCGAATAGCGCGCCACCACCATGTGGAAGCTGTTCGACCCCAGATCGACGGCGGCGAGCACGTCGGGCACACGACCGCCGCTCATCACACCATCACGGTGTTACGCTGCGAACGAGGAGCCGCAGCCGCAAGTGGTCTTGGCGTTCGGATTGCGAATCACGAACTGTGCGCCCTGCAGATCTTCCTTGTAATCGATCTCGGCGCCCATCAGGTATTGGGCGCTCATCGGATCCACGAGCAGCTGCACGCCGCGATTTTCCACGCAAAAATCGCCGTCCTCCATGTTTTCGTCGAAGGTGAATCCGTACTGAAAGCCGGAGCAGCCGCCCCCCGACACGAAAACCCGCAACTTGAGGTTGGGGTTCGCCTCCTCACGGATCAGGTCACCCACCTTACCGGCGGCCGCATCGGTAAAAACCAATACGTCGGGCGGTGGCGGGGCGATATCGGGGGAAGCGGATTCTGAAGAAGCACTCATGCCGCTAGTGTACTCGCCGGCGAGGGTCAATCAAAGCCGCGGCTCGCCCACGGGGTCGCCATTCCCTTCCACAGACTCATGACCGCCCTCGGCGCCGCCCGAATTCGCCCTGTGGATGAGTTTTCCACTGATTTGCGCGCCCACCGCCGTTTCGACCACCGAATACCGCACATTTCCCAGTACTCGGGCTTTTTCGCCCAATTCCACCCGGCCGGCGGCATCGATATCCCCGTTGACGATGCCGTTGAGCACGATGCTCGACACCGCCACGGCGCCCTCGATCCCGCCCGACTCGCTCACCCACAGGTTGGCCTCGCTGCCTGGTTTGCCGGTCACGTCGCCGTTGATATATCCGTCCAGGTGCAAGCCGCCTGAAAATTCGACGTCGCCCCGAATTCGCGTGCCGACGCCGATCAACGTATCGATACTCGGTCTCTTACTCGGTTTGCGCTCGAACATCGCTGTCACCCCGCTTGGCACCGCCCATGCCGGCCGCCCCGGCGCCGGGCGCTTCCGTTTCCACGGACATACCCTGTGCCTTCCAGACGAACGCTTGACGGAAGCCGTGAGCCGTATCTTTGCCCGGTCGGATGTCGACCTCGATGCGGGTCGGCTCGAATCCCGGCGGCAATTGGACGGACTCGTCATAGTCTTGAAAATAGCGGAACGAGTATGACAGGCCGCCGCGGCGGCCGGGGGCGACTTGGTCGAAGGTCACGCTGACCGGCTTGCCCCCCAGCAATCCATCGATGACGATGGCGGCCGTGCCGGTCACCATCTTGTCCGGCTTTCCGGTCTGCATGAGCACGAATTTCAGGCGAAATTGCCGGGCCGTTCCGGGCACTATTTGCATCTGTTGCACCTTGACATGCACCAACGAGTCCGGCTGCACCAGGCCGCGGTAAAAGGACAGGTCTTGAGTTAGGCGAGCGATCTGGCTCTGCATGTCGCCGAGACTGCGCTCCACCTGTTTGTACCCCTCGCGGTCGACGCGACGCGCCACATCGGCCGCCGCCAATTGTTGCCGTTGCCGGTTGTTGTCCGCTTCCAAGGCGCGGATCCGCGAGCCGGCGGACAAGGCACCTCGCACGGACTCCACCACCCGGAAACCCGCATCGTAGCGGCCCAGCTCGAACGCGCCGTAGAGCATGATGAGGGCCAGCAACGCCGCCAGCGCCCATGACAGGGCGCGGCGTCGGGGTTCATGGGAACGGACGACGAGTTTGCCGAACATATCGGCCATATGAAAGTCCTGCCCTGTCACGCGCGGGGAACCAGACATTACACGAACTTCGACGCCAAGCGAGTTATCATGCCCGCCCGCTTGGCACGAGGGGATGCACCTTGCTCTGGTTGAAGGCTTTTCACGTAGTTGCGGTAGTTACCTGGTTCGCCGGCCTGTTCTATCTGCCGCGCCTTTTCGTTTATCACGCGGACGCCGCAGATAGCATCAGCATCCAGCGCTTTCGAATCATGGAACGGCGGCTATTCACGCTCATGAGCATCGGTGCGGTGGTGGCCGTCGCGTTGGGCGTGGCCATGGTCGTGTCCGCGCCCGGCTATCTCAAAATGGGATGGCTGCACGCGAAGCTCCTATTCGTCGCCTTGCTGATCGCGTATCACGGGCTGTGCTTCAAGTTCTTGCGTGATTTCGCCGACGATCGCCGGCCGCATACCGCGCGGTGGTTTCGCGGGTTCAACGAGGTGCCGTCCGTGCTGCTCGTCGTAATCGTCATTCTGGCGGTGGTCAAGCCTTGGTGAGCACGGCTGATGCCGGCGTGCGCATCGGCCGGCCGATTAATGCGGCCTCGGGCGACCCGAAGCGCGGCATGCGCGGGCACCGCGTACGTCACGGGCAAGGTCCGGTCTCTGGGGGCGCCAGGGCTACTGGGTAGCCGCACGCGTCACGTGGCTGGCCCACCAGTCCGGATACGGCGGCAGTCCCAGCGGGTAGATGAGCCCTCCCAGATCGTGCAGCGCCCGAACGTAGACCCGACGCTTGAAATAAACCACTTCCCGCACGGGAGTCCAATAATCGGCCCACCGCCACCGGTCGAATTCGGGCTGGCCGGTGCTATCGAAGCGCAGCTTGCTTTCGTCGGCCATGAGCTTGAGTAGAAACCACCGCTGCTTCTGCCCGATGCACCGGTCGCGAACGTACTGTCGCGGCAAGCGATACCGCAGCCATCCGCGCGTCGATCCCAACACTTCGACATCTTCTCGTTCCAGGCCGATCTCTTCCTTCAATTCCCGAAACAACGCATCTTCCACCCGCTCCCCTCGATTGATCCCGCCCTGCGGAAACTGCCAGCCGCGACCCCCGACCCGGCCGCCCAAGAACAGTTCTCCCGCGCCCCGGGTGAGGATGATGCCGACATTTGCACGGAAACCGTCCTTGTCGATGTAATCGGTGCTTGGCTGAGCAGACATGCGCCAATTGTTCCATATCGACGACCGCTTGTGGTTGCCCCGCAGCCGCGTGCGGCCCTCGACAGGCGGCGCGCGGCCGGTGACGGGCTGCATCCCCGTAACGGCACGCCGAATGCGCGTACTCGACCCCCGCTGTCCCAGCGAATGCTGGCGCAGCCGGTGGCGGACCGCGTCGCCCGGCGGTGGGCGCTTGTCGCCGTCGCGCGCGGTCCGTATGGTAGCCGCCACATGAAAGGCCGCCCACTGCTACTGCTTTTGACGCTGATCGCGGTTACAAGCCTGACCTTGGCCGTATCGGTGGGGAGCATCGGCTTCAGCCTGAAAGACATTCTACTGGCGGTGCTCGGCCGCGACGCCGCCACCGGCGTACAAAACGCGCCCCTCATTCGCGAGGTGGTACTCACGTTGCGACTGCCGCGCGCACTGAACGCGTTCAGTACGGGAGGGCTGCTGGCACTGGCCGGCGTTCTGATGCAGGTACTGCTGCGAAATCCGCTGGCCGATCCCTACGTGCTCGGTATTTCCGGGGGCGCCGCGGTCGCGGCGCTGGGCGCCATGTTGCTGGGTGTCGGCAGCGTTTTGGTCGACTGGGCTGCCGGCGCGGGCGCACTGGGCGCGACGCTACTGGTGTTCGCGCTGTCGCATGCCCGAGGCGGCTGGACGCCGCAGCGATTGCTGCTCAACGGCGTGGTGGTAGCGTCGGGCTGCACCGCCGTGGTCAGTCTCATGCTGGCGCTGGGCGATGACAGCAAGCTGCGCGGAATGCTCTTCTGGCTCATGGGCGATTTGTCGTTTTCGGGCTTTTCCCCGGGGGCGCCTGCGCTGCTGGCGACCATCGGGGTTCTCGCCATTGCCGGCGCGCGCAGCTTGAACGTGTTGGCCCGCGGCGATGTCGAAGCGCAATCGTTGGGCTTGGCGCTTCGGCCGACGCGCATCGTGCTGTTCTGCGCCACCGCCGCGCTGACGGCATGCGCCGTCACCACCGCCGGGGGCATCGGGTTCATCGGCTTGGTGACCCCCCATCTGGTGCGCTTGGTGGCCGGCAGCAATCACCGTGTCCTCGTTCCGGCCTCGATCCTGTTGGGCGGTAGTTTGCTGACCGCGGCGGATACGCTGGCGCGCAGCGCCGCCGCCCCGCGGGAACTTCCGGTGGGCGCTTTGACCGCCCTCATCGGCGTGCCGCTGTTCTTGGTACTGTTGCGCAGCGCACGGCGCATCACGTTCTGATGGCCGCCCCGGGCGGATGTGCTCTCAGCCCGCGCCCAGCTGCACCCGATTGCGGCCCATCGCCTTGGCGCGATACAGGGCCGCGTCGGCATCCGCCAGCAGGCGATCCGCGACGGCCTTCAAGTCCGTTTCATGCCGTCCGGGCGAGATGGCTGCCACGCCCACCGAGACCGTGAGCGTGCGTTCGATCTGCGCAGACAGACGAAACGGCAGCGCGGCGATGACTTCGCGGATGCGTTCGGCCAAGGTAGCGGCTGCGGCGGCGCCGGCCTCCGGCAACAAGATCGCCAGCTCGTCGCCGCCGAACCGCGCCGCCGTGTCCATGCTGCGGATCTGCGATTCGACTCGCTGCGCAACCTCCTTCAATGCATTGTCGCCGGCGAGGTGGCCGTAGCCGTCGTTGATGCTCTTGAAGTGATCGATATCGAGCATGAGGCAGGCGATGCTGCCGCTGCGCCGCTGCGCCCGCGCCAGCTCTTCCTTCAAGCGTTGCTGTAGGTAGCGGCGATTGTGCCAGCCGGTCAGAAAATCGGTTATGCCGGCGCGCAACAGCCGTGCGCGGTTCATGGCGTTCTCGATGCACACGGCGGCAACCGCCCCCAGATGCGCGAGGAAATCGGTTCCATGGTGCCGCGTGAAGCGCGCGGCGTCGCGGCTGCCGAAACACAGCGCTCCGATCGCGTGGTCCTTGCGCGGCAGCGGTATCAGCGCCGCGCTTTTGAGGTTGGCGGCTCCCGGAAACAGCAGATGATGATCCGCTCCGATGAACGGACCCAGCCAAGGTTTGTGCAGGACCGCGAGCTGCGGCGCCAGTCCCACCAGCGAGTCGACGAAGAACACCTGCTTGAACTCATCGGGGCGGTCGCCGCCCGCGAGCAATAAATGACGGATCTCGTGCTGAGGATCGAGCAGCACGACGCTGATCGCGTCGAGCGAACACGACTCGCGCAAGCCGTCCACCAGCTCGCGAAGCAGCTGCGCCAGGCTGTCGGCCCGCAGCAAGGTCAGTTCCCGCGCCTGCGTCCGCTTGAGGATGCTTTCGTTATTGGCGGCCTCGGCGGTCAATTCCTTGAGACGCTTCCTGAGCTCTTCGTTTTCTTGAGTCGCTTCGTCCAATGCTACTCCTCAGGCTTCACATCAGCCGGCGCGAGCAGCGGCCCGCACGTCCAGATAGGCCCGGCCTCGATTCATCAGCGCGGTGAACGCGGCGGCATCCTTGCTCTTCACCACCGTGATCAGGCGCTCGACCGCTTCGCTCAGTGCGTGCAAAGACTCGCCGCCATAGTCGTTCAGCGCCTGGATTTCGAAGTACAGGTCCGGACTTTCCGCCGCCACTCGGCTCGCCACGTCCAACTGCGCATCGAACGTCGGGCTCGAGAGCTGCCCCAAGCGCAGCGCCGCCTCGCCGCTTTCCGCAAGAGCGGTGAAAAACGCGATGTTGAGCGCATGCGACAGTCCAAGCACGTAGGCGATCAGCCGGTCGTGTTCGTCCAGCCCCATGACCACCCGCTCCGCCATGGTCGGGCCGAACAGCTCTTGAGCCTCCTTGAGCGCCTCGGCGTTGCCCAGATCGATGAATATGACGTGGCGGCCGGAGAGCAATTCCGTATCCGGCCCGAACATGGGATGCAGCGACGTGACGCGGCATCCGGCCTTGATCAACGCATCGAGGCCGGGCCGCAAGGGAGTTTTCAGAGAGCCCAGATCGAAGATCAAGCCGCGCGGCGCACGTTCTGCCAGCCTGAGGAGCAGGCTCGAAGTCACGCCGAGCGGAGTTGCCAGCACGATGAGATCGAAATCGAGCGCATCGTTCTGCCAGTCGGCGAGAAAATCGAACCCCGGTACACCCCCGGACGGATCGGCGATGGTCACGCCGAATCCCTGCGACGCCAGAAAATCCGCGAACCATCCGCCCATCTTGCCGCGCCCGCCGATCACCACCGCGCGTTTTCCCGTGCCGCGTGCATGAGCCGCCACCCGCGCATGTTCCTGGGTGGCCAATGACGACTGGATCAACTGTCGCAGCAACGATTCGGCGAGATCGGGCGAAATGCCCAGCCGCTGCGCCGTGGTTCGCCCTCGCAGGATGACCTCGCGCTCGCGGCCAAAATCCCGGGTGGGATGCCCGGTGGCACGCTTTACCGCCGCCACGTTCTCGCTCAGCGCCTGGCGGCGCCCGACCAGATGGAGCAATTGCTCGTCGAGTTCCGTCAATGCGCTTCGAAGTTCATCCAACGTCATGGTCTTATCCCGGTTTTGTGCCGGCTCCCCTTTTACTGGCCAAGCATGGCTATCGCAAGCGTCACGGCGCGGCTACCATCCGTATATGACTTCCAGGGCGCCCCATAGCGAAACGCTGCCTGATCCGCTGCCGGCCAATCCCTTGCAGGTCACGGCCGAGTGGCTGTCACAAGCGCGAATCGACGCCGCGCAGCCGAACCCGAACGCCATGGTACTGGCTTCCGTGGACGGCCGCGGCCAGCCGTCGGCGCGCGTGGTGCTGTGCAAGGATATCGCCGTGGACGCCGGATACCTCACTTTTTATACGAATTATGAATCCCGCAAGGGCCGGGAGCTCGACCAAAACCCCCGCGCCGCCGTCGTGTTTCACTGGGATTACCGCCGCCGGCAGGTTCGCGCCGAAGGCCGCGTGGAGCGGATGTCCGATGCCGAGAACGATGCCTATTTCGCGAGCCGCCCTTGGCAGAGCCGGCTCGGCGCGTGGGCAAGCCGGCAGAGCGAGCCCGTCGAATCCCGCGAGGCGCTCGCCCGCGCGATCACAGCGGCGGCCGCCGGGTTCGGCATTCCTTACGAGGGGCCGGGCCGCGCGGAGCCGGCCGTGATGACGGTGGCCATCGCCCGTCCTCCCCATTGGGGCGGCCTCAAGCTGCACGTGGATGCGATGGAGTTATGGGTCGAAGGCGAATTTCGCATCCATGATCGCGCGCGCTGGACACGACAACCGGCCGCCGAGGCGGGCATTCGCTGGTCCGTGACGCGTTTGCAGCCATGAACCTTTTGCAAGGCCACGAGGCGACCTGCCCCCACTGTTGGGAAATCATCAATCTGACGCTGGACTTGTCGGTTGCCGAACAGTCGTACATCGAAGACTGTCCGGTGTGCTGCAAACCCATGTTGATCTCGTATACCGCCGAGGACGGCGAAGTCGACGCACTGCGCGTCGAGCCCACCGATTGACTCGGCGAAACGGCAGCGCGGCCGCCTCGAGCCGATTCAAGACGCTGCGCATAGCGATCTTGCTGTTGATCCTGCTGGTGGTTGCCCTGACCACCTGGCAGGACCGCTACCGCAGCACGCGGTGGCGCGAGCCGCTGTTCGTGGC
>JALYHP010000079.1 GCA_030799355.1 Pseudomonadota bacterium
GGTCCCGCCGGCGCGACCGCGGAGGAGGCGACCCCGGCAGACTCGGTGGATGAGGGCACCGAGGGCGGGGGTGAGGCTACCGGGGCCGCGGCTGGGGTCGCCGGCGCCGCGCGCCGCGCCGCAGGCGCGGCGATGGTGGGCGCGGTCACGGCCGCAACCGAACCGGCATTCTCACCGGGCGTGTAGACCGGCGGATCGAGCAGCACCGTGTATTCGCGCATCAAACGGCCGCGTGCCCAGTTCACTTCGACCAGAAATGTAACGAACGGCTCCGGGATGGCATCCGCCGAACGCACCAACAGCGCGTCTCGGCCGTCCTTGCCCTTGCCTACTTTGAACGTCAGGCTCGACAGAAATGGCGGCTTATCGATCCCGTACCGCGCAAATGCCTCGCGAGTGGCAAGTGTCGCGCGCAAGGCAGTCAATTCGTCGGGCGTCGCGGCGATCAAGTCGATCTCGGCGTTCATCGGCTCGTTCAAAGCCGAGTTCAGATGAATCTCACCGAGACCCAACGCCCACGACAAGGACGGGGATAGCAGGCACGCTATCAGCATCATGCGAGGCATCGTCACTGACATTTTCTCTCCCGGAATTCGGTAGGCAAGCGAATAAAGATCATTGCGAGATTAGGAGCTTGGAGGCACATTCTCGCTTGCCTTTTACATAACTGACCAACTATAGCTCACCGAACACTATTTACCAAAATCTGGGCCGTCGAAACTGCGTTATGTGCCGCACATTTCCGAACATTATCCCCGACGATCCAAAAATTTATGGCTTTGTCACGGGTGGGATCGGCCCGCAGCCTGCCCACATAGATCCGATCGGGAGCCGTGGCCGCGACGGCCGGGGTCGGGAATTCGAGGCTCGAGTCCGATTCGATCATCGAGACGCCGTTGGCCTCCCGCAATACGGCCGCCGCGTCGGCCGCCGTCACCGGCCGTTCGAACGTGGCATGCACCGCGAGACCATGGCCGAAGAACACCGGCACCCGCACCGCCGTGGCATTGATTGCCAGTTGCGGCAGATCGAGGACGCGCCGCGTCTCCTCCCACAGGCGCCGCTCCTCCAGAGTCACACCGTCAGCCCCCACCGCATCCACCTGCGGTATGACGTTGAAGGCGATCTGACGGCCGAATGCGCCGCCGCGCGGCTTTTTGCCGCTCAACATGGCAACGGTCTCGCCCGCCAGCTCCTCCATGGCGCCGCGTCCGTTGCCCGAGACCGCGTGATAGGTCGCCACGTCGGCGCGGGTCAATCCCGCCAGGCCATGCAACGGCGCCAAGACGGTGGCGAGTGCCACGCTGGCGCTGCCCGGCAGCGCGATCAGTCCGTGCCTACCGAACGCTGCCAACGCCGCCTTGTTGACGTCGGCCACCACCAACGGCACGTCACTTCGACCGCGAAACGCCGAGGAACTGTCGATCACCCACGCATGCGCCGCGGCCGCTTCCGCATGGCGCTCGGCGAGTACCGCACGAGCGCAAAAGAACGCCAGATCGACCCGCGAAAAATCGAAAGCAGATACCGGAATGATGGGTAGGGGCTCGCGCTTCCCCTCGGTCTCTTCCGCCGCCACCTTGCGCCCGATATGGCGTTCATCGTCGAGCGCATGCAATTCGGCGTAGCGGATTTTACGCTTGTGCAGCTCGTCGAGTACCGCTTCGCCGATGAGACTCGAAGCACCCACGACCGCGATGCGCGGCAATGCCGTGTCGTCCATCATTCGTTTCCTTCCAGGGATGCCGCGGGTGGCGCTCCCGCCGAGGGCTCGCGCGCCGCTGCCACGGCGCCGGCACGCCATTGCGGTCGCCCCGCCGCGTCCGTCGCGCTTGCTGCGCCCACCACACTTGCTGTGCCCACCGCGTCCGCCGCGCTTGCCGTCCCCACCACACTTGCTTTGCCCACCGCGTCCGCCGCGCTTGCCGTCCCTGCGGTATCTGCCGCACTGCCTGCTGCGCCGGCATCTGCCGCGCCCGCCACGTGTGCTGCGCCCGGCGCGCTTGCTGCACCCGGCGCGCCCGCGGTGATGATTGGTGTCGTGCGCACCACGTCCCCGCACTGCGCGCGGAAGCGTAGATAATGATCCGTCAATACCAGAGCCATCATCGCTTCCGCGATGGGAGTGGCGCGGATGCCGACGCAGGGGTCATGGCGACCCGTGGTCGCGATCTGCGTAGGTTTGCCGTGCACGTCGATGGTTGCCCCCGGCACCGTGATGCTCGAGGTTGGCTTCAATGCGATGCTCACCACGATGTCCTGGCCCGAGGAAATGCCGCCGAGCACCCCGCCCGCGTGATTGCTCCTGAAACCCGTCGGCGTCAGCTCATCGCGATGTTCGCTACCGCGTTGTTCCACCGCGCGAAACCCCGCGCCGATCTCCACTCCCTTGACCGCGTTGATGCCCATCATTGCGCTCGCGAGGTCCGCGTCGAGCCGTTCGAATACCGGTTCGCCCAGCCCCGGTGGCACGCCGGCGGCGACGACGGTGATGCGCGCGCCGATGGAATCGCCCGCCTCGCGCAGCCGCCAGATCATCTCCTCCAACTCCTTCACGCGGCTCGGATCCGGACAGAAAAAGGGGTTTTCGTACGCACTCGAGGGCGACACCGGGTCGAGCACGAGCGATCCCATTTGTGCCAGATAGCCGTGGATGCTCACGTTCAAGCGTTCCCGCAGGAACTTACGGGCAATGGCGCCGGCCGCGACGCGCATGACCGTCTCGCGCGCCGATGAGCGTCCGCCGCCGCGGTAATCGCGAAACCCATATTTCTGTTGATAGGTGTAATCGGCATGGCCCGGCCGGAACCGATCTTTGATCTTGTCGTAATCCCGCGAGCGCTGGTCTTCGTTTTCCACCAGCAGCCCGATCGGCGTGCCCGTGGTCCTCCCTTCGAATACGCCCGACAGGATGCGGACCGTGTCCGGTTCACGGCGTTGGCTGGTGTACTGCGAGGTACCGGAGCGGCGGCGCTCCACGTCGGCCTGAATGTCGCTCTCCGTCAGCGCCAATCCCGGCGGACAGCCGTCCACCACGGCGCCCAGCGCGGCGCCATGGCTTTCGCCGAAGGTCGTCACCGTAAACACCGTGCCGAACGTATTTCCCGCCACACGCCACTCCAGATCCAAACTATGGATACGACCAAGTCATCAAGACTGTTCGAGTTCACCGACAGCCATGGCCCCGAACTCACCGAAAAAACACCGCCTGAAAACGCCTGCTCCCGGACGGCACCAAAGCCCAGCTCACCACCGAAGGCCCCGCTCCGGAACAGCCGAAAGCCTCAACGCCTCGCGAGGACCCTGCCCGAGTTCACCGAGGCTCGCCGCTCAAGTCCGCCGCCCGCAATACGAAGACGCCGCCCCCGCCCATTGCAATGTGCGGCCAAACGAAAGGCAAACGCGGAAAGGCTCGTAACAGCGCGCGCTCGGTGTTTCCGACCTCCACGACCAAAATACCGTCGTCTTCCAGGTGCTGCCGCGCCGCCGAAAAGATCGCTCTCACCGAGTCCAGACCGTCGATGCCGGCACTCAAGCCCAAGCTCGGCTCGTGACCATACTCGCGAGGCAATTTACGCATTTCCGCGCGGCCGACGTAGGGCGGGTTACTCACGATGATATCGTATCGGCGGCCCGCCACGGCGGCGAAATGGTCCGAACGCAGCGCCATTACCCGTCCGTTCAATCCCAACCGACGTATGTTGCGCCGGCATACGTGCAGCGCCGCAGTCGAAATGTCGACGGCATCCACGCTTGCCCGCGGAAATGCTTTGGCACTGGCCAATGCGATGGCGCCCGACCCGGTGCCGACATCCAAGATGCGGCGTATGCGCCGTCCGGTCGTCCAGGGCCTGAACCGGTTGAGAACGAGTTCGGCAATGGGCGAGCGCGGTACCAGCACGCGCTCATCCACATACAGCTCCAGGCCCGCGAAGAACGCCCGGCGCGTGAGGTAGGCCAGGGGAATGCGCTGGCTGATCCTACGGCGCAGGAGCTCATCGATGCGCGCGCGCCGCCCCGGCGTCAGCGGCCGGTCGTAAGCCGCGCTGCCCGCAACGTGCTCGATGGCCGCGGCGAAAAACACCAGCTCCGCGGCTTCATCTCGGGCGTTGTCGGTGCCGTGCCCGAAATGCAGACGCGCGCGCCGCATCGCGCGGGCACAGCGCTCGATGGCGGCGCCGACGGTTTCGGCGGCTACGGCCGCCCGCGTGTGGGGTGCTCTCCTGTGGGATAATGCGCTCATGGCACCTCGATCTAGACTTCTGGTTATTACCTTCACTTGCATCGCTGCGATCGCGGGCATCGGCGCGGCTCTCATCTGGCGTCACGCGGCAGCGCCGCCGCAGCCGCAGCTGGCCACCGGCTCGTACCTGTCGCCCAGCCGTGCGCTGCCGGATTTTAGCCTGATCGACCACCACGGGCAGAAGTTTGGACCCACCAATCTTCGCGGCTCTTGGTCGATGATGTTTTTTGGCTATACGAATTGCCCGGAATTCTGCCCGGCCACGTTGACCATCCTCGCGGCGCTGGAGAAGCGCCTGCGCGACGCCGCGGCGCCGGTGCGCCCCAAAGTCGTTTTCATATCCGTGGACGCGAAGCGCGACACGCCCGAACAGCTGGCGCAGTACGTCCCTAATTTCGATCCCGAGTTCATCGGTCTCACCGCGGCGAATCAACCCGCCATTCAGGCCGTGGCGGCAAAGCTCGGCGTTGCCGTCATCATCACCCCGAAAGCCGACGGTAGTTACACGGTCGACCATTCGGGCCTGATTTTCGTCCTCGATCCCGACGGCCAGCTCAAGGCCATACTCACCGGACCGTTCACCGTCGATGCCTTGCAGGCCGATTTCCAGCGCATCGTGGCTGGACCCGCATGAGGCATGCGGACGCCGCCACGCGCGCGAAGGAGGCCAGCGAAGCGAGTACGAGCGGTGCGGAGTCGATCGAATTGCAGGCGAGCGGTGCCCCACGCATCGAACTGGGCAGCAGCGAAATCGGACCCAGCGGTCCCGGCCCAGGGGGGGGCCTCCGTGGCCGGCTGTTCGTCTGGCTGCAATATGTGCTTCCGCAGCACGGCCTATCGCGGCTGGTCCTGCTCGCCACGCGCGTGCGCGCGCCTTGGTTCAAGAATCTGCTGACGCGCGGCTTTCTCCGCTTGTTCGCGGTCGATATGAGCGAAGCCGTCGAACCCGATCCCTACCGCTACCGCAGCTTCAACGAATTTTTCACGCGAGCCCTGCGGCCCGACGCCCGCCCCATCGATCCGGACCCCGATGCGATCGTGAGTCCGGCGGACGGTGCGGTCAGCGAGTGCGGCGTGCTCGAGCATGACAGGTTGATCCAGGCCAAGGGACGGGACTACCGGGTGGGCGATTTGCTGGCGGGGCATGGCTGGGCGCGGAGCTTCGAGGGCGGGTCGTTCGCCACCATTTACCTCGCGCCCTTCAACTATCATCGCGTTCACATGGCGATTCGCGGCTCGCTGTTCGACACGGTGTATGTACCGGGGCGCCTGTTCAGCGTGAACACGGTCACCGCGCAACACGTGCCGAATTTGTTCGCGCGCAACGAACGCGTTCTGGCGCTGTTCGAGACGGACTTTGGCCGGTTCGCGCTGGTGATGGTGGGCGCGCTCAATGTGGGCAGCATAGCCACCGTCTGGGCGGGCGATATCACGCCGGGGCTCGCCACCTCGGGCGCGGTCCGGCCGGGGGTGGTCGTACCGACTGCCGCTACGCCCCGCGGGAGGGTCCGGGCCGCAGGCCGCGCGGTGACGCACATCCCAAGCTCCACCGTAACGCTCGACAAAGGCGATGAGCTGGGCCGCTTCAACATGGGTTCGACCGTCATCCTGCTGTTCGAGCCGAATCGAGCGCAGTGGCATCCCTTGCTGCGGGCAGGTTCCGTGGTGCAATTGGGCCAAGCCATCGGCCGGCGGGTCATGTCGGGGACCGGGCAGCGCCCCACGGCCGGGCTCGGATAAGCGGCGTGCGCAGCGACACGCCCGCCGACTGGCAACCCACGGCAGCCGTTTCCGCTTTGCGTCACCGCGCCCTCATGCTGGCGCGCCTGCGCCAGTTCTTCGCCGCGCGCGGCGTCCTCGAGGTCGAGACTCCGGTATTGAGCGCTGCCGCCGTGAGCGACCCGCAGATTGAATCGTTGAGCACCCGCATCGCCGGGGTAGCCCATCCGTTCTATCTGAGTACCTCACCGGAATTCCCGATGAAGCGTCTGCTCGCCTCCGGTAGCGGCGACATTTACCAGGTATGCAAAGTATTCCGCGACGCCGAGCGCGGCCGCTGGCACAACCCCGAATTCACCATGGTCGAGTGGTACCGCTTGGGGCTGGACGAGGCGGCGCTCATGACCGAAGTCGAAGGCTTGGTCGCCGAACTGCTGGCACCCTATCGACGGCTCGAACCGGCTGAGCGCCTGACCTACGCGCAAGCGCTGCGCAGGCACGCCGGTGTCGATGCGCACGGGGACAGCGAAGCGACTCTCGAGCGCGCGGCAGCCGCTCACGGCATCGTGCTGCAACCCGGTGGCGATCCGGCGGCTTGCGGCACGCCTGGCGGCGGTCCCACCGTTCCCCGCCCGCTCGAGGGGCGGGCCGCAGTGGTTTGCCGCGCACCGGACGCGAAGCCCGCGTTTCACCACCCTGCCGATGAGGAAGGCGCGCTTCGCCACCCGCCCGACGCGGAAGCCGCGGCTCGTCGCGCACCGGACGGGAATCCTGCGCTTCGCCACCCGCCCGACGAGGAAGCCGCGCGCCGCGCGGCCGCGCAAGCCGCGGCTCGTCGCGCAGCTGACGGAGATCCTGACGGCGCTGCGGCCGCGCTCGATCGCGATGCGAAACTGGACTTGCTGATGGGACTGGTCGTGGGGCCAAAATTGGGGATCGAGCGGCCGTGCTTCATCTGCGACTATCCGGCATCACAGGCCTCTCTCGCCCGGTTGAAACCCGGCTCGCCGGCGGTGGCGGCACGCTTCGAGTTGTACATCGATGGCATCGAACTCGCGAACGGATTTCACGAGCTGGCGAACCCCGCCGACCAGCGAATGCGGTTTACCCGGGATCTGGCTACTCGCCATGCGCGCGGCCAGGTTCAACCGCCGGTGGACGAGCGGCTGCTGGCGGCATTGCAGGCGGGAATTCCCGATTGCGCCGGGGTGGCGCTGGGCTTCGATAGAGTGGTCGCGATCGCACTGGGTGCCGCAGGCTTGGCCGCGGCGATGGCGTTTACGATCGACAACGCCTAGGACCCGTTCGGCGAGCCGGCGCGGTTGGGCCGAGACCCGGAGGAAGCACGAGGTGAACGAGGCCCCCGCGACGCATCAGGCCCCGCGACGCGTCTCAGGCAACGGTCCGGCACTACCCTTTGCCGCGCGACAGGTATTCGCCGGTCCGCGTATCGATGCGCAATATCTCGCCTTCGTTGATGAAAAGCGGCACGCGGACCATGGCGCCGGTTTCGAGCTTGGCGGGCTTGGAGCCGCCGGTGGCCGTATCGCCGCGCACCCCCGGATCGGTCTCGATCACCTTGAGTTCCATGTGCGCGGGTGGCGTAACCTGCAGCGGCACGCCGTTCCACAGCGTGACCACGCAGACGGTGCCGTCCTTGAGCCACTGGGCGCCGTCGCCCACCGCCTCCTTGGAGGCCGTGAGCTGTTCGAAGGTTTCCGGAGCCATGAAATTGAAGAAGTCGCCGTCCCGATACAGATATTGCATGTCGGTATCGACCACGTCGGCGGCCTCGACCGTGTCGCCGGATTTCCAGGTGCGCTCGATGGTGCGACCGGTTTTCAGGTTGCGCACCCGGACGCGATTGAACGCCTGGCCCTTGCCCGGTTTGACCATCTCGTTCTCGACGATGGCATAAGGATCGCCGTCGATCAGGATCTTGAGACCGGCTTTGAATTCGTTGGTGCTGTAGTTCGCCATCGCAGGCCTCGCATTGAAGGGCGCGTATGATAGCGGCAACCCGCCCTTCTGGCCAACTCGGCTCCGGCCAGGACCGGCGGACGGGCGCAAGCTGCTCGCCGCGAGTTATCGCCTAAATCCTGATTCCAGGGCACTGGATGCGCCCGGAATCGCCAAATCCCTGGTGCCACTGGGAGCCTGTCCTTGACGCCGTTCCCAGAATGGCGAAATCCCCGGTGTTACACTTTGCGCCCGTTTCAAGGATATGCCCAGTGCCAGAACAGGGTGCCGTTCCGATGATCGTGATGACGAGGTCGCAAGATCACGTCGAGGCGATCAACAGTACGCTGCGTAAGGCCGGCCATCCGGTGCATTGCACATGGCTGCCGGATGCCCGCGATCTCGGGGACGCCTTGATGCAGCTCAATCCCGAAATGCTCGTCGCCTTCACCGACGAACCCGGCATCGATCTGGGTTCGATCATGAAGGTCAAGGCTCAAAGCGCGCCGGAAATGCCGGTATTGGTCGTGCGCGAAACCGCCGATGAGGCCGCCATCGCCGATGCCATGCGCCTGGGTGCCCAGGATGCGGTGACGCTGGCCAATCGAAGCCGCTTGCAATCGGTGGCCTCCCGCGAGCTGCGCGCCTATCGTCTCGAGCGGGCGCTGTCGACCACCCTGTCCTCGGCGCGTGAATACCGCGAACAGCTGCAGCACTTTCTACGAGGTTCGGCCGACGCCATCACCCATGTGCAGGAAGGCATCATCGTCGATGCCAATGGCGCATGGCTCGAGTTGTTCGGTTATTCCGGCGAGGATGCACTCACCGGCACCCCAATGATGGATCTGTTCGAGCAGGAAACCCATCCCGCGTTGAAAGGGGCGCTGGTGGCCTGTTTGCAGGGGAAATGGGCGGACCACGCGCTCAAGGTGACGGCGTTGCTCTCCGACGGCTCGAATCTGGCGCTCGAGCTGACGCTGACCAAGGCCGATTACGAGGCCGAGCCCGCCGTCCGCATCAGCATTCCCGCTCGGCACAAACAAGACGCGGATCTGGAGGGGCGCTTGGCCGATGCGGTCAAGAACGACGCCTCGACGCATTTCCTGCAGCAACGCTACTTGATCGCGGCGGTGCGCGAACGATGTGCCGCCGCCATGAAGGGCGGCGTACGCCAATTCGCACACCTCAAAGCCGACCGCTTCATCGAGATCCAGCGTGCCATCGGCATTCTCGCCAGCGAGGACTTCATGACTCAACTCGCGGAGCTGGTGCGTTCCCAGCTCACGCCCACCGATCTATGCGGCAGGTTCGGCGGCAATGGGTTCTTGGTGCTGCTCGAGCGCGGCACGGCGCGCGATATCGAAACGTGGGCCGAGAATGTGGTCAAACGCGTGAACGCGCATACCTTCGGCATCGGCGACAAGACCCTTTCCGCCACCGTCAGCGTCGGTTTGGGAGTGCTGCCTCCCGCCGACCCCGACGTGGGCTCCGCCATCGCCGACGCCGTCGCGGCCACTCGGCGCGGGCGCGAACTCGGCGGCAATCAGGTATACGTCGTCGACACGTCCGACACCGACACGCGCGTGCAGGCCTACGACAAGATCTGGGTCAAGCACATCAAGAGCGCGTTGATGGAAAATCGCTTCCGGCTGGTACAGCAGCCGGTCGCGAGCCTGCTCGGCGAAGACAAGGGCATGTTCGACGTGCTGGTCCGCATGCTGGACGAACAAGGCGGTGAAGTGCTGCCCGCCGAATTCATCGCGGCCGCGGAACGCAACGATTTGATGAAAAATATCGATCGGTGGGTGATCGGCGCGTCGATGTCGTTCGCGGCCAACCGCAAGGCGGCATGCATTTTCGTCCGGGTGTCGAAGGACACCATCGTGGACAAGACCGTCATCGCCTGGCTCGAGACTCAACTGAAATCGCTGAAGATCGAGCCGAAACGGCTCTGCATCCAGGTAACCGAAGAGATGGCCACGCAATACGTGGTGCAAACCAAGGAATTTTCCGACAGCCTGCGCAAGCTCGGCTTTCGCTTCGCGATCGAGCACTTCGGCACCGGCCGCGATCCGCTCAAGCTGCTCAACGACATCGGCATGGACTTCATCAAGGTCGACGGCTCATTGATGCAGGGTCTGTCGACCAATCAACTGCAGCAACAGCGGGTCAAGGGCGTGGTGGAAGCCGCCAAGCGCAAAGGCGTCGAAACGGTCGCGGAGCGCGTGGAGGATGCCAACACGATGGCCGTGCTGTGGCAGCTCGGCATCGAATTCATCCAGGGCTACTTCGTGAACGCGCCCGAAGACGTGACGATGTCCGGGGACCGGTAGCCTCGACTCCACGGCTCGAGTTTTCTGGACTTTCCCGCGCCGCCTCTCGAGAGTTCGCGCGACAGCAGCGTACCGCTGCTTGGCGCTCGAGGCCGAGCCCTGGCCGCCCGACGGCTCTGCGGCCCTGATCGTTCCCGGGCATGCCGCGGTCGCGGCACGGCTCGTTTCCTGATTTGACCCGTTCGCGGCACGGGCCGCCACACGGCTCATTCGTAGCGCAGCCCGTTTCGGGCGCTCGAGGCTTACCCGGACTCGCGGGCCGAACCGCTTCGCGCCTTACCTTCGCCGCGGTGAGGAGGCGCCGGCCGATGCGCGCTTCACCCCGGCGAAACCTCAAGGCGGTCGATCTGCTTGTACGCCCGCGAGAACCGCTGCCGGCGCTGGCCTTTTTTGTCCTGAAACGCCTTCAGATCGCCGTGTTCGAGCTTCATCGGCGCGCTGTTGCCGCTGTGGACGGTGAGCACCTCGCCCGGCGCCACCACCGCCACGGCAACCAGGTATTCCTCGCGGTCCGCCGATTTCTTGCCCGGGATGCCATACAAATTCTGGCCCTTGCCGGCGTTCATCTCCTCGATTTGCGCGACGGGCAGGGTCAGCACCTCGCCATCGTTATTGACGAATACGGCGAAGGCGGCGGGGCCGGCTATCGGCTGCGCAGGCAGTACGCGCGCGTTCTCCGGCACTTTGAGCACGGATTTTCCCTTCTTGTTGCGCGCATACAATTCGCGCAGCTTCACGGCAAAACCGTAGCCCGCATCGCTCGTGAGCAGCCAGTTATCGTCCGGTTCGCCGATGAGGACGGCGGCAAAGGTCGCGCCATCGGGCGGATCCACCCGCCCCGACAGCGGTTCGCCGTAGCCGCGGGCCGCGGGCAGCTGGTGCGCGTCCAAACTGTACGCGCGCCCGGTCGAATCGATGAACACGGCTTGCTGCAGATTGCGCCCCTTCGCCGCCGCCTGGAACTCATCGCCCGTCTTGTAGCTGAGCGAGCGCGCATCGATGTCATGGCCTTTTGCCGCACGCACCCAGCCCAGGCGCGACAACACCACCGTGGTCGGCTCGCTGGTCAGCAGCTCCGTTTCGGAAATGGCCTGCGCCGCTTCGCGCTCCACCAGGCGTGTGCGGCGCTCATCGCCATACTCCTCGGCATCGCTCAGCAATTCATCGCGCACCAGCTTGGTCAATTTCGCTTTCGATTTCAGGATGGCTTGAATATCATCGCGCTCGTCGGAAAGCTTCTTCTGCTCCTCCCGGATCTTCATCTCCTCCAGACGCGCCAAGTGCCGCAGTTTGGTTTCGAGGATGGCCTCGGCCTGCTCTTCCGACAATTTGAAGCGCTTGATCAGCACCGGCTTCGGCTGATCCTCGGTACGCACGATGCGGATCACTTCGTCGAGGTTCAAATACGCGATGAGCAAGCCGTCGAGGAGGTGCAGCCGCGCGCTCAACTTCGCCAGGCGATGATTCAGACGCCGGGTGACCGTGGATTTGCGGAACTCGAGCCATTCTAGCAGGAGTTCCTTGAGCCCCATCACCCGGGGGCGGCCGTCCAGGGCGATGACGTTGAGATTGACTCGATAGTTCCGCTCGAGATCCGTGGTGGCGAACAGATGCGCCATCAGCGCGGCGGTATCGACGCGATTCGATTTCGGTACGATCACCAGACGGGTGGGATTCTCGTGATCGGATTCGTCGCGCAAGTCCTCGACCATCGGCAGCTTTTTCTGCTGCATCTGAGCGGCGATCTGTTCCTGTACCTTGCTGCCGGAGACCTGGAAGGGCAGCGCATCGATTACGATCTGACCATCCTCGATCTCGTAGGTCGCGCGGGCCTTGAAGCTGCCGGTTCCGGTCTCGTATAGCCGCACCAGATCATCGCGCGGCGAAACGATTTCGCCGGCGGTCGGCAGATCCGGTCCCTTGATGCTCGCCATTATCTTGCGCGTGCTCAAGTCGGGATCGTCCAGCAAGGCCACGCAGGCCTTGACCACTTCGCGCAAATTGTGCGGGGGAATGTCCGTGGCCATGCCGACCGCGATGCCCGAACCGCCGTTCAAGAGAAGATTCGGCACGCGCGCCGGCAGCATGGTGGGCTCGTCCAGCGATCCATCGAAATTGGCTGCCCAATCCACCGTGCTCGAACCCAGTTCCTGCAGGAGCAGATCCGCATAGCGAGTGAGCCGCGACTCGGTGTAACGCATCGCCGCGAACGACTTGGGGTCGTCCGTCGATCCCCAATTGCCTTGGCCGTCGACGATGGGATAGCGGTACGCGAAATCCTGCGCCATGTGCACCATGGCTTCGTAGCAAGCGGTATCGCCGTGCGGATGGAATTTGCCGATCACATCGCCCACGGTTCTCGCCGACTTCTTGTGTTTGGCGCCGGCCGCGAGCCCGAGTTCGCTCATCGCGTACACGATGCGGCGTTGCACCGGTTTCAGACCGTCCCCGAGATGCGGTAACGCACGATCCAAAATGACGTACATCGAGTAGTCGAGATACGCGCGCTCGGCGAACGATTTCAGGGGTTCTTTCTCGAGCCCTTCGAAATTGAGGTCTTGATCTTTCATGCTCTTCGATCGGATGAGTTGTTAAACGTGCGCAAGATTGCCCTTGCTTTCCAGCCATTCACGCCGATCGCCGGCGCGTTTCTTCGCGAGCAGCATGTCGAGCAGCGAGTCGGGGCTGTCGTTGGCATCGATGGTCATCTGCACCAGCCGACGAGTCTGCGGCGCCATGGTCGTCTCGCGCAGCTGTATCGGGTTCATCTCGCCCAGACCCTTGAACCGCATCACCAGCGGCTTGGCACGGGGGTTTTCCGCCGCGATACGCGCCAACGCCCGGTCGCGCTCGGCTTCGTCGAGCGCATAGATGACTTCCTTGCCGATATCGATGCGAAACAGCGGCGGCATGCACACGTACACGTGCCCGGCGGCCACCAGCGGACGGTAGTGGCGCAAGAACAGGGCGCAGAGCAGCGTCGCGATATGTTGTCCGTCGCTGTCGGCATCCGCGAGGATGCAAATCTTGTGATAGCGCAGGCCGGACAAATCGGTGGCCGCCGGCTCCACCCCGATCGCGACGGTGATGTTGTGCACCTCTTGCGACTGCAGCACCTCACGGGTGTCCGCTTCCCAGGTGTTCAATATCTTGCCGCGCAGCGGCATGATGGCCTGCGTCACCCGATCGCGCGCCTGTTTGGCCGAACCGCCGGCAGAGTCGCCCTCGACCAGAAACAATTCGCCGCGCGCCGGATCCTGGCTCACGCAATCGGCCAACTTGCCCGGCAGCGCGGGCCCGGCCACGATGCGCTTGCGCGCGATCTTCTGGCTGTCCTTGAATCGTTGCTGCGCGTTGGCGATCGCCAGCATCGCGATTTTCTCGCCCTGATCCGGATGCTGGTTGAGCCACAAGGCGAATGCGTCCTTGATGACACCTTGGACGATACCGGCCGATTCGCGCGACGAAAGCCGCTCCTTGGTCTGGCCGGCGAACTGCGGCTCACGCATCTTCATCGAGAGCACGAAACTCACGCCGTCCCATACATCCTCCGGCGCCAATTTCAAACCGCGCGGCACCAGGCTGCGGAACTCGCAGAACTCGCGAACGGCATCGGCGGTGCCCACGCGCAAGCCGTTGACGTGCGTACCGCCCTCGACCGTGGGAATCAGATTCACGTAGCTCTCGGTGACGCGGTGCTCGGCTTCGAGCACCCAGGCGAAAGCCCAATCGAGCGAGCCACCCTCGATGTCACGCTTGCCGTAAAAAGTCTCCGCGGGGAGCCACTCGCCCTTCCCCAGCTCTTCGGCGAGGTATTGATGCAAGCCGCCGGTGTAGAACCACTCATCGCGCTCGCCGGTCGCTTCGTTGATGAGCGTGACGCGCAATTTCGGGCAAAGCACCGCTTTGGCGCGCAGCACCTGCTTGAGGCTCGGTATGGCGAACTTGTCGGTATCGAAATACTTGCCGTCGGGCCAGAATCTCAATGTGGTGCCGGTCTTGGATTTCGGCACGTCGCCGACCACTTCGAGCTTGGAATGCGGATTTCCGCCTTTGAAGCTCAGATTGTATTCCTTGCCGCCGCGGCGCACCCAGCACTCCAGATGCTTGGACAGCGCATTCACGACGGAGACGCCGACCCCGTGCAGACCGCCCGAATGCTGGTAGGTCTTGTCGTTGAATTTTCCGCCGGCGTGCAGGCGGGTTAGAATCAGCTCCGCACCGCTGATTTTTTCCTTGGGATGGATATCCACCGGCATGCCGCGGCCATCGTCCTCGACTTCCAGCGAGCCGTCCTTGAACAGCGTGACCTTGATGTTTTCGCAATGGCCCGCCAATGCCTCATCGACGCTGTTGTCGATCACCTCATGCGCCAGATGGTTCGGGCGCGTGGTGTCGGTATACATACCCGGGCGGCGGCGCACGGGATCCAAGCCGCTCAATACCTCGATGTCGGAGGCGGTATAAGATGAAGCCATCGGTCATGTCCTCGGGCGCTTACGCGCTGATATTGAACCCAAGCGCTTGCGGGCTGCGGGCGCCGCGCAAGCCGCCGTGCCGCGTGACGAGCGCGCGCTTGGCGAAGGCGGCGCAGTCTACTAGCATGCGACTCCGGCGCCAATCAGCGGGGGCTATCTCGAGGGCGCACGGCCCTTGCCAGGCCGCAGGGCTGCGCCTGAGCCCCGGGCCCACCCAACGCAGCCGCTATCCTCAGGGACTACCACCCAGGGCAATGTTCAGCTATCGTTCCGCCATCATGGGAATCGCAAATGCTCAAAATTTAATCCGCGGCGTGCCCGCTCTGCCGCGCCCGTATGGAATTCGCGTCAGACTGCGGCCCGGCGATCCGTTCGCAAAACTGCTGGGTAGCGACTGGCAAAAAACGCACTGGTATTTTACAGCGACGGAGCGCGACCAAAGACTGGAAGAGATGGCGCGTAAGCATGAATATTCGCGGATCGGCGACCAGCCGACCCTGGTATTCGAGAAAGTGGAAAACCTGTCGGAGAGTCGCAGCTTCGCGTGACCCACAGGGTTGCGCCGGATCTCAGGCTCGCCCTGCGAGCACTGCCCTCGGTGCATCCGCGTTGGCCGGGGGCGCGCGGCTCCTGCGGCGCAGCGCCTAAAAAGTTCGACCCAGAAACAGATAAAAAGCGCTGGTGCCGCGCTCATCGTATCCCGAGCCCACATAGACGGGCCCCAAGAACGTATCGATGGCGAAAAATATCGAAGCGTCCTTACGCGCGGATCCCTCGCTGATCTCGCCGCGCTGTTCCCATATGTTGCCCATTTCCAACGAGGCACCGATATAGGTGGGAAAGTCGAAAAACCCCTCCCCGCCGCGCCCAATCTTGCGGAAGTAAATGGCGCGGGTGATCGCGTAGTGCGGCCCCGTCAATGACCGGGGTGCCAGACCCGACAGATTGAAGAACCCTCCCAGCGAATAGAATTGCGGAATCGCTGTCGGGCTGATGTTGCCGTCGAGGGTGCTGCCCGCCGAGGTCCACCATAGGAGCGTATTGCGCCCGCGCGACCCCGCCACCAGCCAATCGGCGGAAACGCGATCCCTGGCGACGTCTGAGCCCAGGTCCGTGCGGTCCGCGTCCCACTGAAACGTAAGAGTCTGACCGTCGCGGGGGAAATGCACGTTGTCGAGCCGGTCGTAGCTGAACTTGAAAGACAGCTCGCCGATATTGTACTGCGGTTCGACGATTCTGGAATCGCCGAAGCGCGCACGCGTCGACCCGCTGGTCCGGTGCAGACCCACGCGAATCTCGCCCCAATTGCTGAGATTGCGCCCGACGTCCAGATCGGATTCGACCTCCCGATCCCGAAAATCAGCGATTTCGGAGTTTCGCGAGTAGATCGGCAAATCTCGAGCTTCGATGCGCGCGCTGGGCGCCACGAACCATTTTCGCAGCGGATCGAGCGGTTGATAAAACTCGCTGACGACCTTGGGATCGCTGCCGATCTGCACGTCCGTCAGCAGCTCCGCACCGAAATCGTTGATTTCGGTCACCACGAATCTCGCCGCCGCGTTGTAGTGACTGCTGCCTTGAAAGTCATCGTCGAGATTGAGGCCGAATCGTATGTAGTTGGGGCCCCAGGACTTGCGCCGCGCGTGGATCTCCAGACCGGATTCCGCTGCCCCACCCTCGGCAGCGCCGTCGGCCGCAGCGGGCGGCGCGGCGACCCCCGGCGCATCGAGTCCGCGAGCGGCAGCGGCCCGCGCACCAGCGC
>JALYHP010000088.1 GCA_030799355.1 Pseudomonadota bacterium
GTACCGGCCGGTGCAGTGCCGCGTGGCATATCAACCGGCGCGGTGGCGGTCGGTGCGGTGCCGGCCGCCCCCCCCGGGCTCGATCAGGTTGTGCCATCCGCGCCTGTGAGCGCGCCGGGTCCCGGCCTGCCGTCGCGGCGTTTCGCGGTGAATGCCGCGACGCGCGGCAGCGATGCGTATCTCGGCGCCCTGCCCCTCGCGCCCACCCCCGGCAAGCACAAGTCCTTCGTCGATTGGCAGCACGATGTGACCACCCAGGATCTGGCGCTCGCCACGCGCGAGGGCTTTCGCTCCATCGAGCACGTCAAGCGCTACACCACCACCGGAATGGCCACCGATCAGGGCAAGACATCGAATCTCAACGCAATGGCCATCGTGGCGCAGGCACTCGACGTACCGCTGCCGCGGGTGGGGCTGACCAGCTTCCGCATGCCGTACACGCCCGTCACGTTCGGCAGCTTCGCGGGCATCTCCCGCGGCGATCTGTTCGATCCGGTGCGCACCACGCCCACTCACGCCTGGGCGTCGGCCGCGGGCGCCGTGTTCGAGAATGTCGCGTTGTGGAAACGCGCGCGCTATTTTCCGCGCGCCGGCGAGGACATGCATGCCGCGGTCGCGCGCGAATGTCTCGCCGTGCGCAACGCCTGCGGTATGTTCGACGCCTCCACGCTGGGCAAGATCGAAGTCGTCGGCGCGGATGCGGCCGAGTTCATGAATCGCCTGTACATCAATAGCTGGACCGGCTTAGGCCTTGGCCGGTCACGCTACGGGATTCTGTGCCGCGACGATGGATTCATTTACGACGACGGCGTCGTGGCGCGCACCGCCGCCGATCGCTTCCATGTAACCACCACCACGGGCGGCGCGCCGCGCGTGCTCGCCCTGATGGAAGATTATCGGCAAACCGAGTGGCCGCATCTGCAGGTCTGGCTCACCTCGACCACCGAACAGTGGGCGGTGATCGCGGTGCAGGGGCCGCGGTCGCGCGAGGTGCTCGCCTCCTTGGTCGAGGGCATCGATCTCAGCACCACCGCCATGCCGCACATGAGCGTGCGTCACGGTTCCATTCGCGGCGTTCCCCTGCTGCTGTTTCGCGTCAGCTTCACCGGCGAATTGGGCTTCGAAGTCAATGTGCCCGCCGATTACGGTGCCGACGTCTGGCAGGCGATTTTCGCGGCCGGACAGAAGCACGGCATGGTGGCGTATGGGACCGAAGCCATGCATGTGCTGCGCGCCGAAAAAGGCTACATCATCGTCGGCCAGGACACCGACGGCACGGTCACGCCCGACGATGCCGGGCTCGCCTGGGCCATCGGCAAGACCAAGCAGGACTTCCTCGGCAAGCGCTCGCTGCAGCGTGCATCGATGCAAGATCCGAATCGCAAGCAGCTGGTGGGCTTGCGCACGCGAGACGCCCGCCTCGTACTCGAGGAAGGTGCGCAGGTCGCCGCGAAGGCCGGCCAACAGCCGCCGATGGAGCTCATCGGGCACGTGACCTCCTCGTATGCCAGCAGCGTGCTCGGCCATGCCATCGCGCTGGGATTGGTGGCCGGTGGCCGCGCGCGCCTCGGGCAGACGCTCTACGTACCCATGCCCGGCGGGGATATCGAGGTCGAGGTGACCTCGTCCGTGTTCTACGACCCGACAGGAGCGCGCATCAATGGTTGAAACGGCAGTGCGCACGGTGCCCGCGGTGCCGCAGGCGGCCTGGCTCAAAGCCTTGCCGCCCGCCGGACGGTTCGCTTTTCACGGCGGCGCGGCGGCGCGGGCGGCCGCGGCGCCGCTGTGGGGTCCGGCATTCTCCGAGACCGCCTGCCGCGCGCATGCGCAGGCCACGCGCGCAACGCTCTGGCTGGGTCCCGATGAATACCTGCTGCTGGACTTCGCTGCCGGCGCGGCGGCGCACGGCTCGCCGGAGAGCCCGACCTTCAGCGCGCTCGAACGGGCGCTCACCGGCATCCCGCATGCGCTGGTGGATATCAGCCACCGGCAATTCGCGCTCGAGGTGAGCGGCCCGCACGCGGCCACCCTCTTGAGCGGCGCCTGCCCGCTCGATTTGGATCTCGCCGAATTCCCGCTCGGCACCTGCACCCGCACCATGCTCGCCAAGGCGGACATCGTGCTGTGGCGTACCCGGGAGCACGCGTTCCACCTCGAGGTATGGCGCTCGTTCGCCGGCTACGTCACCGGCATCCTGAGCGAAATCGCCGCGGAATTTTATACGGCCGGTTAGCGTATAGGGCCGGTCGGCCTACGGAGGTAGGTGCATACGGCCGGTGGGCCTCAGGCTCGGCTAACGCGGCTCGGGCACGCTCGCGCGCAGACGTTGCCAGGGGTTTTGGCGCCGAGACGAGAGCGCACCGAGGACCTCGCGCAGCGGCTGCGGGCGACCGAGTTCCGAGCCTTGCCCGAAGGCTATGCCGAGCGCAGCGAGGTGGTTCGCCGCGGCACGTGATTCGATGCAGTCGGCGGCCGCGTCGAGTCGCAGTTCATGGGCCACCTGCAGGACCGCCTGCACCACCGTGTCCAAGCGCGGCTCATGCGCTACGTCACGAACGAAACGCCCATCGATCTTGAGCATGCTCACGCGCAGATCGACCAGCGATTTCAGCGGCGACAGACCGGTGCCGAACTCATCCAAGCCAAAGCGGCATTCCAGCTCCGTCAAGCGCGAGATCAATCGTCGCGCCGCGTGCAGGTTGCCGATAGCGGCATTCTCCGTCATTTCAAAGGCGATCGAGCCATTCGCCAACACGCTGTCGCGCACGGCGTCGTACGCGAAGTGGGCGAAGTCGCTCTGCGCGACGGACTGCGGCGACAGATTGATCCAGAAAACGGTCCCTTGGGTCTGCAGGGTCGGGCGATGGCGATTGAGTTGGGCGATGGCTTGCGTGAGTATCCATTTATCCAGTCGAACGCGCAGATGTTGCCGGATGGCCACCGGCACGAAATTGTTCGGGGCGAGGTTGCCTCGATCGTCATTCTTGCCAATCAAGATTTCGTAGTGAGCCTCGCGGCCGGCGCCGGCGAGCGGCACGAGCGGTTGGGCGAATAGACAAAAACGGCTCATATCCAGGGCATCGGCGTCGCGAAGAAAACGCATATCGTGCCGCTGAACCCTGGGGGCGTCGATGTCGTCGAACAGTTCGACCCGATGTCGATCGCGATCCTTGGCGGCTCTGCAGGCGATTCGCGCGGCGGTCAAGGCCGGGTGCAACGTCTGATCCGGCGTCAACCGGGCAACGCCGAAGCTCGCGTCCATGGCGAGTGCGGCGCCACCGCTCGCGAGCCGCATCTCGGCGAGGGCCGCGCGAACTCTTTCGGCCCAGAGGCGCGCCTGGTCCAGCGTGCAGTTTTCCAAGAGAGCCGCGAACCGATCGCCCGCCAGCCGGCATATCAGGACATCGCCGGGCAACAATGCGTCATGCCACACCTCGGCCGCCGCCCGGATCGCCTGGTTGCCGCGAGCGGAACGCGAATCGTGCATGCCGGGCAGGCAATCCACATCGGCGTACACGATGCAGCGCGGCAGTAGCAGATCATCGGCCAACCGCTTGGCCGCCTCCTCCTCGAACGCGCGGCGGGTCAGAAGTCCGGTATCCTCGTCGTAGCCGGCGCCGAGGATTTTATACAGCGTCGGTGCCAACGCCTCCAGGAGTTCGCAGTCGCGGTCATGGAAGGGTGGCGCATGGAGGGGATTCGCGATGGCGATGACGCCGACGATCAAGTCGCGGCGCTTCAGCGGCACACACACGACTCGAAACGGCACGAGTGCGGTGTCGGAGCACTCGCGCCTCTTGTTGAACATCGTGGTCGCGCCCGATCGTCGGACGCTCGCGTACAGATGCCGCGTGACCAAGCGGCGCAATTGCTCGGCTCCGGCCGCCGCGGCCGGCACGCACCCGACCAGGCGTTCGGTTCCGCAGGCCGGCATGTACAGCATCGCGACGGCGCACCCAAACAGCGCTTTGATCGACCCCAGCAGCGCCTCAGGCCGCTCGAAGCCGCCGGGATCGGCCGTCTGTGTCTGCTCCACGGCACGTTGCAAGCGTTGTTCCGCGCAGTGCGCCGCTGCGGTCTCCGCCATCAAGAGGGGCACCGCGAGTTCGAGTTCCCGCGCCAGCAACGAGACCACCGCGCCCGTCCGTCGGGCAATGGCCTCCACTGGCGGGGTGTCGGGCGTGACGCCCAACGAATCGGACACCAGCGCGAGCAGGCCCAACGGAGTGCCTGCCGTATCGCGCAACACGAGCACGTAGGTCAGCTCATGCTGGCTCACCAGCCGCAGCCCGCGGGGCGGGTCCGCAGGGGAACGCACGAGTCGCACACCGAGAGCGTCGAGGCACGCCCGGACGACGGGCGCCGCGGTGCCGCCACCGGTGGCGAGCACCCGTCCATCCATGGCCTGAACCACGAAGCTGCGCAGGTCCGGTACGAGGTGGCGGAAAATCCGCAGGTAATGGCCGATATGGGCCGAGTTCATCAGCTTCATGAACGTGCGTTCGAGCGCGGATCCGTAGACTGCATGGCACTCCGTCAAGAATCGATTCTTGGTTTCGATGTTAGGGGTTTTACCTAGGCGCGTCGACCTTTCTAAAAGAAAATCGGGTCGCAGTTGCCTTCGACGGTCCGGGCCGGCCCACGCCCTTCGCCGCTCGCATGGCCTCGGTCAGCGCGGCCGATGCGCGGCGATCGCGAGGTCGGTGCGATCCCGCGTGGTGACCACCACCTCCAATCGGCCTTCCCCGGCAAGCGTCCATGGCAGCGGCAGGTTATCGGATACCACCGAAATGACGTGATGGCCGGCGGCCACCGCCGGGAAATCGAAGCGCCCGTTCGCATCGCTCTGAACCGAAAATCGGCCATCCAACACCACGGTGACATTGGGCGCGCCAAGCTCCCCGGCATCGAAGCGCGCGTTGTCGTTGGCATCGAGATAGAGCGTGCCGGCGAGCTCGCCGGACGCGCCGCCCACGGGGCCGCCGAGCGGTGCGAAGTGCAAACCGGAAGCCCGCCGGTAGCGCATCGTCAGGAATGCGCCTCGCTCCTGCACCGCCGGCACCGCGGTTGCGATCGGTGGGCTCAGCGGCGAGGTCACGGTGAGCGAGGTCCACGATCCGGATCGGCTGTCGTAATAGGTCGCGAGTATCTGCCAGGAGGGCGATACCTGGCAGCTCATGGAGATATTGGCGGATACGCCGGGCGCGGCGTGCCCCTGCAGGGCGCGTGCCCAGCGCACATTGCCCTCGATGCTCAGGCGGTTGGTGAACTGGCCGCCGCCGAAGGCCGCCAGGCTGAGCACGGTGCTGTCCTGCCGAGCGCCATCGAGGATGCCTTTGCGGATGCGCTCGATCGAGGCCGACGTGCTCAAACGCAGGCTGTCCGGGGTGGCCCACGTCTGATCGAGCGTCATCGCGCTATCTCGGCCGGTGGGAGTCTCGGCGATCGAGACCTCCGCCCGTCCCGTGCCCCACCGAGTAGCGCGATCGACATAGCTTTCCAGCGACCAACCGACGCCGCCGTCGGTGCGGCTGATATTGGTCACGCCGCCCGCGCCCCAGTCGCGCGATAGCTGGTAGCGCGCGTCGCCCGTGACGAACGTGGTGTTCGAGCCCAACCCCGACAGCGAATGCACTTCGTCGAGGCCGACGTCGGCCAGCCAGCGCCTGGCTTGGTAACCCAGCCGGTAATAGCCGCCTTGCATATCGTTCGAGATCAACTGGTTGCCCCAGGTCAGATTCGGATCGATGCGGAACAGGCCGGCGTTCTGCTGCCAATGGCCTTGCACCAGGGAGCCGTCGATCCAGCTGCCGGCGTTACCCTTGCCGCCGACCGCGCCCTCGATGAGGTTGGCCTGCAGGCGCGCGCCGCGGTCCGCCCACGCGGCGCTCAGGAGTTCGGTGCTGGATGACTGCCGCGCACCGCCATCGATGACCGGACCGATGGCGAGGTTTGCATCGCGCGCATCCACCCACTGCCCGCCCACCGCCCAGTGTTCCACCGGAGCCCACTGCACTCCGAGCGATGCGGTGTCGCCGGATCGCGTTTGGAAATCCGGGACCTCGATGCCATCGTAGATACCCGGCCGTCCGCCGCCCGCGACCACCTGCAGACCCGAGGGTCCCCGCCAGTCGGTGGACACACCTTGCACCGCGCCGGTGGGCAGATAGAAGCGCTGCTGCGATCGCGCCAGCGCCACTTCCGGTGTGATGATGTCGCCGAGCGCATTGTCGGCCATCCAACCGCCGTCGAACGGCATGCCGCGCTGGCGCAGCGTGGCGATGAAGCCCTGGCCTTGGGCCGAGGTACTCAGGCCCGATCCGCCGGTGCGTCCGGCGGCATCGAGCGACCAAACGCCATAGTGCACGGTCTCCCACTGCGACTTGACGAGAACCCCATCCTCCACCGTATTGGTGCCGGAACCGGAGCTTCCGGAGTGCAGCGCGCTCACCACGCCGTCGATCTGCAGCGAACGCGCCAAACCGCCGCTGTCGCTCGCGTCAGCCTCGCCCTTCGAAATGTCGGGCGCCAGCGTCCCACCCTCGATGGTGCGATCCTGATAAGCGGGGCCTTGCTGCGCGCCCACCGCGGCCCCCGCAAGCGCGCCCAGCCCGCATAACCCTGCTGCGAGCCGGGACGTGAAGGTGGCACGAGCCTTCATTCAAAAAGCTGGTCCAGCTCGGTCTTGCGATCGCCCCATTCCAGCGTGCCTTTCACCCTGACCGGGAAAGCCAGCGTCGGATGCTCGTCGGTCGCCGTCGAGGGCGTCAAGAACACTTCGCGTTCTTCGTGCGGCAGGATGGGAAAATCGGAGGGTGTGAAATCGTACTTGACGCCATCCGCATCCGTGCCGGTGAGAAATCCGCTGACGCGGCCGTGCGCCTCGCCGGCGTTGTGCATGCGCAGGATGGGAATGCGTTGGCCATTGAGCGTTGCGCTTTTGGGCCCGAGCAATTCCAGATCGGGCACCGCATCGCCGACATTCACATAGACCATCACGCCGATCCGGCCGGTCACCGGCAGATTCATGCCATTGCTCCTGGCGATCGATGGATCGGCTCCCTCGATCATCACCGCGAATCGGCACTCCCCGGTGGGTGCATCCGCCGGAACGCTCACTTCGAAGCGGTAGCGCAGGATGCCGCTTCCGGGCACCACCACTTCGGGGCGCTCGATCGCGACCCACGGGCGGCAGCTGCCGGGCTGCAAGTCGTCGTGGAAGTCCACGACGAAATCCGGCGACAAGCTCCAGTCCGCGGTATGGATCAGATAGCGGCCCGGCGTGGTCGACCGGTTGTTCACCTCGATGACGCTGCGCACCGTCTTTCCGGGCCGCGCCGCCAATTCGAAGCGCGGCGGCGAGACCTGCGCCGCGAACCCTTGCGAATGCGCGGACGCGCCGAGCAGTACGCCTACGGCAACACACAGAGCGGCAAAACTTCCTCGCATGATCATCCCTCGTCCATCTCGAAACGGTAGGTGAGCGGAAAGGCACGCTGCGCCAGGCTGCCGTCCACGCTGAATTGAAATTTGAATACGTCCTCCATGAACGGCGTCGTGATCGGGCCTGCATACACCAGCACGCGATTGCCCGAGCGGATCTGACCCGGGATGAATTGGCCTTGCGTCACCCACGAGGCGCTTACGGGTCCGGGCTGCTGCGCCGGCAGCACCAGGTAGATGCGCCCCGAGCGCTGCAACCACGGCAGCACGTTGATGCGTACTCGAAGTGTGGTGCTGCCGATCATCAGGTTCTCGCCGCCGGAACGCGACGGCCGCTGTGATTGCCACCGCAGGCTCACCGAGGGCTCGAGGGCTTGCGTGCCCGAATCATCGAGGGGTGTGGATTTCCCCTGCGCCGGGCCGCTCCAGATTATGGTGACTGCCGCGGCCAAAAAAAAAGCAATCGACTGCCGCGCGGCGCGGCGGGCGTTGCTCATGGCGAGACCATCGTGTAGGTCACGCGGCCGGTGAACGTGCCCGCCGCAGGCACGTTGTTGTTGAGGTACGAGAAGGTCCAGCAACTCTCGTTCCAGGTATTGCTCGCCATCGAACCCACGCTCTGAGAGCCGCCGTTCACGAACGTCCCGGCCGGGAACGGCTCCGCGCCGGTATCGCTGGCGCCGCTCGAAGTCCATTGAATCTTCGAGAACGGAATGGTGTCACCCGCGGCGTCGGTCAACGCGGCGGGCACCGTGGCCGTGACTTGCGCGGCGGCGGTGGTACCCCCGGCCGTTCGATAGAAGCCGCCGATATAGACTTGTCCCGGCACACTGCAAAACGCGAACCCGTCGTAGAAGCTTTTGGTGGCGGTGCTATCCGTGGTCATCGCCTGCGCCGTGCCATTACCGACCGCGGTTGCGGCCACCGTGACCGATACTTTATTGACCGTGGTATTGTTGGCCGGCTGGCCATTGGCATTGTAGGTGCCGGTGTAGGTGCCCACGCCCACCTGCAGGAAAACGGCCTTGGGCGAGGTCGGCGTCAGCGTCACGGTATAACCGGCCGCCGGGCCCGGCATGGCCGCCGCACCGAGCGCGGCGGTGCCCAACGCCGCGATGAGACGGACGGCGCCGATCGATTCTCGGCGCAGTCCGGCCCGGCCGCTATTCCCGAAGCAGCCCGCCGGCATCGTTCCGGGCCGCGGGCTTGAATTGTTGGGCATGACGCTCATGCAATTCGCGCTGGTGGGTTACGGCTGCCGCAGTTACGGCATGGACGCGGTGTACGTCACGCGGCCATTGAGCGCGGCGGTGCCGCCGTACGTGCCGGCCGGCGTCACGACGGAGTTCGCGTACGCATAGGTCCACTTCGCGTCCTGGGTGATCAACTTCGACGCCGGTGCGGTGAGTACCACACTCCCGCCCGAGCCGTTCGCCAGTGCCGGCGCCGGCAGCGCCGTTCCGCTGGTGAGGGTGGCCGCGGTGGTGGTGATCTGCGTCCACGCAATCGAGTCGCCTGCCGCGCCGTCGCTCAGGGCGCCGCCGGTCGAGGAACTCAAGGTGACGTTGCCGCTGTTGCTCACGATGGCAGCGGTTTCCACGCCGCCGGCCAAATCGCCGCCGACACCGGCCACCGCGGTGGCGTTGCCCACGGTACCCGCCGCCGGGGAGAAGGTAATGGCATCGATGGTCCCGACCGACGACAGGGTCGGAGTCGCGCCCGTGTAAGTTGCGCCGGTACCCACCCGCAGGTAGAGAATCTTCGGAATCACGATCGAGAAGTCCACATGCGCCGTGGCCGTGAGCGTGGAGGCGCCGGTCTGCAGGTTCGATTCGCCGAAGGCCATGAGCGGCAGGGTCAAGGCCGCCGCGCTCACTAAAGTTTTCAAGGCTACTGATGTCGTCATTGCTGGTTCCTGTGCTGGAGTACGATGCTGCTGCGTTGCTGAAGGGACCGGGGGGGCCGCCGTCCCACGCTCGGGTTGCCGTCGCGACCCAGTGCGTGGGCGCGATCTTAGGGGTTTACCTTAGGGGCACGTTGAACCAGGTCGCAGTTCGTGCCCGGCCGCGCTCAAGTTCTGCCCGCGGCGGCCGTTATCGTGTGGTTTTGTGCACCAGTTCGCACACGTGCACCGCGCCGTGGCGGTCGTTATCGCTCGGCGTTGTGCGCTGGTTCGCACATCCGATGCAAGGCGTCGCGGCAAAATTTCGCGGCGCCGTGGCGACGAATGCGGCCTCACCGCTCCTCCGATGCGGGAGCGAGGGGTTCGGTCAGGGTCTAGAGCCGAGCCGCGCCTCGCGGGTGTGGCGCACCGAGAACCCGGCCGCGGCCGCGAGCCGGGTCCGACTCAGGGCATGGCCACGGTGCAGATCATCCGGTTCGTCTCGGCAGCGCCGCGTGCATCGTCCGGGAACCGGCATGCGGCGCCCCGCTCGATGACTTTGCCGGCAGTCGCGCGCAGTACCACGTTGTTGCGCGCGGCGGGCGCCGACCCGGTGCTTGCGGCGAGTGTCACGTTGCGGCTGTTGCTGTAGATCGCGACGGGGGCGACTGATTGCGTACCGGCCCGCTGCGTATCGCCATTCGCGACGTCCAGGGACAGTGTTTGCGGAATGACGATCCTGAAGTCCACATGGGCGCTCGCGGACACTCTCGCGTTCGACTTTCCCGTCCCCAGCTGGGATTCGGCCGCCCCTCCCATCGGCAGCAGCAGACCGGTGGCGGTCAACAGGGCGCACAACGCCGCCGAGCAGCACGTCCCTGGGAACGAGGTTGATGCACTGATCATCGGGACCGGATCCTTAGCGCGCCATGCACTTGACGAGGGCCGAAACCGCCGGCTCTCTGCGAGGATATCGGCCGGAATCGCTTAAATTGAAGGGCCCTGGAAGTACCAGAATTGCGCGAACCTGGCGGTTTCTCCGACGACAAGGCGCAGCTCGTCCCGCTGACTCGCTCATGCCTATCCCGGTACACCGGGGCGTCGGCCGCCCGAACAACATCGGATGAACCGGGTGCATCCCGGCCCGACATGCGCGTGGAACGAAGCGATTGTGACGCAGATCACGCGGCGGCCTGCCCAAGAAGCCTCGGTACGTTGGGTTTGCGGTTAGGGCGGCGACGGCCCGCCTGCCGCCGAAGCGCGTACACTGTCGTCGGCGAAAGACATTCCCCGACGACGTATTTTGTGTGCAGAATCAACAAATGATCGTTCGGTATTCCAAGTCCGCTGTGGCACCGTCCGCGCTGGCGAAGACCGCCGTGGCGAAGACCGCGCTGGCCCGGTTCGCTCGGAGCCGGTCCGTTGCGGCCGCGGCGACGTTGAGCCTGACGTTGTCATGCGCCGGCCCCGCATGGGCCGCGCTCGGCGGCGACGCGGCCAGCGTGCGTGCGGACGTCGATGCCCTGCGCGGCGTGGTGCATTCCACGGCCCTGCAACGGTACGACATCCAAGAAATCACCACCGATAGCGGCATGCGGGTGCGCGAATTTCTGGACGGCAACGGTCTGGTTTTCGCCGTGGCCTGGAACGGCCCGGCGGTGCCTGATTTGCAGCGGCTGCTCGGGACGGCAAATTTTGCAACTTATACCAAGGCACTGGCGGACTCGAAGCTCGCGGGCGGGCGTGCATCTCTGGGAATAGCGTTGCCCGAACTCGTGGTCGAGTCCGGCGGGCACCAGCGCGCCTACGTGGGCCGCGCCTATGTGCCCGCGCTCGTCCCGGCGGGGACCGCCGCGGCGGATTTGCGTTGAATCTCTTCATGCAAGGATGCACAACCCGACCGGCACCGCCGTGCGGGACGTGTCCTGAACCCGCTGCGTGCAAGGTCGCATGCGCCTAGGTTTTAAAACGACGTTACCCAAGACGGCCCATGCCATGGCGGCCCTCGTTGTCATCGCAGTCGCGCTCGCCGGCTGTATTCGCAGCAAGAACGCAACCCCGGCGGCCACGCCTGCGGCCACGTTGAACACGGTGGCCTTGACCGTCGATTCGGGACCGGCTGCCGATCCGGGGCAGTTCAATCACGCCTATGTGACGGTGAAGGTGTGTGCGGCCGGCAGCACCACCCAATGCGCGAACATCGATCACGTATTGCTCGATACGGGTTCGTGGGGTTTGCGCTTGGTGCGCTCCGTGCTCACCGCGGGCGGCGTGACGCTCAGCCCTGAAACCGATGCGCAGGGACAGACGATCGAGGAATGCGTGACGTTCCGCGCCGGGCAGACCTGGGGCCCCGTGGCGCGGGCCGACATCACCCTGGCCGGCGAGGTGGCGGCGCAATTGCCGGTGCAGATCATGGATGATACCGGCGCCGCCGCGGCGCCGCCCGCGACCTGCGGAGCCAACGGGCTGCTGCTGAATGCCGTGACGGGCTTTAACGCCAATGGGCTGCTCGGCGTCGGCGTCTTTGCGCAAGATTGCGGTCCATCCTGTGTCAACGCGAGCGCCCCGTTGCCCATGTACTATGGCTGTACCGCCGCCGGCGTGTGTACGCCCGAGAACGTGGCGCTCACGGCCCAGGTCACGAACCCGGTGGCCCTGTTCGCCGCCGACAATAACGGCGTCATCGTCCGCCTGCCCAGCCTGGTCAACGCCAACGGCGATACGTCGGTGCAAGGCGAGTTGCTATTCGGGATCGCCACCCAATCGGACAACGCCCTGCCGACGGGGTTGACGGTGCTCGGGGCGGATAGCTCCACGGGGGATTTCAATGCCACCTACAACGGCGGCACCACGGTATTGCCCGCGTTGATCGATTCGGGTGCCCAGGCCTACCTGTTCGACGATCCAACCATCAACGCCTGTACCTCCTCGTCATCGCTGACCACGCGGAATTGGCTCGGCTACTACTGTCCGCTCGTGACGCCGCAGATCCTCTCCGCGACCAACGCGGGCGTCGGCGCGAACAACGCCACCAACACCGTGAGCTTCACCATTGCCGATCCGTCCAATACGTTCGTGGCCGACGCGGCGGCCTATTCCAGCCTCGCCGGCGGCGGCGGTTCGACCCGGTTCACGTGGGGCATGCCGTTCTTCTACGGCCGCAAGATTTATGTCGGGATCGATGCGCGCACATCCGGCCCGTACACGGGACCGTTCTACGCCTATTGATGCGGTTCTCGGGTAAGGTAAATGCCGTTGGTTTATGGCGCGACGTCGAGATACGAAACCACGTCGACGTGCTCGAGACGCACGTAGTCGTAGAGCACCGAATGGGTCCCATTGAGGGGATTGGGCTCGCCTTCGAAATTGCAATGGTAGTGAGGCATGACCTCGATCCTGCGACCGCGGCCGCGGCCGCTGAGCATGCACCGAACGGTCTCGGTGTCACCGAGGGCCGGAGATAAATGTTTCGCCTCCTGGACTACCGCTGGGCATGGTCCTTTGGCATCGGTCTCCTACATGCTGACCGATAACGCGACGATCGGCAGACAAAAGAACGAAGTCCTTGCCCTCGGCTATCGAGCGCCGGCCGGCGGAGCGCTGGGTGTGCCGCAAACTGCGCACTTCGAGCCGCACGATGCAGCGGGAGCTGGCTGCCAAGCACACTTCCTACGAACAGATTCTCAGCCGCTTGCTCAGCCGCCGGGCGGCGGAGTTCGTGAGCGATGGACGCATTTCGATTACCCACATCGCATACGAACTCGGCTATTCGGATGCCGCACATTTTACGCGCGCTTTCACGCGATGGTTTGGCGAATCCCCCCAGTCCCGGCGCCGCCGTGGCTGCTAACGTCACATTCCGCGGCCGGCACGATAGGCTCGGGGGAGTCAGCCCTTGCCGGTCAATTCGGACACGATGACGGCAAACCCACGGCCCACCGCGACATCGCCCGCGGTGACACCCGATGCGTTGCGCAATGATTTATTTGCGCCCGCCGCCATGAGCATACGGCAGATGGCGGCGTAGCCTCCACGACTCGCGGCGATCAACGCGGTATCGCCGGCGTCGTTTTGCACATCCAAGGCCGGCGAGCGGGCGAGCAGCGCCTGGACCACCTCGGCATGTCCCGTGGCGGCCGCAATCATCAGCGGCGTGTCGCCGAGGGCATCGTGGCGATTCAGGTGGGCGTCGGCGGCGAGCAGCGGCACGAGCACATCGCTGCGCGCCTGTGCCGCGGCCGCATGCAGCACGGTGAGGCCGCTCGCATCGGCGACATCCGCAGCTGCGCCCGCCGCCAAGAGCAAAGACACTTCGTCGCGAGAGCCGAACGCGGCGGCGTACCAGAGCGCCGTGCGCCGTCGGCGATCGGCCGTGTCCGGCTTGGCGTGATGCTCGAGCAGCAGCTTGGCGAGCGCGACCTCCCCGCCCGCACAAGCCAGCATCAACGGTGTATGGCCCTGTGCATCGGTGGCTTCGGTAGCGGCGCCCGCCGCGAGCAGGATGTGCGCAATGTCAGAATGGGCCGCGCGCAGTGCCGCGAGCAGCGGCGTCTGTTCGTCGGCGGCATGGGTGTCGGGTGCCACGCCGGCGCTGAGCAGCGCTTCGACGACCGCCGGTTCGCCGCGGGTGGCTGCGAGCCATAGCGCGCTATGGCCGGCATGGTCGGCCGCGGACGCATCGGCACCGTGACGCAGCAACAGCGGCATGCTGTCGATGGCATGGGCATCGACGGCGATTTGCAGCAGCGGATCGCCCTGCGGTAGCCGCAGTTTGGCATCGCCCCCGGCCTCGAGCAGTTGCTGCACGCTCGCGGTATCGTTACGCGACACGGCGAGCGCGAGCGGCGGCCAGCCGCGATAGAGCTCACCCGGGTGTGCCGCGTCGAAGTGGCCGTTCTGCCGCGCGGGATCGGCGACGCGGTTGGGCCGCACGCCGAGCGAGCGCAGCTGCGCGGC
>JALYHP010000102.1 GCA_030799355.1 Pseudomonadota bacterium
GGATATGCGCATGCGCGTAGTGATTTCGGAGCGGTATTGTTCACAGCAGGCGCAGCCTGCGAATTATCGTTTTGGATACGCCTAGGTTTCTCCAGGAAAGACTCCAAAGCGATGCCCAACTAACCCCTCAGCCAGATTAGTAAGCGGTCGTCCGTTACCGGCGGAAATGTGGATAAAGCTTGCGGGAAAGGCACAAAAAGCACATTCCCATAAATGGCCTTTAATGGGAATGTTAGACTTCGAGGATGGCGAAATCCTCAAGAAAAGCGGCAGCACCCAAAAGTCCGCCAACACTCGTAAATGGGAAAGTGATCTCGAGCGGACGCAATAGGAAGGCTCTGCGCCGAGATCTCGAGCGGCCCCCTCCCCTACTCTCCCCCCACGGAGACAATCTAATCTTGATCGTCGCGCCCGCGAATACCTGACCCCGGCGGAGGTCGAGAAGCTGCTGCAGGCCTCGAGCAAAGTCGGCCGCCACGGTGCGCGCGATCGGACGCTCATCCTCTTGGCTTACCGCCATGGGTTGCGGATCTCTGAGTTGGTCACGCTGCGCTGGGAACAGATCGATTTCAAGGCCGGCCTTGTGCATGTCAACCGATTGAAGAACGGCCTGGCCTCGACCCACCCGATCCGCGGCGTCGAGCTGCGCGCCCTACGCGCGCTGCGCAAGGACTATCCGGACTCGCCGTATGTGTTCATGACCGAGCGCGAGGGGCCGATGACGCCGGCGACGGCGAGGAAGTTGATTACGCGCGCCGGCGAGCTCGCGATGCTCCCCTTCCCTATCCATCCGCACATGCTGCGGCATGCGTGCGGGTTCAAGCTCGCCAGCGAAGGTCAGGATACACGCGCGATCCAACAGTACCTGGGGCACAAGAACATCACGCACACCGTGCGCTACACGGAGTTGAGCCCGGAACGGTTCAAGGGCTTTTGGAAGGATTGAGCGCGTTACAGTGAGATGGTCATGCGCCTCCACCTCACATCAATATTGATTACGCGACGAGTTCGACGAGCTCCTTCTGCACGCTGGTCTCAATTTGACTCGCCTCTTTCGTGAGATTGATCTGCATGGCCATGTGCGCGGCATCGAGGAGCGTTGAGGGGATCGTGTAGTCGGCACGTTCGTGCAGCCATGCGAGTACTGGTGCTAGATGCCATAGGGCCGCACTGCCTTCATGCACTGGGAGCGGGAAATGCTCTTTATGGGCGAGCATGAGCTTGCGCATGTTCTGGCGTGTAACCCCGACGTGGTCGGCGATGTCAGTCAAGCCTACGAAATCCGGCGTGACCTCGAGCAACTTGGCGCCGGGGATTGCCGTCTTGACGGCGGTCAACGCACTGAAGATTGCGGTCTTCGCCGAATTCGCATCTCGTGTGAATTCCAATGCAATGCGTCCCGCTTGACCGATGCCCACCAATGAATCGTCGCAGCCGGCCGCGCCCAGGCGCTCGATGAGCTTGTCGATCGGTTCATGATTGGCCGGCAAGGCAAACTTTAAAGTGAATTCATATTCCATTGCTTACTCCGAGTCGGCGGCTTCTCCGGTCTGCTTGTTCCGTAAACAGTTATCGACGACGCGCTTCAGCTGTCGCGCATGGTTGCCCGGATTTTTCGGTGTGCTCCAAATGCTCGCGATACAAAACTCTCCGCAGCGGCATTCCGCGTCGTTATAAGGGCAATACATCTTGCCCCAGGCATGGCTGCCGCCGACCTCGATTCGCCAGCCTTGTTCTTCCGCATGGCGAAGCGCCTCTTCCACGTCTTTTTTCGGATGCCGGGCGCGGGGCATGGCTCAGGTGTTCTCCAAGGTAGTAATACAACCGTTGGTTGTCAAGTGACAACCAACGCCTATGCGACGGCTGCCACCAATAATTGACATGTGGCTTTCCGTGATTCTGTATTTGAGTTTACACGACAAAGCGTGTTAACATAAGGCATGATTTACGCTTTCCTGAATCAAAAGGGCGGTGTGGGCAAAACCACCCTCTCGCTGCACGTCGCCAGCGCCCTCGCCCGCTCCAAGCAGCGCGTGCTCTTGATCGACGCCGATCCGCAGCAAAGCGCGATGAAGTGGTCCACAGTGCGAAGCGGCCGCGTCGATTTTGCGGTGATCGGCATGGCCAAGGCGACGCTGCACAAAGAAATCGTCTCCCTGAGCGCCAACTACGATCAAGTGGTGATCGATGGGCCGCCGCGTGTGACCGAACTCGCGCGCTCGATCATCATCGCGTCCGATGTGGTCGTGATCCCCGTCCAGCCCTCCCCGTTCGATGTATGGGCAGCGGCCGAGACGGTGGACCTCATCAAAGAGGCCCGCATTTACAAAGAAAACTTGAAGGCCGTAATTGCGATTAATCGTAAAATCGTAAATTCTGCAATCGGGCGCGATGTGCGTGAGGCTCTCGCCAGCCTAGAAGTGCCGATCCTGAACGCCGATGTCGCGCAACGCGTCAGCTTTGCGGAGGCGGTGGCGAGCGGTCAAACAGTGCTGGATACAGACCCCGACGGCACTGCTGCTCGGGAAGTGATTTCCTTAGTTCGAGAATTGGTGAATCTGCATGAGCAAGAAAGTGAACTTCGCCGCCCGTCCGACCACGCCGTCGCCGGCGGCTGACCAATGGGTGAGTGAGCGCGCCGTGACGCCGGCACCGGCCGCTGCGGTGCCCATGAAGCGGCTGACCATCGATTTGGAGGCTACCCAGCACACGCGCTTTAAAACGCTGTGCGCGCAACACGGCCTTAAAATGGCTGATGAATTGCGGCGGTTGCTTGAGCATCGAATTGCCGAGATCGAGCACGGGCAGGGTGCATAATCTGCATTAGCGTAAATACAGAAATACAGAAATCATTAAATCTGTGAATCGCGCCAACCTGGACCGGCTTATCACTGATGCGCTCGCGATCGAGGCGCAGGATGCCAAAGAAGCCGGTGCGCTGGGGTACATGGCGCGGGCCTTGGTGCAGGCAACGCTGCCGCATAGTAAGCCCGATAGCAACGAATTCGAGCGTCGCAACGGCGCCTTCACGCTGGTCATGATCGCCCCGAGCAAGGTCGGTCTCCCCTATGGGGTGATCCCGCGGCTCATGATGGCCTGGATGACGACCGAGGCGGTACGCACGAAGCAGCGTGAGCTCGTGCTCGGCGACTCAATGAGTGAGTTTATGGGGCAGCTCGACATGCTGCCGACCGGCGGCCGCTGGGGCAGCATTACCCGGCTGCGGGATCAATCGCGACGGCTGTTCACCACCTCCGTGAGCTGTTTTTTTGATGGTGAGAACGCGGCAGGGGAGAGCGGCTTTCGGATCGCCGACCGGCACTTGCTCTGGTGGGACCCCCAGTCGCCCAATCAAAAAAGCCTCTTCGACAGCACCGTGGTTCTATCCGAACGGTTCTACGATGAGGTGCGGACCAGCCCGGTGCCGATCGACATGCGGGCGATGAAGGCCCTCAAGAAATCGCCCCTGGCCTTGGATATCTATTTTTGGCTGACCTATCGACTGAGTTATCTACGTCAGGCCCGCGTGATCCCCTGGCCAGCACTGCAAATGCAGTTCGGAGCGAGCTATCAAACCGTAGGGCAGGGTGCACGCGACTTCAAACGGGCGTTTATCCGAGAACTCAAGAAGGTCGTGATTCTGTACCCCAAAGCCAAGGTCAGCGAAGAGGACAGTGGCCTCTATTTACAGCCCAGCGCTACCCACATCGCGTTACGCCCGAGGTTCGATAGTCCGGGGGAGTAGTAAGCCTGTGGATGGGCCGAGTTATCCACGCATTAACTGTCTTGCCGACGGGGTATCGAAATACGCATTAACTGTCTTGCTTTTACGCATTAACTGTCTTGCGGTGTCCACATAAAATATTGATTACAAAAGAGTTTTCAGACCCCTCCTATATGTACCTTTAGTTAAGACCTGTAGTTAGCAAACGTTTTCTGTTGATAACTCCACGATTCACCAATCCCCGCACCGCCTCTTAGGGGGCTTACGCCCCCTGCCGGCTCGATCGCGGACGCGATCCCCAACCCGCCCGGCATACCCCCCACAAAGGAGCGCGTATGAACGCGCCCCTGAATTCATCCAGCCCCCCCTGATGGGGGCTGGAAAGAATCCGGACCCGGAATAAACCCGGGGGCGAGGGGGGAAACAGAAAACCCGGAGAGCCTCGGTTTCCTCCCTGGCGTTGCAAGGGACGCTAGCGCCCTGCTGCAGAGCATCCAGAAGCGGCGTTCTGAGGGTGAAGAGCTAGTCCGGTGCCTTTTTGGGGAGAAAACGGCTCCTGGCGCGTCGTAGGGGCGTCCTGTGGCGCACTTTTGGGCTCAAATCGGTTGTTTTGGGTCTGAAACCCTAATTTTGGCGTTTTTTGGCTGGGCGCCGTGGGTTGGGCCGCGGCGATCTTGGGCGGCTTTGAGCTTTTTAGTAATAAGCTTGACTAATAATAGGAAGAAGAATACTATTCCTACTATCTTATTTGGTTTGTTACCCCGGAGAGAAGCACATGGACACCAATCCTGAGATTCGCGAGCGGATTTTGGCGGCGGCACAGACACTTTTCGAGCAATCCGGGCGTAAAGAGCTGCCCACGGTCGATGCGGTGCGGAAATTGTCGAAAACCTCGATGAACGATGCGTCGGCGGTGATGCGGGAGTGGAGACGGTTACAGATCGTCTCAGCCTCGGCCGCGGTGGTCTCGGTGCCTGAGCGGGTGTCGCAGGCGAGTGCCGCGGCGTTGAGCGCGTTATGGACGCAGGCGCAAGAACTTGCCAACGAATCGTTGAACGTGGCGCAAACGGCGTGGGATGCGGAGCGGGCGGAGGCGGAGAAGCTGCGGGTGGAATTGTCCGCGGCGTTCGAGAGCCAAGGCGCGGAGTTCGAGGCCTTGAAAGCGAAACTCACGGAGGTGGAGGGGAGGGCCTCGGCTGCCGCGGCGGC
>JALYHP010000122.1 GCA_030799355.1 Pseudomonadota bacterium
TTAGATTGATTTGTATCTGTCACCATTGAGGATAATGTGCAGGAAACTTAGGCTATCTGAATTCAATAGCCGGCTGAACGGTGATGGTGACAGCTCCGAAGAAGCCAATCGATTAGGATGTGCCGGCAAGCGAGACCAGCACGGGTCCTGTAGACCTGTCGCACTAAGCGAGTTCAGTTTCTAGCCGCTCGATGATCGGACAGCTCGTGCCGTGAGGTTGATGCACGCGGCTACCAAGTCCTGCAGTGCATCGCGTAGTCTGGCGAACTCTACCAGTTTGCACTCGACGAGCTTCAATTGTGTTACAGCGAGCGCGCTAGAAAATACAACGGCTTGCGATACATAAGATGTTCAGAAATCGTGAACTTGCTGGAGAATGTTCCGAGATCGTGAACTGAGTTACGACACGGGTGGGGGGCGTAGGCATCGCTGATGCATACACGGGAAGGACTACCGCAGCGTTGCGGAACGGCAATAGCACATCAAGTAGACGCAGACGACTGGGCCTCCAGGTTTCCACTTAGCACTGGCCAACTGTGCTTTTCCTGCTCGGGCTTTAACTGCTGAGCTCTGCCGAACGAAGCATTTCAAGGAGGCGATCAGCCTCAATTGGTTTAGTGAGGTGGTGATTGAAGCCCGCAGCCAGTGATTCGGTCTTATCTCGATCCTGGCCCCAACCTGTCACGGCGATGAGCGTGACAGCTCGACCCAAAGAGCCCTGACGTACTCGCCGGGCGACCTCGTAGCCGTTTAACTCCGGCATGCCGATATCCAAAAGAGCAACCTCCGGCTGGAATGTGGAAAAAGCGGCGAGCGCTTCCTTGCCGTTGTGAACCACCGTGACATCATGGCCGTCCATTCGCAGAAGCTCAGCGAGACTCTCCGCCGCGTCTCGGTTGTCGTCGGCAATAAGTACGCGTCGATTCACGGGAGGGGCGGAAGTTGATTCAATCACTGGCTTCTTATGAGTGACGTTGGCCTTTCTCAGCGGCAAGCGCACGATAAATTCACTACCGTGCCCAATGCCTGCGCTTCTCGCCTCGATCTCGCCACCATGAAGCTCGACGAGTCCTCTCGTCAGGGAGAGCCCGATTCCAAGGCCCCCTTCAGAATGATCTCGGCTCGATGCCACTTGCGAAAACATTTCGAATACGCTTGTGATCGCGTCGGCCGTAAGTCCGATACCATTATCCGCTACGCTGATAGAGACGATTTCATCGCTACTTGAGCCACGCAGGCGGATCACGCCTTCAGGATCCGTGTACTTCGCTGCATTCGTCAGCAAGTTCGAGAGAATCTGCGCCAGGCGTAAGGGGTCGGCAACGAAGCGTACAGGCTCTGAGGATAGCTCGGCCCGGAAGTCGTGGCGCTTTGCGTCAAGGATAGGGCGGGCTGTCTCCACCGCCGCCTGAACGATTTCGGCAAGATCGACCACTTCCATGCGCAGTTGCAGTGTGCCGCGTGTGATGCGCGAAATGTCCAGCAGGTCTTCCAACAGCAGAGACATATGCTGCACCTGACGGGTGATCACATCGCTGCTCCACCGCTTCTGCGCATCCGTTGCCGCGGGAGTCTTGTAGATGAGCGCAGCTTGGCGGATGGGTGCGAGTGGATTTCGTAGTTCATGGGCAAGGGTCGCAAGGAATTCATCCTTGCGCCGATCAGCATCGCGAAGCGCAACCTCCGCACGCTCGCGGATAGCGATCTCCTGGCGCAACAAATCTTCGGCGCGCCTGCGTTGTGTGATATCCCTGGAGATTTTGGACGCGCCAATAATTGCTCCGCTCTCGTCCCTAATGGGAGAGACTGTCAGGGACACATTGATAAGGGCGCCATCCTTTCTTTTTCGCACGGTCTCGTAGTGATCGATGCGCTCGCCTCGCCTGAGCTTTTGAAGTATGACCGGCTCTTCATCGATATGGGTCGGTGGAATCAATAGCGTGATCGGTTTGCCAATAACCTCCTCTGCGGCATAGCCGAATAAGCGCTCGGCGCCCTGATTCCAGGTAGAGATTACACCGTCAAGCGTCTTGCTGATGATCGCATCATCCGAGGACTCCACAATGGCGGCGAGGTGACTTTGAATCTTGTGCGTTTGCGCGCGAGCATCATTCAGCGCCTGCTCCGCCCGCTTGCGATCGTTAATATCCTCGACAATGCCGATGAATCGCCGGGCTTCGCCGCTTGGGTCGCTCAGCAATGTCAGTGTCGTGCGGCCCCAAATTGTGGAACCATTCTTGTGGATATAGCGCGTCTCGAAGGCGGCGTGCGCACTCTGACCGGTGAGTATTGCGTGAGTGTGTGTCTGCGCGTCGGGGAAATCGTCGGGGTGGGTAACTTGGTTCAACGTTAGTCGGTGCAGGTCGTCAGGGGAGTAACCGAGAATCTGGCAAAACCTCTGGTTCGCTTCGAGGAAGTGGTTATTCGAGTCCGCGACCACGATGCCGACGGCCGCTTGATCGAAGGTCGCTCGCAGGCGCACTTGGCTGTCGCGCAGAGCCTCCTCGGCTCTGCGCCGGTCACTCACGTCATGGAAAACCATTACGGCGCCCACGATCTTCCCCTGTGAATCGCGAATTGGCGCGGCGCTATCCTCAATCGGGGTGAGTTGGCCCGTCTTATCGATCAGAGCGGTGTGGTTGGCGAGACCAATGACCCTTCCACTCTGCAGGACTTTGCCGATGGGATTCTCGACTGACTGCTGTGTGTATTCATTGACGATCCGAAATACCTGCTCCAGTGGTTGGCCCTTGGCTTGGGTAGAACTCCATCCGGTCAGCGATTCGGCGACGGGATTAAGGTAGGTGATCTTGGCATTAACGTCCGTCGTGATCACCGCATCCCCGATGCTGGCCAGGGTGACTTCAAACCATTCCCGCTGTTGTTGTAGCTCCTCGTTTTTTTGCTCTAAGGCCTGCTTCGCGGCTAAAAGGTCACGCTCGGCGCCTTGTCGTGCGATGCGGATGCTTTCCGCATTCTTCAGCGCAGCAGCGCGTAGTCGTTCGTCTTCCTGTTCGTCCGAATCCATCAGCGTTTGCCCAGGATATCGGCTGCAAGAGCTGTGCCGACAACACGCGCGCGAATCTTGGCGAACGCTGTCTCGCGAGTGGTGGATGTATCGTCGCAGAAGGGAGAGAACCCGCAGTCGTCGGTTGTTCCTAGCTGCTCGAGAGGAATGTACTCGGCCGCCTCGAGAACACGATCGCGAACTTCTTCTGGCGTCTCGATGTGAGGATTGATTGGTGCAACAACACCTACGAAGACCTTTTGATCTGGTCGCAGGTAGCGCTTGATCGTCTTGAGCACACTCGGTCGGTCCTTCTCTCCAGCGAGAGCGACATACAGATTGCCAACATTGAGCTGAAACAAACTCGGAAGCAGCGCGGCATAATCGACATCTGCGCTGTGCGTGGAATCCAGATCCCCTCCGGGGCAGGTATGCACACCGATGCGCTCCCGGTCGGACGCGGAAAACCGGGACAGTGCGAGATTGTTCAGATCGATAAAGGTGCTCAGGAGGCTGCCAGACGGATCGATCTTGACGGCAAGACGTCCCTCGGTGAAGTCGACTTGCACCTTGTACGCACCCTTTTGCAAGCAGCGACGGACTTCGGTCTCGTGCTCGCGCAACAAGTCGTCAATGAATTGTTCGCGGGTGTAGCCGAGAATCCCTTCGGGCGGGTACATCAGACTCAGCGCCGAGGGTGAGATGACTGCTTGCTTTAGCGGGACATGCGCAAATCGAAGTGCGAAATCAAGATACTGATCCGCGTATCGCTTATAACGGAAAGGCTCTGCCGTTAGCCGAAGCATTCGCCGCGTGTGGCCCGCAGCAAACGGGATTTTGAAGCCGTCCGGGCTCGTGTTCTTAAGGCCGTGGACGCTGTACGTCCAGAAGTTGTGATATTTCCGCTGCTCGCCATCGGTGATTACAGGTGAGCCGGTGGCCTCGAATCGCTCGATCGTATCCCGCGTTGCCTCTTCGTAGAGGCCGTCGAGGCTGGGATCCGTACCGTCGCCACGAGCCTTGACAGCATCAATGAGAGATAGCGGACGAGGGATGCTTCCAATCGGTTCAGTCGGAATGCTCATGGTCTTCCCTCCGGTCTATAGATATTCTTATTGAAATCATAATTTTAGCGCGCTCAGGGCGCCTGTGAGAACCCCCTCACGCAAGCCTATTAACAGACTCTACCCCGCAGGGCGGGGGGTGGCTTCAAGATACGCGCTGCAACAGGTACAAAGCAGTAAGCTGTTGTTTAAATACGTGCGCTCTTAGAGGACGGCTGAGGTGGGCCTCTCGCTCAAGGCTTTGGCGGACCCTGAAATCTACATTCCCTCGTCAATCGTAACGCGCGCGTCCCCGGTTTCACAAAAATTGCCGAGCCTGCAAGAGGGAGTTTCGCTCGTATTCCGCCCCAGACTCCGCGGCGACTGACAAAAATCTGATCGCGAATAGGACGAGGAACCCAACATGCAGACAGTAACCCAATGACGGCTGTATGCTTATGTGCAACCGTTCGAAATCGGAAGGGGGGACACTTTCGGCGTTCTGAGCCTGGTAGAACGTGATCAAAAATTCGTTCGTCTGAGTGGCCTACCGCACTGACTTTCCTCGGCATCGCGTGCAATTCTTACATTCTGCAACCAGCAGGAGCTAAGAAATGACAACTAACCTAAACGGGCAGCAGGAAGCTTTCGCAGGAATTGACGATGAGGCCCCGACCATCACAGATCAGATCGCCGCATTTTTCTCAGAACCGGAGTCCACCCGTTCGGCGAAGAATATTTTGCTGTGGAAGTCGTATCTGCCGAACGACTGCGTCAAATCGATGATCACTATGGGATGGGATCACTCAACCTAACTGAGTGAATCATTGCTACGTCGCGACCGTCGGGGGAAGCAGCCGCTCGTATTCCTTTTTGACGACGGCGTAACATTCGCAAGTGCGCTTCTCGAGTCCGGCGCGATCCAGTACCGTGATGCGCCCGCGTACGTATCGGATCAGTCCCGCGTTTTGCAGTTTTAGAGCGCCTTCGGTGACACCTTCACGACGTACACCCAACATGTTGGCGATCAGCTCCTGTGTCATGACGAGTTCATCGCCCTGCAACCGGTCCAAGCTCAGCAGCAACCATCGACATAGCTGCTGATCCAAAGACTGATGACGGTTACACACCGCCGTTTGTGACATCTGAGTGATGAGGGCTTGGGTATAGCGCAGCAGCAGGTGCAGCACGGGACCCGCCCGATTAAACTCTTCTTCCAAAGTCTCTGCCTTGAGTCGAAAACCTTGGCCGGCACTTTGAACGACCGCGCGACTGGGAGTGGATTTGCCTCCCATAAACATTGATACCCCGACGATACCTTCATTGCCGACGACGGCGATCTCCGCTGACGCGCCATTTTCCAAGACATAGAGCAGTGAAACGATGGCGGTCGTCGGGAAATAAACATGGCTCAATGTGGCGCCCGACTCATACAACACGTGGGCAAGCGGCAGCTCTACGAACTCGAGATGCGGCAACCAACGGTCCCTTATGGAACTGGGAAGCGCGGAAATTAAGGAGTTTGCTCCGATATCGGAAGAAGCGATGGTAGTACCTCCGTGACAATCCTGATTAACGATGGGGCATGGCCCCTCCCTGTAAACGAGGATAAATGCCTAATCTCACTAGTATGTTCGATAGCGAACATAAGGCAAGAGGTCAGCTTGAATTTTAAAGGGTGAATCTACTTTGTGTATGCAGAAAAGTAGAACAGGGCATAGCGGAGGGCGGGCGGGATTGCTGTTGACCGAAGGATACCAACGCCGATCTCGCCGTCAATGGCTGCGCGCAGGAGCGCTTGCGGCCGTGCCGGCCGGCTTCGCCCATTGACCGCTGCGCTGCGGCGTGGACTTGAGTGACGGGCAATCCCGCCCAAATCATATCGAGGATCCTGCTCATGAACTCCATCGAATCGAACCCTCTGGCGATTGTTGCACGCGAAGTTGCGGACAGCGAGCGCATCCAAGTGCTGCCGCGGCACTTCGGTCGCCACATGCTGACTGTCGAATATGCGATCTTTGCCTTCATGCGAAAGCTCTCTCCACGGTATACCGGTGGCTACTGGGCCTACTACGAACTCGAGAACGGAGGCTTTTACATGGCACCTCAGAGCGACAGCCGCTTCCTGATCGCGGTCGACACGAACGACTTCGCCGGTGAAATGAGTTCGGACGCTGCCGGCATCACGGCCTGCCTCTTTGCGCTGAGCCACTTGTCATTCCAAGTGCGCAACGACCAAATCGTCGAGCACTTCCACCTCCTGCGTGACTTCGCGCTGGAGCACGCGGAGGCAGGCGTGATCCTGGCGGCGATCGACTGATCGGATGCCTTGTAGTCAAGGCCTGGGCGCGACGGTAAGCGCTCGGGCCTTTTCTCCTAAGATCAACAGTCGTTCCTTCCGATCGAGTTCATCGGCGGCCAGGCAACAGGAGTGGCTTTGCCGCCAACTGGCGGCGTACCTCGGCGAGCTCGCGATCGCGCCGCGCAAGGAGCTTAGCGGCTTCGTGGTAGGCGCCATAGTAATGATCGACCAGAGCGGCGAGCTTGCCTATCTTCTGCTTCAAGTCGCGGCTCGCGAGGCGATGGCGCGCGGCAGAGATGCGCGCTTTGCGCTGGGTCGCTCTGGGTCCCAGCCTCTGTCGCTCGCGAAGCAACCTAAGAATCGGCATGTGGTAGCGATACAGGGAATTACGGGACACGCCCGCTACTCGGCAGAGCTCGGCCGCTGTGAGTCGGGAGTCTTGTCCCTTCAAGGATTCGAGGGCTGCCGCGAGGCGGCGCGACGCATCTCGAGGCGATCGAGCCTGTTTAGGCGGACGCGACAGTCGCATGATTATTGCGGCCTTGAGGGTCAATCGATCGCAAAACAGAACGAGCCTCTTCCATGCGTTCGCGGACGATCTTAAGGGTCTGTGTGGGTAGTGCAGGCTCCTTGAGCAGCGCTTCACAACGCCGCAACTGCTCAGTCCAATAGGGTCGATGCGGCGTCGAGACGGCGAAGTTGAGGCACCGGGCGCAGGTAGAGGGCTCTCGATACACTGGGTTCGGGCCGTTATGAGTGCCGCGGCAGGCGCTGTAGGGTTGCCGGTAGACGCAGTATCCGTAGTCGCAGACCCCGAGGGTGAGTCCGCCCTCGACGAGCGCGCGCGCATAGCTCTTGAGCTCCGACTTCATGCGCACGCCGCGAAACTGTGGGCGGCGCGCGAGGATCTCGCGCCCTGCGCGGCCGCCGAGTTCCGGCGCGCTCAGCATATGCTCCCAGGCCGCAACGGACTGCTCGAGTACCTCGGCACGAATCTCGCGCTCAAGTGCATAGTCGGTACCGGCATAGCCGGAATCGGTCATGGCGCGCTCACGGTGGCCCAAGTGCTGGGCGAGCGCGTGCAGACACGTGCGATCCCGAAGAGCGGCGAAACGCGCAAACGTCTTGCGTCCTTCGCGCGCCGTGAGACGCCAACGCTTACCATCCACAGAAGGTAGGTTCAACCAGCGACTATAGCGACGAAGGAGGTGAGTTATCGATGCATCCGTGATGACGCTGACCGGGAAGGGGCCGGTGGGCGTTGGTTGCCACTCACTCGCCCCTCGGGTGCGAGTCTTGCGACGGGCCCGGATCCAAAGCTCGCTCCTGGCGCTGCGGGCTCGGTTCGGTGCCGACAATGCCTCAAGCACCGAGAGGGCATGAATCGCAGCTTGCGGTGCCACCCACTCGTGCGGCCTACCATAGTAGCCGCTGTCATGCTTAAAGAGGGTGCCCTTGATGACCTCGACAACTGACGTGCCGCCAGCTTCCGGCGGCAGACGCGCCTCGACACAGCCGGACCGCAAATGCAATATCTCGTTCACTCGAGGACCAACCAGATACGCGATAACCACATAGCAGGCGGCGTAGAGCATCTCAATGAGGTCGCTCAGGTCTTGGATCCGGAAGATCCGCTGGATGCCGCGCGGCGTGTGAACTGGTATCGCGCTGATCGCATCAAGAACAGGGTCGTTGCAGTTGCCGTGCGTCCGAAACCTCTTGAGCGCATCGGTCATCGAGACGATGTAGGCCTCTCGGGCTCGGAGTACATCAATGGCGCCGACTTCCAAGAACTCGATAGACTGTTGAACGAGAGGGACCGCGACAGCATCCGGGGTATGCTTACCTTGATTAACGGTGCCTATGGCACCCGCGAGCTGCCGCGGGCTACGGCCGGCGAACGGGTTCACCAAAAGACCGTCCCCAAGCTCGTCGCGAAGCCGATACAGGTAGGAGAGAACCTCGTAGTAACGGGTGAGCCCGGCAGGTGCACGAGAACGACCACGACCAAATATGGGTTCGGCGAGTACACGTCGGTACCGCAAGATCGCTTCAATATCGAGTTGTTCGAAGCGGCTATAGCCTTCGCGATCCATCCAGGTGATAAGCGGCCTGACAGCGAAGAAATGATCTATGGCGGTCCTCGCTCGGTGGGGAAGCCCTGTGACGAGCGAGCGAGAGCGCACCGTGGCGATCAATCGCTTGGTGGTCTCGAGGAGTGAGGCGTGGCTGGGGTCCGTGAAATGCCGACCACTGGGCAACTTAAAATCCCAAATAATCTTAAGCCTCGCTTCTTCCTCCAAGAGGTTCGTGGGCGCAAACACCCAGCATGCGTCCTCCCACTTGGAGTCCTTCAAGAACCAGTCGCGCTTCGAGCCCTCTATCGCTGGTGCCGCGGCGACCGCCGGCTCGATCGTAATCGCCGTCGTCATCGAAGCTCCGGCAACGGGGGTAGTGACGCCCTTAAGGGAGCTGCGGCCGCGATCTCCCGCGCGGAGAATCGAGTCAGGATGTCTTCTTCGAGGATGCGTAGCTGCGGCGCATAAATCACTTCCCATCGAGCGGGGTGCACGGAGACATCGGCCGCTCTCAAGTGGTCCCTCGCTTGCAGGAGTCTTGCGACGGAGGCGGGCTCGCCCGTGATTACCGCGTTGGGACAGGTGAAGCAGCCAAGGAAATGGGTGCAGAGCTCGCCGGCGCGGGATCCCGGAGCGATGCCGGCGAACGGATCCTTGCAGTCGAATCCGAACATCGACACGGCTCTGCCGCCAAGCGCCGATGTGTCGGGCGAGCCGCCGCTCCTCGTCGATGCAACGGAGACATCGCGCTCCAGGTGTCCAAGATAGACCCCCTGGATCGCCGAGATCCGTTGACGGTTCTCGTGCTCGACCTCGGGTCCTCGGATGTACCCTGCCGTCGTCGAAAGCTGAGCGTGGTTGGCGACCTCCTTAACTTCATGCAGATCGCCGGAGACCCGATACACGGCCGTCAAGACACTCGGCCGAATCGCAGATAGGTCAAACGGCGGCAGATGATGGCGCTTGCTGAAGCTGTGCTTCGCTGCCTTAAAGAAGGTCCACCCGGGAGCTCGCATCCCATGGGGGTGTGTCCGGCAGACAAAGAGGCGGTCACGGTGTTCACGCGGTACGAGTGCGCGTATAGGCTTGGTCCACTCGATGAGGTCTCGGACAAGCGCGGGCGGTTCGAACGGATCCTCTGAGCGAAATGCCCGTCGCTGTTGTCTGGTGGTTCGACCCTTAGTCCAAACCAGGAGCTCGTGATCCTCGAGGAGCGGAACGGGTTGGAGGCAATCGGTCGGCAACTCTGCGATGGCATGCGGGTTGCCCGCCGCCTGAATGAGAATCGCGAGATAGTAGGGAAAGATCGTTGCGGTTGTCGGGTAGAGACAGGGCTCAACCGCACCATTGCCGCCGAGGGCGACGATCCGTGTTCTAACGTCACTCAGCCGGTTCGGCGTTACATACGAACGAGGGACAACGCCGCGGTGGTTCCTCTGAATGTGCAGTAGCACCTCTCCCAGCGTGTGCACCTTACCCGATGGGGCGGCCTCGGCCTGTGCCATCGCTTGTACAGCGCGCTGGCGAAGAGCACGGACATCACGGATCTCCTGCTCGCAGGCCTTGAGGATCGAACGCAGGACCGGTGGAGAGAGGGGACGGCGCCGCAAGCTCGCGTGCCGATGCGGAAAGATGCCACGAGGAAAATCAAGCTCCCCAAGCAGCTCCGGGCGGTAGCGTTGTATCCAACGAAGCAGTTGTCGAACGCCGCTGTACGTGGATGACCGCGTGCTGGAGTGCCAGCGCTCACCGTCCGCTCGCACTTGCTTGTGCAACCACTCGATGTAGCGCCGGACCATCGCAGAATCCAGATCGCGGAGCTTGGAGACTGTGCGAGTCTCACGTGCGAATCGATCAAAAGTGGTGATGCTGTGCCAATATCCATACATCGAGGCCACTGACAGCCCACGAGCGAGAGCCCAGAACGCTTCACCAAATGCTTTTTGGATAGGTGCCGGCAGGAAGAGCTTGGAGAAGTCGATGAGCTTGCCCGCAAGCTTGCGAGGCGGGGGCATGCGCGGAGCTGACTTACGCTTCACGCGAGTTCTCCTTCCCAAGCAATGTGTCGAGAACCCGCGAAAGGACATGCACGTCTATCGCGATCGCGCGCAAATACCGATCTGTCGTGTCGATATGTTCATGGCCCATGAGAATCTTCACGATGAGGAGCGGGTTGATCGCCTCACCTTGCTTCTCAAGACGTTCGAGCCGCGCCAGCAACCAGCATCCGAATGTCGCCCGCAACAGATGCGAAGTGGCCTTGAAGCCGCAGGCAATGCTCGCGCGACGGATGACATGCTGATAGGTGTTCTTGCAAACCGGCAAGCCTCGGCGGGAAATAAAGAGCTCTGCCCGCGTCGGTCGTCCTCGCTTACGCGCGGCCCGCCGCGACCAACCGCGGCGTTCCTGCGAAATGTAGCCATCGGTCTCTTCAAGGAGACTTCTCGATGCAATGACATAGCCGGCCTTGCGCCCCTTACGTGCGATGTCGATCGACCGATACGGGACGCCTTCGGGCTCTGACCCTCTGGGCATGACGTCGCGGACCTCAAGACGCAGAAGCTCGCTGACCCGCAAGCCGGTGTAAAGCTGCCAGCGAGCCATGAGATCGTAGGGAGATGGAAGGATCGCGAGAAGCTCCCGCGCTTGATCGCTTCGCAGCGGTCTCGGTAGGCTCTCGAACTGTCGAAGTACAAACATACTGCGCTCGGAGGGCTCCCAATATCGACGACGCCGACCAGCCCAGTTGCGCCGCAGCGCAGTGACGTCGGGATCCGACGATGCCAGCGAAGACTCTTGGAGCCAGCCGTTGCGTACCGCCCACACATAGAACCGAAGCACACCTCGGACGCGGTGGTTGACCGTTCGAATGCTGAATGCCCTGCGCGTGTGAGCGCTTGCGCTCTTGAGCATCCGATCTCGATAGGAGACCAAGTCACTCACATCGGCGTCACTCCAAGCGATCCCATGCGTCTCGAGGGAGTCAAACCAGTCGAGAAGAATCTCCGTATAGGTCCGGAGCGTGTCAGGCGTACAAGCACGTAGCACAGCATGCTCATGCAGGAATCCAACAGCTGCCTCCATCAGCTCCATCTTCGAGGTGAAGAGCAACGGAAATCCCTCGGGCCTCGGCTGTCGCAGCGTCAGGGATAAGGCCTCTTCCGTTGCGGTGCGCACTGCAGCCGGCACTTCCGCCGGATGCGGGAGCGAGGTCTTACGAATGATCTCCGCCACAGGGCGGTTCCTCCTGCTGCTAAATGGCCGGAGTGTAGAACTGAACTAGATCCAGATAAAGAACGTTGACACTCGCAAATCCAACCTAAC
>JALYHP010000002.1 GCA_030799355.1 Pseudomonadota bacterium
TTGAGCGCCGCCATCAGATCGATTACCTGCGCCTTGGGCCGCTCCTCACCCTTTGGCTCCTCCACATCCAAAGAATGGGTTTCTTTCTTACGTATCTTTTCCTGGACCCGGCGCTTCAAGTCCGCGCAGTAGGTATCCTTGAACTTACTGGCGGTGAAGTTTCCCTGCATGCTTTGCACCAGCTGCTTCGCCATGGCAAGTTCTGCTGAACTGATTTGGTCGTCGATGAGCTACTCGAGTCCGGCCACACCTCGTCGGCAAATCTCAGGGTGAGTAGCATCAACGATTTGCCCTGGGGGAGATGGCGCAGAGATGCTGTCGTTGGTGCATCACGAAGGTAGCCACCGCGACTTTGTCGGTGGCTCGCCGGAACATCTGTCATATCGCATGTAATCCTGCGACTTTTACGGAGACAACAGTTTCACGTCCGCCGCCCGCTCGACGAACCACGCAGCGGCAATGAGCGCGATGAGGATCGAACCGCCGCGGACGACCCCTAATCGATAGAAAGCGGTATGACCTAGACGGAAGGCCATCGGGACGAAGGCCGCAACGATGGCCAACTGGCCGATCTCCACCCCGACGTTGGATCCGAAGAGCGAGAGGGCCAAGTCGGTCGCTGGAAGGTTCAAAGCCTTGAGGGCTCCCGCAAAGCCAAAACCGTGGATGAGACCGAAAACAAATGCGGCGACCCAGCGGCGCTCGCGCAGCACGGGGGACAAAAGGGTAGGTGCTGCACGCAGACGCGCCCGGGCACTGCGCAGCGCCAGGTCGGTGCGATCTAAGGGTCGTTCCCGCAGACATTCGACGATGATGGTATCGTCGGCGGGAAGGAAGCGATCGTCGCCAACGGCAAGGGCGGGCGACAACGCCACCAGGTACAAGAGCACGGCAACCGCCCCACGGCGGCGCGTCACAGACCGGCCACCGAGTCCGAGCCGGGGCAGGCTGCCCTTGCAGCCTGCCCGCGGGCGTCGCACCGCAGATCAATTGTTGAACGACCCGGGAATCGGCGTGTTCAGGTATGGAAATACCGCCTGAAAGGTTTTTGCATCGCGACGCACGCCGTCGGTGAAGGGCAGTCCCCCCGCCGGCGCATCGGCGGGCTTGCAGCCCACTTTAAGCGCATCGGTCGGGCCGGTCAGCACACACAGAGCGCCCATCGCCACCCGCAGGGACAGGTCGACGACGTCGTCCCCCGGCCGACGGCCGTTCGGAAACCCGGCGTTGTCGCCGGCCGCAACCCCGAGCGGATTTTGCTTCCCAAGCGCGGTTGGCGCGATGGCGGTATTCAAGCGCAGCATTTCTGCAGGAACTACATGCTTCGGTTGATTCACACCCGCAATGCCGGTCAAAAACACCGTGACCAGGTCCGTACGCGGAAAGTTGGTGGGCGCTTTGGCGCTCGGGAACAATAGCTGAACAAGCGCGGGAAGGGTCGGATTGGTCACATAGTCGGCGAACTGCTTGGTGTCGTCGGTCGGCTGCGAGCCGTTGAATTTGTCCTTATCGTCCCGGCCAATGACCACTTCGTTGACGAGTGGCATGCCGAGGCGTGAGACCTGCGTCCAGGGGCCCTCCGCTTGCGCCGGGGAGACACCGGTCTTGGGTTGGGACGTCAACTCCCGCTCCCGCGGCACGCTCGCCGTCGTGTATGCGCCGATCACCGGTTCGCCCGCATGAGTGACGCAAGCGATCGGCACCTCGAGAATGAGAGAGCTGATGTTTTTCGCCTCCAAATCGTTCTTGTTACCGTTGATCTCCGGTCCGAGTGGGTTCAAATTGAAGAGGTCAAAAATCTTACCGACGGCGATGTAAAACGGCTCCTTGCGCTGGCCGACGAAGAGCCGTCCATTACCGCACCCCGGAATCTGGACTTCATAGGTGTGCTTTTCGGCATAATCCTCATAGCCGTTGGGGCCTTTGAAGGTTTTGTCTCCAATATTATCGACGGGCTTGTCGAACTCAGTGGCGCCCGTGGCGGCGTTGCGCAGCAGGTGGGCGCTATTGTCATCCTCGTTGTCGGAGTCGCGACTATCGTCGCCATTCGAGCGCACCAACGCGACACTGTAGGTCTCGCGGACGTTGAGGGTGGCCGGATTAATCGCATCCGGAATCGTGCCCGATTGGATGAGCGGAATCTTGACTTTCTTGCCACCTACGTCGAGCGCTTGCTGCTTGGACGTGGTCTTGAACCGAAAGACGAACGAGAGATCCGGTTTACCATTTCCCGTATTGTCGATATTGATTGCATACCGAGCGGTGGGGTCGAACGGATAGAAGTTGGGGCCGCCTTGTGGATCTTGGAAGGGAATATAGTCGGCAATCATCGTCACATAGCCGCTGCGGCCCGGCTCGTAGCTGCGAAACATGTAGAAGTCGGTGCCATCGACGGCCGGTTGCATCGAAATGAACGGCGCCTCCCGGTGACTCGAGGCATATGCGGGCAAGGCGATGAACGCGAGGCTCAAGCCCGCGGTCGAAGCGA
>JALYHP010000009.1 GCA_030799355.1 Pseudomonadota bacterium
CGCGAAGCTCAAATCGGGCTCGAGCGTCCCTTCGAGATGCACGTGCAGTTCCGCCTTCGGCATGCTATCAATGAAGCTGTTCATGATCCGTCCCCTCTAGAAAAGGCTGTAATGTTCAAAATCTCCGTGAAGTCCGCCGGCGCGCTCTGCGTGTTCTGCATGTTGGCGGCGGTGTCGCTGCCCGCCGCTCCGGCGTTGCGAACCGAAGCGGGGGCGCGAGACGAACCCGCCATGCGAACCGCAGCGGCAGCTGAACCCGTGGCGCAAACCGTAGCGGCAGTGCGAACCGCGGCGGCGGCTGCCGAACCCGCCATGCACACCGTATCGACCGCGCCAGCCGAACCTGCGCTGCGAACCGCAGCGGCCGCACGAGCCGAACCGGCGCCAGCGGCCAAGCACCTCGGAACCGATCGCCTGGCCGTCAAGGTCGTGGTGGTGACCATGTACGAACTCGGCAAGCTCACCGGCGACGAGCCCGGCGAAGCGCAGTTCTGGGTGGAGCGGCAGAAGATGACCCGCGTCCTGCCGTTCCCGCTCGGTGAGTACGAACTGCGCATGAACGATGCGGGACTGCTGCTCATCTGCACGGGCGGCGGCGTCACCAACTCGAGCAGCTCGATCATGGCGCTCGGCCTCGATCCGCGATTCGATTTGCGCAACGCCTATTGGCTGGTCGCGGGCATCGCCGGCGGTGATCCTCTCGATGTATCACTGGGTACGGCGGCCTGGGCGAAGCACGTGGTGGACGGCGATCTGCTCTACGAGATCGATGCGCGCGAGATCCCGGCGGACTGGCCTTACGGTATGCTGCCGCTGGGCGCCAAGAAACCCAACGATCTCGCCAGCGGTTGGACGGTGGATACCATCCACTATGCTCTCAACGCGTCGCTGGCGCAGTGGGCCTATTCCCTCACCAAGGATCACCCGATCGCGGACAGCCCCGGCATCGCCGCCTTCCGCCAGCAATTCGCGGGCTATCCTGCCGCGCTTCGGCCGCCGTTCGTCACCATCGGCGATTCCCTGTCCTCCAGCAAGTACTGGCATGGCGAGCGCATGAACCAATGGGCCAATGATTGGGTGAAGCTGCAGGCCGGCAACGATGCCAACTTCATGATGAGCAACATGGAGGACAGCGGCACCATGACCGCGTTGCGTCGGCTGTCGCGGGTGGGTCGCGTCGACTTGAAACGCGTGATGGTGCTGCGCACGGCGAGCAACTATTCCATGCCGCCTCCCGGGAAGAGCGCCGCCTGGAGCACCACGGCGGAGTACCCCGAGGCGGGACGGCCGGCGCTCGAAGCGGCCTATCAAGTCGGCAACCGCGTCGTGCAGGCGTTGCTCGCCGGCTGGTCGCATTACCGCGACGTGCTGCCCGGCACTTGACTCAGGGGACATCGCCGGTCGCAGCCGCAGATCGCGCGGTACGGCGGCGGGCCGGCAGCTCGAGCGACGCACCAAGCGGCGCGGTGCCGCGGTGGGGCACGCCGCTGACTGCGATGCCGAGTGCCAGGGCACCCGGCCCAGCGATGCCAGGGGCACCGGCTTCAGGGCGTGAGGCACAGCTGGTAGTGCCTGCACAGGAAGCCGTAGCTCACGGGCTTAACGCCGAGCGCGCTCCAGCCCTTTTTCTGGAAGCTTTGCGCGAAGGCGGCGATGCGCTTGTCGTAGTTCGCCAGCAGCTTCTGCTTGGTGGGCTCATCGACGAACGAGTACTGCAACGAATTGCGGCCGAGCTTGACGATTTCTTCCCATGACAAATTGAACTCCTTGACGGCCACATAGAATTCATCGCTCATGTTCGAGTCCCACATGCCGCGGTCGTCCGTCGACAGCGCGACGGGCACGCCGATGCGCAGGTATTCCGGAAAGGGATGCTGCGAGTAGTCGCCGACGTACTCCAACAACAAGTTGCTGATGAGATTGATCTCGACCAGATACGGGCCATAGCGCATTTTCACCAGGGTGTCGGGATCGCTGATGAGATTGACGCCGTGCCCGATGCGCTGCGCGCCCAAGAGCAAAGTATCGCGGATGTGAAAGTCGGGCTCATCCGATTCGCCGGCGTGGATTGACAGATTGATGTCCGGATATTTATGGCGCAGCTCGCGCAGCACCGGCAGGAAGCGCAGCGGATAGCCTTTCTGATTGTCTTCCCGGCCCACCATGTTGACGCCCACATACAGATCGCGGTAACGGTCGGTGATGGCGTACAGTTCGCGCAGGCGCTGCTCCGCGTTGGGCGTGAAGCGCAGCAACGCGTTCTGGAAGCGCACCTCCACGCCGGTGGCCTTGGCCGCGGGCGAGGCGAGCACTTGGCGGTAGATGGCGATCACTTCGTCGTTGCTGTACGGCGAACCGTCCGCCTTCACGGCGCCCTCGACCCCCTGCTGAGTCTCGAGGTAAACCACGCCCTCCTGCCCGAAGGCCTGCATGTTGCGCAACAGGATGTCGCCGATCAGGTAAGGATTGAGCAGCAGATCGTTGATGCGATCCCAGATGGCGTCGAAGAATTCGTTGCGTCCCTCGTAGGGCTGATCGAGCCGCAGGCTATCGAGCCAAGCCTGTTTCTCACGCGGGTCCAGATCCTGCAGCCGCTTGAACTCGGCCTTGCCGCAGGCATCGAGCTTTTCGAAACTGACGCTTTGAATGTTCTTGAACAACAACAGGGCCTTGGCGGCACCGAATTCGTCGTGTCCATAGGGGGCGCAGTTTCCGATCCGCACCCGGGTGTAATACACATAGCCGCGCGCCTCTTGCGCGAGGGCCGCATCCCAGAACCACTCCGAGCGCACCGCGCCCGTCAGGTGATTGTGCAGGTCGCCGCCCTTGGGAAGGGCGTACAGGAACCGATACAGCTGTGCCGGCGTGGCGGTGGCCTTGACGTCCTCGAACCAGCGTTCGGCGCCGTGGGCGGTGTGCAGCAAGCCGGCCAGACAGAGCAAGAAACCCAGGAGCGGACGATAGGGCATGGAACATTCTCGATGGTGACGATGATTCGACGAACGGTCGGCAACTGCGCCGCGGGTCGCGGCTCTGGTGACTTGTTTCGTGCCGGCAGTGTCGGGTATCCAAAGACCGTGAAGCCGGCCTGACGTTTGAACCCACGGCGTTATCGAGCATACAGGCATGAATCTTCCGTGCCATGCTTCTCGCCGTGTCCGGCGCGGTTGCTCAGCGTGGCCCGTCATTGGGGCACCTCGACGTGCTGCAAGAAGTCCAGGAACGCGGCTGCGGCCACGGCGGCGTCATCCGCGCTCAAGGTCTCGAGCGGATGATGGCTGATGCCGCCGTTGCCACAGCGCACGAACAGCATGCCGATGTTCGTGAGGCTCGCCATCATCATGGCGTCATGTCCGGCACCGCTCGGCAAGCGGGGCGCGGCAGCGCCCGTCACCCGTTGCACGCTCTGCGCCCACGCATCCTGCAGCGCCGGCGTGCACGGCACGCTCGCGGCCTCGAGTACCCGTCGTTGCTCGAGCGTGACCCCGCGCCGGTTCGCGATGAGGCGGAATTCGGCGTCGAGGTCGGCCACCGCGGCGTCGCGCAGCGCATCGCTGCCCGAGCGGATATCGACTGAGAATTCGCAGCGGCCGGGAATGACGTTGATGGCGCCGCCGGGCACCTCGAGCATGCCCACCGTGCCGACCAGTCCCGCCACGGCGCCGCAACGGCGCTCGACGGCGAGCACCATCTCGGCGGCCGCCGCCGCGGCATCCCGCCGCAAGGGCATGGGAACCGTGCCGGCATGACCCGCCAGGCCCTCGACGCGCACCCGGCTGCGGAGGGTGCCGGCGATGCCGGTGACCACGCCCAGGGGCTGGCCGGCATCGAGCAGCACCGGTCCTTGTTCGATGTGCACTTCGACGAAGCCGAGCACCTCGCGCGGATCGCGAGCAATGGCGGGGATGGCGGCGAGGTCATGCCCGGCCGCGAGCAGCGCATCGCGCAGCGACACACCCGCGGCATCGATGCTGTCGAGCACTGCCGGGTCGAAGCGCCCGGCCACGGCACGGCTGCCGAGGAACGTGGACTTGAAGCGCACGCCTTCCTCTTCGGCAAAGGCGATGATCTCGAGCGCGAAGGGCAGCTGCAGCCCGGCGCGGCGCAGCCGCCCGGCGACGGCCACGGGCAGCAGAATGCCGAGCCGCCCGTCGTACTTGCCGGCATCGATCACCGTGTCGTAGTGCGAGCCGGTGAGCAGGCGCTGCGAGGTGCCGCCGGGGCCGGCGAGCACGCCCACCACGTTGCCCACGGCATCGATGTGCACCGCGAGGCCCGCGGCCAGCATGTAATCGCGGATGCGAGCGGCGGTGGCGCGATGGGCCGGCGTGAGATACGAGCAGGTCAACCGGTCCGGCTGTTCGCTCAAGGTCGCCAGATCCTCGGCCATCGCGAGAAGGGCGGGTCCCATGGGTTCATCCACCAGATCCGCCAGACGGAAGCGCGCGATCCTGAAGATCTCCCGCAACGCGACCTGCCGTTCCTCGTCGGCGGTGTGCGTCACTCGCTCGGCCAAGGCCGCGAGCACGCTGTCGACGGTGTGACCTTTCACCGCGAGTATGAAGGGGAAGCCGAAGCGGCTGCCATAGGCGGCATTCAACGAGTGCAGGCGCTGGTACTGCTCCGCGGTGCAGGCCGACAGTCCCGCGCCGCTCTGCTCGCGGGTGGATGCGGCGGTGAGGTTGCCCTGAAGCGCGGCGCGACCCGCGAGTTCGGGATGCGCGCGGATCAATTGTAATTGCTGCGCTTCGCCGGCGTGCATCACGGCCTCGCACAGCGCGCGATGCAGGCCGATGCCGCTGGCGAACGGCCGCAACGCCGCCACTCGGTGCGGCACCCACGGGGAATGCTCGAACAGGGCGGCCAACGCGGCGGTGAAGTCCGCCGCGGGAAGCTCGTTGAGCTGCCGCAGGCTGATCATGGCGCGGCGCCTCCCCGGCCGGCCTCGAAGGGATGGGTGCTCATCCAATGCCGGGCGATGTCCACGCGACGGCAGATCCATACGTGCCCGTGCCCGCAGACATAGTCGAGGAAGCGTTCCAGGGCGGCGAGCCGGCCCGGCCGGCCGCACAGCCGAGCATGCAAGCCGACCGACAGCATCTTTGGCGAGTCGAGTCCGGCCGGATCGCCCTCCCGATACAAAACGTCGAAGGAGTCCTTGAGGTAGTCGAAGAACTGCGTGCCCGAATTGAAGCCCTGCATCGCGGCGAAGCGCATGTCGTTGCTGTCGAGCGTGTACGGGACCACCAGATGCGGCACCTGGAGGGAGCCAGCCGCGGTGGACGGGCCTGCTGCGATGGATGAGCCTGCCACGCCGGATGGGCCTGCCGCGGTGGATAAGCCCGCTGCGCTGGATAAGCCATCCGCGCTCGATGGGCCCATGGCAATCTCGGTCCAATAGGGCAGATCGTCCGCATAGGAATCGGAGTCGTACAGAAAGCCGCCGTGTTCGACCACCAGCCGCCGCGTATTCGGGCTGTCGCGCCCGGTGTACCAGCCGAGCGGCGCCGCGCCGGTGAGCCGTTCGAGAATGGCCACGGCCTCGGCGAGGTGCGCGCGCTCGGTGGCTTCGTCCACCTGTTGATAGCTGATCCAGCGCAAGCCGTGGGCTGCAATTTCGTGGCCTAGTTCGCGATAAGCGGCTACCGCCTCGGGATGACGCTGCAGCGCGCGGGCCACCCCGAACACCGTCAAGGGGAGCCGCCGCCGCTCGAACGCCCGCAGCACCCGCCACAGCCCGGCACGCGAGCCGTATTCGAACATCGACTCCATGCTCATGTGACGCATCGGGAACGCGGCGGCGCCGATGATCTCGGAGAGGAAGGTCTCGGATGCCGGGTCACCATCGAGCACGCAATTCTCGGCGCCTTCCTCGTGATTGAGAACGAACTGCACGGCGATGCGCGCGCCGCCGGGCCAGCGCGGATGCGGCGGGGTGCGGCCATAACCGCGCAGGTCCCGAGGATACGGACTGGATAGGGTGCTCATTGCCGGACCGAAAACACGCTGCGCAGATCGACGCGGGCGGGGCTGCGGTCCTCGAGCTTGAGCTCCGCGGCCACATGATCGAGATGTTGAATCATGAGCTTGACGGCGCCGCGTTCGCGCCGTTCCAACGTGGCGGTCAGTTCGCGGTGCGCATCGGGCGGACAGGGCGATGCGCCGGGGGCCTGGTACACCGCGATAATGAGCGAGGAGCGCGATACCAGATCGCGCAGCAGCTCGAGCAGGATGCCGTTGCCGGCCGTTTCGGCCAGGGCCAAATGGAATTCGCCGGAGAGCGTGAGGATGGCGCGCCGATCGTTGTTGCGCCACGCCTCTTGCTCGCGAGCCACATGGTCCTGCAAGCGCTTGACGTCCTTCTTGGCCGCCGTCTTGAGGAAGGTCTCCACCGTATGGGCTTCAATCACGCGCCGCGCGGCGAATACTTCGCGTGCCTCGCGCACCGATGGCTTCGAGACCATGGCGCCGCGATTGCGCATCAGGGTGACGACGCGTTCGTGCGCGAGTTTTTGCAGCACCTGCCGCACCCGCGTGCGGCCCAAACCGAATATGTCGCACAGCTCGCCCTCGACCAGGCGCGTCTCGGGCGGCAGGCTGTGATCCATGATGGCGTTCCAAATCAGTTCGTGCACGGCGGCGGTATCGAGGCCCTGGCGCGCGGGGCGGGCCGCGCGCACCGCCTCGAGGCCATCCGACTTCTTGCGTTTATCCACGGGATTGATGACGTTCATGGATTGCCCGGCTTGGAGGACAGAGAATAGGTTGCGGCCGGGTCGCCATGAACCTGCCGGCCCAGGATGTAAGTGGCCTTGACCGCCCGGTCATCGCCCAGCGTGAGCAGAATCCGCAGCACATCGCTCAGGTTGGCCGCCGCGGCCGTGCGTCGCGCCATGAGCGCGGTCGCTTCGAGGTCGAGCACGATGAAATCGGCCTCCGCGCCGGCCTCGAGCCGACCGATGCGGTCCTCGAGCCGCAGGCAGCGCGCCGCACCGAGGGTGGCCAGATAGAACGCGCGCAGCGGCGAGAGGTCCTGCCCTTGCAGGCGCGCCACCTTGCGCGCTTCGTCGAGCGTGCGCAGCATGCTGAAGCTGCTGCCGCCGCCGACGTCGGTGGCCGTGGAGAAGCGCATGCCGGCGAGATCCGTGGCCGCGATGTCGAACAGGCCACTGCCCAAATACAAATTGGATGTCGGGCAGAATGCCGCCGCCGCGCCGCTCTCGGCCATGCGCCGGCGGTCGGCCGCATCGAGATGAATGCAATGCGCATAGATCGCGCGGTCGCGCAGCAGCCCGACGCGGTCGTACACCTCGAGGTAGCTGCGCGAGGTGGGGAACAGCTCGCGCACCCAGTCGAGTTCATCGCGATTTTCCGCGAGATGGCTCTGAATGAACGCGTCCGGGTAGTCGCGCGCGAGCGCGCCGGCCACGGCCAATTGCGCCTCCGTGGAAGTGGGCGCGAAGCGCGGCGAAATGGCGTAATGCAATCGCTGCCGGCCGTGCCAGCGTTCCAGCAACGCTCGCGACTCGACGTCGGCGGCCGCCGCCGAATCGCATAGCTCCGCGGGCGCGTTGCGGTCCATCAGGACCTTGCCCGCGATCATGCGCAGCCCGCGCCGCTCGGCCGCCGCGAAGAACGCATCCACCGAAGCGCGGTGCACGCTGCAAAACACCAGCGCGCTGGTGGTGCCGTTGCGCGCCAGTTCGTCGAGAAAGAACTCCGCCACCCGCGCCGCATGGCCGGGATCGGCGAAGCGCCGCTCTTCGACAAAGGTATGGTCCCGCAGCCAGTCGAGCAGCTGGCGGCCGCCCGCCGCGATGACGTCCGACTGTACGTAGTGGATGTGGCTGTCGATGAATCCGGGCAGCAGCAGGTTGCGGCCGTGATCGGCCACGGCCGTGCCTGCGGGAAGCTTGGCCAGTATGGCCGGTGCCGGTCCCACCGCCGCGATCTTGCCGTTCTCGACGATCAGCGCGCCGTCGGCGAAGTATCGGTGGCTGGCCGCATCGGTGCCCTCGCCCGGGTCGGATACGAAACTCAATAGTTGGCCGCGATGCACGGTGGGCGAGGCGCCGCCGGCATGAGCGAGACCGGCCGGATCAGTGACGGGCGCCATGGCGTATCCAGTCGAGCAGTTGCGTCCGCTCGGTGTCGGTCATGCCGGTGAGATTGCCGATGGGCATGGTTCCGGCGGCCACTTGCGGCGCGATCATCGCGGTATGCGTGAGCAGCGCCTCGGGGGTGTCGAGCACCAGGCCCTTGGGCGCGGTGGCAAATCCCGCCTGGCTGGGTACCGCCCCGTGGCACGGCGCGCAGCGCGCGGCGACGATGGCTTGAATGGCGGCGAAGCGCGTCGCATCGCCGATGGCGGGGTCCGCCGCGGTGGGCGCGAGGCCTGGCTGCGCGCCGGCGGTGGGCGTGGG
>JALYHP010000050.1 GCA_030799355.1 Pseudomonadota bacterium
CCGCCGGGCCGTGCGCCACCGCCTCCCGAGCGCCCACCCCCTCCCGGGCGACTCCCGCCGCCGCGCGACTGACCGGGCCGGGGGGCGCGCTCGCGCCACACCGCGGGTGGCGGAGCGGTGACGTCCGCCAGATCGCTCGCCTCGATGGCGGCACGCGGAATCTGATGGCCGATGTAATGCTCGATGTCCGGCAGCGAGATGGCGTATTCCTCGCATCCGAAGCTGATGGCGTCGCCCTCGGCGCCGGCGCGCGCGGTGCGGCCGATGCGGTGCACATAGTCCTCGGCATCGTTCGGCAGATCGAAGTTGAACACGTGGCTCACGTCCGGAATATGTAAGCCGCGCGAGGCGACATCGGTGGCGATCAAGACCGCGATCTCGCCGTCGTGAAAATCGCGCATCATCTTGAGCCGTTTGTTCTGCGGCACATCGCCCGACAATGCTTGCGCGACGAAGCCATTGGCCGTCAGCGTGCGTTCCAGCACTTCGGCGATCCGCTTGGTGTTGACGAACACCATGGTGCGGCGTGCATCGATGCGGCGCAACAGTCCCATCAGCAGCGGGATCTTCTCTTCGGTGGCCGGGAAGTACAGCACCTGCTTGACCCGATCGACGGTCATCTTGTCCGGCTCGATGCGGATCAACTCCGGGTTGTTCATGTGCTCGTAGGCCAGTTCCATCACGCGGTGCGACAGCGTCGCCGAGAACATCATGGTGAGACGCTCGGTCGGATGCGGCAAACGCCGCAAAATGAAGCGAATATCCTTGATGAAACCCAGGTCGAACATGCGATCGGCTTCATCCAGCACCGCCACTTGAATATGGCGCAGGTCGAACACATGCTGCTTGAAGTAATCGATGATCCGGCCGGGAGTACCGATCAGCACGTCCACGCCCTCTTCGAGAATGCGGCGCTGTTTGTCATAGTCGACCCCGCCGAATACGATCGCGAGCTTCAGCCCCGCATATTTGGCGATGCCTTCGGCGTCGGAGTGGATCTGCACGGCAAGTTCGCGCGTCGGTGCAATGACGATGGCGCGCGGCGCATTCACCGGCATGTTGGGCGCCTTCGGCTCGGTCAACAGGCGATTGAGCAGGGCGATGAGAAACGCCGCCGTCTTGCCGGTGCCGGTTTGCGCCTGGCCCGCGACGTCGCGGCCGGATAGAGCGAGCGGCAGGGTTTGCGCCTGGATGGGCGTGCAGCGGGTGTAGCCAAGGTCGGCAATACCTCGCTGAACGGATTCAGGAATGTTCAAGGACTGGAACGTGAGCTGACTGAGGTGGGCGTCTGACATTTTCGCTTTATGACTGGAGAAACTTGCAAAATGGTGGGGACCGGTTAACAATACGGCCAATCCGGAGCTGGTGTATCCGCTCCCCTCAACCGTATCATCGGTACCCTGTTAAGGTAATCAAGACCGCTGAACCCGCTGTATTGTGCCCGAACGGCCGCGCATCGTCACTTCGCGCAGGTCCGAGAACCGTTTTCCACCCCAAACCCCGCCAAAAAACTCAAATGAAGCCCCATCTGGAGGTATATCCGCAGTGAGTAATCCAAGTATCGTCCATACCAGCGACGCCACGTTCGACACGGACGTGCTCAAGTCCGACAAGCCCGTTCTGCTCGATTTCTGGGCCGAATGGTGCGGTCCTTGCAAAATGATCGCGCCGATCCTCGATGAGATAGCCGATCAATACAAGAGCAAGCTGCGGATCGCGAAGCTCAATATCGATGACAACCCGGCTACCCCTCCCAAGTTCAACATCCGCGGCATTCCGACGCTCATCCTCTTCAAGAACGGCACCGTCGAGGCCCAGAAGGTGGGAGCGGTCACCAAATCACAGCTCGCGGCATTCCTGGACAGCAACCTGTGAGGGGCTATCTGGGAAATCAGTCCCGCGGCGGCGGGCAAGGCGGACAGCAGAGCGGTGGCGGCCAAGGCGGCGGCGGACGCTCCAATCGCTCCAATCGCGGACCGCGCAACGACAATCGCAACGGTAACACCAACGGCGGCAGACCCCCTCAGGAAGATTACGGCGATCTGCCCGAGGGCGGCGATGATCTGGAAATCATAGCGCCCACCGATCTCGCCCGCAGCCGCAGCTCGATGAATCTCACCGAGCTCAAGAAGCGCCCGATCAGCGACCTGGTCAAGCTGGCCGAGACCATGGGTCTCGAGAACATGGGCCGCTCGCGCAAGCAGGACATCATTTTCGGCGTACTGAAGGCGCATGCCCGCAAGGGCGAAGATATCTACGGCGACGGTGTGCTGGAGATCCTGCAAGACGGCTTCGGGTTCCTGCGCTCCTCCGATTCGAGCTATCTGGCCGGCCCGGATGACATTTATGTCTCCCCCAGCCAGATTCGCCGATTCAACTTGCGCACCGGCGATTCGATCTCCGGCTTGATTCGCCCGCCCAAGGACGGCGAGCGCTACTTCGCGCTGCTGAAAGTCGGCGAAATCAATTTCGACTCTCCGGAAAGCTCGCGCGGCAAGGTGTTGTTCGAGAACTTGACGCCGCTGCATCCCACCGAGCGGTTGAAGCTCGAGCGCGGCAATGGTTCGACCGAAGATCTGACGGCGCGCGCCATCGATTTGGTCGCGCCCATCGGCAAGGGGCAGCGCGGGCTGATCGTCTCGCCGCCCAAGGCCGGCAAGACCATGTTGCTGCAGAACATCGCAACCGCGATCACGGCGAATCACCCCGAGGTGTACCTCATCGTGCTGCTCATCGACGAGCGTCCCGAGGAAGTGACCGAGATGGCGCGTACCGTGAAGGGCGAGGTCGTCTCCTCGACCTTCGACGAGCCCGCCAGCCGCCACGTGCAGGTGGCGGAGATGGTGATCGAGAAGGCCAAGCGTCTGGTCGAGCACAAGAAGGACGTCGTCATCCTGCTCGACTCCATCACCCGGCTGGCGCGCGCCTACAACACGGTGGTGCCGAGTTCCGGCAAGGTGCTCACCGGCGGTGTCGATGCCAACGCCCTGCAGCGGCCGAAGCGTTTCTTCGGCGCGGCGCGCAACATCGAAGAAGGCGGCAGCCTGACCATTCTGGCGACCGCGCTCGTCGATACGGGCTCCAAGATGGACGATGTCATTTTCGAGGAGTTCAAGGGCACGGGTAATTCGGAAATCCATTTGGATCGCCGTATCGCCGAGAAGCGGACCTTCCCGTCGATCAACATCAACCGGTCGGGTACCCGCAAGGAGGAGCTCATCACCGATCCCGCCGAGCTGTCCAAGATGTGGATCCTGCGCAAGCTGTTGCATCCCATGGACGAGCTGGCCGCGATCGAATTCCTGTTGGACAAGATGAAAGACACCAAGACCAACGCGGATTTCTTCGACGCGATGAAACGATAGCCGTACGCGCAGGCGTAGCGGCCGGGAGCCAGAGCAATGCAATGGTGGGCGTGGACCGCCGTGGGCGCCGTCCTGCTGGGTTCGGAACTGGCATTCGTCGATGCGCAGTTCTACCTGGTGTTCGTGGGCGCGGCGGCCCTGATCGTCGGGTTCTCCGGGCTTGCGGACCCCGCGCTCGCTTCTTGGCTGCAATGGATGATTTTCGCGGTACTCGCGGTGGGGAGCATGGTGGGGTTCCGCCGGCGGATTTATGAACGCATGCGCCGCAAATTACCCATCATGCGAAGCGGGCCCGCGGGCGAAGCGGTGATCCTGGAGACGCCGTTGCTGCCCGGCGAGACGTGCCGCATCGAGTATCGCGGCAGTTCATGGAGCGCGATCAACCGCGGCCCGTCGATCATACCGGCGGGCGGGCGCGCTCGTATCGAGCGCGTCGAAGGCCTCACCCTGGTCCTGCACGCGGATGCCGCGGCGGGTGGCGGTGTCGCGCGGCCCACTTGATCGCCGGACGATCAGCGACGCCGCATCGCCAGTTTGGCGCGTGCGAGTAGGGATGCCTTTTTCGGTTCATGACACGAGGAGTCGATCTTGGATATTTCGGTGGGCTACGGGGCCATTGCGCTGGCGGTCATCGTCGTCATCCTGCTGGCGAAGACCGCGACGGTCGTGCCGCAACAGAGCGCGTTCGTGGTCGAGTACCTCGGCAAGTACAGCCGCACGTTACAAGCCGGATTTCATATTCTGGTGCCGTTCGTCGAGAGGGTGGCCTACCGGCACAGCCTCAAGGAAATCGCGACCGATATCGCCGAACAAGTCTGCATCACCCGCGATAACGTGCAGGTGGGCGTCGATGCGGTGCTGTACATGCAGGTGATGGACCCGCATCTTGCCTCCTACGGCATCACCAATTTCGGCTTCGCCATCTCGCAGCTCGCGCAGACCACCTTGCGCAGTGAAATCGGCAAGATCGAATTGGACCGTACCTTCGAGGCCCGCGGCACCATCAACACCAATGTGGTGAGCGAGCTGGACAAGGCCTCGGCCCCCTGGGGCGTCAAAGTCCTGCGCTACGAGATCAAGAACATCACGCCGCCGAAGGACGTGCTTCAAGCCATGGAAAAGCAGATGCGGGCGGAACGGGAAAAACGCGCCGTGGTGCTGACCTCCGAGGGCGAGCGCGATGCGAAGATCAACGCCGCGGAAGGCGACAAGCAGCGAGTCATCAAGCAATCCGAAGCGAACCAGCAGCAACAGATCAACGAAGCGCAAGGCCAGGCGCAGGCCATTCTCGCGGTGGCGACCGCCACGGCCGAGGGCCTGAGGCAGGTCGGCATCGCACTCTCCGACCGCGGAGGCATCGAGGCCATGCAGCTGCGGATCGGCGAAGAGTACGTGAAGCAATTCGGCAAGCTCGCACAAGCAGGGACCACGCTCGTGGTGCCGGCGAACCTCACGGACCTCGCCTCCATCGTGACCATGGCGACCAGCATCGCCCGCAAGCCGCAGGCTTGAGCCTATGTTCCCGAAACGTAGAACCGGTGCCGGGCCGGCGGATGGGGCGCGCGGTGCCACCGCGGGCGGGGCGCGCATGAGCTCGCGCGAGGCTGATGTGGCCCGGGCGGGCGAAGCAGGTCCGAGCTCGGCGGCCGACCGGCCGCGGACGGGTACGCCGATGGGCTTCACGGAATTCGTCGCCTTGATAGCGGCGATGATGGCGACGCAGGCCATCGCCATCGATGCGATGCTGCCGGCGTTTCCCGTCATCGTGCGCGCGCTGCACGTGGCCAATGAAAACCACGGCCAGTGGATATTGACGGCCTACATGGTGGGCCTCGGCTGCGGCCAGTTGGTCTGCGGTTTGCTGTCCGACCGATTCGGCAGGCGCCCGGTGTTGTTGACCGGTCTCGGCGGGTACGTGGTCGCGGCGTCATTGTGCGCACTGACCAGCAGCTTTCATGCGCTGCTCATCTTGCGCTTCGTTCATGGCTTGGCCGCGGCCAGCGTCACGGTCGGCCGTTCGGTGGTGCGTGACTTGTATTCCGGTCGGCACATGGCCCGCGTGGTCTCGCTCACCTTCGTGGTGTTTCTCATGGTGCCCGCGCTTGCGCCGAGTCTCGGCCAGCTGATCCTGACCGTCGCCCCGTGGCGCTTCATCTTCATCGTCTTCGGTGCGTTTGGCGGGATCGTGTGGCTGTGGGCATTCTTGAGGCTCAAGGAGACTTTGCACCCGGAGTACCGGCTGACGCTCACCAAGAGCCACATCCTCGGCGCCGTCCGCGTGGTCCTCGGTAATCGCATATCGCTGTGCTATTCGCTCGCGCTGACGGTGCTGTTCGGATCCCTCATGGCCTACGTGGGCATGGTGCAGCAGATCTTTGCCGGAGTGTTTCACCGCGCCGGCCTGATGCCCGCCATGTTCGCGCTGTGCGCGGTCACCATGGGTTTCGCTGCGTTCATGAACTCACGGTTTGTCGAGCGGTTGGGTATGCGCGCCATCTCGCACACGGCCTTGTTGTGCACCATCGGCCTCGCGGCGCTGCATGTCGCGGTCGCTGCGCTCGGCTTCGAACAGCTGTGGACCTTCGTCGCCTTCCAGGCGGCGACCCTGGCCTGCTTCAGTCTGTCGGTTTCCAATTTCGGGGCCATGGCGATGGAGCCCATCGGCGCGGTTGCCGGCATCGGCGCGTCCCTGCAGGGCTTCATGTCGACCTTCGCGGGCGCGTTGGTGGGCGCCGCCATCGGACGGCAATTCAACGGCAGCACCTTGCCGCTGGCGGCGGGAACATTGTGCTGCGGCCTCGCGAGCTTGGCGTTCGTGTTGCTCGCGGAAAAGGGCCGGCTGTTCAGGCGGCATCACGTGGCGGCGGGTATTGGCGAGGCCCCGGCCGCGGAAGGCGTGGGACTGCACTAATCGTAAGCGTCGCGGGAAGAACGGTGCGTGAGGCACAGTCCCCGGCGAAGCACGGGGCGGGGGATGCGCGCCTCTGTCCTATACACGCAAAGCAGCGATCGTGTTTTAATAATGCCCCGCTAGCACAGGGGGAAAAAATACGGCGGCTGCCCAGGTCCGCCGGCCGGCATCATGAGTACTGCCGAGTTTCCTATCGTCGGAATCGGTGCGTCCGCCGGAGGCATCGAGGCATTCCATAGCTTTTTCAACCATATGCATGCCGATTGCGGCATGGCGTTCGTGATGATCTTGCATCTGCCCGCGGCTCGCAAGAGCATGCTCGCCGACATCTTGTCGCGCTGGACCGCCATGCCCGTGATCGAGGTCACGGAGCGCATCGAAATACGGCCAAACGTGGTGTACGTGCCGGCGCCGCATTCGCTGGTCACGCTGAGCGAGGGGTACCTGAATGTCGAACTGCCGCTGGAACACGGCGATCGGTTGCTGCGCCCCATCGATGCATTCTTCGATTCCTTGGGCTCCGTGTTGCGGGATCGCGCGGTCGGCATCGTGCTGTCCGGCACCGGCAGCGACGGGGCCCTCGGACTCAAAGCCATCAAGGAATGCGGTGGGCTGACGCTGGCACAGGGCAGGAGCGGCGCTGCTCCGCAATACGGCGAGATGCCCGCCGGCGCGATCGCCACCGGGGCGGTGGACATCATCGCCCCGGTCGAAGAGATGCCAGGCCACTTGATGCGTGTGAAAGCGGCCCCCACCGAGCTGCGCGACCCGCAGGCCGATACCGCACGCAGGGATGCTTTGCGGCTCGAGATTTGCACCGTCCTGCGTACTCGGCTCGGTCATGACTTCAGCGGCTATCGCGATCAGACTTTCATGCGGCGGGTGCAGCGGCGCATGCAGGTGAGGGGCGTCGCCACGCTCGAGGAGTACATCGGCAAACTGAAATCCGAACCGGACGAGGCGTCGCTGCTGTTTCGCGATCTGTTGATCCGCGTCACCAGCTTCTTTCGCGACAAGGAGACTTTCGACGCGCTCGCGGCGCAGGTCGTCCCGCGGCTGTTCGCGGGCAAGACCGCCGACGGCACCGTGCGCCTCTGGGTCCCGGGCTGTGCCACGGGCGAGGAGGCGTACTCCCTTGCCATTCTCCTGCGCGAGCACATGGACTCGCTGCGGGCGATACCGAAGGTGCAGATTTTCGCCACGGATATCGACGAGTCGGCCATCGCGACGGCGCGCCTCGGCCGGTATCCGAAAACGCTGCTCGAAGGACTGTCGGAACCTCGGCGCCGCCGCTTCTTTACGGAATTCATAGGCAGCTACGGGGTGAACAGGGAGATCCGGGATCTATGCACGTTCTCGATGCACAACCTCATCCGCGACCCGCCGTTCTCGATGATGGGCCTCGTGTCCTGCCGCAATCTGCTCATTTACATGAATCCGGAGCTGCAGAACCGCGTCATACCCGTGTTCCACTACGCGCTCGTTCCCGCCGGCATATTGCTCCTGGGCGGTTCCGAGTCGGTGAGCCAGCACGGCGCGCTATTCGCGACGGTGGATAAGCGGGCGCGGATTTTCGAACGGCGCCGGGGCCGCAGTCCCGAGCTGAAACTGCGTTGGTCGCGGCCCGATTCGGCGCCGCGCGACGATGCCGCGGAAGGACGGGCGGTGTCGGTGCATTCCCCGACCGCAGGGTATCGCGGCGCCGCCGTCGATTCGCGCTCGGCGGGCGAGGGCCTCGCCGCCGTTGCCCGTTACCAGCACCTGTTGGAATCGACGGTGCCGGACGAGGACACCCTTGCGCAGCTCAAAGGAGCGCTCGCCGGCCTCTGCGAGGAATTGCAATCGCTCACCGAAGAACACCAGACCGCCCTCGAGGAGCTGCGCAGCTCCAACGAGGAATTGCATTCGGTCAACGAGGAAATGCAATCGACCAACGAGGAGCTCGAGACGTCCAAGGAGGAGCTGCAGTCGCTCAACGAGGAGCTGCACACGGTCAATATCCGGCTCACCGAAAAGATCGACGAGTTGGATCATGCCAACAGCGATCTGCGCAATCTGTTCGAAAGCACCCAGATCGCAACGGTTTTCCTCGACCGCCACCTCGTCATTCGCAGCTTCACGCCCGCGATCGGCAGCATCTACAACTTGATTCCGAGCGATGTGGGCCGCCCGTTGACCGATATCATGAGCCATCTGCGATATGCGAACTTGCGCGAGGACACCGCCTTCGTTCTGACGACGCTCGAGCCCCTGGAACGGCGCATCGTCCGCGACGATGGCTCGGTGCATTACATGATGCGGATCCTGCCGTACCGGGAGCCCGACAGCACCGTGAGCGGGGTGCTGGTGACCTTCATCGACGTCAGCAGCATCGTGCGGGCGGAGGAAGCGCTGGTCGAAGCGGACATGCGCAAGGATGTCTTTCTGGCGACCTTGTCGCACGAACTGAGGAACCCCCTGGCCTCGATCCGCATCTCGGCGCAGCTGCTGCAGTCGCCGAAATTGAGGCCCGAGGAACTCCACCGCGCGCAGGGCATCATCTCCCGCCAGGTCGCGCACATGAGTTCGCTGCTCGATGACCTGCTCGACGTGTCGAGGATCACGCGCGGCGCGTTCGTGCTGAAGAAGGAATACGTGGATGTGCGGTTGCTGATCGAAGAGGCCGTGGAGGCGGTGCAGCCCGCGATCGATGCCAAACACCACACGCTGCGCGTGGAGCCGCCGGCCGCCCCGAGACTGTTGGAGGTGGACCCGTTGCGGCTCATCCAAGTCATCACCAACATACTCGCCAACGCCGTGAAATACACGCCGCCGGGGGGCGTCATTCGTTTGGGGACGCGCGTCGAGGCGCAATTCCTGGTGATCTACGTGCGCGACAACGGTGTCGGGCTGACCACCGAAGCGATGAGCCGCGTGTTCGACATGTTCACGCGCATCGAATCGGAGGTATCGCGTTCCGAGGGCGGCCTCGGCATCGGCCTGGCGCTCGCCAAAGGATTGATCCAGCTGCACGGCGGACGGATCGAGGTCAACAGCGCGGGCCCGGGTGAAGGCAGCGAGTTCTTGATTTGCCTGCCGAATACGCTGATCGTGGAGCAGCCGATCACGCCGGAGGCGCCCCGCGAGGCCAAGCCTGAAGCAAAACGGCGGCGGATACTGGTGGTCGACGACAACCTAGACAACGCCGAGTCCATGGGTTTGTTGCTGAAGCTATCGGGCCACGACGTGCATCTCGCCCACACCGGCGCGGACGCCTTGAAGGCCGCCCATCGCGTCCGCCCCGAGGTCGGGATATTCGATATCGGCATGCCGGACATGAGTGGCTATGAGGTGGCGGAGCGCATCCGCCGCGAGGCCTGGGGCACGAAGATCATCTTGATCGCGGTGACCGGCTGGGGACAGGAATCGGACAAGCGGCGCGCGTTGGCGGCCGGGTTCGATTACCACCTGACCAAGCCGGTGGACCCCGAAAATCTGGAAAACTTCTTCTACGGCCCCGGCCGGGAATGACCCCGCGGGCTCATCCGCTCGCCGGCGGTGCCGAGGCGGGCTGCGGCGCAATCGCTCGAAAGCCGATATCCCGCCGATACTGGGCCGAGTTCCAGTGGATGGCCCGCACCAGCTCGTAGGCCTGACGCTGCGCCGCATCGATGGTGTCGCCGAGGCCGACGGCGCACAACACCCGGCCGCCCGCGGTCACGACCTGCGAGCCCTGGCTGCGGGTGCCCGCGTGGAACACCTTGCCGGGCAAGCCTGCTGCGGTTTGCAAACCGTCGATCGCATCGCCCGTGCGGTAGCGGTCTGGATAGCCGCCGGCCGCCATGACGACGCCGAGCGCGGCGCGCGAATCCCAGTGGGGTTCGATGCGGTCGAGTTTGCCGTCGATCCCCGCCTCGCACAGATCCACCAGATCGCTTTGCAGGCGCATCAGCATGGGCTGCGTTTCCGGGTCGCCGAACCGGCAGTTGAATTCGAGCACATTCGGCGTGCCGTCCGCCGCGATCATCAGGCCGGCGTACAGGAATCCCGTATAAGGATTCCCGTCGAGCCGCAATCCGCGCAGCGTGGGCCGTATCACCTCCCGCATGATGCGCTCGTGCAGCGCCGGTGTGACGAGGGGCGCCGGCGAATACGCGCCCATGCCGCCGGTATTGGGACCGAGATCGCCGTCGTCGCGACGCTTGTGGTCCTGCGACGTGGCGAGCGGAATCACTTGGCCGTCGTGGGCCACCACGATGAAGCTGACCTCTTCACCGCTCAGGTACTCCTCGATGACGATGGAACTGCCGGCGGCGCCGAAGCTGCCGCCGAGCATGGCGGTGGCGGTGTCGATGGCCGATTCGTGCGTCTCGCAGATCACCACGCCCTTGCCGGCGGCGAGCCCATCGGCCTTGACGACCAGCGGCAAACGCTGCGCCCGCACATAGTGCGCATCGAAGTCCGCGGCGGTGAAGGCCGCGTAGCTCGCGGTGGGTATGCCGTAGCGGCGCAGGAAGTCCTTGGCGAAGGCTTTGGATCCTTCCAGGCGAGCCGCGGCACGGGTGGGTCCGAAACAGCGCCGCCGCGCGGCGGCAAAGCGGTCGACGATTCCCGCCACCAGCGGGCCCTCGGGACCGACGATGGTGAGCGAGATATCCTCGCGCTCGGCGAAGTCGAGCAACGCCGCGATATCATCCGCCGCGATATCGACATTGCTGACGTGGGGCTCGAGGGCGGTGCCCGCGTTGCCCGGCGCCACGAACACATGCTCCACTCGCGGCGATCGGGCGCACTTCCAGGCAAGGGCGTGTTCGCGGCCGCCGCCGCCGACGATCAAGATCTTCATGGTCGACAGCCCTTCGTCAATGACGAAAATGCCGCATCCCGGTGAATACCATCGCCATGCCGTGCTCGTCCGCGGCGGCAATGACGTCCGCATCGCGCTTCGAACCGCCGGGCTGAATCACCGACTTGATGCCGAACTCGGCGGCCACGTCGAGCCCGTCGCGGAACGGGAAGAACGCATCGGATGCCATGGCGGCCGACTCGAGCGACAAGCCCGCGTCGCTCGCCTTCATGGCGGCGATCTTGCTGCTGACGACCCGGCTCATCTGGCCGGCGCCGATTCCGAGAGTCGCGCCATGTTTGACGCAGACGATGGCGTTCGACTTTACGTATTTCGCGATGCGCCAGGCGAACAGCAAATCGTCCAATTCTTCCGGGCTCGGCCGGCGCCGGGTGACCACCCGCAGCTCGTGCGCGTGAATCACGCCCGCATCGCGCGTCTGAACCAGCAAGCCGCCGGCCACGCTCTTGTATTCCAGCGATTGCGCGATGGGCTTGGCGCAGTCGCCGACTTCGAGCACACGGATGTTGTCCTTCGCGGCCAGCAAGGCGCGCGCCTCCCGGGTGACCATGGGCGCGAGAATGACCTCGACGAACTGGCGCTCGAGAATCGCGCGAGCCGCCGCCGCGTCGAGTTCGCGATTGAAGGCGATGATGCCGCCGAATGCGGAGGTCGGATCGGTGCGATAGGCGAGGCCGTACGCGTCGGTTAGATTGCCGGCCGACGCGACGCCGCACGGATTGGCGTGCTTGACGATGACGCAGGCAGGCTCGTGGAATTGCCGCACGCATTCGAGCGCGCTGTCGCTGTCGGCGATGTTGTTGAAAGACAGCTCCTTGCCTTGTATTTGCTGCGCCTGCGAGATCGAAGCGCCGATGGCGCGCGGATCGCGGTAGAACGCCGCCTGCTGGTGCGGGTTCTCGCCGTAGCGCAGCTCGCCGTGCTTGCGGAACGACAGGTTCAGGTCGTCCGGGAAGGTGACGGCGCCGCCGCCGATCACGCCGGTGAAATAGGCCGATACCATGGCATCGTATTGCGCGGTATGCGCGAACGCCTTCGCGGCGAGTTTTTGCCGCATGCCGACGGAGGTCGAGCTCTGATTCGCCGCCAGTTCATCCAACAGGCCGCCGTAGTCGCTCGGATCGACGATGACGGTCACCGAGGCGTGGTTTTTCGCGGCGGCGCGCACCATGGCGGGACCGCCGATGTCGATGTTCTCCACCGCTTCGTCGTAGCTGCAATCGGCGCGCGCCACGGTGGCCGCGAACGGATATAAATTGACCGCCAGAAGGTCGATGGGATCGATGCCGTGATCGCGCATGACCTGTTCGTCGATGCCGCGGCGCCCCAACAATCCGCCGTGAATCTTCGGATGCAGCGTCTTCACGCGTCCGCCCATGATTTCGGGGAAGCCGGTGTATTCGGCGACTTCCTTGACGGCCACGCCATGGCGTATCAGCAACTCGGCGGTACCGCCGGTGGACAGCAATTCGATGCCCCGTTCCTTCAACTCGCGCGCGAACTCGACGATTCCCGTCTTGTCGGAAACGCTGAGCAGGGCGCGGCGTACGGAAGTGAGCACGGGATATTACTCGCCGATGCCGAACTCTTTCAGCTTCTTGCGCAGCGTGCCGCGGTTGATGCCGAGGATGATGGCCGCCCGGCTCTGGTTTCCCTGCACGTGGCCCATCACCACCTTGAACAGCGGCTCCTCGACCTCGCGCATCACCAGACTGTACAGTTGCGCCGGCTTATGGCCGTTCAGGGTCTCGAAGTAGCACTGCAAGGCCTCTTCGGCTTGCGACCTCAAGGGAACGCCCTTGCCATTGACCTTGAGGTCACGGCCGTTGAACGGCGGTGATGCCTCTTTGCGCGACCTTGATTTTTTCTTTGCGGCCATGGCCCATCCAATTCTTGAGATCGCTCTTGTCGTTCACGAGTACGCTTACGCTGCGCGATGCACACCCGTGTCGAACTGTTCCAGCAGCGTCGCCAGCTGCGCGCTCGGCGTCTCGATGGTGATGAGACGATTCCGCAACGCCTCTTGGCCCGGATGCTGCCGAAAATACCAACTCAAGTGTTTGCGTGCCACTCGAACCCCCGTCTCATCGCCGTAGAGGGAGTACAGGTCTTCGAGGTGGGCGCGCATAATATCACGGACTTTTTCCGGCGCTAGCACTGTGCGCAATTCACCTGCCTCGAGGAAAAAATTGACTTCATCGAAGATCCATGGCCGGCCTTGCGCCGCCCTGCCGATCATCACGCCGTCGCATCCGGTGTGCACTAAAACATCGCGTGCGGTTTGCGGCGAGTCGATATCGCCGTTCGCGAACACGGGCAGCTTGCTGGCCGCTTTGATGGTGGCCACCGTCTCATATTCAGCTTTTCCCTGAAACATATCGGCGCGCGTCCGGCCGTGAACCGCCAGTGCTTGGATGCCGCAGTCCGCGGCGATCGCCGCGATCCGCGTGCCATTCTTGTTGCTACGGTCCCAGCCGGTGCGCATCTTCAGCATCACCGGCACGGATACCGCGCGCACCACCGCGGACAAGATGCGTGCCACCAGCGCCTCGTCTTGCATCAGAGCGGAGCCCGCGAGCCGATTACACACCTTCTTGGCAGGGCAGCCCATGTTGATATCGATGATCTCGGCGCCCGCCTCCACGTTGCGCCGCGCCGCGTCCGCCATCATCTGCGGGTCGTAGCCGGCGATTTGCACCACGCGCGGGCTCGGCTCGCCGGTGTGATCCATGCGGCGGCGCGACTTCGGGGTACTCCACAGCCGCACATCGGCGGTGAGCATCTCCGATGCAGCGAGGCCCGCACCGAAGCGACGGCACAACGACCGAAAGGCCCGGTCCGTGACGCCCGCCATCGGCGCGAGAACGACGTTGGAAGACAATACGTAAGGGCCTATCCTCACCGGTGCTCCTCGGGCCGGCATCAGCGAGCCTGCGTCGCGGAATCATCCGCGCACACTGTTTTTTTGTCGGAGCCGCGCAAGCACACGTCGATTTCGAAGCCTTCGGCATCGTTGCCGGGATCGACGAGGTCCAGGGTCGCGTCGATTCGTTCGCCGGGCGCGAGCATGCGCGCGGGAGCCCTGCCGAGATATTCGGCCGGCTCGAATTCGCGTTCGCCCACCCGCGCGCCGAAGCGATTCGCGAGCGACACCCGCAACAAGGGGTACGGCTGCGAACGCGCGGCCGCGTTCATGATGCTCGCACGAACCCGCAGCGTTCCCTTGGCAGCCGGATCTCCGGTCACTCCCCATTGGCGCAATTGATAGGCCGACAGGGTGGCGGCGCTGCTCACCGGTCCGCCGAGCAGATGCGAGTGAGCCGCCAGCCAATCGCCGTTGGAACGCGCGAGCTGCGCTGCCAGAAGCAAGGCCAGCATGACCGCCGCACACAGCCATGCCGCGAACGGGACGCGCCGCTGCGGCGCATTGATTTGCGGCAGTTGCGCATGAGCGAAGCTCGATAGCATCGCTGCGCGCACCTCCTCGGGAATGGCCAATCCGGAAGCCTCGGTACCGGCGGGTAGGGTTCGGGATGGCCGTGGTAAAGGCGCGGGCAGGGTTGCGCCGGCGGGCTCTTCGGGCGGCGCGCCGGAGGCGATGGGCTTGGGAGCGGGCGGCGGCATGCCGGCCGCAAGCGGGGCGGGCGTGAAGGCCGCGACCGCGGGTGAGGCGGGTGGCGATTCGGCGGTTACCGGCGCAGGCTCCCGGCTCTCGTCGCGGCCGCCCTCGATATCACGGTCGTCGGCGGCGAGCTGCTGCAACGGGCCGAGCGGACTCTCCACGAAGATGCGATCCAGTTCGCCGGGCGGCAACGTGAACTCGAGCGAGGCTTCCAAGTCCACGTCGTCGTCCAACGCATCGAGCACTTGCAGATGCGCGATCTCCGCTTGATCGAACGTCACGGTCTCCACGGGCGCAACCGCGTCCACCGATTGCAGAATCTCATCGGCGCGTGTCTCCAGCTCGAGCGGCGATTCGCCTTGGGTGAACGTGGTTGCGTCCTCGGCGAGCCGCGCCAATGCGTTGAACACTTCGCCGCACCGGCCGCAACGTACCTGGCCGCCCGCGGCACGCAGCACGTCGGCCGACAAGCGGAACACGGTCTCGCATTTCGAGCACTGCGTGTACATGTCAGGGGGTCCCGCCCGTTCGGCGCGCGTGGATGCAGCACCAATCATCCCGCCCCACCACCTGCATGCTATCGAATGCCGACGAATAGGCTGCCTTGACCTCGTAGGCTTGCGTTTTGAGCAACCCCGACAGGAGCAAGTCGCCCCCGACCTCGCAGGCGGCGCTCAGCACGGGCGCCAATTCGATCAATGGCCCGGCGAGGATGTTCGCAACCACACAACCCGCCGGTCGCAACCTGGCCGGGACCTCTTGGACTTCGATGTCCGAGGCAACGCCATTGCGAAGGGCGTTTTCGCGCGTGGCGATGAGCGCCTGCGGATCCAGATCCACGGCGATGACGTGTGCGGCTCCCATTTTCAACGCTGCAATCCCCAGAATGCCGGACCCGCATCCATAATCGATTACCAGGCGTCCCGCAAGGGGTAGCGAGTCCAGAATCTGCAAACACAGCGCCGTGGTCGGATGCGTGCCCGTTCCGAAGGCAAGTCCCGGATCGAGTCGCACCACGACGGCGTGCGGATCCTGCGGTGCGGCGGCCGCCGTCGGGCATATCCACAGCCGGCTCCCGAAACGCATCGATGTCCAGTCGGTGAGCCACACCCGCTCCCAGTCGCGCTCCTCGACCGCGCGAACGCGGGCGGTGTCGGTGATATGGGATCCGATGGCGCTCGCCAATCGTTCGATCCGGCGCACCGCGGCCTGCTGTGCTCCGTCCCAACCGGCGGGCTCGCCGGCCGGACCGGCCGCTTCCCCGGCGGCGGTTTGCTCGAACAGCGCCCGCACTCGCGTGTCGCGCCACAGTCTGATTTCGCCCGGTTTGGGTTCGAGCACCGGTTCATCGCCGCCGTCCACCCAGGTGATGGAACGCGCGCCGATCGCGAACAGTGCTTCCTCGACGGCCTGCGCGGGCAAGCCGTTCAGCGGAAATTCGATTTCATAGTACCGCTGAGACAAACTTTATTTTCCCAGCGCTGGGCGTACCGGCTTTTCGCGAATGTGAGATACCCCCGTGGTCAAAGCCGGCGCACATTCTCAACCGGGTAAAGGACATCCCTTCACTTCAAACCCAAGCGTCGCTCGAGATAATGGATATCGGTGCCGCCTTGGCGGAACGCGGAGTGGTTGAATATCTCTTGATGCAGGGGGATGTTGGTCTTGATACCCTCGACCACCATTTCCGCCAGCGCGTTGCGCATGCGGGCGATGGCCGTATCGCGCGTATCGCCATAGGCGATCACCTTGCCGATCATCGAGTCGTAGAACGGCGGTACGTTGTAGCCGGTGTACACGTGGCTATCGACGCGGATGCCGGGTCCCCCCGGGGAATGCCACAAGCGCACCGGGCCGGGCGAGGGGGCGAAGGTTTTCGGGTCCTCTGCGTTGATGCGGCATTCCACCGCATGGCCGCGAATCTCGATGTCCTTCTGCTCGTACGGCAGCGGTTCGCCGGCCGCGATGAGCAGCTGCGCCTTGACGATGTCGATGCCGGTGACCATCTCGGTCACCGGGTGCTCGACCTGGACGCGAGTGTTCATCTCGATGAAATAGAACTCGTTGTCCTGGTAGAGGAACTCGAGCGTGCCGGCGTTGCGGTAGCCCACCTCGCGGCAGGCGCGGGCGCAGCGCTCCCCCATGGTCTTGCGTTGCTTGGCGGTGAGACCGGGCGCCGGCGCCTCCTCGATCACCTTTTGGTGCCTGCGCTGCATCGAACAGTCGCGCTCGCCCAAGTGCACCACGTTGCCGTAATTGTCGGCGAGCACCTGGAACTCGATGTGCCGCGGCTTTTCGAGGAATTTCTCCATGTAGACCTGGGGGTTACCGAACGCGGCGAGGGCCTCGCTCTGGGTAACGCTGATCGCATTGAGCAGCGAGGCATCGGTGTGCACCACCCGCATGCCGCGCCCGCCGCCGCCGCCCGAGGCTTTGATGATGACCGGATAGCCGATGTCCTTGGCGATGCGAAAGTTTTCGTCGACGTCGGTGCCCAAGGGGCCGTCCGAGCCGGGGACGCATGGCACGCCGGCGGCCTTCATCACCTTGATGGCGGATACCTTATCGCCCATCAAACGGATGGTCTCGGCGCGCGGCCCCACGAAGATGAAGCCGCTTTTCTCGACCCGCTCGGCGAAGTCGGCGTTTTCCGAGAGGAAACCGTAGCCCGGGTGGATGGCCACCGAGTCGGTTACCTCGGCCGCGCTGATGATGGCCGGCATGTTGAGATACGAAAGGCCGGATTGCGGCGGCCCGATACACACGGTTTCGTCGGCGAGCAGAACGTGTTTGGTATTGAAGTCCGCGGTCGAATGCACCGCAACGGTCTTGATGCCCAGCTCACGGCAGGCGCGCAGAATGCGCAGCGCGATCTCGCCGCGATTCGCGATGACGACTTTTTCGATCATTATTCTATGATGAACAGCGGTTGACCGAATTCGACCGGTTCGCCGTTCTTCGCCAGGATGGCGGTGACGCGTCCCGCCTTGTCCGATTCGATCTGGTTCATCATCTTCATGGCCTCGATGATGCAGAGAATCTGGCCCACCTTGATTTCGCTGCCGAGGTCGACGAACGCCTTGGCACCCGGAGCGGATGCCGAGTAATACGTGCCCACCATGGGTGAGGTGACGGTATGGTCATCGACGCGCGGTTTGTGTTCGCCCGCAGCGGTTGCGGGGGTTGCGGGCGATGACACCGCCGCGGCTGCCGCGATGGGGGCGGTTGCCGCCGCCGCTTGCAGCGCTCGGGGATGGCGGCTGATGCGCACGGACTCCTCGCCCTCGGAAATTTCGAGTTCCGAAATACCCGACTCTTCCAACAATTCGATCAACTTTTTAACTTTGCGAATATCCATCCGCTAACCCCTTGAAGAAATCTTGCAATTAAGTGGTGGCGGCCAGGCGTGCGCAGGCGGCCTCGAGCGCGAGCTCGTACCCTTGCGCGCCCAGACCAACGATGCAGCCGACGGCGATTCCGGACAGATAGGAGTGATGCCTGAATTCCTCACGTGCGTGAATATTGGACAGATGGACTTCGATGAACGGGATGGAGACGGCCAGGAACGTGTCCCGCAACGCGATGCTGGTGTGGCAATATGCGCCCGGGTTGATGATGACGAAGGCGATCCCGGCGGCTTTTGCGCCTTGAATCCTGTCGATCAGCTCGTGCTCGGCGTTGCTTTGCGCGGCGGTGAGTTCATGCCCGCGCCCACGCGCCGACAGCTCGAGCTTGCGCTCGATGTCCGCCAGCGTGGCCGACCCATAGATGGCCGGCTCACGGGATCCCAAAAGGTTCAAGTTCGGGCCATTCAGCAGCAGAATTCGCGCCATTGTCCGGTGAGCCTAGCGTGTCGCGTTGAAAAGGTCCGCGATAATAACCAGAAATTGAACAGAAAAGGCAAGCTTCAGCGCCGAACGTCGCCGGAAGGGGGTTAACCTGGATGTTTGGGCGCCGGCTGGCCCGCATCGCCGCCCGCGGTATCGGTTGCAGGATGGCCGGCGAGCGAGCGCAGACCCTCCTCGATACTGTGCCGCGCCTGTGCCAAGGGCAGCTGGTCCTGATTGAGCTGCTGGACCACCGATAGAATGAGATTCGCCTGCGCCTGGTGCAGCTCGCCGATGTACAGGGTCACCACGTCGCCGCGCCGGTCGGTGAACACGGTGAAGGGGAAGACCGGGGACTCCATGCCGAAGGCGGCGGCCACGTCCAGCGCGTCCTGCTCCCCGACGAGAAGCGGATAGGTGACCTTGAACTCGTCGGCGTAGGCGAGTACCTGGTCGCGATGATCGACCGCGACGCCCACCACCTCGACGTCCCGCGCGCCCCACTCCCGCAACAGCGATTGGAGCAGCGGTATCTCACGACGGCAAGGCGCGCACCAAGTCGCCCAAAAATTCAGAATCAACGACTTATCATGCCATTTCGAGATGGGCGTGGGGTTGCCGGCGGTGTCGGCCAGGGAAAAATCGGGTAGCCGTTGCGGGATTTTCGCGGGCGGCGGCAGCGGTGCCTCGCCGGGCGCAGCCAGCTCCGCGATATCGCTGGGCGTAACGGGGCTCGCTTCGCCGGCCGGAACGCGAACCCCCGCCACGGCCGGCCCGGCGCGGCCTCGATCGGGTCCGTGAGCGGATCGGTGATCGGATCCGTGACCGGAGTACACCCATAAGCCCGCCCACATTCCCGACAACACCACCAGCGAGATACCGGCGATACACAACAGGCGGTCAGTGCGGATCGAGCGCACGGGGTGAACCCTCAGAGCCCCGGCGTACCGAGGCGGCGGCCTTTACGCAGCAACAGCCCTGCCACGAGGAAGGCAACGCCGCCCCCGCCGATCGCCAAGCCCTCCCAGGGGTGCGGCGGCGCTCGCACCGGCGCGGCACTCTCCGGAAAGAGCACCTTCGAGAGGGGCGGGTAGCACAATCCGGCCTCCGCGCAGCCCTGGTAGGTCACCTTGATCTGGAGGGGATGCGCGCCCCCATCCAGGCGGCTGAAGGCGACGGGCGCCTCGACCTGCTGGATGTAGATCTCCTGCGTGCCGAGGTAGGGATCGGTCTTGATGAGCCCCACGGGAAAGGCGGGCGCGGACAGCACCAAGCCCTCGCTTTCGGCCTGTATCCGCATTCGTTGCCGGTACAAGTAATAACCGTCCGCGATCACCCATCGAACCCGCAGCACCTTGCCATCCACTCGGGAAGCCACTCGAAACGCCACGTCGGGCGGTAAGAAGTCGTTCTCGTTGGATTCCACGCCGCGCATCCACCAGGGTTTCGCGCCGGCGAGCCCCGCCAGGCCGAGGCTCGCCGCGAGCAGGGCCGTCACGCCTATCAGCAGCTTCATGCCCGGCACTCTATAGTATTTCGGCGGCATTTCGCGGCCCGCCACACGGTGGGCGCATCCGTCGCGAGATCCCGCCGGCGCAGGCGGTGCAGTACCGGGGCGCCACCGCGGTACCCGCGATGCGATGCCCCCGCCCACGGGGTACCTGCCCCCCGGACGTACGCGCTACGCCGCCCCCGCGCCTCCCCCGCGGTGCTTGCGATACCCCACGCTACCTGGACCGCCCCGGCGCCCCGCCCGCCGCTGTCAGGGGGTACCTCGAGGCCTCCCCTGCAAAAATACTGCGGCGCCCCTTGAATCGTCACAATCCGTCGCTATTATTAGCAGCCACGAGTGAGGAGTGCTAACAAGCCTTCACTCCGTCCACCCCAAAATCAGAGCATAGGAGTCTTGTCTTATGAAGATTCGTCCCCTTCATGACCGTGTGATCGTGAAACGAGAAGAAGAAGAGCGTAAGTCCCCAGGCGGCATCGTGATCCCGGATACTGCGACCGAGAAGCCCATTTTCGGGAAAGTGGTTGCCGTCGGCAAGGGCAAGATTTTGGAAAATGGCGAGATTCGTCCGCTCGACCTCAAGGTCGGCGACAAGATTCTATTCGGTAAGTACAGCGGAACCGAAGTGAAGATGGATGGCGATGAACTGGTCGTCATGCGTGAGGAAGACGTCATGGCCGTGGTCGAAGGCAAATAAGCCCTTCGGTGAACCGTTCACTAGTCAATCGCAAAACATTTAATTTAGAGGTATCAGCATATGGCAGCTAAAGAAGTACGCTTCAGCGACGACGCTCGGCAACGCATGTTCAAGGGTGTGAATATTCTGGCGAATGCCGTCAAGGTAACGCTGGGTCCCAAGGGCCGCA
>JALYHP010000054.1 GCA_030799355.1 Pseudomonadota bacterium
AAATCGTGGGGCGGATCAAGCCGGGCGACGACGTCAGCCTGGTGCACGGCTCCATCGAAGAAGGGCGATTCGTCGCCGTGACGGGCCGTGCCGGGCGGCTCGTCGGTGCGATGGCCTTCAACGAGCCACGCAAATTGATGGGCTGGCGAAAACCCATAGAGGCCGGGACCCCCTGGTCCGATGCGCTCGCGAAGGCCGGACCCACCAGCCGCACTGAGTAAGGGGTCAAGGGGATCCAGCATGGAGCGCGCGTGCTCGGACACACGGAGCGTCCGCGATGGCCGATGATCGTGCTCAATTCGCCCAAGGGGTGGACCGGTCCGAAAGTCGTCGACGGGCTGCAAATCGAAGGACGCATCGTTCGCATCAAGTGCCGTTGTCGGATCCCCGAGAGCATCCAGAGCATCTGCGGCTGCTGGAGGATTGGCTGAGAAGTCTCGCGCCCAAGGGCGAGCGACGCATGGGTTCGAATCCACACGCTAACGGCGGGATGCTGCTTCACGATCTACGCATGCCCGATTTTCGGGACTATGCGGTGACCGTGGTCTCGCCCGGTGCGCCGGGCATCGGCGACACGCGCGTTCTGGGCCCGTTCCTCCGCGACATCATGAAGTTGAACCTCCCGGCTGCCAATTTCCGGTTGTTCGGCCCGGACGAGACATTGTCCAATGGACTCGGCGCCGTCTTCGACACCACGAAGCGACAATGGAATGCCGAAACGCAGCCCACAGATGAGTTCCTGGCGCGCACCGGCCGGGTGATGGAGATGTTGAGTGAACATCAGTGCGAGGGATGGCTCGAGGGCTACCTTCTCACGGGCCGGCACGGCCTGTTCAACTGCTACGAAGCATTCATCCACATCATCGACTCGATGTTCAACCAGCATGCGAAATGGCTGAAAATCACCGCCGGTCTGCCGTGGCGCCGCAAGATCGCCTCGCTGAACTATCTATTGACCTCGCATGTCTGGCGTCAAGATCACAATGGGTTCACCCACCAGGATCCAGGCTTTATCGACCACGTGGTCAACAAGAAGGCGCAATACGTGCGCGTGTACCTACCGCCCGATGCCAACTGTCTGCTCTCGGTCATGGATCATTGCCTGCGCAGCCGCCACTACGTCAACGTGGTAGTGGCGGGCAAGCATCCCGCTCCGCAGTGGTTGACCATGGACGAAGCGGTGAAACATTGCACCCGTGGCATCGGCCTATGGCCGTGGGCGAGCAACGATCAGGACGCCGATCCGGATGTGGTGATGGCCTGCTGCGGTGATGTGCCCACGCTCGAAACGCTGGCCGCGGTGTCGATCATGCGCAAACGCCTGCCGGATCTTAAAATCCGTGTAGTGAATGTGGTCGATCTCATGAAGTTGCAGCCCCAGAGCGAGCACCCGCATGGCTTGAGCGATACGGAATTCGACGAACTGTTCACCCGCGACAAGCCGGTGATATTCGCCTTTCATGCCTACCCCTGGCTGATTCACCGCCTGACCTACCGTCGCACGAACCACCACAATATTCATGCCCGGGGATATAAAGAAGAAGGCACCATCACCACGCCGTTCGACATGACGGTGCTGAACGACCTAGACCGCTTCCACTTGGTGATCGACGCCATCGAGCGATTACCGCAAACCGGCGACCGGGGTATCTACCTCAAACAGGAACTGCGCGACAAACTGATTGAGCACCGGCGCTACATTCAAGTGCATGGACAGGACCTGCCGGAGGTTCGTGAATGGCGGTGGAGCGCATCCGAAATGTAGGTGATCAGCGCGTCCGTACGTCAACGTACGGAGATGCATCGTCAACTGTAACGATGCGAATTCCCAAAATTACAGAGATATCCTACCGGCACTTTTGGCACGGAAATCAAGGGCCAGGCCTATCTCGGTATCCTCGGGCTGGCAAGCGTCGCTCGTGCGCGCTTCGCTCGACTCGTGTTCCGTGTGCAACTGCACCACGGCGGCGCTCTGTCGCGCGCCGTTGAGCAGGGCGCGGCAGGTGATGCCGAAGATCTCGACGATCAGCGCGGCGCAGTCATCCGCTTCCTGATTGGACATTTTGCGCACCGAGGAGGCTACCGCGTCCTCGCCCCGCAAGGGCTGCACTGCGCACATCGAGCGCATCATCTGCGCGAAAGAATCGCGAACCTCGAGGGGCAGCTGGTCCTCGGGTATAAACACCAGATGCCGTCGGTAGGCCCCTACCAGCCGCTGCTTGATGGGCGTCGAGCGCACCAGTTCCAGCATGGCAAAGTGCAAATTTTCCCAAGCGCTGATCATGCGGGCCCTATGGAGCTAAAAAAGCGACTTAAAGCAGTTTCGAGGCTGACGCGGGCGAGCGACCGCTGTCAAATCAAGTCGCTGCGGATGGAATATACAAGACAATCGCGAACGCAACGCAGAATTTGCACGAACCCGGCGGCGCCTCGCAGCGCGCGGGAGGCGGCCGGCTCACGCGCTTTCATGGAGCCGGGGCCGGGCCGCGCACCTTAAACGGCGGCGCTGAATAGCGTGTAACGCATTGTTTTATCTCGGCACTTACCCTGTGCTCGGCGCCGCGCGCAGATCCTCGCTGAGCTCTTCGTGACCGTGGGTAGCGCCGAGCAGCATGTACACCCCGGGCACCACGAACAATGTGAACACGGTGCCGATCGACAGTCCGGTCGAAATCACCAGCCCGATGGCGAATCGGGAAGCAGCGCCCGCGCCGGTGGCGAATACCAGCGGGATCACGCCGAGCACCATGGCGGCGGTGGTCATCAGAATGGGACGTAGCCGGGTACCGGCCGCGGCCACGATGGCGGTCTGCTTACTCTTGCCGGTCTGCTGCTCGGTGTTCGCCACTTCGACGATCAGGATTCCGTGCTTGCTGATGAGGCCCATGAGCGTCACGAGGCCGACTTCGGTGTAGATATTCAGACTGGCGCCGCCCACCCCAAGGGCGATGAAGATGAGTGCGCCGGCGATGGAGAGGGGAACCGAGATCAGGATGACCAGAGGATCGCGGAAGCTTTCGAACAGAGCCGCCAGCGCCAAGAAGACGATGATGACCGCGAATGCGTACGTGCCCATGATGCCGCCGGACTCCGCCACGAATTGCCGGCCTTGTCCGCCGTAGTCGACGCTATATCCCTGGGGCAGGGTGCGCGCCGCGAGATTCTTGAGGTACTGCAGGGCATCGGCCAGGGAGACTCCCGGCGACATGACTCCGGACAGGGTGGCGGAATTCAATTGCTGGAAATGATTCAAGGTTTCCGGTACCGTGACCGAGCGCAGCGTGGCAATGCTCGATAGAGGGATAGGCACGCCACCGATGTTGGCGATCGGATAGTTCAACAGCTGGCTGGTGTTCAGCCGCGACAGCCGTTCTACCTGGGGAATGACCTTGTAGGAGCGCGTGTCCATGCTGAAATAGTTCACGTAGTTGCCGCCGAGCATCGAACTGAGCGCACTACCTACCTGAGTCATGGTCAATCCGAGCTGTGCGGCTTTGTCGCGATCGATCACGATGACCGCCTGCGGCAAGTCGTACTTGAGGTCGGTATCTATGAACATGAACATGCCGCTCTTGGCCGCCGTGC
>JALYHP010000101.1 GCA_030799355.1 Pseudomonadota bacterium
CAATGGACACAGTCATGAGGAAGGCGAAGATGAAACAGCACAAATTGGTGGCGCTGGTCGGTGTGGCCGCCCTGATGGGCGGGGTACCGGCGCTGGCGCATCATTCGGCGGCGATGTTCGACATGGACAAGACGATGATGATCAGCGGCACGGTCAAGGAATGGCAATTCATGAATCCGCATTCCTGGCTGCAGGTGGTATCGATGGATCCGCAGGGCAAGGAGGAGCAGTGGTCCTTCGAGGGCCCGTCGCCGGCCGGCGGAGGCACTTCGCCCAATTCAGTGCTGCGCAAGGACACGTTCAAGCCCGGCGACAAGGTGACGGTGGCGACGCATCCGATGAAGGACGGCCGGCACGCCGGCTGGCTCGGGGTGGTGACGTTTGCCGACGGACACAAATGGAATCCGCGCGCGCCGGGTGGGCCGCCGCCCGGGCCGGGTGGAGCAGCACCGGCGGGCGCAGGAGCGGGTGCACCGCCGCCGCCGGCCCCGCCGGGCAGTTGACGGCACAGCGCGACTGAAAAGCAAGCTGAGCCGAAAGCAAGCCGAGAGCGGCGCGAACACGTAAGGATTGACCTCATGAGTGAGCCATCGAGTAAGCCCGCGAACGAGCCGACCCGGCCCGAGGCGCGCATGGATCGGCGCACGGTGCTGATGAGCGCCGCGGCGCTGGCGGCTGGGGCAATGGGAGCGCCGCTGGGCTCGATGATCGCGCATGCTCGGGAGCCCGGTCCGGAGGCGATGACGCGCGCGGGCCGCATTCGCGGCTATCACGACGGTGCGGTGAAGGTGTTCAAGGCCGTGCCGTACGGGGCCTCGACGGCGGGTGAAAACCGCTGGCTGGCGCCGCAGCCGGTGCCACCCTGGAAGGGCGTGCGCGACACGCTGGTCGCGGGCGGCATGTCGCCGCAGCATGGCGGAGCGCCCTTGGCCGAAGAGCAGGCGATGTCGCAAACAGCTCCGCAGTCCGAGGACTGCCTGTATCTGAACATCTCCACCCCTGCGGTCGGGCCGCGCTCGGGCAGGCGCCCGGTCATCGTCTGGTATCACGGCGGCGGCTTTGCGGCCGGATCGGGCAATGCCACCAGCTATGACGGGCGCAATCTGGTCGAGAAGCACGATGTGGTGCTCGTGACTGTCACCCATCGGCTCAATGTCCTCGGCTTTCTGTACCTGGCGGAGCTGTACGGGCCGCGCTATGCCGACTCCGGCAACGTCGGCATCCTCGACTGCCAGGCCGCGCTGCAGTGGATACGCGACAACATTGCCCATTTTGGCGGCGACCCGGGCAATGTGACCATTGCCGGTCAATCCGGCGGCGGAGCCAAGGTTGCGGTTCTCATGAGCATGCCCTCCGCCAAGGGCCTGTTTCACCGCGCCGTCGGCGAAAGCGGCGCCATATTGCGTATCAACACCAAAGAGCAGGCCACCGCTGCCGCCAAGCGCTTTGTCGAGGCGCTGGGCGTCAAGAGCATCAGCGAGCTGCAGGCGGTCCCAGCGGACCGGCTGCTCGATGTCATGTCGGAGGCTCGAGTCATGGCGGCTCCGATCCTTGACGGCATTACTCTCGCTCACCAACCATTCGATCCGCAGGCGCTGTCGGCATCCCGTGACGTGCCTTTCATGGTGGGCTCGAATGAGACCGAGGCCACGTTCTTTCCCACGACACCGCTCGATCCAATCGACGATGCTAAATTGCACGAGTTGGTGAAAGGTGCCGCGCATGTCAATGACAGCGACGCCGATCGATTGATCGACGTGTTCCGTCGCGTCTATCCGGGCAAGGACAACACATATTTGTTTCAACTGATCGCGAGTCAGGTGAGCCTGAGCCAGGCCATTATCACCGAGGCGGAGCGCAAGGCGGACCAGGGCGGTGCGCCGGTGTACGTGTACTATTTCACCAAGCACACGCCGGTGCGCGACGGCAAGCTGCGTGCGGTGCATACGCTGGAGATTCCGTATGTGTTCGACAGTCTGGCGCATGCCGCGCCGATCATCGGGCCGGTGACAGCCGAGCAGCAGGCGTTGGCGGACAAGGTCAGCTCGGCCTGGGTGAGCTTTGCCAAGACGGGAAATCCGAACAACGCGAAGATCCCGCAGTGGCCGGCATTCGACACGAAGCGGCGCGCCATCATGGTGATCGACGATCAGTGGCATGCGGCCGACGATCCGCTGCGTGAGACGCGGCTGGCGATCGCCGATATCACGGCGCACTCGCCGCCACCCGGATCACGGGGACCGCCCGCGGGACCACCCGAAGCGGTGCCGCCGCCAGCGGGGGCTGCACCTGGCGGGCCGCCGCCTGGATGATGACTGCGCTATCAAACAGCTGAACGGAGGGTGTGTCGTGAAAGATAAAGGAATTCTGGTGAACCTACGGCTAATGGGCATTGGGTTTGGCTTATCGGTGCTGGGGTGCGGTGCGGCGTTGGCGCACCATTCCTATGGGATGTTCGACCGGACAGCGCAGCGCACGATATCGGGGGTGGTGCAGGAATTTCA
>JALYHP010000113.1 GCA_030799355.1 Pseudomonadota bacterium
CGACGAACCTATAGTCAACTATTTAGTGACTACAATATGTACCCATGTAATGCACCCTATATCGCGCAAAACACGGAAAAACCAGGGACCTGCTGACTACTCGGCTATAAAAATCGCGGGGAACTCCGGGTTAGCGGTTAGCGGTTAGCGGCTCAGCCCGCGCCGTAGTGCCCGGGAATCGGCCCTGATCGGCCGCGCGCTCCGCTTCCCAATGACGTGCAGAACTAGTCCGAGTGTCGCACCGAGCCCGAGGACCCAATGCGCCGCACTGATCCATGGGCGCGTCGATTCTTCGGCCCAGTAATAAAGCAAGTACCCGGTGAGCGTCAGCGCGCTGACGGTAACGAGCATGAAAAGGCCGCTGCGGTGATTGCGCCGATGCCGCCAACCGTGCACGACGTGACCCGGGAGCAGCGAACCGAATACCACCAAGAACCCCAGCATGGCTGCGCCGTGCAGCCGTAACCACCACGGTTCGGCCGGGTGCGGCAAGCCGCCGAATTCGAAAGCGACGGATAGGTCATTGCCGGCGAGCATGTAGTGGCTCACCAGCCAACCGAGACCCGATAGGAGCAACGCCCCACTCACCCCATACAGCCAGCGCTGATGGCGACTGCTCAGGCGGGCGGGCGGATGATGGTAAGGCCCGCGGCGAGTCATGCGGTCGCAGCCTCAGCCGTTAAATGCTTTGCGCTCGATGCGTCGCATGACAGCCTATTTCGCCCCCAGGTACGTACGCCCAGCTCGTCGAGCACGATGGCCTGCGCATCGTAGCGGTCCAGCATATAGGCCACCGAGGCGGGCGCGAGCCGCACGACCTTGGTCAGGGCATCGGCGGTCATGCACTGTGCGGCGATGACGCTGATGCTCGCGTCCCAAGCCACGCAGCAGCCGCGCTCGGGATCGACGAGCGGTTCAACCGCCCGGGATCCCGCTTGCATGCGGTGGAAATATCCCGCCGACGTTGCGATGGCCGCATCGCTCAGGCTGCCTATGGCAAGCAATGCCGTGGGGTCTGCCACCGAGCGTACATGGATCGGCCATGGCCCGCCGAAGCAACGCAGGTCGCCCCCGGCATTCACCAGGCCATGCGCCAGCCGGTGCGATCGCAGCGCCGCGACCGCTGAATCGACCGCATAGCCCTTGGCGATGCCTCCCAAATCGATACATCCCTTCTTTCGCCAGCGCACGGCATGGCCTGGGAGCAATTCGAGGTCGTTGAACCGCCCGCTGAGGGTTTCGGTACCGGATGGAGGAGCGGGATGATGCTCGCCGTTCGGCGGGGAGGGTAGAAGCCCGGCCGATACCAACGCCGGTGCGATGGCGATGTCGAACGCACCGTCGGAGCCGCGCCCGAGTTCCCGTGCATGGCGCAGTACGTGGTAGGTGTCGGGGTCGACGGTCACTTCGCGGCCAACCGGAACCGCATTGATCCGGGATACATCGCTGCGCTCATCGTGAAAGCTCATCAACCGCTGCACTCGCTCGATCGCGGCGAATGCCGCGGCGACCGCGTCGGCCACGCGCAACGACGAGCCGCTCGCGCGGATTTCGACCAGCGTTCCGAGCAGGGGCCGCATCCGCGCGACCCAAGGCGCGGTGTTACTTGGGCGCGACGGCATTAGTGGCGAGCACTCGCTTGACGCCGTCGGTGCTTGCAGGAGAGGGCCGCGCCGCTGACCTCATAACCGTAGGACTCGCGATAACCGACGATCCCGCCGCCGCCTCTTAGGGTTGTGATTGCCACTAGCCCGATCTCGCTTTCCCATGCCGCGCGAATAAGCGCTTGAGCCATTAAATAGGAATCATTCTTGTTTGTAAACAATAATGAGATGCATTCTCACCGGGCTGCGATCGTTACGCAGCGCCCCCGCGGTCACCGGGCCGGCCCCGTCAATGAATGACGATGTCGGTGGGGTAGCGGAACCCGCTGCCACTGCCGTCCGATACCGCGACGGCGCAGCCGGAGACGGTGCTGCCGCTGATCGGACAGAAATAGACGGCGGAAGTGCCGAAGAAATTCCAGCCGCTCACGTACACCCACCCTCCGTGGACATCCACTCCCGTCGCAGCCACTGAGCTACCCAGCCTCGTGCTGCTGCACGACGACAGCACTCCGGCGCCGTCGACCGAGCAGGTGGTGAGCCCGGTCGTGGAGTTGGCGACGTAGGCTATTCCCCCGGAGATGACGATATTCCATGCACTACCAACCGCAGACGACGTCCCGGCCACGGCGCAATTGGTCAGTGACCCGGCCGCCGAATCGAAGTCGCAGGTGTACAGCCCGTTGTTGTCCGTCTCCACGTAGCCGAAACCGCTCCCGAACGTGACGCCGCTCGCGTAGTTGAGTCCGCTCCCGGAGCCAGTGACCCTACAGCCGGATAAGGTGCCATCCGCGCTGTTGATGGTGCAAACCGTCACCTCTCCGCCGCCGGGTGATCCCTGATCGGCGACATACAGCGTCGTGCCCAATACCGTTACGTGTTCGGGGTAGTCATAATGGTCGCCCTGAATGCTGCAGGTACTCGACAGCGTCCCGTCGCCATTCACGGTGCATAGGTAGATGTGCGTCCTCGACCCGTCGACCACGTACGCATAATTCGCGGTGGTGCCGCTGAAGAAGGCGACGCTCCATGCGCTGCTGACTCCCCCCGTCGTTTGGCAAGCGGCCAACGTGCCCGCGGTCGCGTCCACGGCGCACAGGTACAGTCCATTACGGAAATCGCTGACGTACGCATGTTGTGCCAAGCCTGCATACGCCATGCTGACGGTGCCGGTCTGTGCCGTGCCGGCATTGTCCAAGTAGCCGAAGTTTAGCGTGAGCGTGCCGGTGCCGCCGGCCACCGGCGCGTACGTCAGATGCAAGGTGCAGCCCGCACCGCTGCTGATGCTGCTGCACGCGAAGGATGTCGCGCCGCCTGCGACGCTCCAGCCACTCGGCAGCGAAGCCAGGCCACCGCTGCCGCCGCTCGCAATCGTGAGACTGCTGGCCGCATTGCCGTCGCTGCTGGTGAAGGTCACGGTCACGGCCTGGCTGGCACCGACGGCAATGCCTATCGTGCCGGAGGGCGATACCGCGCCGCTCACGGTGTCGTGGGCGGTCGATGCATACGGGATGCTCACCGTGCCGGTTGCGGAATGGCCGGCATCGTCGGTGTAGCTGTAATTCAGGGTGAGCGTGCCCGAACCCACCGCCACCGGCGCGTAACTCAGAGGCAATTGGCACGCGCTCCCCGAGGAGGCCACACTGGTGCAGGTCAGACTGGTCGCCGTGCTGGTCCAGCCGCTCGGCAGCGAACTCAACGCGGTGGTCAACGTCAACGCGCTGGCGATGCCGCCGTCGGTGGTGAAGTTCACGGAAACCGATTGGGCGCCGGCTCCCACGACGGCGTTCACTTGACCCGATGGCGAAGCGGCGCCGATGACGTTGTTGTGCGCAGTGCCGGTATAAGCAATATTGAGGCTGCCGTTCTTCGCCGTCCCGGCGGAGTCGCGGTAGCCATAGGCCAATGTCAATGTTCCCGCAGCCGCCACGGTGGGTGCATAACTGAGCTGCAACTGGCAACCGTTGCCGGTGGCAACGCTGGCGCAGGCGAAATTGGTCCCGGTTGCGCTCCAGCCGCTCGGCAGCGCCGTGAGATCCGTGTTGACCGTCAGCGCGGTGGCGACATTGTGGTCATCGGTGGTGAAGGTGACGCTCACCGGCTGGGACCCACCGCCGATGATGGCATCGATCTGCCCCGACGGTGCGGCAGTCCCGACGACATTGTCGTGAGCGGTAGCCGCGTAGGCCAGACTCACCGTCCCCGTGTTTGCCGCTCCGGCATTGTCGGTATAGCTATAGTTCAAGGTCAATGACCCGCTGCCCGCGGCGCTCGGCGCAAAGGTCAGCGGCAACAGGCACCCGCTGCCCGTACTGACCGTGGCGCAGCTGAAGCTGGCGGAAGGACCGGTCCAATCCGGGGGCAGCGACGCCAGAGTCGCGGTCAAAGCGGTCGCCGGATTGCCGTCATCGGTGGTGAAGGTCAATGCCGCCTGCTGGCTTGCACCGACAATGGCATTGATCTGACCGCTGGGGGCCGCGGTCGCAGTCACCGTGTCATGCGCCGTGGAGGCGTAGAGGATTGCGGCCGAACCGGTCAGCATCACGCCGTTGTTGCTGGTGTACCGATAGGCAATGGTCAGCGTGCCGGCCGCATCCGCCGTCGGCGCGTAGGTGAGGGTGAGTACACAGCCGCTGCCGCTCGTCACGGTCGCGCAGCTGAACGCGGCCGGTCCGCTCCAGCCTGCCGGCAGCGTGGACAAACCGGAAGTGACCGAAAGGCTCGATATGGCGTTCGCATCGCTCGAATTGAAAGTGAGCGTGATCGCTTTGCTGCCTCCATTGACGGCGGCAAAGGTGCCGGTGGCCGAGCGGGTGACCATGACGGTGTCTTGAGTACTGGTAGACCTGTCCGACCAGCAGCCGCTCAGCAGAGGGCTCACCGATGCCAGGATGCCGATCAATGCCAATCCATGGAAGCGGACAATTTGCATAGGCATCATTCGCGAACGATTGAAATGAAAACAATTGAATAAACAATTGCAATAAAAGCGAACCACGGCGGGTAATGGTCGCGAGTCTACGCAACGGACAGAGGGCGAGAGTCGGGCTGTGTGTGACGGAGGTCGCGACTCGCGCCAACTCAGCGAATCCCCTAATGCTGTGCTTGGCGAGCCGTTACGACCATGGCAACGCCAGTGCCGGGACCTTGCGCAGCGACTGCGCGCCACGAGAAAGCTCGCGCGCGTAACGCCCACCGGCGCCCGGCCGCCGTGGGTCAAACCTTGAACGAGGCACGTCGCGGCCCTTCTGGTGCCGAGCGTGTTAGCATAGCGGATGCTCCTCGCCAATCCGAGGCCGGTAGATTTCCCCAACTCTCCTTACGCGTATGAGTTGACCCGCGGCGTGGCGAACCTGCGCTTCGCGGCACCCCTTGAACGCGAGTATGAAATATCACATCTGCGCTGGGCGCGGCTGCGCGTGCGCATATGGTTCTCGGTCGCGGGGCAAGCAGCATCGTGTCGGCCGCCGCCAAAGTGTTGCCCGCAGAGTTATCCAGCCCGCTCGGCATCGCACAATTACTCCTCATTTTCTTGTATGGGGTGCTCGTGTATCTGGCTTGGAGCCGCTATTACGAGCGCTATTTCATGTCCGTTGCGCCTCTGCTGGTGCCTGTCACGGGCATGCTCGTGTCGATATTTACAGCGCTGTCGTTCCTCGGGCGGCACCAGGCGGAACTCGCCGGCCAGGCGATCGAAGTGGTGGCGATCTTCTTCTTGATGGGCCTCTTCTACCGGAAAATACTGTTGACCGCAGCGCTGACCATCGTCAGCTTCGGAGCCACGGCGCTCATCGGCGGCATACCCATGAACATCCTATTGATGGCTTTCGTAAACTTGATCGCGCTGGGCATCGTCGGCGCGATTGTTAGCCGGGAATCCGAACAATCCCATCGGCGCAATTTCCTGGAATCCGCATTGATCGCCGAGATGATCGACCGCGACGGACTCTCGGGCGTGATGAATCGACGGGCCTTCGACCAGCACCTCGTCCGCGTGTGGGAACTCGGGCTGCGCGATCAACGGTCGGTCGCTGTGCTGATGATCGATATCGATCATTTCAAGCGATACAACGACGAATTCGGCCACCAGGGCGGCGATGAGGCGCTGCGCCGCGTCGCACAGACCGTACAGGAATTTACCCGCCGCCCGTTGGATATGGCGGCGCGTTACGGCGGTGAGGAATTTGCGGTGATTCTCTATGATCTCGCGCTGCCGCACGTGCAGGACATCGCCGAACGGCTGCGAGAGCGCGTGCAGAACCTTGAAATCAGCGCGCGCGATGCCGCACGGCCGCGGCTCCCCCCGGATGTGACGGTGAGCGTGGGCGTGGCTCTGGTAACTCCCACGCTGCGCCGTTCTGCGAAGGGCCTGGTGCAAATGGCCGACGAAGCGTTGTACGAAGCCAAGGAAGGCGGCCGCAACCGCGTCGTCGTCAGCGCTGCGGAGAACTACGATGGCCTCCGGACCGGCGTATTCAGATTGCCGAAGGATCGACGCGGGAAGATTTAGACGTCGCCGGCCCGGGGGGGCGTGCAAGTTATGAGCGGCTCCGTTGAACGGTCCGACGCTCGGTCGGGTGTAGATCGCGGCCATGATAAACTGCAATCATGCTTGCCGCGCATCCGAGGCTGGAAGATTTGCCTATTTCACCGTACGCGCGTGAACTGGCCCGCGGCGGCGCGCAACTGCGCTTTGCGGGGCCGTTGGAAGGAGAATTCAGACTTGCCCACCTGCGCTGGGCTCGGCTGCGCGTGCGGACGTGGTTCACCTGGGCGTGCATTTTGGCGGTCACCTTTACGAGCATGCAGTTGTGGAGTGCCGGCATTGCCCATCCGCTGTCCGTCGCGAAACTGATTCACGTTCCGTGCGCCTTCGTGCTGTTGTGGCTGGCCTGGAGCTCGCGCTACGAACGCAACTACCTCGCGGTTGCCCAAGTCCTGGTGCCCCTTCTGAGCGCGCTGATTGCCTCATTCATCGCCATCAATTATGCCGCCGGTCACCAGGACCAACTTGTCTCCGAGATACTGAACTTGGTGGCGATTTTCTTTTTTAGCGGACTGCTGTTTCGCCAAGCCGTGGTCGCGGCGGCAATCACAATTGTGAGTTTCCAAATTACATCGATCGTGGTCGGTCTTCCGGCGCCCGGATTGGTGGAATGTCTCGTAAACATGACATTGACGTGCCTGATTGGAGCCATTGTGTGCCGTGACTCGGAGCGATCCCATCGCCGCAATTTTCTCGAAGCGGCGTTGCTCGGCGACCTGGTCGCGCGCGACGGTCTGTCCGGGCTCATGAATCGACGCGCGTTCGATGAGCACTTGGCGCGCGTGTGGCAGCACGCCTTGCGCGATCAACGCTCGATCGCCGTGCTGATGATCGATATCGATCATTTCAAGCGATACAACGATGAATTCGGACACCAGGCCGGCGATGAGGCGCTGCGCCGCGTGGCGCAAACCGTGCAGGAGGTTACGCAGCGGCCGTTGGATCTCGCGGCGCGTTACGGCGGCGAGGAGTTCGTCGCGATTCTATATGACTTTCCGTTGTCGCACGTACAGGACACCGCCGAGCGCCTGCGTGAAAGCGTGCAAAACCTCGTCATCAATCCCCCCGATACCGAAGGTCGGTTGAACCCCGGGGTGACGGTCAGCGTCGGTGTCGCCTTCGTGACGCCGAAGCTGGGCCGTACGGCAGAGGGTGCCGTGCAGCTGGCCGATGAGGCGTTGTATGAGGCGAAGGCAGCGGGCCGCAACTGCATCGTCGTCAAGGCTGCCGCGGCCTATCGCGGCCTCGATACGGGGGCCTTCAAATCCGCCCCCCGAAAGCGACACGCCTAAATCTCGAAGCCCAGGATCCCTTGGCCCTGAACTCCCCCCCCGGAGCCTAGGATGTTCTGTATCTCTTTTCATGAAGACAGATACTTCGAATCTGACCGACACTGGGAGCCGTTTCGGTGTATGTCAAATACATCCCTTTCTCCGAGCCGATGAGCACATCGAGGCACCATCGAGGGGGCCACACTCGCGCAGCGCCCCACATCGAGTACCCCGGAGTACCCGCATCAAGTAAACGCAAAGCAGGCCGATAGCGTAGTTACGGGGACGAGTTCGATTACTTCATCAGAACCACCCGGCTGAATCTGGCTTACTCGCGGGGTCAATGATGAACTACCTGCCTTCGAGCTACGACCCGACGATGGTGGTCGCGTCGGTGCTGATCGGCAGCTTCGCCTCATACGTCGCCCTCGACCTTGCGAAACGCTCGCGGACCCGCGAACACTTCGTCGCCGTGGGTTGGTGGACGTGCGGGTCCATCGCGATGGGCACGGGCATCTGGTCCATGCACTTCCTCGGCATGCTGGCCTTTTCGTTACCGATCGCTCTGGGATACGCCAAGCTGCTGACCTTCTTGTCCTGGCTTGCGGCGGTGGCGGTTTGCGCGATGGCGCTGGCGGTGGCGAGCCGTGGTTCACTCACGATGCCTCGTTTGGGCATCGGCTCGCTGTTGATGGGGGCGGGCGTGTGCGCGATGCACTACATCGGCATGGCCGCGCTGACGATTACACCCGGAATTGTCTGGAACCCGTGGCTGATCGGTGCTTCGGTCGCCATCGCGGTCGGCGCCTCGGCGGCGGCATTAGTCATATTTTTCTGGTTGCGTCGCGCCAGCCTTCATCGCGGTTGGCTGTATCAGCCAGCCGCCGCTCTCGTCATGGGCCTCGCCATCAGCGGCATGCATTATACCGCGATGGCCGCGGCGAGCTTCCCGCTCGATGCCGTGTGTCTCAGTGCCGCTTCGCTGGCCGGTGGCTATCTCGGAAATCTGGTGGCCGTGTTGTCGGTGGCGTTGTTGGCCCTGACGCTTCTGGCATCCACCCTAGATGCGCAGCGGCGGTTGGGAAAATCCCTGCATGTGGCCAATGACGAATTACGTAAACAGGCTTATCTCGACCCGTTGACCGGGTTGGCCAATCGAGCCCTGTTCGATGATCGATTGAGGCATGCGGTCGCGCGCTACGAGCGGGGCGGGACACGCACCGGCGGGTCGAATCCCGAAAGACTTGCCATACTCCTCCTCGACCTCGACGGCTTCAAACCGGTCAACGACTCCTTCGGCCACAGCGTCGGCGATCTGCTGCTCCAAGAAGTTGCCACCCGATTGAAGGGGGTGGTTCGTGAAAGCGATACGCTGGCGCGTCTCGGAGGTGATGAATTCGTTCTGCTGGTGGAGGGGGCCGCCAGCAAAGCCGACTCCGTGCAACTCGCGCGGCGCATCCTCGAGGCACTCGCGCAGCCGTTCGATCTCCCCGGTCAGCAGATCAGCATCAGCGGATCCGTGGGAATCGTATTTTTTCCGGATCATGGCGAGAAGGACAAACTCGTGACGCACGCCGATGCGGCCATGTATATCGCGAAACGTTCCGGCGGTAACACCTACGTGCTATTCGAACCCCACATGGACGGGGGGCCTCAGGAGCAGCTGACGATTCGCAACGACTTGCGCCATGCCATCGAATTCGGTCAGCTGCAGCTGTTTTACCAACCCAAGGTCTTTGGGGAGGGTCTGCGCATCAGTGGTGTCGAGGCGTTGCTGCGCTGGAATCACCCGCGCACCGGCATGGTCAGTCCGAATGATTTCATTCCCATCGCCGAACGCTTCGGCCTCATCAACAGCCTCGGCAATTGGGTCATCAACGAGGCCTGCCGACAGATTCGAGCCTGGGCCGATGAAAGCGTGCACATGCAGGTGGCGATCAATTTGTCGGTCTACCAGCTGCGCGAAGAGGGCCTGACCGAGCGCATCGGTGAAGCCTTGCGCCGGCACCGAGTCGACGGCTCGCAATTGCTGTGTGAAATTACCGAATCGGTAGCGATGGAAGACGTCGCGGCCACGCAGCGTACGTTCGAGGGGCTGGCGAGCATTGGAGTATTTCTGTCGATCGATGATTTTGGTACCGGCTATTCCAGTCTCAGCTACCTGCGTCAATTGCCCGCGAGTCAGCTGAAGATCGACCGTAGTTTCGTCAATGACCTCGATTCGTGCCCCGATGCTCGCGCCGTCGTCGATGCCGTGATTCGCCTCGCTCACGCGCTGGGATTGAAAGTCGTCGCGGAAGGCGTCGAGACTGCAGCGCAGCGCGATATCCTCCGGAAGCTGGGCTGTGATGAGTTGCAAGGGTTCTTGTTTGCGAAGCCCATGCCGGCGGATGCGCTGCTCGCATGGAGGGCCGCTCATGAGTCCTCGGGCGCGATGAATGCTCGAACAGCGCGCCCGGCGTCCTTGAATACTGATGTGGCCGCACGCGAGGAAAGAGCTGCGCTGGCTGCAGCGTCATCCTGAATGGCCACGACGGCGAAACCGGCCGATTCGATGTCGCTGTTCCAGGCGGTGCTCGAATCAAACGTGGATGGCATCGTCGCGGTAGACCAGGCGGGCAAGATCATCGCCTACAACTCGACCTTTGCGAAGCTTTGGGAATTCCCTCCCGGGCTCCTCGAACGCGGGGAGGCCGTGCAGACGCGGGCACATTCTGCGCGGATGGTGAAGGACTCGGCCGCATTTCATCGACTAATGGTGGAGGCGCCGGTTGTTCAGGGTGAAACCGTCGACCTGCTGGAACTGAAGGACGGGCGTACTTTCGAGAGAGCCTGTTTCCCGCAGCGGACGGGCAATGCGTTCACGGGCGTGGTGATTCGCTGGCGCGACATCACCGAGAGCAAGCGGGCGGAAATCGCACTGTCCGCAAAGCAGCGGCAGTTGCTGGAGACGATTCAGCAACTCGAACAGTCCGAGAATACGCTACGACTGGTCATCGAAGCCATACCCGTGCGGGTGTTTTGGAAGGACGGCGCTCTTCGATATCTGGGCTGCAACAGCCTGTTCGCTCGCGATGCGGGATTCGGCCATCCGAGCGAACTATTGGGCAAGGACGACTCCTCCATGGTATGGAAGGCGCAGGCCGAGGCTTACAACGCTGACGACCGCAAGGTCATGCAGGCCGGTCGACCTAAAATGAACATAGTCGAGCCGCAGACCACTCCCGGGGGCGCGACAATCTGGCTGAATACCAGCAAAGCCCCGTTGCAGAAGCCCGACGGTGAGATATTCGGAATACTCGGCGTCTACGAAGACATCACCTATCGTAAGAATGCGGAAGCGGAGCTTGCGGCTACCCATCGTGAGCTGGTCGAGGCGTCCCGCAAGGCCGGAATGGCCGAGGTCGCAACCAATGTCCTACACAATGTCGGCAACGTGCTCAACAGCGTCAATGTTTCCGCTACCGTCATCCACGATCGGATCCGGGGAACAAAGGCCGTGGGTCTCGCGAAGCTCGCAAAGCTCGTCAACGAGCACAAAACGGATCTGGCCGAATTCCTGACCGGCGATCCCCGCGGGCGTACGATTCCGTCCTATCTCAGCGGGCTCGCAGACTCGTTGAGCGCCGAGCAGGAGTCCGTCCTCGCGGAATTACAGAACCTGCGTAAAAAGGTCGATCACATCAAAGACATCGTGTCCCTGCAGCAAGACCATGCCCAGGCCGCCAGGGTGACCGAAACGTTGCCGGTGACAGAATTAATCGAGGATGCCCTGCGTATCGCTGCCGCAGCGCCCACGAGCCACGGCGTCGAAATCGTCCGCGACTTCCAGGCTCAGCCGGTGTTGAGGCTCGACAAGCACAAGGTGGTGCAGATCCTGGTCAACCTCCTGAGCAACGCCCAGCTTGCTTGCGTTGAATCCGGCCGCGCCGACAAGCGAATTACGGTCCGACTCACGCGCAACGAGCGCGTCGTCACGATCGCCATCGTCGACAATGGTGTCGGCATTCCCGCAGAGAACATAATGCGAATTTTCAACCACGGCTTCACCACGGGAAAGGACGGGCACGGATTCGGTTTACACAGCTGTGCGCTCAATGCCAAGGAGCTTCGCGGTACGCTGAGCGCATCCAGTGACGGGCCGGGCAAAGGCGCCACTTTTGAATTGGAACTGCCCGATGAGCAGACGGCCAACGCTATAAGTTGGCGCCGCTAATCCAGCGCGAGATGCGCATCATGCACGCCGGCACGCTCCAAGGCAGCAACGATGCGATCGAATTCGGGCACGTCCGGAACGGGTCCGATACGCACCCGATACATCTTGCGTCCTGCCATGATGTCATCGCGAACAAAAATATTGCCGTAACCGCCGCCGCGCAGTTTGGCGACCAAGCGCTCTGCATTCCTCGGGTCCGCGAAAGCGCCTGCTTGCACGAATAGTGGGGCCCGTGGGGTGTCGGTAAGCGGCGTGGCGGCGGTCGGTGGGCCAACGGGTGCCGTGGCGGTCGATGGCGGGGTGGCGGCGTTTGGTGGGTCACCGGGTGCCGCGCCGGCGGATGGCGGGGTGATCGACGCCGTGGTGGTCGATGCCGTGGCGGCCGATGCTGCGCCGGCTCCGCTGCTCGGCTCGATCGCGCGCACTTCGACCATCGCCGTGCCGTTGCGGAGCATGCCGAGTCGCGACGCGGCGCTATACGATAAGTCGATGAGACGGTTGCCCACGAACGGACCGCGATCGTTCACGCGCACGACGACGCTGCGGCCGTTCTGCAGATTCGTGACGCGTACGTAAGCGGGTAAGGGCAATGTTTTATGCGCGGCGGTCATACCGTACATATCATAGGTTTCCCCGGTGGACGTACGCTCCTGATGAAAGCCCGGGCCGTACCAGGAAGCCACCCCCCGCTCGACGTAAGCGGTGCTGGAGGACAGCACGTAGTAGCGCTTGCCGAATACTTCATAAAACGGCGGGTTTCCGTAGCGCGATCGCGGTTCGACGCGCGGTACAGCGTCCGGAACGACGGGCGGAACCGCGGTGGCCGGCGGAAGCGGCGTTTCAGGAATCGATGGGGGAGTTGCCACCCGTGTGGCCAAGCAGCCGGACAGGTCAACGACAGCCAGTAGCGCAAGCGCCGCACTGAACGCGCGCACGGCATTCACGGTCGGGAACCGAATCGCGACATCTCGTTCGGCTCAGGCCCGCCGGCCAATGTCCCGGCAGGCATGGTTGCGGCAGGCATGGTTGCGGCAGGCGCCCTGCGGAAAGAGGTTGTTGGAACCGGCGCCGCTGTGACAGGCGTGGTCGCGGCAGGCATGGCCGCGCCAGGCGTTGTCCCGGCAGGCGTCGTTGCGGCAGGTCTCTCGGCAGGCGCCGCCGCCCCGGCCTCGGGTGTGTCGTGCATGAGAATCCGCTGCTTCATGGCCGCGGCAAGTTCATACACCGCCATGGCATATAAGGCGCTGTGGTTGTAACGCGTGATGACAAAAAAATTGTTATAGCCGACACGCCAATGTACGCCCTCGGGTTCATCGGCTGCTACGAGCAGTGCGGGCGCATCCGGCGGCAACGCGCTATCGAAAGCCACGCCCTTCGATTTCAAGGAGTCGACCGTATCGCTGAGCGCCAGCTTGTGGCCATCGAGATCCACGGCCTTGCCGGCTTGCGCCGCGGCTTCGCTCAGTACCGGTTCGCCCGCATTCCAGCCATGCTCCTTGAGGTAGTTGCCGACGCTCGCGCACACGTCCGCCCAGTCGTTCCAAAGATCGATGCGTCCGTCGGCGTCCGCGTCGACCGCGTACCGGCGGTAGTTCGAGGGCATGAACTGCGGCGCGCCCATGGCTCCGGCATAGGATCCTTTGACGGTCAGCGGATCGAGGCCGGTGTCGCGCGTCAACAGGATGAACTGTTCCAACTCGTCACGGAAAAACTTGGCGCGCTCGGGATAATCGAAAGCGAGCGTCGCGAGCGCATCCAGTACGCGATAGGATCCGGTCAGGCGGCCGTAATAGGTTTCCACCCCGATGATGGCGGCAAGGTATTCCGGGGCGACGCCGGACTTGACGCTGGCCCGGTCGAGTTCCTGGCGGTGTGCGATCCAGAAGTCGGTACCTTCCCGAATGCGTCTTTCGGTAATGAAAATCGGTCGATATTCGTACCAAGGCTTGGCCTTCTCGGCCGGCCGGTTCATTGCCTCGATGATGGCCGGCTGGCTTTTCGCTGAGCGCAGCAACTTGCGCAGCTGTCGTTTGCCGATCGAGTCCTTCGTGGAAACTTCGTCTATGAAGGTCTTGACCTCGGGCCGATGAACGTCGATCGCGAGTGCCGGCCGGATGAACGCGCCGCCGGCGCACATGACCATGATCATGACCTGGACCATGCACTCGTGGAATCGAGGCGAGCGCGTCATGATCCGATGAGCTTGCGATGCGAGTGCAGCGACATCAGGATGCCGAAGCCGGCGAGCAAGGTGACCATGGAGGTGCCGCCATAACTGATCAGGGGCAGCGGCACGCCGACCACGGGCAATATGCCGCTCACCATCCCCGAATTGATGAATACATAGACGAAGAAGCTGAGCGCGATTGCGCCCCCGGTCAACCTCGCGAACGTGTCCTGGCCTTGATTGGCGAGATACAGCGCGCGCCCTACCACCAATCCGTAGAGAACCAGGAGCACGAGGCAGGGCAACAACCCGAACTCCTCGCCGATCACCGCGAAAATGAAGTCAGTGGAGCGTTCCGGCAGAAAATCCAGCTGCGCTTGGCTGCCCATCATGTAGCCGCGGCCGAACGTTCCGCCGTGGCCGATGGCGATCTGAGATTGGATGATGTGGTACCCGGCGCCCAATGGATCGTTTTGCGGATCCAAGAAAGTGAGTATGCGCTGGCGCTGATAATCGTGGATGTAATGCCAGCCGGCCCAGGCTGCGCCCCCGAGTACGGGAATCGATATCAGGATGATCTGAACCTGCAGCCCGGCGAGCAGCATGACGATGAGCCCGGAAGCCGCTATGAGCAAAGCGGTGCCCAAGTCCGGTTGCACGACGATCATCCCCGTGGGAATTCCGATCATGATCCCCATGACCAGCAAATCCTTCAGGGTTGGCGGTAACGGCCTTTCGTGCATGTACCAGGCGCACATCATCGGCACGGCAAGCTTCATGATTTCCGACGGCTGGAAGCGAATGAAGCCGACATCGAGCCAGCGTTGCGCGCCTTTGCCGATATGCCCTTTCGCGGCGACCACCAACAGCAGCAGCACCCCGATCGCGTAGGCGATGGGCGCGAACAGCCGCAAATACTGGGGCGTCGCGAGACGGGCAAGCGCGAGCATGGCGGCCACCGCAATGGCGATATTTGCCAGATGATGCTCCACCATCTTGATGTTCTGGCCGGAAGCGCTGTATACCACCAGCACACCGAATACCACGATGATGGCCACCACGCCCGTGAGAGGGCCATCCAGGCCCAACGCGCGCAAGGTACGGCCGCCCGCCGTCAGCGTACGGCGGGTGCGTGAAGGCGAGAATTCGTCGAATAGCATGCTGCGTTCCCGGAACTCAATGATCGTGAAGGCGGCTTAATACCCCGGCCAGCAGCGGCCAGATCGCGGCGCCGATGAGGGGCGCGAGCCAGCGGCTGAAGGTGGTGACCGGATTGCCCGTGGCGCCGTCCACCCAGAAAAGCACGAATTGATAGCCGGTCAATAACGCGAAAATGGTCAGCGATTGCGACAAGACGGAGAACACGCGCAGTCGCAGACGCAGATGGGTAGCCCAGGCGGCCATCAGGGTCAGTGCCAGCGCATGCTGTCCGAGCACCACGCCCCGTATCACATCGAGCGCGAGGCCGGCGGCGAATGCCAACGCCAATCCTCCGGCCCGGGGCGATTCGATGGACCAATAGAAAACCACGAGTACCAGAAAATCCGGCCGAAGGGCATCCACGGCTGCCGGCAAGGGCATGACCGCGAGCGCCAGGGCCACGAGTGCCGATAGCGCCATGGGCAACCGGCGAACAGCGTTGTCGCGCATCATTTCTGGGGTGCCCCGGTATGTGGTGGCGGTATTTTGGGGGCCGTGCCCGCGCCCGGGGGACTCGGGAACTTGCCCGTGGGCGGTATTTTCGGCACCGTGCCCGGGCTTCCCGGGGCGATCGCAGGCGGATTTCTCGTGACCGTGGTTTTTACGGCCGCGACCGGGCCTTTCAGGGTCGGGCTTGGGGCCGGGGCGGCCGGGGTTCTCGGGGTCGGGCTGTGGGGCGGAGCGGAGCCCGAGGGCTGTCCCGCCGACCGGGGGGCGTTGGGCGCGGTGGTCGAGGGCGTCGCCGGCGCGTCCAACTGCGTGCTCGGCTTCAGCCACACGAACATGAGTTCGCGTGACCGGTCCAGAGCGGCTGCCGGCCTGACCTCGACGTCCGCCAGGGATTGCGCCGGATCACGCTTCACCTCGGCGATGGTGCCCACGGGGTAGCCGGGTGGAAATCCGCCGCCGAGGCCGGACGTCACCAGCAGATCGCCCGCCAGGACATCGGCGCTGGTCGGCAGGTAGGGCAGCTTCAGCCGCGACATGTCGCCGGTGCCGACGGCGATGGTCCGCAGGCCATTCCGGTTGACCTGAACCGGGATGGCATGTGTCGCGTCGCTGATCAGGATGACTTCGCTGGTGAGCTGTTCGACGCGAGCGACTTGACCGAACACGCCACCGGCGTCGAGCACCGCTTGCCCGACGAACACGCCGTCGCGTGAGCCCTTGTCGACCAGGATGCGCTCGCGGAAGGCGTCGATATCCAGATCCATGACGTTGCCGATGATGAAGCGGTCCGTGATCGCGGCCGTATTTTCCCGCAAAGCGCGTAGCCGCCGAGTCTCGGCCTCGAGCGCTTCGTAGCGCTGCAGGCGGAAGTTTGCGAGGCGCAGCTCCGCCTCGAGCTTGGCCTTGTCGGCACGCAGCGTGCTGCGCGAGGACACGCTCTCGCGGAACCAATCCCACCCTTCGAAGGGACTGGCGACGGCGATCTGCACCGGGTACGCCACCACGGACAGGAAGCGACGAATCTCGCCGAGATGATCGTAGCGCTGGTCGAAAACGATCAATCCCAGGGCCAGCAGCGAATACAGAATGCAGCGAAGCAGCAAGCCCGTGGTTCGACCCGAAGAGTCGGTGTTACGAAATGCGACCATGGGCAGGGGCTTCCCAGGAGCCCGTCGCTACTCCAGTCCGAAGATGCCCGGTCCATGTTCCTCGGTGAGTTCGAGGATCCGGCCGCCGCCGCGAGCTACGCAGGTAAGAGGATCGTCCGCCACCACCACCGGCAAACCAGTCTCTTCCATGAGTAGTTTGTCGACATCGCGCAACAGCGCTCCGCCGCCCGTCAGCACGATGCCGCGCTCGGCCACGTCCGCGCCGAGTTCGGGCGGGGTTTGCTCGAGCGCTTGTTTCACCGCGCCGACGATGCCTTGGAGGGGTTCCTGCAGAGCCTCGAGGATCTCGTTCGAATTCAAGGTGAAGCTGCGAGGTACGCCCTCGGAAAGGTTGCGGCCTTTGACCGAAATCTCTCGTACCTGCTGACCGGGATAGGCGGACCCGATCTCCAGTTTGATGCGTTCGGCGGTAGCCTCGCCGATCAGGATTCCATAGTTCCGGCGCACATAGTTGGTGATGGCCTCATCGAATTTGTCGCCCCCGATACGGACGCTTGCGGCATAGACGATGCCATTCAGCGATATGACGGCCACTTCCGAGGTACCACCGCCGATGTCCAGGACCATCGAGCCGCGAGCTTCCTGCACCGGCAGGCCGGCACCCACCGCAGCGGCCATCGGTTCGGGAACGATGTCGACGCTGCGGGCGCCGGCGCCTTCGGCGGACTCCTTGATGGCTCGCCGCTCGACTTGAGTCGAACCGAACGGCACGCAGACCAATACTCGGGGACTGGGACTCAGGAACCGGTTGCCGTGCACTTTCTTGATGAAATACTGCAGCATTTTCTCGGTGTAGGTGAAATCGGCAATGACGCCGTCCTTCATCGGCCGCACAGCGGTGATGTGTCCCGGGGTTCGCCCCAACATGTTCTTGGCTTCGACCCCGACAGCGACGATGATTTTGCCGCCGCGGGTGGGTTCGTCCTGCACCGCAACCACCGAGGGCTCGTTCAGAACGATGCCGCGCTCGCGGACATAGATCAGCGTATTGGCGGTGCCAAGATCGATTGAGAGGTCATTGGAGAAATAACCTCTAAGGCGTTTGAACATGGGGTATTTTTCTAGTGCGATGGCGGTGAAAAAGTTGCGCTAATGTAACAACCGACACGACATTGAGCAAGGCAACGTGTATCATGAAATAGAAGCTTGTTTTGCGCCCTCGCGCGCACTTTGCGCATCTCTATGAGCCTAACCCGTCAAGACGTCGAAAAGATCGCTCACCTGGCACGCTTGTCCATCACCGAACCGGAAATGCCGGTCTATGTGACGAGCTTGTCGAGCATCGTCGACTTCGTGGATGAGCTGTCGCGTACCGAGACCGGCGGTATCGAGCCCATGGCTCATCCCCTGGATGGCCAGCATCAGCGATTGCGGCCGGACGCGGTCACGGAGACCGACCACCGTGAGACGTACCAGAAGAACGCACCGAGCGTGCAAGCGGGGCTGTACGTGGTGCCGCGGGTCATCGAATAGGATCCGCAGACGGCCGTGACGATGCTGCACAATCTTTCCCTCGGCCAGCTCGCCGGGCACCTCGCTGCCCGCCAATTATCCAGCGTGGAACTGACGCGGCATTTCCTGACGCGGATCGAGCGCTTGAATCCGGCCTTGAATGCGGTCATTACGCTGACGGCCGATGCCGCGCTTGCCGCCGCCACGGCAGCCGATGCGCGGCTGGCGGCCGGTGAGCGGGGGCCGCTGCTCGGCATCCCGCTCATTCACAAAGATATATTCTGTACCGACGGTGTGCGGACCAGCTGTGGATCGCGCATGCTGGAGAACTTCATCGCACCCTATGACGCGACCGTGGTGGCGCGTCTGAAGGCGGCGGGCGCGGTCATGTTGGGTAAATCCAATATGGACGAGTTCGCCATGGGCTCGTCCAACGAAACCAGCTACTACGGGCCGGTCAAGAATCCCTGGGACACGCGCAAAGTGCCCGGCGGATCCTCGGGCGGGTCCGCCGCCGCGATGGCCGCGCGCCTCGCGACTTATACCACCGGCACCGATACCGGCGGCTCGATCCGGCAACCGGCGGCGTTGACCGGCGTAACGGGCGTCAAGCCCACGTATGGACGCGTGTCGCGCTTCGGAATGATCGCGTTCGCCTCGAGCCTCGATCAGGCGGGTGTCTTCGCGCGGACGGCGGCGGACGCCGCCGCCGTGCTCAAAGCCATGGCCGGATTCGACCCCTTGGATTCCACCAGCGTGGATGAACCCGTCCCCGACTATCCGGCCATGCTGGAAGCGCCGCTCAAAGGCCTGAAGATCGGTTTGTTACGCGAGTTTTTCGACGGCTTGGAACCACGCAACGCCGCGCTGATTCACGATGCGCTCAAAATATACACCTCGCTGGGCGCCTCCACCGTGGAGGTCAGCCTGCCGCATCTGCCGCTGTCCGTGCCCACGTACTACGTGGTCGCGCCCGCGGAGTGCTCGTCGAATCTGTCACGTTTCGACGGCGTGCGCTTCGGCTACCGCTGTGACCGGCCGAAGGACCTCGCGGACCTGTACAAGCGCTCGCGCGGCGAGGGGTTCGGCCCGGAGGTCAAGCGCCGCATCATGACCGGCACGTACGTGCTGTCCGCTGGATACTTCGATGCGTATTACTTGAAGGCGCAGAAGGTCAGGCGGCTCATCACGGATGATTTTCGCGCGGCGTTCCGCGAAGTCGACCTGTTGATCGGGCCCACCACGCCGACCCCGGCGTTCGACATCGGCGCCAAGATCGACGACCCGGTGACCATGTACTTGAACGATATCTATACCATTGGCGCGAACCTGGCCGGACTGCCCGGCCTGTCGCTGCCATGCGGTTTCGTCGACGGGCTGCCCATGGGCCTGCAGCTGATCGGCCCGCACTTCTCGGAAGGTAAGCTGCTCAATGCGGCTCATCGATTTCAGCAGCAGACCGATTGGCACGACCATACGGCGCGCGGGTACGAGTGATGGCCGACTGGGAAGTTGTCATCGGACTCGAGATCCACGCCCAACTTGCGACGCGCTCGAAGATCTTTTCAGGCAGCGCCACGGCGTACGGCGCGCCGCCCAATAGTCAAGCGAGCCTGGTCGATCTCGCCTATCCCGGTGTGCTGCCGGTGCTCAACGCGGAGGCGGTGCGCATGGCGGTCAAATTTGGTCTCGCCGTCGGCGCCACGATCGCACCGCGGTCGGTGTTCGCCCGCAAGAATTATTTTTACCCCGACCTGCCCAAGGGCTACCAGATCAGTCAGTACGAACATCCGGTGGTCAGTCGCGGTTCGCTGCATCTGTTGCTCGAGGATGGGACGCACAAGACCGTCGGCATCACCCGCGCGCACCTGGAAGAAGATGCCGGCAAATCGCTGCACGAAGGCTTGGTCGGCGCCAGCGGCATCGATCTGAACCGCGCCGGCACGCCGCTGCTCGAGATCGTCTCCGAGCCGGACATGCGTTCGGCCAAGGAAGCCGTGGCGTACATGAAGAAGATCCATACCTTGGTCCGGTACCTGGAGATCTGCGACGGCAACATGCAGGAAGGCTCGTTCCGCTGCGACGCCAACGTCTCGGTGCGGCCCCGCGGACAGGAAAAGTTCGGTACGCGCGCCGAAATCAAGAACCTGAATTCCTTCCGTTTCGTCGAAAAGGCGATTCAGTATGAAGTCGCACGGCAGGTGGAATTGATCGAAAGCGGTGGCAAGGTCGTTCAGGAAACCCGTCTGTACGATTCGGACAAGGACGAAACCCGATCGATGCGCTCCAAGGAGGAGGCGAACGACTATCGTTATTTCCCCGATCCCGATCTGCTGCCGGTGCAAATCGAACCGAGCTTCATTGCGGCCGTGCGGGCAAGCTTGCCGGAGTTGCCGGATGAAAAGGCGGCGCGTTTTGCCCGCGAGTTGGGACTGTCGGTCTATGACGCCGGGGTCTTGAGCGCCAGCCGCGAGCTCGGAGCCTATTTCGAGGCGGTGGTGGCTGAGGTAGGTGGAGCGCATGCGAAGCTCGCGGCGAACTGGGTCATGGGCGAATTGTCCAGTGCATTGAATCGCGACAATGTCGACATCACGGCCTCGCGGGTATCGCCCGCGCGGTTGAGCGGATTGTTGGCGCGTATCCTCGACTCGACCATCTCCGGCAAGATCGCGAAAGATGTATTCGAGACGATGTGGTCGGCCGGCAGAGCGGCGGATGACATCATCGATGCGCAGGGCTTGCGGCAGATTACCGACTCGGGCGCCATCGAGGGCGTCATCGATGCGGTGATCACCGCCAACCCGAAACAACTCGCCGACTATCGTGCCGGCAAGGACAAATTATTCGGTTTTTTCGTGGGCCAAGTCATGAAGGCGACGGCAGGCAAGGCCAACCCCGCGCAACTGAACGATTTATTGAAAGCCAAACTGGATGGGGGCAAGTAGTCCTCGCGCCTTGCCTGCAACCTTCTCCCGTCGCGTTAATGCGCGAACTTCTGATTCACGCTGCCAGGTGCTCCCATGCATGACCGCGATTCCTTGCATCGTTTCATCTTCGAGCACTATCCGATTCGTGGACATCTGGTCCATCTGGATGCGTCCTGGCGCGCGCTGATCGAGCATCGGGACTATCCCGATGCCATACGCACGACATTGGGAGAAACCGTGGTGGCCGCGCTGCTGCTGGCCGCCACCATCAAATTCGAAGGCGTACTGTCGCTGCAGCTGCAGGGAGGCGGACCGCTTCACCTCGTGCTGGCGCAATGCACCGGCGGCCTGGGTGTTCGCGGGCTCGCGCGCTATCGCGACGAGGGCGCCGCTGTTGCGGGAGGTATCGCCGAATTGATCGGTGCCGGCAACTTGACGGTGACCGTGCAGAGCGATGACGGGTCGCAGCGCTATCAGGGCATCGTTCCCATCACGGGCGAGCGCTTGGCCGATTCGTTGCAAACTTATTTTGAGAATTCCGAGCAGCTACCCACCCGGCTGTGGCTGTACGCGGATGAGCATGGGGCCGCGGGTATGTTGCTGCAGCGGCTTGCGGCGGCCGGCGCGCCGGCCGTCGATCCTGCGGCCATCGACGATGCGTGGCGCCGCGTGCAACTGCTGGGTGCGACGTTGACCCACGCGGAGTTGCGGACACTGGCCGATGCGCAGATCCTGCACCGTCTCTTCAATGAAGACGACCTCCGGTTGTTCGAGCCGGCCCCGGTTTATTTTCGCTGCCGGTGTTCGCGCGAACGGGTGAGCGGGATGTTGCAGGGCTTGGGTGAGGGGGAGACCCGGGGCATTTTGACCGAGCGCGGCGAAGTTGAGGTTCGCTGCGATTTTTGCAACCGTGCCTACGTATTCGACGCGGTGGACGTGGCTCGGTTGTTCAGTCACGGCGTTGCCGGCGAGGTTGGCGGCTCCGTTCACTGAACGGAACCTGGCGGCGGGGCGTGGCGCTCACACCTAAGATCCTGTTGCTCTCGCTGGCCAGCTGGGGAGCGCTGGGCGGCGGCGCCGCGGTGGGCGGCGGCGCCGCGATGAGCCGCCCCGCGGGCCCTTTGGCTCGATGACTCCATCCGAGCCAGAGCGACCTCGTCCTTGCCCGCGGTGGTCATTCCGGCACCTGCGAGCGCGCGACCTCCAGAATCGCGCTCTCATTTTCGCGCGCATGGCCAAGTTCGCACAGCCGTCGAAATGCTGCGCCGGCGAGGGCGCCGAACGGGCTCCCGATGCCCAGTTTCCTCGCGAGAAGCAGGCCGTAGTCCACGTCCTTCAAGCGAAGTTGCGGAGTGAACATTACGTTTTGATCGTGCCTGCCATCGACCATGCGGCGGCAATTGCGTACGACTTGCGGGCTGGCTGCCTGACCCAGCGCAACGGCCTCGGCGACCAGTTCGCGATCGAGTCCCGCTCTCTCTGCGAGGGCCATCGCCTCGGCGGCCGACGCAATCTGCACCGCGCCCAGCATGTTGATGATCAACTTGTAGGCCGTGCCGGTGCCGACTGCTCCGAAGTGAATCATGTGTTCACAGATCGCGTCTAAAAGGCCGCGCGCGGCCCGAAGGTCGCCCACGTCGGCGCCGATGAGCAGCGTGAGTTTGCCGGTTTCCGCAGCATCCGGAAGGCCGGTCACCGGGGCGTCGATGTAGCGAAGGCCGCGGCTGCGAGTCTGCGCCGCGAGTTCAATGACCCAATCGTGAGAAAGCGTCGAGCATTCGATTGCCAGCGCCCCTGAGGCGTGGTCGGCCGCCAGGATTCCGTCGGGTCCCGCCCAGACCTCCCGGGACGCCACGTCATCCGCAACCATTGAAATCACTGCATCCACACCGGTGCATGCCGCGCGCGCAGTGGCAAAGAGATGAGCACCGCGGCTAACGAGCGAATCGGCACGCGATGCCGTACGGTTGTAAACATTCAGCGTATGACCCCGCTCGAGTACACGGCCGGCCATCCCGATCCCCATCTTGCCGAGGCCAATGAATGCGATGGCAGCCATGTCTGTTCCGTTTCCTTTGGTGACTATCGCCAACCATGCACAGATCCGAGGAGAGTCGCAAGTGCGGCCAGCAGCGCCGGCGGCATCACCAAACATCCCAATAACAAAAATCTCCATGCGCTCACGTCTTGTCCTTCCCGCCGTAGGGCGACCAGCCACAGTATCGTCGCCAGCGAACCCGTGACGGATAGATTGGGTCCCAGGTCGACGCCGATGAGCAGGGCGTCCTGCAGCGCAGGGGCGAGCTGCGCGCTAGCGGAAAGCGATCCGGCGATGAGACCCAGAGGCAGGTTGTTCATGACGTTGCAAAGGAACGCGGCCACGACTCCCAGACCCAGTGCGGTTGCGCTCTCGTGCGCTTGCGAACTTGCGGAGAGGAACCGCGCAGCGGGCATCAGCACACCGGTGCTTTCCATGCCCTGAACGAGCACGAAGAGCCCGGCGACCAGCGGCAAAACGCTCCAGGAAATATCCCCGAGCAGCCGCCACGGGGATCGCTTCGTGAGCAGGAAGATTGCGCCCGCGGTACCGATTCCTGCGCAACATGTCGGAGCGCCCAGAGGCCAATCGAGACCCGACGCAACGAGCAAGATCACGGCGGTGACGGCGATGCCGCCGGCCGCGAACCGCCCGCCGTTGGAAAGAGCGGGTAGTTCGCTGTCAGCGGCAATTGTGGCCCGCAATGCCGAACTCTGCGTGAAACGTAAAACGACGTAGGTGACGACGATCGAAGTCAGCGAGGCGAGGCCGAACTGCGCCAACCAGGCCGGCAATGACGGCACGTGCGCTCCGAATACGACCAGGTTGGCCGGGTTGGAAATGGGCAGGACGAAACTCGCTGCGTTGGCAATGAACGCGCAAATGAAAAGATAGGGCATCGGCGGCGCGTTAGCCCGTTGAGTCGCTGCAAAGACTGCCGGCGTCAGCACCACGGCGGTGGCGTCGTTGGACAAAAATATGGTGACGACCGTGCCCACCAAGTAAACCAACGCAAATAGGGCGCTCGCCGAGCCGTTGGCACGCTTGACGGCTGCAGCGGACAACCAATCGAATAGGCCCTCCTGGCGCGCGAGTTCTGCCAGCACCATCATTCCGGTGAGAAAAAGATAGACGTCGGTTCCTTTGCGGATGGCCGACCAGGCCTCGCCGATGGGGATTAGCGAAAATGCCACCAGTGCAAAGGCGCCGAGCACGGCCCAGAGCGCTTCGGGCAGCTGGCGGGGTCTTGCGATCACGCCCGCGATCGACGCGGCAGCAATCAGCCAGATGGCATGATGAGGTCCCAGATGCATTGTCCTACGGGCGGCCGCTTCACAATGCGGAAACGCCGGACAGCTCGGTCAGGCTGAGGGAGCGCGTCAATGCAACGAATTCCCTGACATAGGCCGCGTCGGCGGCTGCGCCGCCGGTCGCCGCATACAGTTCGCAGCGCAGCCCCATCTGGCCGATGGGACGAGAGACCACGTAGCCTCGCTGAATATAATTGCCCACGGTCCAGGATGGCAGGGCGGCGATGCCGCGGCCGCTGGCGACCAGCTGCAGGATGGCGACCGTCAGCTCCGCGGTGCGTCGCTTGGGATTGATACCCGCGGGCGTCAGGCAATGCTTCATGACATCGAGCATTTCGTCCGGAACCGGGTAAGTGATCAATGTTTCGGCGGCGAAATCGGCCGCTTCCAGCCAGGGCTTTGCCGCGAGAGCGTGCCGCGGGCTCATCAATGCCACGCTTTCGTAGCGGAACAGGGGACTGAAAACCACGTTCGGCCGGGCTTCCTGGCGGTCATGGATGATGGCGAGTTCGGCTTCGCCCCGCTCGAGCAGCGGCAGCGGATCGACCACGAACCCCGAAATGATATCGAGTTCGACCTCGGGCCAGAGCGAGCGGTAGGCATCCATCGCCGGCATCAACCAGTCAAAACAGTTATGGCATTGGACTGCGATCCGCAGGGGACCCGCGTGGCCTTGCGCCAAGCGGGCCACGTCGCGTCCCGCTTCGGCTACTTGGGGCAGGACGGCCCGAGCCAGGGATACCAGCCGATGGCCGATGGCGGTGAATCGCAGGGGACGCACATTTTTCTCGATGAGCGCCGCGCCATAGTGGCTTTCCAGCGCCTTGAGCTGGTGGGAAAGCGCCGATTGGGTCAAAAACAGCCGCGCGGCCGCCTTGGACAGGCTGCCGCACTCCGCCAGGGCCAGCAGGGTTTCCAAATGCCGCAGCTCCAGCGCAGACGTTGCCATGAGCCGGTTTCATCCATTCCATGAAGATAATGAGATTGCGTCACAGCATAAGGCCTTGCATGCTTAGGGTCGAGAGAGACCCTTACTGGAGCTTGGGAATGTCAAAAAAGCCGGCGGTGTCGTTCGAGTTCTTCCCGCCGGGCGATGACGCGATGGGCCGGCAGCTATGGGAGGCCATCGCGCGCCTCGCGCCCCTGGAACCGAAATTTGTATCCGTAACCTACGGTGCCGACGGCTCGACACGCTCGCGTACGCACGAATGCGTGCTGCGCATGCAGCGCGAGACCACGCTGTGCGTCGCTCCCCACCTGACCTGTGTCGGTGCGTCACGAGAGGAGGTACTGTCCATTGCGCGGGATTACTGGCGCGATGGCGTGCGCCACATGGTGGCCTTGCGCGGCGACCTGCCGGCCACCGCCGCGACGGGTGGCACCCACGGTGGGGGTTTCGCCTATGCCTCTGACCTGGTGCGGGCACTCGCGGACACCGCCGATTTCGAGATTTCAGTGGCCGCCTACCCGGAAGGGCATCCGGAGTCGGGCAGCGTCGATGCGGACTTGGAGAACCTGAAGCGCAAGATCGACGCGGGGGCCGGCCGCGCCATCACCCAGTTTTTCTTCGATACGGACGTGTTCCTGCGCTATCGAGACCGCTGCGCGGCATCGGGTATCGGCATCGCCGTCGTGCCGGGAATCCTTCCCATCACCCGCTTCCCGCAGTTGTTGCGCTTCGCGGCTCGTTGTGGCGCTTCGGTTCCCGAATGGCTGCGCCATCGCTTCGACGGCTTGGACGACGATGCGGAAACGCGCCGCATGATCGCCGCCCATGTGGCCATCGAGCAGGTACAACGCCTGCGGCAGCACGGCGTCGATGAGTTTCACTTCTATACGCTCAACCGCGCCGAACTGACGTATGCGATATGCCATGCAATGGGCCTGCGGCCGCGCACCGCCGAAACGGCCAAGGTGGCGTAGTGAGCGAAAAGTACGTGAGTGAAAAGATGGCTGGAGCAAACAGGACGGAACTACCCGCGAGGTCGAAGGGGTTACTGGCATTGCTCGAACAGCGGCTGGTGATCCTCGACGGCGCCATGGGGACGATGATCCAGCGGCATCGTCTGGGCGAGGCGGATTACCGCGGCAGCCGCTTCGCCGAGTGGGGCAGCGATCTGCGGGGCAACAACGATTTGCTGACCCTCACGCAGCCGCACATCATTGCGCAGATCCACCGCGACTATCTGCTGGCCGGCGCGGACGTCATTTCCACCAATACGTTCAACTCCACACCGGTGTCGCAGTCCGACTACCGGCTGGAATCGCTGGTGGGAGAGCTGAACCTCGGCGCTGCACGGCTCGCGCGCACGGTGGCGGACGAGGTGAGCGCGGCCACCGGGCGGCAGCGCTACGTTGCGGGTGCCCTCGGCCCGACCGGTCGGACGGCCTCGCTGTCGCCGGATGTGAACGATCCGGGTTTTCGCAACATCACCTTCGATGAGCTGGTCACCGGCTACTCGCAAGCCGCGCGTGCGCTGGTCGACGGCGGCGTCGATGTGCTGCTCATCGAAACGGTATTCGATACGTTGAATGCCAAGGCCGCATTGTTCGCGGTGCGCGAGGTATTGGATCGCGCCGGCCTCGACTTGCCCATCATGATTTCCGGTACGATCACCGATGCCTCGGGGCGCACGTTGTCGGGCCAGACAACGGAGGCGTTCTGGAATTCCATCCGGCATGCGCGACCCGCCGTCGTGGGGCTCAACTGCGCGCTCGGCGGGAAGCAGCTGCGGCCTCACATCGAAGAACTTGCGGCGCTGGCGGACACCTATGTGTGCGCCTACCCGAACGCCGGGCTGCCGAACGCGTTCGGCGAATACGACGAGACCCCCGAACAGACCGCCGAGATCCTGCGCGAGTTTGCCGCGAGCGGTTTCGTCAACATGGTGGGCGGCTGCTGCGGCACCACACCCGAACATATCGCCGCCGTCGCCCGCGCGGTCGCACAGGTCCCGCCGCGCGCGGTGAAAAAAATCTCGCGCGCCTGCCGCCTGAGCGGTCTGGAGCCGCTCACCATCGATGCCCACAGCTTGTTCGTCAACGTGGGAGAACGTACCAACGTCACCGGCTCGGCCAAGTTTCGCAAGCTGATCGAGGCGGGTGATTATGCGGCTGCGGTCGATATCGCCCGCCAACAGGTGGCGAACGGCGCGCAGATCATCGACGTCAACATGGATGAGGGCATGCTCGACTCGCAAGCCGCCATGACGCGTTTCTTGAATCTGATCGCGGGCGAGCCCGACATCGCGCGGGTGCCGGTCATGATCGACTCATCGAAATGGTCGGTGATCGAGGCGGGCCTGAAGTGCGTGCAGGGAAAATCCGTAGTCAATTCCATCAGTCTCAAGGAGGGCGAGGATGCGTTTCTCGCGCAGGCGCGCTTATGCCGGCGTTACGGCGCCGCCGTCGTGGTCATGGCCTTCGATGAAAGAGGCCAGGCGGATACGCTCGAGCGCAAGGTGGCGATCAGCCAGCGTGCCTACAGGCTGCTGACCGAGCGGTTGGAGTTTCCGGCCGAAGACATCATCTTCGACCCGAACATTTTTGCGGTCGCCACAGGTATCGAGGAACACAATCGGTATGCCCTGGACTTCATCGAGGCGACGGCCGCCATCAAGAAGCTCATGCCGGCGGTGCACGTGAGCGGCGGCGTCAGCAACGCATCCTTTTCCTTCCGCGGCAACGACCGGGTGCGCGAGGCCATGCACTCGGTGTTTCTGTATCATGCGATCCGTGCGGGCATGACCATGGGTATCGTCAACGCGGGTCAGCTGGCCATCTACGAGGACATACCGGCCGACCTTCGCGAGCGGGTCGAAGACGTCATCCTGGCGCGCCGCGAGGACGCCACCGAGAGGCTGCTGGAGATTGCCGAGATCTTCAAGGGCGGCGGCGGCGCCAAACGCGGCGACGATCTCGAATGGCGCAAACTTCCGGTGGAAGAGCGGCTGCGGCACGCGCTGGTGAAGGGGCTCGACGAGTTCGTGCTCGCGGATACCGAAGAAGCCCGGCTCGAGGCCAAGCGGCCGCTCGACGTGATCGAGGGGCCGCTCATGGACGGCATGAATGTGGTGGGCGATCTATTCGGCTCGGGCAAGATGTTCCTGCCGCAGGTGGTCAAATCGGCGCGGGTGATGAAAAAGGCCGTCTCGGTGTTGATACCGCATATCGAAAAGGGAAAGGCGGGCGCGAGCCGCTCCAACGGCAAGGTGATCATGGCCACGGTGAAGGGTGACGTGCATGACATCGGCAAGAACATCGTCGGTGTCGTGCTGCAATGTAACAACTTCGAAGTCGTGGACCTGGGCGTCATGGTCTCCTGCGAGAAAATCCTGGAGGCGGCGACGCGCGAAGGGGCGAACCTCATCGGGCTATCCGGGCTCATCACGCCCTCGTTGGATGAAATGGTGCATGTCGCCAGGGAGATGCAGCGGTTGGGGTACAAGCAGCCCTTGCTGATCGGCGGGGCCACGACATCGCCGGCGCACACGGCCGTGAAGATCGATCCGCAGTACGAGGGCGCGGTCATTTACGTGAAGGACGCGTCGCGCTCGGTGGGCGTGTGCCAGCAGCTCATCACCCTCGAGACGCGCGATGCGTACGTCGCCAATATCAAGGTGGAAAACGAGCGGCGTCGCGAGCAGCATCGCAACAAGAGCTTGAAGGCGCCGCGGTTGTCCCTGAGCGCCGCGCGAGCGAAGAAATTCAAGATCGATTGGGCGGCTTATGTCCCACCGGTTCCGAGCTTCTTGGGCCTGCGGCAGTTCGATGATTATCCGCTCGATGAGCTGGTGCCGTACATCGATTGGATGCCGTTTTTCAACGCCTGGGAATTCGCCGGCAAGTTTCCCGATATCCTCACGGATCCCATCGTCGGCGAAGCGGCGTCCGGTTTGTATGCCGACGCGAGACGCATGCTGCAGACCTTGGTGGACGAGAAATGGCTGGGGGCGCGGGCCGTGGTCGGATTCTTCCCCGCCAATACGGTGGGCGATGACGACATCAATATCTATGCCGACGAGACGCGCGCGAACTCGAGCTTGCGGCTGCATCTGCTGCGGCAACAGAAATCCAAACCGCAAGATCAGGCACAGCTGTGTCTGGCGGACTTCGTGGCGCCGGTGCATAGCGGGCGGCCCGACTACCTCGGCGCGTTTGCGGTCACCGCCGGCATCGGGATCGACGCGCATATCGCGAGGTTCGAAGCCGCGCACGACGATTACAGCAGCATCATGCTGAAGGCGCTCGCCGACCGGCTGGCCGAGGCGTTGGCCGAGCGCATGCACGAACGGGTGCGCCGCGAACTGTGGGGCTACGCAGCCCTCGAGCACCTCGACAATACCGGCTTGATTCGCGAAGAGTATCAGGGAATTCGACCCGCGCCGGGCTACCCCGCCTGTCCGGACCACACTGAGAAGGGCGCGCTGTGGAAGCTGCTGGACGCCGAGCGCTGCGCCGGCATTCGCTTGACCGAAACGTTCGCCATGCTGCCGACCGCCGCGGTCAGCGGATTTTATTTCTCCCATCCGCGCGCGCATTACTTCGCGGTCGGCAAGATCGATCGCGATCAAGTGGCGAGCTATGCGCAGCGCAAGGGCCTGGAGCTGAGCGAGGCCGAGCGCTGGCTGGCGCCGAATCTCGGCTACGATCCGGAGGTGCCCGCCGCGGACGCGGCATGAGGCGGCGCACCGCCGACTTATCTTCGAGAAGGGCGTAGCCGCCCCCTCGAGCTGCCCGCGCACATAGCCATTGTCCCGAGCGAGCGGGGCGGTGCTGCCTTCGAGCGTAGGGACTTCGAACCGAGTGTTGCGCGCGGCGGACAGTTTTTTGTCGCGACGCATCGGGGAAGTCCTCAGTCGCGGTTCGGCAACAATTGCAGGTACCCGGCCATTGCGCTAAAAAGGCGCGGTACGGACGATGTCACATCGGACTCGTACCCTCGGGGCTATACCGCCCTTCGTGGAGCGAAAGTTCGAGTTGCGCATGGAGCCTGCACCAAGTTTTTCTAGCGGTGGCCTGTCGGTGGAAGAGGCCATCTTGGGCATCGACTGGTCGGCCAAGCAGCTCGGGCATCCGTCTGCGTGGCCGCAGTCCTTGCGGTCCATCCTCGCTTTGATACTCGCCTCCGGAAAGCCGATGTTCATCGTCTGGGGCCCGGCGCGGACCTTGTTATACAACGATGCCTACGTTTCCCTATTGGGCTCGAAGCATCCGGCCGCGCTCGGCCAGCCATTTTTCTCGGTGTGGCCGGATTCGCACGGCGAGTTGGCGCCGATCTTCGACCGGCTGTTCGGCGGTACGGTAATCGATATCGATGATATCTCCATCAGCTTCGACCGCGACGAGGAGGGTTGTCCGCAGGCGCTTTTTGCGCTTTCCTATACCCCGATAAGAGGCCATGGAAACGCCATCGTCGGGTTGCTGTGCATACATTCCGAAACCACCGACTACGTGCCCGGAAAGGCCTTGCGGCCGAACGATCACAAGCGGCTCGCTCGTTTGTTCGACCAAGCGCCGAGCTTCATCGCGGTACTGAACGGTCCGGAACATCGCATAGAGCTCGCCAACGCCGGTCTGGTCAACTTGCTCGGTCAGCGCAACATCGGCGGCAGAACGGTCGAGGAAGTGCTGCCCGAGCGTATGGTACGAGATTACGTGGTGCTCCTGGACCGCGCCTTCGAAACGGGTGAACAGGTGGTGCGGACCGGGGTCCGGTATGTCGTGAAAGGGAACGGCGGCGCGGAGGACGAACGCTTCGCCGATTTTCTCTTCCAGCCCATCATCGACGGTATTGGCCAGGTCACCGGGATTTTCGTGCATGGCTCGGACGTCACGGACCGCATGCACGATCAGACGCTGCTGCGCGACCGCGAGACGCATCTTCACGAGCAGAATGCCGACCTCGGGCGCCTGGTCACGGAGCGCTCCGCGCAATTACTCGCAAAGGAGGCTCTGATTCAGACGGTCTACGAACATTCCTCCGAGTACCATGTCGTCGTTGCGCAGATTCGCGCCGACGTGTTTCGTTTGGAGGAGATCAATCCCGCGGCGCTGAAACTGCACAAGGCAGCACGTGCGGACGTCATCGGCCGCACCATCGATGAGTGCCTGAGCGCCGGCGAGGCCGCCACGGCCAATGCCCATCTGAACGCCTGTCTCGCCGCCGACGCGCCGCATCCTTTCGAATTCGGATATCGCGGCAATATCATCGAAGGGATCGCATCCCCGCTGCCGCCGTTGCGCGGCAGCGGACGCCAGATCGCCGTGAGCGGCCGCGACGTAACCGAGCGGCGCAACCTCGAAGAGCAGCTGCGCCATTCGCAGAAGATGGAGGCCGTCGGGCAGCTCACGGGGGGGCTCGCCCATGATTTCAATAACTTGTTGTCCGGCATCTCGGGTTCGCTGGAACTGTTGGGGACGCGCAAAGCGCAAGGCAGAGTGGATGAAATCGACCGCTACATCGTGGCGGCACAGGGCGCGGCACAGCGCGCGGCCGCGCTGACTCGCCGCCTCTTGACCTTCGCGCGCCGCCAGAAATTGGATGCACGATCCACCGACGTGAATCGGCTCGTGGCCGGCATGGTCGATTTGGTGCGTCGTACCGTAGGGCCGACCATCGAGGTCGCCATCATCGCGGCGGCCGATCTGTGGGAGACGCGGGTCGATCCGAACCAGTTGGAAAATGCGCTGCTCAATCTGTGCATCAATGCTCGCGATGCCATGCCGACAGGCGGAAATCTCGTCATCGAAACCGGCAACCACGTGTTCGACGAACGTTCGGCGAGCGAACACGACATGATCGGCGGCGAATACCTGTCGCTGAGCGTGAGCGACACCGGCACCGGCATGTCGCCCGACGTCATGGCGCGGGCGTTCGAGCCGTTTTTCACCACCAAGCCCTTGGGAGGCGGAACCGGCCTCGGGCTCTCGATGCTGTACGGATTCGCACGTCAATCCGGAGGCCGCGTGCGCATCGATTCGGAATTGGGACACGGCACGAAAGTTCACGTCTACCTGCCGCGCCATGTGGGCGGTGCGGACCCGGTCGAGCCGCCGGTGAACGCCGCGAAACCCTTGCGCATCGGGCGCGGCGAGACCGTGCTGGTCGTCGACGACGAGCCGACGGTGCGCATGGTGGTCACCGAGGTGTTGAACGATCTCGGTTACGAGGCGATCGAGGCCAAAGACGGCCTCGAGGCGCTCAAGGTGTTGCAGTCCAACGAGCGCATCGATCTGCTCGTTACCGATATCGGACTGCCCGGTGGTATCGAAGGCAGGCAAGTGGGTGATTCGGCACGCGCGTGCCGTCCGGGAATACCTATCCTCTATATCACCGGGTATGCCTACCTGCCGGAGGCGGGAGTCGCACCGGCGGATCCGCGTATTCAAATACTGGCGAAGCCCTTCGAGATGCAGGAGTTGGCTGTTCGCATCAATGCACTGATGGGCCAGGGTGAGCCCACTATTTGAAGGCAAATACCAATCCGGCCGTCAGCGCCAACAGTGCCACGGCCTGATACCGGTAGTCCTGCCACAGGGGAACCTGCGCGAGCCGCGTGCTTTCGGCGCGGCGGAATTCGGTCTTCCACATGGTGGCATCGCCCTTGGCGCTGGCCGCGACGGGCTTGCGGAGGCTCGCGCCGACCAAGATGGCGACGTCGATCGCGAAGAGAATCGGCGCCGCATAGAGAAAATGCAGGCGCGTCCAGCCGAACACGCCGTTGCACAGGAACAGGCAGAGGCCGCAGAGCGATCCGACGACCATGGTCGCCGCCGCGCCGTCCGAATTCGCGCCGCGCCAGAACATACCGACCACGAACAGCGCGACAACCGGCGGCACCGCGTAGGCGAGGACTGCCTGTAGGTACTGCCAAAGCGAGGGGAGCCGGTACAGCTGCGGCGCCCACGCCACCGCGATGAGGAGAAGGCCGATGGTCGCCCAGCGGCCGATACGGATGGTTTGCGCGTTGGATAGCGGGCTGAATCGTTTGATGATGTCCAGGGTGAGCAGCGTCGACGCGGAATTGAGAATGGAGGCGATCGACACCATGGTCGCCGCGGCAAATGCCGCCACGACCAACCCGATCAGTCCCCTCGGCAACAGCTGCACGATCAATGTCGGATACACCATGTCCGGCCGCGGGAGTTTCGGGAACAGTAATAGAGCACAGGTGCCCGGCAGCACGATCACGAATAGCACCGGCAGCTTCAGCAGGCCGGCGAACAGTGCGCCCCAGCGCGCATGGTCCACGTTCTTGGCGGCGAGCACGCGCTGTACGATGGACTGGTTGGTGCACCAGTAGTAAAAGCCCAGCAGGGGGATCCCCAACAGCAGTCCGGGCCATGGAACGCTGCGATCGCCGGTCGGCCGAATGAGCGACAAGGCCGCGGGATCGACACCGGTCATCACCGCATGCCATCCGCCGGCGCTGTGGAAGGCGCGCAGCGAAATGATCAGGGCGCCGAGCAGCAGCACAGCCCCCTGCACGGCCTCGGTATAGATCACGGCGCGCAAACCGCCGGATGCTGCGTACAGACCCGCGGCGCCCGCCAGCATCGAGACGATCAGCCACAGCGGCTGATCCGGAAATAGGAGTCTGCATACCAGCGACCCGCTGTAGAGGATGGCCGCGGCATCGACGAAGACGTTGAGGAACAACGTCAGCACGGCGAACAGCAGACGCACTCGCACGTCGTAGCGCCGCTCGAGGAATTCGGGCATGGTGTACGTGCCGCTGCTTATCACGAACGGCAGCAAGAACACACAGAAAAACACCAGGACCACCGTGGCGGTCCACTCATAGTCGTAAACCGAGATCCCCATGGCATAGGCGCCCCCCGCCAGGGCCACCAGCGCGGTCGAGGACATGTTGGAGGCGAGCAGTGCCAGGCCGATCGTCGGCCAATGCGTGGCCCGCGACGCGAGAAAGAAGTCCACCGGCGAGAAATGGCGCCGCGTCAGAAGCAAGCCGAGGATCACGAGCCCACCTACGTAAGCCATGATGACCGCCCAATCGAGGGGGCTCAGCGCCGCTGCGCCGCTAGGCTGCATGCCGCCGGTTCCCGATCGATGGCTCCGCCCGACACGCCGCCGCCCAGGCCAACGACTGACAGCGCTGACATAATTGCTGAAACTCGGTTAGTATGCGATCCGCGCGGCTCGCGGCGAGCGAGACCGGCGCCGGATGGGGCGAAAAACTAGACGTCACGGGGTGTTCACACTCATGGTATGGAAAGTCCTCATGTTGATCGGCGCCCTCGCTGGCGCGCAAGCCGCAGCCGCCGATCGGCCGCTTCGCGGCGCAAGTGTACCGCCGAATCTGCGGCCGGCCGCCGCCGCCGGACAGCCGAATCTGTGGCCGGGCACCGCCGCCGATGGACCTGTCTGGACCGATACGAACCCCTTCGTCGAGCGGCTGCTGCATCAGCTCAGTCTGGAGGAAAAGATCGGTCAGATGATCCAAGCGGACATTGCCTCGATTTCGCCCGCCGACTTGCACGAGTATAAACTCGGGTCCGTGCTGGCCGGCGGCAACGCGGCTCCCCGCAATGATCTGCGTACCACGCCGCAGGCCTGGCTGGAGCTCACCAACGCATTCCACGAAGCGTCGCTGGCGGAGGATGGCGGGTCGCATCAGCCCATTCCCCTGTTGTTCGGCATCGACGCGGTCCATGGCCATGCGAAAGTCTTGGGCGCCACGATTTTTCCGCATAACGTGGGCCTGGGCGCCGCGCACGATCCGGAATTGATCCGGCGCATCGGGCAAGCCACCGCCGCGGAGGTTGCCGCCACCGGCATCGACTGGACTTTCGCTCCCACCGTCGCCGTGGCGCGCGACGTGCGTTGGGGCCGCGCCTACGAGAGCTATTCCGAGTCACCGGAGCTCGTTGCCCGGTACGCCGGCGCGATGGTGGCGGGCCTGCAGGGCGAACCGGGCACTCCGCAATTCATGGCGCCGGGACACACGCTGTCCTCGGTGAAGCACTTTCTCGGCGATGGCGGGACCGCCGCGGGGCGGGATCAAGGGGACACGGCCGTCTCCGAAGCACAGCTCAGCGGCGTGCACGCCGGCGGCTATCCGGCTGCAATCCGTGCCGGCGCTTTGATCGTCATGGCCTCCTACAACAGCTGGAACGGCATCAAGCTGCACGGCAATCACTATTTGTTGACCGAGATTCTGAAGGGGCGCATGGGCTTCGACGGCTTCGTCGTGGGCGACTGGAACGCCCATGAACAGTTGCCCGGATGCACCAAGTTCAATTGCGCCGCCGCGATTCTTGCCGGTGTGGACATGCTGATGGCTCCCGATAGCTGGAAGGATTTGTATCGAAATACCTTGGCGCAGGCTCGGTCGGGCGAGATCCCCGAAGCGCGCATCGACGATGCCGTGCGGCGCATCCTGCGCGTCAAAGCGGTCGCGGGGTTGTTCGATCAGCGGGCGCGGCAGCGACGCAGCGATGCGGGGCACTTCGAAGTCCTGGGTAGTCCCGCGCATCGCGCCATCGCCCGTGAAGCGGTGCGCAAATCGCTGGTGCTGCTCAAGAACGCGCACCATCTCTTGCCGTTGCGGCCGCAGGCGCGGGTTCTGGTGGCGGGCGCCGCCGCCGACGACATCGCGGTACAGAGCGGCGGCTGGTCCATCGACTGGCAGGGCGACCACAATTCGAACGCGGATTTTCCCGGAGCGACCTCCATTTATGCGGGCATCGAAGCCGCGGTGAGGCGCGCCGGGGGGCGGGCGGCATGGAGCCGCGACGGCCGCTTCACACAAAGACCCGATGTCGCCATCGTGGTGTTCGGTGAATCGCCCTACGCCGAGTTCCAAGGGGATCGAGAGACGTTGGCATACTCGCCGGACGACAACACGGATCTGTCGATTCTGCGCCGCCTGCGCGCTCGCGGTGTACCCACGGTCGCCGTTTTCATTTCCGGACGCCCCCTGTGGGTCAACCGGGAGCTCAACGCATCCGATGCCTTCGTCGCCGCGTGGCTGCCCGGCAGCGAGGGCGAAGGAATCGCCGATGTGTTGTTCCGTGCGTCGGATGGTTCGGTGCCCTTCGATTTTACCGGCCGCCTGGCGTTCTCATGGCCGCTCACCGCCATGCCGGTGACGTTCGATGACGCGGGGCAGGTGACGGGCGCGTTGTATGCGAATGGTTTCGGGCTCGACTATCGTGACGGATCCCCCGTCGCGGTGAGGCTTCCGGAGGATGCGCGTGTTTCGCCGGCCTTCAGGGCGCCGCGGGGCAGCCTCTTCCACGCCGCCCATCCGACGGCGCCTTGGTCATTGTTCCTCGCCGACGGCGGTGCCGAAGTGCATCTCACGAATTCCAAGCAGGCGAGTCCGCACGGAGCCGTGAGCGTGGTGCTGGCGCCCGTCGGAGCCATCGCCCACTGGAGCGGAACGCAGCCGGGGATGCTGCGAATTTCCGGTCGGGCTTCCGATATGGGCCGCCGCGCGCGCGACGGAGCGGTCATCGAGGTACGTTATCGGATCGATCACGCCCCCGAAGGCAGGGTTTCCCTCGGAATGAGGTGCGCGGACCCCGAGTGCGGGATCGGACGGGGCGCGATGCTCGACCTGACGAGGACTTTCCGGGCTGCGCGCGTCGGCGCATGGCAAACCCTGGCCATTCCCGTGTCCTGCCTTGCCGCGGGTGCGGATCTGACCCAGGTGGACGTGCCGTTTGCCGTCGAGGCATCCGGCGAGTTCGGGGTGACGATTTCCGAAGTGCGGGTGCTCTCCGAGGCCAAGCCGGCGCGCACGCCATGTCCGCCGCCGGCAGACCCGATAAGATAAGCCCAGTCGACGCAGCGAGGTTTGACCGCTTCCCATGACACCCATTCCCGCGTCGGTGACCATCCAGGAGGTCGCCGACCTTGCGCAGGTCTCGTCCAAGACCGTATCGAGAGTGATCAACAATGAACCGCTGGTGCGTGCCGATACGCGCAAGCGCGTCTTCGAGGCCATCGCGCAGCTCAATTATCGGCCCAACCTCAACGCGCGCGGGCTGGCGAGTAACCGATCGTTTCTCATCGGGCTGTTCTGTGACCGTCCGGGCGATTACCTCAGCGAGTTCCAGGAGGGCGCGATCGAACGCTGCCGGGAATCCTACATGCACTTGATGGTCGAAACGGTGGATGTGCGCGGCCCCGATATCGACAAGCAGATGGATACCTTGCTCGGGCAGTTGCGGCTGGAGGGCGTGATCTTGCTGCCGCCGCTGAGCGACCATCCGAGCGTGCTGAAGAAGCTTCAGGATGCTGCGATTCCGGTGGTGCGCATCGCACCCAGGGGCAACCTGAGCGCCGCACCCTCCATCGGCATCGACGATTACACGGCCGCGCGGCAGTTGACCGCGCATCTATTGAATCTGGGACATCGGCGCATCGGATGCATGCTCGGCCGGGCGGATCACGGCGCCACGGAACAGCGGTATCTCGGTTTCATCGATGAAATGCGGGCTCATCAAGTGCCCGTCGACGGCAGCCTGGTGCAAACGGGCAACTTCATATTCTCGGATGGATTGGTGTGTGCGGAACGGATGCTGCGGTCGGCGACGCCACCGACGGCGATTTTTGCATGCAACGACGACATGGCCGCGGCGGCGGTTTCCATGGCGCGAAAATTCGGCCTGAATCTGCCGGGGCAATTGTCGGTGACGGGGTTCGACGATGCGCCGGTCGCGACCATGATATGGCCCGAACTCACGACGGTGCGTCAGCCGGTCGCGGCGATGGCGCGAATCGCAGCCGACCTCATCATCCGGCACGAGCCCCGGCGTCGCGGCTGGCCGGAGCCCGTTCCGCGCCATCTGCTGGGTCACGAGCTCATCGTGCGCAATTCGACCGCCCGCCGCAGCGGTGTGTGATGGCAAAGCCCACCCGTGCGCTGGCGGCCGGCGCACCCCGCTGCCGTCCGGCTACTAATGGCAACCGATCGCACGTCATGTCCAGCGCTGGCGTAATTATGTCGAATTAGATACCGCTACCGATATCCTTGTCGGCAGCGGATACGCAGTGACGTGGCCGCGCCCCGCCGCTGCATCGCGGCATTACCGCCGGCAGCGTGAGCGGGCCAGCGGGCCCGCGGGGCACATAGCCGATGACCGCGCGCCAGGCGAAGGGGGCGCAGCCGAGAGTCGCGGGTGCCGGCTGCTATCATATGATTATATTGATAATTTTATGCAGAGAAGGGCGCCTGTCGAGGATGGCGTCCAGGCTCTCCGTAAAACGCTCCGGCCGCTGACAGAGCGATGCCTGCCCGGCCTCCCTGCTCGAGGGGTGCCTGTGCGCCGCACTCGCTGCGAGCGCCGCGCGAGGTTTCCTAACAACCACGTCGGTGCATTAACGAAAACAAAAACATTTAAGTTTTGACAGCGCTGGACATTGGGTTTAGTCTCGGCCTCACATCAGCTGCGCCGTATGAAAGCGGGCGATGTGGAGGGGGAGTCCTCCGAGGTGCCTTTGGTAGTCCGTGAACCGCATGGACAGCCGCATCTCCGGCCACCCCCGTACTCGTATAACTTTCCAAGGGGATGGAAAACTTATGTCGCATCGAGTCCAGAAACGTGCCCGCAGGGCGGCGCGCGCCGCGATGATGACCGCCTCATCGCTGCCGGCAATATTCAGCTACGCGCCCGCAACGGCGCAGCAGGCACCGGCGGCTCCGGCGTCGGCTTCCCGGAAATCCGCCGCCCCCGACGATCTCACGGAGATCGTCGTCACCGGCTATCGCCAATCGCTGCAATCCGCGCTGGACGCCAAGCGCATCTCCATTCAGCCGATCGAGTCGGTGGCCGCCGAAGACATCGGCAAGATGCCTGACCAGAACGTGTCCGAGTCGCTGCAACGGCTGCCCGGCGTATCGATCAATCGCTCCGGCGGCAAGGGCACCCAGGTGCTGATCGACGGACTGGCCAACAACCTCATTACGCTGAACGGCGAGGTGCTGCTCACCGGCCGGGAAATTTACTCTTCGGGCGAAGGCTCGGGAGGCGCCGGCGGTATTCAATACGCCTCTCTGGAAGGTATCCCGAGCGAGGAAATCGGCGGGATCGACGTCATCAAGAACCCCACCGCTCGGGATCGCGAGGGCGGAATCGGCGGTACCATCGATTTGAAAACGCGTTCGCCGCTCGCTCAGGATCTGGGCCTGAACCTTGCCGGCAACGCCCGCGGCATCAAGGTGGATGCCGAAGCCGGCGCAACGCCCGTCGGTACGCTGGTGGGCGGATTCAAGTTCAACGAGAACTTCGCCGTCACCGCCGGCCTGTCCTACGACGATGAAAAGACTCACGACAAGCAATTCCAGGACCAGAACCGTAATCAATGGCTCATCACCAATACCGCCACCGTCGGGTCCTACGTGGGCAGCCCCGTTGCCGGCACGAATACCACGTTGCCCGGCGGTCAGACGTACATCGACCCGCAGCTGGGGTATTTCAGCGACATCCTCGATCGGATCAAAACCAAGGGCGCCACCCTCGGTGCGGAGTGGAAATGGAACGATGATGTCACGAGTACCTTCAACTATTTCTACATCGGCGAAGAAGAGGAAAGCACCACGTATTCCGACAAGGCATGGCTCTCCGGCGGCAGCGGCGAGAGCAACTCGGCCGGCGCGCCGGCGTCCTTCCCCGGCATCGATCCCTCCCAGCCGTATTCCATCGATGCCAACGGGGTGGTCCAATCCGCCACCTTCATGGCCAACGGGGCCGAAACCGCGACGCTGTTCGAGAGCAACAAGACCACGGCCCACAACTTCCAGTTCAACACGAAGTTCGCCGGCAAGGGACCTGTGACCGGCGATTTCGGTCTTGCCTACGCGAAGGCCACCGGCGATTACGAGGCCGCTCAAGCCGACGTGGAGCACGGCTTCTATGGCGCGTTCGGCAGCGCGAATCCGTCCATTCAGCCGACGGCGCCGGGTTGCAACAACGGCAGCAACAACTGCACTAACGGCAACCATGGCTACGCCTGGAAGTGGAACAATGGGGGGACCTCGGGCCTGCCCTCGGCCTCCTACCCGAACAACTACGGCTACACCGACGTGCTCTCGAACCCCGCCTATACCCTATTCAAGTCGAACTGGGCGTGGGCCAACAAGGTGGACGAGAAAAGCTACTCGGCCAAGTTCGATCTGCACTACAAAGCACGCGACGTGGTCGAGCTGACCGCGGGCGGGCGTTATCAGAGCCGTGAGATCGATTACGTGCACGGCCGGTATCTGGAGAATGGGGTGGATCCGTATGGCATCGGCGGTGTCGGCGCCGGTACGGCGGCGGGCAACTGCTGCATCAGCACGGTACCCGGACAGTCCGGAACGTACCTGTATTTCCAGGATCCGGGCTACGCCACCATTCCTTACTCCACGCCACAGACCAATCCCAACCTGGTTACCATCTATAACAATTTCGCGGTCGGCAACATCGCGGTGAAGAACCCGGTCACCGGCGGGATGACCAATCCCGCCACGTACCTCAATACGGTGTGGACGCAGGCCGGCGTGCCGAACGGCACCGAGAAGTTCTTCAAGGACGCCCTCAACTCCTACAACATCACCGAAAAGACGACGGCGGTGTTCATCATGGGCGATGTCGGGGAAATCAACATCTACCATGCGAATTTCGGCGTGCGCGTGGTGCGCACCGACCTTACGGTGGATGGTGGCCAGACCGATCCGAACCACGCGACGTGGGTGGGCACGGCGTCGTGGAACGGGGTCAATGCCAACGACGTGGCTTTCGAAAAGAAGCGCACGTATACCGACGTGCTGCCGTCCCTCAATTTCGTGCTGGACGCCACCGAGACCCAGAAGGTGCGTTTCGGTGCGGCTCGTGTGGTCGCGCCGCAGAATCTCAACGACATCGGTCGGGGTCTGCAGTATGGGTTCACCCGGGCGCCCGACGGCCCGAACGGTCAGGTGCGCTTCAAATTCAACGGCGGCACCAGCGGCAATGCGAGCCTGGATCCGTTTCGCGCGTCGCAGTTCAACGTGTCGTGGGAAGACTACTTTGCGCCGGGGGGTCTCCTCAGCGCGGGCTATTTCTACAAGGCGGTGGACAATTTCGTCACCACCTCGAACACGCCCACCCTGGTGGCCGATGGCGTCGGCGGCAGCACCGCCAATGTGTCCTCGTTGGTCAACGGCGGCACGGGAAAGATTTTCGGATTCGAATTGGGAGCCCAATACGCCTTCAGCAACGGCTTTGGCTTCCAAGCCAACTACACGCGGTCCGATTCCGACTCCACGCAGACCAGTTCGTTCGCCGATCGTCTGCCGATTCCGGGTGTCTCGAAGGATTCCATCAACGCCATCGGCTATTACGAGCGTGCCGGCTTTTCGGGACGTCTCGCCTATGCCTGGCGCAGCAGCGCCGTGAATTCCTCCGGCGTGGGATCCTCGTTCGCGTTTCAGGACATCAATGGTGCTTCGAAGGTATACACGATATATTCCGCACCGTACGGCCAGCTGGACGGGCAAGTCGGCTATGATTTCAGCAGCCACTTCGGCGTGGTCGCCTCGGTGGTCAATCTGACCGATGCGAAACAGCATACCTATCTGCAATGGAAGGACGAGCCGTTCACCTACGATGACACCGGGCGTCGCTGGTTCTTCGGCGTCAAGGGTAAGCTGTAAGAAATCAAGCATTCGGTTAGAGTAAGGAATGTCATCGGCCGACCCCGCCGGTCGGCCGGGCCATCGCGCATCCGGCCCGAAGTGCAGTCACGTATGTCCGACATCGAGCAGAACGACAAGCGAATCGCCAGCATCGCGATCGTCGGGGGCGGCACCGCCGGATGGGTGGCCGCCAGTATGCTGGCGCGTGCGCTGCCGGGTACCGGCGTTGCCATTTCGGTCATCGAATCACCCGACATCGGAACGGTCGGCGTGGGCGAGGCGACGATTCCGCCCATCATCGATCTGCTGCGATTCCTCAGCATCGAGGAAGGCGATTTCATTCGCCACACGCAGGCGACCTACAAGCTTGGGATCAAGTTTCGCGATTGGAAGGAACCTGGGCATACCTTCTGGCATCCGTTCGGCGTTTTCGGCGCGCCGATCAACCATCGCCCCTTTTTCCATTGCTGGCACAAGGCGCGCGCGGCGGGCCTCGCGCCTCGCTTCAATGATTTCAGTGTATGCGCGGCGCTCGGCGACGAGGGCAAGTTTCGCTTTCCGGATGCCGACCCGGGAAGCGAGGCCGCGGGGCTGCGCTATGCGCTGCATTTCGATGCCACGCTGGTCGCACAATATTTGCGCGCTTACGCGCAACGCCTGGGCGTCCGCCGTATCGAACGCACCGTCGTCGATGCCTCGATGCGGGCCGATGGATTCCTCGACGCGCTACGATTTTCCGACCATTCCACGCTGCAGGCCGACTTGTACATCGATTGCAGCGGCTTTCGCGGGGTTTTGATCGAACGGATTCTCGGCGCGGGCTATATCGACTGGAGCGGCATGCTGCCGTGCGATCGAGCCGTCGCCTTCCCGACGGCAGCGGATGCGGCGCTGGCGCCGTATACGCATTCATGGGCAAGGAGCGCCGGTTGGCAATGGCGGATTCCGCTGCAGCATCGGCAGGGCAATGGTTACGTGTACGCGAGCGCCCATTGCAGCGAGACCGAGGCGCTCGATGATTTGACGCGAACCGTGGCGCAGAAGCCGTTGGCCGATCCACGTTTCCTGCGCTTCGTGACCGGCCGGCGCAAGCTTTACTGGAGCCGCAATTGCGTCGCGCTCGGGCTGTCTTGCGGATTTCTCGAGCCCTTGGAATCGACCAGCATCCATCTGGTCACGAGCGGCATGTTCCATTTGCTGGAGCACTTTCCCGACAAGGCCTTCGATCAAGCCAATATCGACTCGTACAATGCGGAGTTGACCGATGAAGCCGAGCGGATTCGCGATTTCATCGTTCTTCACTACCACCTGACCCGGCGCGACGATGCACCGCTATGGCGATACTGCCGCTCCATGGCCGTACCCGACAGCCTCCGCCATCGGATCGAGTTGTACCGGCATACCGGGCGCATCCGTCCGCTGGCGGGCGAACTGTTCACCGACCTGTCGTGGTTCTATATCTTCGAGGGCATGGGGCTGAGGCCCGAGGCCTACGATCCGCTGCTCGACGTCGTTCCGGTGCCGAAGCTTCGGCAGATCCTTGCTTCGATGGCAATCGCGACGGCGGCGATCACGAAGGCGGCCCGAAGCCACGACAGCTTCTTCACCGCCTCTACCCCGCGCGGCGGCACCGCCTTTGCCGCCCGATGAGGGGTCGCAAGCCTCTGTTGGGCGGCGTCGAACTGGGGGGAACCAAGTGCGTCTGCATCGTCGGCACCGGTCCCGCCGACATCAGGGCCCAGACCTCGATTCCGACCGGCTGCGAGCCGGACGTGACGCTCCGCCGCATCGATGAGCTCCTCGACGCCTGGCAGGCGGCGCACGGGGCCATCGAAGCGCTGGGGATCGCTTCGTTCGGGCCCCTCGATCTGGCGCGGCGATCGCCCACATACGGCTACATCACCTCGACGACGAAGCCGGGCTGGTCGCGAACCAACGTCCTCGGGCGGCTGAGCCGCGGGCCCGGCACGCCCATCGGGTTCGATACCGATGTCAATGGCGCTGCGCTTGCCGAGAAACGCTGGGGGGCGGCGTGCGGTCTCGATGACTTTGCGTACGTCACCGTCGGCACCGGGGTCGGTGTCGGTCTTCTGGTGGCCGGGCGAACGGTGTTCGGCTGCAACCATAGTGAGCTCGGCCATGTGCGCGTGGTGCGTGCCGCAGGCGACACGTGGCCTGGGATCTGCAAGTTTCACGGCGATTGCGTCGAGGGCCTGGCATCGGGACCCGCGATCGCCGCGCGTGCGGGCCTGCCGGCCGCGGACATTCCGCCCGACAGCCCGGTGTGGGAGCTGGCGGCCCATGCGCTCGCGCAGCTGTTGCACATGCTGGTGCTCGCCACCGCGCCGCAACGGGTCCTGATCGGCGGCGGCGTCGCGGAGGGCCATCCGGCACTGCTCGGCGAGATCCGGCGACGGCTCGAGGACAGTCTCAATGGTTACATCGATCTGAAGCAGCTGGCCGGGGACATCGACGGCTATGTCATCGCGCCCGGCTTGGGTCCGCTGGCGGGTCCGCTGGGGTCGTTGGCTCTGGCGGCTGATGCACATGCCGCGGCCGCATCGGCGCAGGCATGGGCGAGCTCAGCGGATAGCGCGTGAGAACAAACGCCCACGAGGGGCCCTCCCCGGACTCGGGTGGCGCTTTCGGGCCGGAGCTTTCCGGCACCAATCTGGTTCGCGCGGGAGACCACAATCAGCGAGTGACGCTGCATGCGATCCGGGTCAATGGCCCGGTTACCCGAACCGCTCTCGCGGCGATGACCGGCCTCACCGCCGCGGCCATCGCGAACATCACCAAGCGGCTGCACAAGGACGGGCTCATCCTCGAGGCAGGCCGATTGCGCGGTGCGCGGGGGCAACCGGCCACCAAGCTGGTCATCAACCCGGCCGGTTGCTTCTCCATCGGTTTGAACGTCGACCGCGACCACATCACACTCGTGGTCCTCGACTTCGTCGGCAAGGTGCGCGGGCGGTCCTCGCGCGAAATCGCGTTTGCCAAGCCGGACACCGTGCGCACCTTCTTCCAACGCTCGGCGAGAAAGTTGCTTGCGACGACGGGGATCTGCGAGGACCGCGTGGTCGGGGTCGGGGTGGCATTTCCGGACGATATCGCGCGAGCGCATTTGCCGGACCAGCCGCGCGACTATGCTGCGTGGGCGTTCGTCAAGATCGATGAATTGATCCGCGATGTTCTCGGTGTACCGGTATTCGTCGAGAATGATGCCGCGGCCGCGGCGATCGGCGAGATGCAGTTCGGCTCCGGGCAGCAGTACCGCAGCTTCTTCTACCTGCTCATCACGGCGGCGCTGGGCGGCGGCTTGGTCGCCAACGGCAGCTATTTTCGCGGTGCCAACGGCCGCAGCGGCGAGATCGGCTGGTTGCATGCGCGCAACGCCGCCGGCGAGGATACCGAGCTGCAGAACATCGTTTCCCTGTCGGCACTGTATAGACGGCTCGCCGACGAGGGGTTTCACGTCGCCTCGCCGCGCGCCTTGGCGCATCTGGAGCCCGCGGCGCGCGCCGTCGTGGATCGCTGGATCCGTGAAGCGACCGCGGCATTGGTCGACTCCCTCGTCGCCATCAACTGTCTCATCAATCCTGATGCCATCCTGATCGGCGGCCGTTTGCCGTCGGTCCTGGTCGATCAACTGGCGGCGGCCGTGAACGCGAGCATGAGGCGTTTCGCGACTCAGCTGCCCGCGATCGCTCCGGTCGCGCGAGCCGCGACAGCGGACGATGCACCGGCGGTGGGGGCAGCGATTCTGCCGTTCAGCGATCGCTTTCTGCCGACGCGTTTCGCGTTGCTCAAGACCGCCTGACCATGCGCGCGAACGGACGCCACAGCAATTTGCAGCCGGCACTGGGGCTCGGCCTGGCCGTGCTCCTCGCGGCGGCATTAGCGGCCTGGCTCGGCATCGCGCAAGCGACCGAGCCGTCCCTCGCGGCCCCGGCGCCTGAAGATGCGTCGCTTCATGTCGGGCCTTACAACGAAACGTTCCTCGAGGGCGGAGTCGGCATCGCGGGCGCCTTGTCCGCCGCCGCCGGCGTGGTGGGAGCGGGCCGCCCATGGTCGATCACCGGTTGGATACGCTGCGGGCGAATACTGCCCGATGCGTATGTGGTAGCGGCGCTCGGCAACAGCGGCGGCGGCCCCGGTACCGGCGGATGGCGCGGAATCTTCATCGCGAACGGCGAGTTCCGGTTCGCGGTGGCGCCCGGCGTCACACTGAACAGCCGGACCAAGGTGCAAGCCGGCCGGTGGTATGCGATCGCGGCCACTTATGACGGGAAACTCGCCCGATTCTACGTCGACGGCAGCGAACGGGCGGCGGCGCGGGCGGCCACGCCGGCTGTCGATGCACGAATCGAGCTTGCCCCCGTCATGCAACATGCCGCGAATGTTCCGGCGCCGCATTTCGGCGGATCGCTGGCGCTTCTTGCGGTTACGGCCGATGCGCACAGTCCGGCAAGCATCTCAGCACTCGCGCGCGCGCAGCCCGATTTTTCGCTCATCACCTTCAACCACGTGGGTGTCGGATGGCCGTGGCAGGAACATGCCTGGCGCGGCCTGCAGGAGCCGCAAGATCCCTGGACCTTACCGCGGGGCATCAGCCCGCCGAGCGTGCCGGTGGCAACCCCGCCGCCCGCGGGTTCCGCCGAACTTCGCATGGAAACGCGCGGCACGCAGAACCCCGGCATGCAGCATCCCGGCATGCAGAACCCCGGCATGCAGAGCCCCGGCGTGGCGAGTATTGCGAACTGGCATCTCGCTCCGGCACCTAGCATCGCTGCACCGGGGGATCAGCTGTCGCAAGCCTCGTATGCGGAACGAGGCTGGTATCCGGCCGTCGTGCCCGGAACCGTGCTCACCACGCTGATTGCCCGAGGTGTATATCCGGACCCCGACCATGGTCTCGACAACCTCGCCATTCCGGACAGCCTGAGCCGCCAGGACTATTGGTACCGCAGCGTGTTCGCCGCGCCGTCCGGTTTGCGCGGCCGCGACCTCACATTGAACTTCAAGGGGATCAACTATGCGGCGGAGGTGTGGTTGAACGGGCGGCGCTTGGGCTCGATTCGCGGCGCGTTCACTCGCGGCATGTTCGATGTCACGGGGATATTGCAGCCGGACGCCACCAATGCGATCGCCGTGCGCATCTCGCCGCCGCCGCATCCCGGCATACCGCATGAGCAATCGATGGCGGCGGGTCCCGGCAACAACGGCGGGGCGATGGCCATCGACGGCCCCACGTTCATCGCGAGCGAGGGCTGGGACTGGATTCCCGGCATCCGTGATCGCAACACGGGCCTATGGCAAGAGGTCGAACTCATATCGACGGGCGCGCTCCACCTCGGCGACGCGCACGTGGTGACGCATTTGCCGTTGCCGCGCACCGACACGGCCGATCTCACCATCGTCGTTCCGGTCGACAATCGCCGCAGCGCTCCGCTCGCCGGATCGGTGGTCGCGCGCATCGACGGAATCACCGTCGAGAAACGGGTCGTGTTCCCACCCGGCCCGACCGACGTGACGCTGGACCCCGCCGAGTTTCCGCAGCTGCATCTCATCCAGCCGCGTTTATGGTGGCCGAATGGTTATGGCGCGGCCAACCTGTATACCCTGCAAATCGAGGCGATCAGCGGCGGCTCCGCGTCCGACGCGTCCACGACTCGGTTCGGTGTGCGCGAATTGACGTACGACCTGTCGCTGTTCGATCACGATGGCCGCCTGCGGCGCGTCGAGGTAGACCCCACGCTCGGCGCGATGCGCGGCGAGCGCCTCATCGACGTGCGCCACGAAGCCATCAAGCGCACTCCGCGGGGCTGGGCAGAAAGCTTGACACCCGCCGCCGAAAGTTCGCCGGCCGTCCGTCCGAGCCCCACCGAATCGCTGACGCCGTACCTGGCCATCAGAGTCAACGGCGTGCCCATCGCGGCCCGCGGCGGCAGCTGGGGCATGGACGATTCGCGCAAACGGATTTCGCGCGAGCGGCTCGAACCCTATTTCCGCCTGCATCGGGATGCGCACCTCAACATCATCCGCAATTGGCTCGGCCAGAATACCGAAGATGTTTTTTACGATCTGGCCGACGAATACGGCCTGTTGGTGTTGAACGATTTCTGGATCTCGACTCAAGATTTCCAGATGGAGCCGCAAGATCCCGCGCTATTCCTGGCCAACGCGCGCGACGTCATCAGCCGCTATCGCAATCATCCGTCGATCGCGGTCTGGTTCGGCCGCAACGAAGGCGTGCCGCAGCCCATACTCAACGAAGGCTTGGCCGACCTGGTGGCGGCGCTCGACGGTACGCGCTATTACACCGGCAGCTCGAACTCCATCAATCTGCAGGGCAGCGGCCCGTACAACTACCGTCCGCCCGAACAGTATTTCACGGAGCTGGCCGGCGGCTTCTCGGTGGAAGTCGGAACTCCCTCGCTGTCGACCTTGGAATCGCTGCGCGCCTCCATACCGGCCGACGACCAGTGGCCGCTCAACGATACGTACGCGTACCACGACTGGCATTTTGGCGGTAACGGCGACGTCGCGACCTTCATGGCCGCGCTTGCCGAGCAGTATGGGCCGGGCGCCAGCCTCGCTGATTTCGAACGCAAGGCGCAGCTCATGAACTACGCGTCATACCGGGCCATATTCGAAGGATTTCAGGCTCACCTGTGGACTCGAAACAGCGGCAGGCTGCTATGGATGACGCATCCGTCTTGGCCCAGCAATACGTGGCAGATCTATAGTTCGGACTACGACACGGCGGCGGCTTACTACGCGGTAAAAAAGGCCTGCGAGCCCGTGCATGCGCAGATGAACCTTCCCGACTTCGGTCTTGCCGTCGTCAACACCACCCGACTCGATCGGCCGCACCTCGTGCTGCGCACCCGTGTGCTGTCGTTGGACAATCGGTTGCTGGCCGAGCGCATCGAGGGTGTCGATGCGGCCGCCAACACGGTGACCGCGCTCGCGCCGCTGCACGAATTGCCGCGCATATTGGCGCGGGAGCGCCTGGTCTTGGTCAAGTTGTCGCTGACCGATGCCGGGGCGCTGCTATCGGACAACGTATATTGGCAGGCCAGCACGCCGGCCGGCCAGCAGCGGCTCAATGAACTCGAAGCTCAGCCCGTCGGCCTGACAGCGAGCGGCAGCGGATCGGAGGCGGGGATGGCCGTGGCCGTGCGCGTCACAAACTCTGGGTCCGCGCCCGTGCTCAATGTCAAGATAACCATGCTGGACGAGGCCGGGACGCGCGTGCTGCCGGTGTACTACAGCGACAACTACGTTACGCTGCTGCCGGGCGAGTCGCGCGGGCTCGAGGTCCGCTGTCCGGCCGGCGCGCCCTGCGCCCGGATTGCGGTGCGCGGCTGGAATGCCGTGCCTGCAGAGGTGAGCATCGAATCGGGAGCTGTGCCACACGGCTCGGCGGTGCGCACGGCACGGCGATGACGCGGCGGCTGGTGCGCGGTGCGCGCACGCCACGCCTCAACTCTCGCCGCCGCTCTTCTTGTCGGTCCTCGGGCGGCCGCCCTTGAAGTCATCCGGCTCCAGCCGGTAACGCGCCAGCAGCTTGTAGAAATCGGTTCGATTGCGCTTGGCGAGGCGGGCCGACTCGCTGACGTTTCCGGACGTGGAACGTAGATTATGGGTCAGATAGTTGCGTGCGAAGGCATCCCGCGCCTCATCGTACGTGGGCACCTTTTTCGCCTCGCTACCCAGCGATCGTTCGACGAATTCCTTGCTCATGATCTTGCCGTGTGACAGCGCGACGTTCTGCTTCACCAAGTCGAACAATTGACGCACGTTTCCCGGCCAGTCGGTCGTCGCCAGCAGTTCAATGGCATCCGGCGAATAGATTTTCTTGGCGCCGCCATCTTCCGTCGCTTGCTCGAGGAAATGCGAGACGAGGAGCGGAATGTCCTCGCGACGCCGGCCCAACGGCGGTATCTCGATCGGCAGCACATTGATGTGATAGTACAAGTCCTGCCGAAACGCTCCGGCTTCCATCGACTTGCGGAGGTCGATGGACGTGGTGCCGATGAGGCGCGGGTTTGGGAAATGCGCGTCGCGCTGTTCGGCAGCCGGCGGCCGGCTGAGCGCATCGAGGAGTTTCGCTTGCAGCCGAATGGGTAGAAGACCGATCTCGTCGAGCAACAGAGTCCCGCCCCGTGCGGCGTCGATGGCTCCATCGCCGGCGGTTCCGCTGTCGCCGCGGGGGGCCGTGCCAAATAGTTCCAATTCCAGCGCCTCCTCGCGCGCGCCCTTGCAGCGCACCGCTACGAATGATGCGCCGCGCCGGGAGCTCGCGGCATGAATGGCACGCGCGAGAAGCTCCTTTCCAGTGCCGTTCTCCCCCGTCAACAACACCGAGGCATCGCTGCCGGCAGCCCGATTCGCAAGCCCCAAGCGCTCTTCCATCAGCTGGCTGCGCGAAACGATGTCGGCGCGCCAATCGCCCTTGATCAGCGTGAACGTGGAAGCGGCCACCGCGCGTTGTACTTGCCCCAGCAATTCCGCCTTTTCGACCGGCTTCACCAAGAAGCCAAACGCGCCGCACTGGGTGGCTTGCACCGCTTGGGCAATGGTGCCGTGAGCCGTCACGATGATGGCCGTGAGCGCCGGCCAGCGGCTTTTCAGCTCCTTGAGCAGGGTCAAACCGTCCATGTCGTCCAAGTGAAGATCGCTGATGACCAGATTAGGCCGCGACCGCACACAACGGTCCAGCGCCTCGGCCCCACTGGCCGCCGACTCCACGACGTAATCGACCGCTCCCAGCCGGGCGGTCATGAGCCGGCGGGACTCCGGATCCTGGTCGACCAGCAGAATTCGTGCCTTGGGTTTGATCTCCGGCTCGCCGCTGCCCTTACGGCCTCTCGACGCTTTCGGCCTCGGGGCCAAGCCGAAGCCAAGAGAGATGGGAGCGGGCGGCATTTTGGCGGTCATCGAGTAGGCTCGCGGCGAGAACGCGGCGGATCCGGGCATCCCTCATCCACCGAGGGGGAACTTAGCAACAGGGCACCCGATTGACTGTAGGGTAATTCCTCATTTGGCCCTGGGCCGCCGCGCGCCCTCATGCGGCTGCGGCGTTGGCCAGCGTCCCAGCCGCAGCGCGCGACTCGCGGATCGCCGCGCACTCATGCTACGCACGGTGCCGCCGCATAGGCCAGCGTCTCGCACGCGGCACGCGGGGGGGTCCGATCGCCGCGCGTTGAGAGCCGCGCGCGAATTGCCGCTCGAGTCTCGGTCCAACACGCGGTTCGATTCGTGCCGGTGAGACTCGAGGCAAGCGCGCGTGAGCTCACGTGCCCGGGGTGGCCGTGTTGGTCCTCTTCTTGTGTTTCTTTTTCATGACGTGCTTTTGATGCGGCGTGGCGGCGTTGTTCGGGCTGGTATCGGCCGTGGCGGGCGCCTCCGCCCCGGGCTGTTTGACCGTCTCCCGTTGGTGCGGGCTGGATGCCGCGCTGGGATCGGTGGGCTCCGTCGCGGGCGCCTGGGCAAATACCGCTGCGCTGGCCAACACGCCAATGAGCACCGCGGGGATCATGCGATTCATCTTCATGGATTCTCTCCTGACCGTGACTGGTCCTGCCTGATCGTGATCGAATGGCCGAAGCTTACTGAGGGGCCCTTCACCGGGCAAGCCGTGGATCACCGGATTCGGACTCGGAAATGTCCTACTCGATGGCGCGCCAATCCGGCGACACGAGCGCGTCCAGACCTACAGAGCAAAGGTACGATATCTGTGATCATTTGCGGAGTTGTGGCCGCAGATCAAGCCACACGCCATACAGACAGATAACCGATAGGTAGTAATTCATGAAAAATCTCAAACTCGCCACGAAGAACATCAAATTGCTGGTGGGGACGGTTGCGCTCCTGCTGGCCGCCGGCGTGGCGTATGCCGACAACTATTCGGACACCATTGCTGTGTTCAAGCGTGCCGGCGAAAGTCGAGAATTCTTCAAGGGGAGCTACGGGTACGCGGTATTCCCCACGGTCGGCGAGGGCGGATTCGTCGTCGGAGGCGCCTTTGGCAAAGGCAGGGTGTATGGGCACGGACGTTACCTCGGCAACGCGACGCTGACTCAGGTGAGCGCGGGATTCCAGGCGGGCGGGAAGGCCTATAGTGAAATCATCTTCTTCCAGAACAAAGCAGCTCTCGAGATGTTCGAGTCGGGTTCGTTCGAATTTGCGGCGGGCGTGAGCGCCGTGGCCGTGACCGCCGCCGCCGGAGCCAGCGCAGGAACTACCGGGGCGCAGGCGGGCGCCAGCGGCACGGAGAACAATGCGACAACGGTGGGCGCTTACCACAACGGCTTGGCAGTATTCACCGTCGCTAAGGGTGGTCTGATGTACGCTGCGACAGTGAGCGGACAGAAATTCTCCTTCAAGCGGCGCGGCGCCGGCTGATCGTCTCCGCCCGCCGCCAAGTTGTGCCGCTGCCGCCGCAGCGGCATGGCTCAACGCGGTGCCGATATCAGGGCCGCCGTGGCGCAAGATCAACCTGATGCCGACATCAGAGCGCGGCGCAAGGCTCAACGCATTGCCGATGCCAGAATCGCCCGCGCCAGCCCGGCATAATCGCCATCGAAATGATGGCCGCCTGCGAGTTTCACGACGGTGAACTTGTGCGGATCGAGCTGGGGACACAGGGAGTCGCTCTCCTGCGCACCGTAGATGCAGGTCACGGGGATCCCGGTCACCTTCTCGACTTCCGGCAATGTCGCCGGTCCTGAATTGTCGTCGCCGAGCCAACTGGACACGTGGAATTCGAACAAAGCATGTTCCGACATGCCCATGATGGCGAGCAGGGCGACATGCCCGCGCGAAGCGGGACTCAGTCGATTGACGGCGAACGGCAGTACGTCGGCGCCCTGCGAATAGCCGATCAGCACCACTCGCTGTTTACCGAGCTGCATGAGGTAGTAGCGGATCATGCGATCGACATCCGCGGCCAAGCCCTCCGGAGTTCTGGCGGTCCAGAAATAGCGCAGCGAATCGAGGCCGATCACAGAGATGCCGTCGGCCGCCAAGGCGCCCGCCACATCCTTGTCGAGTCCCGCCCAGCCGCCGTCTCCGGACAGCATGATGGCGAAGGTATCGGACGCAGCGGCTGCGGCCCTGGCGGGAAGTGCGATGACGGGTAGATCGGCGAGCGCGCTCGGTGCGATGGCCGCCGTGGGCGCGCTGCGAACCAAGAGCGTGTCGACCGCGGCGGAGAATGGGGCAAACCAGCCGGGCGGCGATGTAACCGACATGTGCGCCACGGGGGCCATCTCGGCACCCGGCACTTGGTCCACGAAGCTGCGCACGGTCGCGGCGTCACAACGTTCGGTGTCGCGACCCGCTTCGTCGGCGGTGGGCACGACGAGCCATGAGTTGCCGATGTGCTTGCTCGGTAGGAAATCCACGCCGCCTCCGGGATGCGGCCGGTATTCGAGTCCCGAGCCCTTGCATAAGGACTTGGAAGAAGCGTAATCCGGGCAGAATCCCACGCTCACGGCGCCGGCAAATGTATCGGTCGGCGCCTGCGCCAGAACCGCGTAGGCCAGGGTGGCCCCGGCATCGTACCCCGCGATGACGGGGCTCAAGTACGTCGGCAGGTGGTAGAAGGCTTGCGTGAAATGGCTGAGATTCTCCAGATCGCCGTCTGGAAATACGCACTGCGCCCCGTCCGCCTCCAGCTTCTGGTTGAGCTGCGCAAGATCGATCCCCACCACCATGGCACCCTTCGCGGCGAGCCCCCGCGCCGCATCCGACATCACCGGGGTCCAGCCGCCGGTACCCGACAACAACAGGATGAAGCCCCGCGGCGCCGCACCCGGCACGTAGACCGTGAGATTCGCAAAGCGACCGTGACTCAGTTGTTGCTCGCTGACCGCGGTCCGCGCCGGCGCACCGGCTGCCGGCTCGAGCCCCCCTGCTTGGACGACGGGGACGCGCGGACCGATGGGCGGCATCGCCGCGCGGATGAGAACGGCGGCAACCGCCACCGCAAGCAACAGGACCGCGCGCACACTTCGCAGGGGCACCTCGAACTTCAATCAGGGCGCCTTGCCCGAAGTCGGGTAGGCGTCGATTTCGTTCAACATGTCGGCGCCGCCCAAAGCCTGCATCTGCCCCAGAATCCACTCGCGACGCTGTTGGACGTAAGGCGAGGGCGCCGCGGCGGAGAAACGCCTCGGGCTCGGCAGCACCGCGGCCAGCACCGCTGCGTCGCTGCGGGTCAGGCGGGCGGCGCTTTTATGGAAGAACCGCTGCGCCGCCGCTTCGGCGCCGTAGGTGCCGTAGCCGAACTCCGCGATGTTGAGATAGATCTCCAGAATCCGCCGCTTCGGCCAGAAGCCTTCGATCAATACGGTGAAGTAGGCCTCCAGCGCCTTGCGCAAATAGCTGCGCCCGGACCACAGGAATAGATTCTTCGCGACCTGCTGGCTGATGGTGCTGGCGCCGCGCACCTGATGGCGGTGCTGGTTGAGGGCGTACGCCTTCTCGATGGCGGCGACATCGAAGCCCCAATGCTCCGGAAACTTCTGGTCCTCGGACGCAACCACCGCCAACGGCAGATTGGGCGAAATATGCTTCAGGTCAACCCAAGAGTGCCGCACGACATAGGCCGAGTCGTGACGCGCCCAGGCGGCGATCTGCGTTTGCGCCATGAACGCGCTGTAAGGCGGATTGATCCACCGCAACAGCAGCACCGACAGCGCCGAAAGCACGCCGCACAGCAGCACCAGCCAGAGCACCGCGTACACGATCCGTCCCAGCAAGGATTTGCCGCGCGCCATGTGCCGGATCCATCAGTTCGCTACGGGATGTTGCGCACGCGTTTCATGATCACGGGCTCCACCGGCACGTCCTCGAAGCCGCGCTTGCGGCCGGTCTCGACCGCCGCGATCTTATCGATCACGTCCATGCCCTCGGTAACGCGCGCGAACACGGCGTAGCCGAAATTGCCGCGGCTGTGATCGAGAAAGTCATTGTCCTTCAAGTTCACGAAGAATTGCGAGGTGGCGCTGTTGATGTCGTTGGTGCGCGCCATCGATAGGGTGCCGCGCGTGTTCTTCAGCCCGTTGTCGGCTTCATTCTTGATCGAGGCCTCGGTCCGCTTCTGCGTCATATCTTCCGTGAAACCGCCGCCTTGGATGACGAAGCCGGGAACGATGCGATGAAAGATGGTGCCGTCGAAAAAACCGTTATCGACGTATTGCCGGAAGTTGGCGACCGATATCGGCGCCTCTTTCTCCATGAATTCGATTTTGAAGTCGCCCAATGTGGTTTCGAAGAGAATCATGATTTTCCTAACGTGATGAGTGAATACTTCCCGAAGTGACTCGGGCTCTACCGGAATAATCGGTGTGCGATCGAATGCCGCCGAAGCCCGCGCGTTCGAGCATACCGGCAACCTCGTCGGCTTGGCCACTGCCATGCTCGAGCAGCAGCCAACCGTGCGGGTTCAAATGCGCGGCGGCGCCGGCAATGATGCGGCCGAGGGCCTCGAGGCCGGTCGGGCCCGATGTCAGCGCGAACACCGGCTCCGCGGCCAGCCGCGCGAGCGCCGGATCGTTGGACGCGACGTAGGGTGGGTTCGCGACGATGACGTCGAACCGTTCGCCTGGCACCGGATCGAACCACGAGCCGGCCCGCCAGCGGATGTGCGGCAGCCGAAGCTTGGCGGCATTCGCCGCGGCTATCGCCAGCGCCGGCTCGGATATATCGATGCCGGTCGCTCGAACCCGCGGCCGTTCCGAGGCGATGGCCAAAACAATCGCGCCGCTGCCGGTACCGAGGTCGAGCAGTGTGCGCGCCTCCTGCTCGGGCAACAGCGTCAACGCCAGTTCGACCAGAACCTCCGTCTCCGGGCGCGGCACCAGCACATCGGGCGTCACCGTGAGATCCAGGGACCAAAATTCACGCGTACCCGTCAGATAGGCAACCGGTGCGCCGCGCGCGCGCGCGGCGATCAGGTGCTCGTAGGCATTGCGGCTTTCGGGGGCAAGCGGCTCCGGGGCGCGCACGATGAGCGCCGCGCGCGACAGGTCGAGCACCTTGCAAAGCAACAGCTCCGCATCCAGCCGCGGCGAGTCGCTATGCGCTCCGAGCGTTCGCACGCCCCTCTCCAACGACCCGGCGACCGTGTCCATGCCCGTCATTCGACTTGCTGCGCGAGTTCTTCGGCCTGGTGTTCTTGATTCAACGCGCCGATGAGCTCGTCCAAATTTCCATGCATGACATCGTCGAGCTTGTAGAGCGTGAGATTGATGCGATGATCGGTCACGCGGCCTTGCGGAAAATTGTACGTTCGGATCCGTTCGGAGCGATCGCCGGATCCGACCTGCAGCTTGCGCGACTGGGCTTGCTGATTCTGCTGTTTCTCACGCTCGGTCGCCAACAAGCGGGCCTTGAGCAACGACATGGCGCGCGAACGGTTCTTGTGTTGGGAGCGTTCATCCTGGCATTCGACCACGATGCCGGTGGGTAGATGGGTAATGCGGATGGCGGAGTCGGTTTTATTGACGTGCTGACCGCCGGCGCCCGAGGACCGAAAGGTATCCACCCGCAACTCCGCGGGATTCAGCTCGATCGCTTCGACTTCTTCGAGTTCCGGCAGTATGGCTACCGTCACGGCGGAAGTATGGATGCGTCCTTGGGCCTCGGTGGCGGGTACGCGCTGCACGCGATGCGTGCCCGACTCGAATTTGAGCACCGAGAATGCGCCGCGCCCGACGATGCGGCTGATGATTTCCTTGTAACCGCCATGTTCGCCGGGGCTCTCGCTCAGCACCTCCACCTCCCATCGTTTGGACTCGGCATAGCGGGCGTACATGCGAAACAGATCGCCGGCGAAGATCGCGGCCTCGTCGCCGCCCGTACCCGCGCGAACCTCGAGAAAAATGTTGCTGTCGTCGTGCGGATCCTTCGGCACCAGGAGGCGCTGCAGCTCCAGTTCTTCGGCGGCCACCCGCGCCGTGAGCTGGTGCAGCTCGTCATCCATACCGAGCTCGATGGCGGTCTGCAAATCGCCCTCGAGCGCCACATAGTCGCGGTAATGAGCCACCACGGTGCCTAGTTTCGCGTATTCCATGGACAATTCACGGAATTGGTTCTGCCGCGAGATGACGCCGGAATCGGAGAGAAGGCGGCTTATTTCTTCGTATCGCTCGTCGAGTTTCTCGAGTTTGCGCCTGATGGAGTCTTTCATAGGCGCGAATTATAGCGGCCTTGCGATTTATTGCCGGTCCGGGTCTTGCCCCGCGCTCGGGGCGGCTTCCGGGATCGCCGACTCGAATGCTCCGGATGCCTCTCTGAGCGCCTGGGTCGGGGCATGCAGCAATCGGTTGGTCAGCGAGTTTGCGAGGTATTCCAAGGCATCTTCGGGCGTTTTCCCGGCCGACAGCATGCGCCGTGCTTGCTCCAGCGTTTGCTGCCGAATGGTATCCGCGCGTTGGCGCAAGGCGCGTATGGCCGGTCCCGCTTCCTTGGCGCGCGCTTCGGCGAGAAATCGCGCGACCTCCTCGTCGATCAAGAGCCGTGCGCCGTCTGCCGCAACTTCGCGTTGCTGGCGATTCTCGTCGATCAATTGCTGCAGATCATCGATGGAGAACAGGTAGATGTCCTCGAGCTCCACCACGGTGGGTTCGATATCCCGCGGCACCGCCAGGTCCACCATGAAGATCGGCCGGCGCCGGCGCGTCCGCACCGCCGCCGCCGCGGCGGCCTTGGTGATGAGCGGTGTCGGACTGGCGGTGCAGCTGATGACGATGTCGGCCTCGGTCAAAGCCTGATCGAGCCCCTCGAGGCCGATGGCCGTCCCGTCGACCGCGGCGGCCACCGTCTGCGCCCGGCGCGCGGTACGGTTGGCAACGACTATCCGTCTGACGCCGGCCGCGCGGAAATGCCGGGACGCGAGTCCGATCATTTCCCCGGCGCCGATCATCAGCGCCGTGCGTGCGCCCAAATCGGAGTACATGCGCCGAGCGAGGCTCACCGCCGCCGAAGCGATGGAAACGGCATTGCTACCGATTTGGGTTTCCGAGCGCACCCGTTTGGCGGCCGAGAATGCGGCTTGAAAGAGCTTGTTGAGGTGCGGTCCGGTGCTGCCGGATTCGTGGGCGATGCGATAGGCATCCTTCAACTGCCCCAGTATTTGCGGCTCTCCCAGCACCATGGAGTCGAGTCCGCACGCGACGTTGAACGCATGCTCGACCGCATTCTGTTCCTGATGCACATAGACGCTCGCGGCGAGCTTCAAATCGGGGTCGTGATGGCGTTCGAGCCACCGACACAGTTCCGCGCCGCTCGCGGTACCTGCCCAGTAAACCTCGGTGCGATTGCACGTCGAGAGGATCACCACCTCGGCGACGCCGTGTTCCTGACGCAGGGCGCGCAGCGCGGCCACCAGCCGCTTGTCGTCGAACGCGACCTTTTCGCGCAGAGCGACCGGCGCAGTGCGGTGATTCAAGCCAAGGATATTGAATGCCATTGCCGGATTTCTACGTAACCTTCGGAGTCTGGTGAAAATTTGCCGCCATATCAAATGGAATCCGCGGCATGAGAATACTCGTTTAGCTATAGTGAGACGGTGTCCTCGATTTTCATGTCAAGCAGAGCGATTGCGAGCAAGGCCATTTCCAGGTGGGCAAGGGGCTGCGCATGGCTCGGTATGAGCGCCTGCGCAGCATGCGTTGGCCGCGCACCCGCGCCGGATGCTTCCGAGGCTCCCCGTACATTTTATACCGTCACCGCCGAGATAGCCCTCTCGCGGCACCAGGCGCGCATCGCGGCCCTCGAATACGCCGCCGCGGCCGAGACCGGCAACGATGTGGGCCTGCTGCGGCGAGCGGCGGACGTCACCGCTCAGTGTCTGCAGCCTTCGCTCACGGTTGCGGTGGCTAATCGATGGATACAGGTCGATCCCACCGCCGTGGATGCGCACCGGGCGGCGGCGCGGGCCGCATTGGAATTGCACAGGATCGAGCAGTCGGCCGCGCAGTATCGCATCGTACTCGAGTCCTCCGCGCGCGGTGCCGACGCCGAATTCGGGGCCCTCGAGACCGAACTGGCGGCCGTCGACAACGTCTATGGCGCTCGGCAGCTTGCGGACCGCATGGCCGCTTATTTCCCGGCGTCCAAGCCTGCGCTGCGTATCCAGGCATTCGCGGCGCTGCGAGCGGATGATCCGGCCGCGGCGGTCCGTACCTTCGAGGCTGCGCTTGCCGTGCCTGGCGAAGGGTCGCCTCGCGCGGAACGGCCTGGCGTAGGGCCCGGCGAACCACCACGCGACGCGGCCGGTGCGAACTCGTCACCGGATCCGGAGCGCCGGGATTTGCTGCGGGGCCTGTGGCGCGCGCGGGTGCTCGCCGGGGATCCCGATGAACCGCTGGCACTGGCGCTGCAGCTGCTCGAACGCGATGACACGGCGGAGAACCGCCTGAACTACGCGCTGCTGCTATTGGCGGCGCAGCAAAATGCGGCGGCGCGGGTGCAGCTCACGTTCCTGGCGCAGCAACCAGAGTCGCGGGCGGTGGCACTGCGTTTACTCGGTCTAGTCGAATTTCGCGAAGGTAAGCTGGACGAGGCGAGTGCAAGTTTCGCCGAACTGGTCACCACCGGTAAGTTTTTGGACGAGGCGCTTTACTACCTGGGCGCCATCGCGGAGCGGCATCGCGACATGGAGCGCGCCCTGCGCTTGTACGCCCAGGTGCAAAGCGGTGAGAACGCCGTGCCGGCGCTGTTGCGTGCGGCGGCCATTCTACGCGCGCGCGGCGCCGCGGCGGCTGCGGAGCAGCTGCTCGATCAACTGGTGCAAGCGGAACCGCAGCGCGTGCCGGAGATTCTGACGGCGCGCGCGCGCCTCTACGCGGAGGGGGGTGATTTGCCCAAGGCCGTCACCGTGCTCGACCGGGGCGAGCAGGAATACCCCGACAGTGTGGAGCTGCGCTATGCCATGGCATCGATGTCGCAGGAGCAAGGCAAGACCGCGGCCGCGCTGCGTGAATTGAAGGCGGTGGTCGCGCGTCGTCCGGCCGACCCGGCGGCTCTCAACGCGTACGGCTACACCCTGGCGGACAACAACCGGCAATTGCGGACGGCGCGCGCGCTGATCGAGCGGGCCTACGCGGCCGCTCCCAACAACGCGGGGATTTTGGATAGCATGGGATGGGTGTTGTTCCGGCAAGGCCATGCCGAGCGGGCATTGGATTACTTGATTGCGGCTTACGCCGATGACCGGGGTGGTGATATCGCGGCCCATCTGGGCGAAGTGCTGTGGCGGCTCGGCAGGCGGGCGGACGCGGAACGGACATGGTCCGATGCGAGCACGGCAGACCCGGATAATCATTTGCTGAACAGCACCCGCGTGCGCCTGCACGCCGCCCATTAGGAGTCTCGACCATGCGTAGGCTCGCCGCCCTGCTGGCTTGTTGTGCCGCGTTAACCGCTTGCGTGACGCCGCGACCCGCCTCCATACCCGCGCCTTGGCAGCAGCGATCGGCGGAACTCGCGCGCGCGAAGGAGTGGCAACTCGATGGCCGCGCGGCCGTGGCCGTGGGCACCCAAGGATGGCAAGCGAGCCTCACGTGGCGCCAGCGCGGAGCGGAGGAGGCCGAGCTGCATCTTGCCGGCCCGTTGGGCGTGGGTGCCCTGGTGCTCAAGGTAACGCCGGAGGGCCTGTCGCTCAATGGAACGCCTCCCGGCGATACGGTCCTCGCCCAGCTGCAGGACAAATTGGGATTCGAACTGCCGATCAATGAGCTGCGTTATTGGCTGTTGGGTGTTCCCAGTCCGGAGGGCGGGGAGTTCAGCCTGACGCGCAACCCCGAGGACCGAGCTCGGCAGCTCATTCAAGACGGTTGGACCGTGGATTACGACCGCTACCTGCCGATACAAGGAGATCTGCTGCCGACCCGTGTGGTGCTCAGCCGCGAGGGCGTACGGGTCCGTATCGCCGTGGACCACTGGGAGGCGCCGCGATGAGCGAAGTTCGACCCTGGCCGGCGCCGGCGAAGCTGAATATGTTTCTGCATATCCTGGGCCGGCGGCCGGATGGCTATCACGAGCTGCAAACCTGCTTCCAGTTCGTCGATCTGTGCGATGACATCCATATAACCGTGCGCGCGGATGGGAGGATCCGCCGCTCACGGGGTGCGGCCGGTGTCTCGGAAGAGGCGGATTTGTGCGTGCGCGCGGCGCGGACTTTGCAATCCGCAACCGGTTGCGGATGGGGGGCCGATATCGACGTCGTGAAACGCATTCCGATGGGCGCCGGTCTGGGCGGGGGAAGTTCCGATGCAGCGACCTGCCTGGTCGCGTTGAATCGGTTGTGGGGGCTGGACTTGCCGGTGGCGGCTTTGGCGGCCTTGGGGCTCGCATTGGGAGCCGACGTACCGGTGTTCGTGCACGGCCGGGCGGCCTGGGCGGAGGGAGTGGGTGAGCGGCTCACGCCGCTGTTTGAGCCGCTCGCCCCGCTGGAGGGTAACTATTTGATATTGAAGCCAAATGTCTTTGTGAGCACCGCCCAGGTATTCCAGGACCCTGAATTGACAAGAAATTCTCCGCCCATCACAATTCACGGCTTCCTGGCGTCCGGTGGCCGCAACGACTGCGTAGGCGTGGTACGGCGGCGATACCTGGAAGTCGCGCGCGCGCTCGATTGGCTGTCGGGCTTCGGACATGCGCGTTTGACCGGAACGGGAGCGTGCGTTTTCGTGGAGCTGGAATCGGTGCAGCGGGGCCGCGAGATCCTGCGTATGCTGCCGCCGGCGTTCGAGGCATTCCTGGTGCGCGGCTTGAACGACTCGCCCTTGCATGAAAGGTTATCGGCTGCGTGAGCGCGGCCGGCGAGTTCGCTGACGATTGATTTCCGAGTTGGGGTGTCGCCAAGCGGTAAGGCAGCGGGTTTTGATCCCGCCATACGGAGGTTCGAATCCTTCCACCCCAGCCATGATCAGATGGTGCGAGTAGATGGTCGATGTAGAGTGGCTCTAGGCAAGGGTGACGACGGGAAGGATAACGCCCGCAGGGGCGGCCCCGCAGGGGTGAGGCCCGTGAGGGCCGAATAATCCTTCCACCCCAGCCATAGTATTGCGGTGTGGGTAGTTCGTCGACGTGGAGTAGCCCTAGTCAAGAGTAACGACGGGAAGGATAACGCCCGAAGGGGCGGCCCCGCAGGGGTGAGGCCCGTGAGGGCCGAATAATCCTTCCACCCCAGCCATAGTATTGCGCGGACCCTCTAACTGCGCGAATTCGTGTATGATTTCGCCCCTTTTCTGCGATTGGTTCCCAGCACCTCGGGCGCTCGCAGGGTTCGCCCTACCGACAGCCCTGGAGACAGCGCCGGGAATCAGATGGGATTCAAGGGACTTCGCGCTCTGACAAATCCAGTAAGCTACTGTTTTTGAAGAGCTAGACGGGTTTTATCCCGCCATGCGGAACTTCGAGTCCTTCCACCCCGGCCAATTGGTGGGCACGAATGTTGATCGGTTGTGGATGGCTCTGAGCTGACGCTTCGACGATAACGCCCCGGGGCGGCCCCGGAGGGGTGAGGCTCTCGACTTACGGTTGGTTTGCTGCTGGTTTTTTCTATGGCGCGAAGTAATGAGTTCGATTCGTCATCCATCTCGCTGTTCGCGGGCAATGCGAATCCGTTGCTCGCCCAGGAGATCGCGCGCCACCTGCACGTGCAGCTGGGGCGCGCCGAAGTGGGCCGGTTCAGCGACGGTGAAGTGAGCGTCGAGCTGATGGAGAACGTACGCGGCCGCGATGTGTTCATCGTGCAGCCCACGTGTCCGCCGGCGAACGACAACTTGATGGAATTGCTGATGATGACGGATGCCTGCCGTCGCGCGTCCGCGAAACGCGTCACCGCGGTGGTGCCGTACTTCGGCTACGCGCGCCAGGATCGGCGGCCGCGTGCGACCCGCGTCGCCATCGCGGCGAAGTTGGTGGCGAACATGATCGCGAGCGCCGGCGTGGATCGGCTGCTGACCGTCGATTTGCACGCGGATCAGATCCAAGGTTTTTTCGACATCCCGGTGGACAATGTGTACGCCTCGCCGGTGCTGCTGGGAGATGCCTGGAAACAGAAGGACGAGAAAATGATCGTGGTCTCGCCCGATGTGGGCGGTGTGGTGCGAGCTCGGGCGCTCGCGAAGCGTCTCGACGACGCCGAACTGGCCATCATCGACAAGCGGCGGCCGCGGCCGAACGAGTCGAAGGTGATGAACATCATCGGCGAGGTCGAGGGTAAGAGCTGCATGTTGGTGGACGACATGGTGGATACCGCCGGTACCTTGTGTCAGGCCGCGCAGGCGCTGAAAGACGAGGGTGCGACCCGGGTCGTTGCCTACATCACCCATGCGGTGCTGTCGGGTGCGGCGATCGAGCGCATTTCGAAATCGGTGCTGGACGAACTGGTGGTGACCGACACGGTGCCCTTGTCGGATGCCGGCAGGGCATGCGCGCGCATACGGCAGCTGAGCGTCGCCGGATTGCTCGCGGAGACCATACGGCGCATCAGCGACGAAGAATCGGTGAGTTCGCTGTACGTCGATTGAAGCGTTGGCGAGGCGCTGCGGTCGCCCGAGCGCGGCTGCGTTGAGCTGAAGAAATGTTGGTCGGGTGGGCGCAGCTGCTGCGTGCGCCTCGAGTTGGAATTTGCTCTAGGCCGGGCGCAGGTGCGTCCAGCTAAATGGAATGTTGGTGTCGGGGTGGCGCGGCGGCTGCGTCCCGCCTTGGCTGATTGCTTCGCTCTTGGTCGGTGGCCCCGCAAACTGGTCGCGGTGCGGGGTCGCTGTGTGTTGTGATGTAAATGGAGATGATTATGAAAACCTCATTTGAACTCGTTGCCGAGTTCCGCGAGACGCAAGGCAAAGGTGCGAGCCGCCGCCTGCGTCACGAAGGGAAAGTGCCGGCAATTTTATACGGCGGGCATTCGCAAGCCCGCGCCTTGACCTTGAGCCATCAGAAGCTCTTGATCATGCTGGAGAACGAACGCTTCTATTCCACCATCCTGAGCTTGAAGGTCGGGGATCAGACGCAGGCGGCGATCTTGAAGGACGTGCAGCGCCACCCCTACAAGAACGCCATCGTGCACATCGATTTTCAACGCGTCGAGGACAATCAGACGATCCGCATCAGCGTTCCGCTGCACTTCGTCGGGGCGGCCGTATCGCCCGGCGTCAAGTCCCAGGGCGGTATGGTTTCGCACATGCGTACCGAAGTGGAAGTCAGTTGTCTGCCGAAGGATTTGCCGGAGTTCATCGAGGTGGATCTTTCCGGTCTCTCGCTCAACGAGAGCATCCATCTGTCGCAACTGAAGGTTCCTGCCGGCGTCGAGCTGGTTGCGCTCGCGAAGGAAGATGCGGCCGTGGTGGCCATACACAGCCCGCGTGCGGAAGAGCCTGACCCCACCGCGGCGGCGGCGGCGGCGGAGGGTGCGGCGGCACCGGCAGCTGCGGCGGCCCCGGCTGCGGCGGCGAAGAAAGCCGAGCCCGCCAAGGCCGATGCGAAGGCGGCACCTGCGAAGAAAGACGCCAAAAAGTAGTCTTTCGTACGGAGGCTGAGGAGAGGGCCGTCGCTGGGCGGCCCTTGCCTCGAAGGTTCCAAGAGTTGGGTGGGCCACGATGGCTGGATTACCGTTGCGCATTATCGTCGGTCTCGGCAACCCGGGGCCGGAGCACCAGGTTACCCGGCACAACGCCGGGTTCTGGTTCGTGGATGTGCTTGCGCAGCGCCATGGCGGTGAGTTTCGTGATTACCGCAAGTATTCCGGCGAGACGTCGCGGATCACCATCGGCGGAACAGAGCTAATTTTGCTGAAGCCGACCACCTACATGAATCGCAGCGGACTCGCGGTGCGGCAAATCAGCGATTTTTACAAGGTCGCGCCGGAGAACATTCTGGTCGCCCATGACGAACTCGATTTGCCGGTGGGCAGCGTGCGCCTCAAGCGCGGCGGCGGCCATGGCGGCCATAACGGCTTGCGCGACACCATCGCGCACATCGGCGAGGATTTCTGGCGCCTGCGATTGGGGATCGGGCATCCCGGCAACAAGGCCGACGTGATCGACTACGTATTGACGCGTGCGCCTCGGGCGGACGAGGACTCGATCTTGGAGGCGGTGAATACGGCAGCGGACTCGATACCGCTGGTACTGGAACAGGGAGCGGAACGCGCGATGACCAAGTTGCACAGCCGCACGGGAAAGATCTAATGCCAATTCGTTGTGGAATCGTCGGTCTGCCGAACGTCGGCAAATCCACGCTGTTCAATGCGCTCACGCGAGCGCAGATCGCGGCTGAAAATTATCCGTTCTGCACCATCGATCCGAACGTCGGCGTGGTGCCGGTACCGGATCCGCGGCTGGAGAAGCTGGCTGAAATCGTGCACCCGGAGCGCATCCTGCCCACCACCGTGGAGTTCGTCGATATCGCCGGACTGGTGGCGGGGGCTTCGAAAGGTGAAGGGCTCGGCAACAAATTCCTGGCGCACATTCGCGAGGTCGACGCGATCGCGCACGTGGTGCGATGTTTCGAGAACGACGACATCATCCACGTGGCCGGAAAGATCGATCCGGCGAGCGACATCGAGGTCATCAACACGGAACTCGCGTTGGCGGATCTGGACAGCATCGATCGGGCATATCAGAAGGCCGCCAAAGCGGCAAAGACCGCCGACAAGGAGGCGATAAAGTCGCGCGACCTGTTGGAGCGGGTACGGGCTCAGCTGAACCTGGCGAAGCCCGTGCGCGCTCTGGGTTTGGACGCCCATGAGAAGGCGATGCTGCGGGATTTCCATTTGTTGACGGACAAGCCCGTGATGTACGTCGCGAACGTCGATGAGACGGGATTCACCGATAATCCCCGGCTCGATCGCGTGCGCGCACTGGCGCAGGCGGAAGGCGCGGTGGTGGTGCCGGTGTGCGCCGCCATCGAAGCTGAAATCTCGCAGCTCGAAGAAGCGGACCGCGCGGACTTCTTGAAGGAATTGAAGCTCGATGAGCCCGGACTGAATCGCGTCATCCGCGGGGGCTACGCGTTGCTCGGGCTGCAGACGTACTTCACGGCCGGCGTCAAGGAAGTGCGCGCTTGGACGGTGCACGCCGGGGCGACGGCGCCGCAGGCCGCGGGCGTGATCCACACGGACTTCGAGCACGGATTCATTCGCGCCGAAGTCATCGCCTACGCCGATTTCATCGCGTACAAAGGCGAAGCGGGGGCGAAGGAGGCCGGGAAGCTACGCCTCGAAGGAAAGGAATACGTGGTACGGGAGGGCGATGTGATGCACTTCCGGTTCAACGTATAGCCCGGCGCTCGCGATGGGGTCCTGGGCGGCAGGGCGGACGTGGGGCATTGGGCTAACTTGTTGATTTCGAAGCAATAGAGCGGAAAGTCGGCTTGACAGGGGAGTGCTAGCTCCGGACAATCCGCGGCTCTTCGTGGTGAGGTAGCTCAGCTGGTTAGAGCGTGGCACTCATAATGCCGAGGTCGAGGGTTCGAGTCCCTCTCTCACCACCAATCAATTCACTACGCGTGCCGCCCGGTGCGCGGTGATGCCGTCTCCGAGGCTATTGACAACTGCAAATGCCACGATAACCTACCCGGCCGTAAATTTCGCCGCAGGCGAACAACCGTTCTTTCGGAGAAGGCCAATGACCGTACGGTCACTGCAAACGACATGTAGTCATATATTGATTTGACCGCTTCGGGTTCGGCTCGAAGCGTTAGTTTCGAGCCGGGCGGCCGCACTTTGAAAAGCCCCTGGCGTAGCAAACAGGGGCTTTTTTTGTGGGTGGCGCTCATGAACCGGCTTAAATTCGATCTCGAAGGTATATCAACGCTTAGCGAAGGGTTTCCGCTGCATTTGTCGCTGCAGGGCGACCTCGCACAGACGCTCATCCAGCTGCGCGCGATTCAGACTTTCGATACACGCGCGATGAGCTACGCGATCCAGCGCACGGTGCGCTGCGCCGCCCGGCGTCCGATCGACGAGCTGTTCGATGATCTTGCGCTGCACATGGGGATGACCGCACACCGAGTGGATGCAACGTCCCTACTGCTCGATGCGCCCGGCGTGTTCATCTCGGCGAGTGGGCGGCGCAAAATCGACTATGGCTCGCTGACCTTCGATTTCTGGGCGGACACTCTCCAGCGGCTCGAATGCGCCCGGGATCGTATGTTGCGGTTGGTCGGGGAGCAGCTGGCGCGCAAAGAGATGTTTACCATCGATTGGCACTTCCACCAGGCGACGGGATTGTCCAGCGCCTCCTTCGATGAAATGGCCGACCCGGAGCCGTTCAGCGAAGCCTACCCGACGCTCGGTGAACCGGTGGCTGTCTTCGTTGCGCGCTATCTCGCATCCCGCGAGGCCGTACTCATCCTGCAAGGCCCGCCAGGCACCGGAAAGACTCGTCTCGTACGTGCGATTCTGGCAGCGCTCTCCGCTCGCAAGGGCGATAGCGCCCGGGTGCTCTACACTGCCGATCAGCGAGCGCTCGATAATGACGAGATCTTCGTCGAATTCATTACTGGCAGTCACGATGCATTCGTGATCGAGGACGCCGATCACCTGCTGATGGCGCGTGCCAACGGCAATGTGGATTTGCACCGCTTTCTCGCGATCGCGGATGGCGTGGTGCGGGCGCAGGGACGAAAGATCATCTTCACCACGAATTTGCCGAACGTGGGCGACATCGATGACGCGCTGGTACGGCCCGGGCGCTGCTTTGCGACAGTGCGCACCCGTGCCCTGGAGCTCGGCGAAGCCGCCGCACTCGCAGCGCGCTTGGGTGCGGATCCGCTCATACCAACGGGGCTGCGCTCTATTTCCTTGGCGGCGTTCTACAAACTGGTCGAGGACGCGCAGGCTGCCGCGTCGCGCACTTCGACCTGAGGCTAATCATGGGAATGTTCGACGAGATCCATTGGGACTCTGCGCTGCCGGACGACGCCTGCGAAGCGGGGACGTGTTTCCAGACGAAGTCATTGCCGGACCCGTGCATGTGTCGCTATCGGATTACGGCGTGCGCCCGCCGGCAGCATCCCGGATCAGGGCGCCGCGCTCGATCCGGTCCAGGATGTCGCGGTAGGCCGTATCCTGGGAGCCAGCGTGTTCGTTTTGCGGTAGGTCGAATCGCGAAGTACGCAGCCTAGCTCCCGAGCTGGCCATCCCGGAACCAGACTACGACAAAGCGGGGCTGAGACCCGCGATTGGCGGTAGCGTCTGAAGCGGCAACATCGAAGCCAGCCGCCCTGAGAGCCAACCGACCGCGGTAGCCGAGTGCTACAGTAACCCATCGATCGAGCTTTCGGAGATTGTCGGCTTTGAAACACGCAGGCCTCTCAGTAGCACCGCTGCTGGCCCTTCTCTCTCTGAGCAGCGGCGCCGCCGCACCCGACCCCGCCAAGGATTCACTGGTCGAGGATTTCGTCTATGGGACGCTCGCGCTGACGCCGGTGAACGCGACGGCGGCCGGCTACCATGAGCACCATGGTGCTTCCCTCGACGATGCGTTGGATGACTATAGTCCGCGGGGTATCGAGACGTGGAAACGATTCCTCACCAGCATGCAGGTGCGCATCGATGCGCAGGGCACGAAGCGGCTCGATGCGGAACAACGCGCCGATTTCGACATCATGCGGGACGCCGTGGGCGGCGATCGGCTCGAGTTCGACGAGATCCAGAGCTACCGCCACAACCCGACGCTATACGTCGAACTCGTGGGAAATGCCCTCTATACGCCGTACGTGCTGCAGTTCGCCCCGCCCGCGGAGCGTTTCCATCACATCATCGAGCGCCTCAAGCGCGTCCCCGCGCTGCTTGGCCAAGCGAGAAACAACCTGATCGATTCGCCGGAGGTCTGGAACCGCGTCGCCCGCGAGGAGAACACCGGAAATCTCGACCTCATCGACACGACGTTGCGCCAGGATTGCCCGGTAGCACTGCGCACCGACTTCGACGCGGCGGCGACGGTCGCACTCGCGACCTTACGGGACTTCAACCAATGGCTCGAACACGATCTTGCCGGGCGAACCAGCGACTGGCGCTTGGGCAAGCAGGTCTATGCCAAGAAGTTTCGATTCGCATTGGCCATCAACAAAACTCCGGAGCGGTTATTGAAGGAGGCGGAGGTCGACCTCGAGCGGGTCCGCGGCGAGATGACCAAACTCGCGGCGCCGCAAACGGTCGAAGCCGCCCTCGCGGCTGTCGCGAGCGACCACGCGCAGCCGACCACGTACATGGCGAGCGCGCAGCAGGCTCTGGCCGAGGCGACGGCCTTCGTCAAAGCGAGGGACCTATTGACCTTGCCCGAGCGCGGCAATTTGCAAGTCATCGAAACGCCGGTCTTCATGCGCGGTATATACGGCGTGGGTGGCTTCAATGCGGCGCCTCCATTGGAGCCTCAGCTGGGGGCATTCTACTGGGTGACGCCGATACCCTCCGACTGGCCGCAGGCACGAATCGATTCGAAGCTGCGCGAATACAACCGCTCGATGTTGCAGCACTTGAGCGTGCATGAGGCCATGCCCGGCCACTACGTGCAAGCCGAGTATGCCAACGATGTGCAGCCCCAGCCGCGCCGGCTGCTGCGCGATTTGTTCGCCAACAACCCGTATGTCGAGGGTTGGGCGGTCTACGTGCAGCAACTCATGGCCGATCAAGGCTACCAGGCCAATACGCCCGCGTATCAATTGACGCTGAAAAAGCAGATGCTGCGCGTCATCGCGAACACGATCTTGGACATTCGTCTGCAGACGCTCGGAATGACGGACGATCAGGCCATCGAGCTCATGACGAAACGGACGTACCAGGAACAGGAAGAGGCCACGGGAAAACTGCAACGCGCCAAGTTGTCGTCTTGCCAGCTGCCGACGTATTACGCCGGCTTCAAGGGATGGCTGGCGGTTCGCACGCATTATCGGATGCAACGAGGAGGCGCCTTCGAGCTGAAGGAGTTCCATGAGCGCGCCCTGAAGGAAGGTGCAGTGCCGTTGCCCGTGCTGGATCGATTACTTCGGTGAACACGCCCGGTATCTCCGGACTGCTCGTTTCGTCATGACTTACGCGCTGTCGACGTGATGACGGTTCGTCACTTGGGCTATGCCTTATGAACCGAGGCATCAGATCGTCGTTGCGCCCGCGATACTCGTGGCCGCGCGGGTTGTGCCAATCTCCACCGGCAAGGGTTCGACAGCGGCTTCCTCCGTACGATGAAGCGGCAACGCCTCTGTCACTCGTACCGGCACTGCCGACGCAGGGTGCTGTGACGAAGGGTATCGGTAGAAAACCGTCATCTGGCTGAAATATTTGCGGGCGCATCGGAGGGCTCCCCCATCGATCGCCGCGCCGATGAGCGCGAAGCACGGTGCTTTCGTCCGCAGGCGCAGGGCTTTCATGCGCACTTAACCGGCTCGCGCGGGGCCGCGATCATGTAGCGTTGACGAGTCCTCGCGAATCATGTAACTCTTCCGCTATGCAGGGAGCCGGCGTCGCCGTCGTACCCAAGCGCAGAGAACAACAGGGGATTTTCAATGAGCAATGACCACGATGGGCGGCAGCCTTCCTCACGGCTGCGAACGTGTCTACGTGCGATCACGCAGGCCGCCGCCGGCGGTGTCGTGCTGTCGGCCTTGGTGTACCCGACGGTGGCGACCAGTCATCCAACCTTTCAAGAAGATTTACAGACCGCCAAGACCTCCGATCGCGGCAAGCTGCATGCGATGCTGCGCGCGGCCGCCGACAAAGAAGATGGCGGGAAATTGGTGCGACGCTTGCCGGGGCTCTCCGCGGGCGACGGGTATGTCGCGGTCAATATCGTCGCCGCCGATGGGAAGGGAGGCGCGGCGATCAAGAGCGAACTCGAGGCGCTTGGGTTGGAGAAAGCCGTTGCGTTCGGCGGCATGGTCTCCGGCCGTGCGCCGATAGCCGCGCTCAAGTCGATCGCGGCCAATGCCAGCGTTCATTCGGTCCGTCCGGCACTCAGGGCTACGCATGCGGGCCTGGTGACGAGCCAAGGCGATCGCGCACAGTATTCCGATGTTGCCCGCCGGCGCTTCCAAGTCGATGGTTCGGGCGTCAAGGTGGGAATTCTTTCCGACAGCTTCAACTGCCTGACGGGACCGATTCTCCCCGGCCAAGCCTTCACGACGTCGGGACAGGATATCGCCAATAATGACCTGCCCCGAGACACCAAAGTGCTCGAGGATTATATCGGTTGCGCCGGCGCGGCTGATGAAGGCCGCGCCATGGCGCAGATCGTTCACGATGTGGCGCCGGCTTCGTCGATCGCGTTCCACAGTGCGTTCAATAGCGAAGCGGATTTCGCGCAGGGCATCATCGATCTGGCGAACGCGGGGGCGCAAATCATCGCCGATGACGTCTTCTATTACGATGAGCCGATGTTTCAGGATGGTATCGTGGCGCAGGCGGTGGATACCGTAAAAGCGCGCGGGGTCGCCTATTTCTCATCGGCCGGCAACGAAGCCCGTCAGTCCTACGAATCGCGGTGGCGCAATTCCGGGTCCGTCGGCGTGAGCGGCATGCGCCATAATTTTGCTCCGCACGGCAAGCGTGACGGTCTGCAACGGATCACCGTCACGGATCAAGGTGATGAGTTCCTGGTGGTCAACTGGGATCAGCCGTTTGCGTCGGCCGGCGGCAAAGGGTCGGCATCCGATGTGGACATTATTTTTTATGATCTTCAGGGCAACCCCGTCCCGGAATGCGACGCGAATTATCAGCCCGCGGTTTGCCAATTTGCCGGCGTCAGCAATAATCTCGGCGGCGACGCCGTCGAATTCGGGGAAATTTCCAATACGAGCGGTGCCGATGTCGACGTCAACGTGAGTATCGAACTGTATGCGGGACCGACGCCTGGCTACCTGAAATACGATTGGTTCGATTTTGGGTCGGGTACCATGACCGTCGATGAGTACGACACGCAAAGCGGAACCGACTTCGGCCATTCGAATGCCGCGGGTGCCGAGTCCGTCGGAGCGGCCGCGTGGTACAACACCATCGCGTGGGGTGTGCCGTTCCACCCGACCTGTGCGCCGGCATGCTCGGAATATTTTTCCTCGGCCGGCGGTGTTCCGATCCTCTTCGACACGAAAGGCAATCGACTGGCGCATCGCCAGGTTCGCGTGAAGCCCGGCATTACGGCACCGGATGGCGGCAATACGTCCTTCTTCTATAGCCCGACAGCTTTCGTCGTGCCGGGCAGCACCGAGCCGGATCAGTTTCCGAATTTCTTCGGTACCTCTGCAGCGGCGCCGCATGCGGCCGCCGTCGCCGCACTCATGATGAATGCGCGCGCGCGCGCGCACCGGCCGCCGTACGCGCCGGATCGAATCTATCGAATTCTGCGCGACACGGCCATTGACATTCGCGCGAGTGCCGGCCATGCCATCGGGCCGTTTCCGTTCGACGATCCGAAGGGTTTCGATTTTGACTCGGGCTTCGGCTTGATCAATGCCGCCGCCGCGTTGGACCAGGTGGCCGACGCCGATTGATCGCGGGCATGCCATGCGGCGGTCATCCACGGGGCGCGAGCGGTCCCGCAGGGACCCGAGCCCGCCTGAAGTCGGGAAGAATCTCTCAGGCGCGGGCTCTCGGGGTGGGATGAATTTCGATCGTGAGGTGGGAGAGCGTGCGGAAGTGCGCCAACCTGGCCCGGTAATCGTCGGCCGTGCCGCCGTCCTTGGGGCACACCGAGACGATGGCTCCGAGATGGCCGGGCCCCAGGCGCCATAAATGCAGATCGGCCAGCGTGCTGCCGTCGCTTTCGATGGCTGTGCGCAAATCCTCGGCCAACCTGCGGTCGGGAACCCGGTCGAGCAAGATCGCGCCGGTGTCGCGAATGAGTCCGTAGGACCAGCTGGCGATCACGCATGCCCCGAAAATGCCGGCTAACGGATCCATCCACAGCCAGCCGAAGGTGCGCGCCAGTAACAGCCCCACGATGACGAGGACGGACACGGCCGCGTCCGCGACCACATGGATGACGGCCGCCCGCATATTGTTGTCGCGTCCGGTTGCGCCGTGCGCATGGTGGTGCTCCTCGAATACGGTGGTAAAGGTGTCGGCGCCGATCTTCATGTGGGCGGTGAACGCATGCGGTTCCGGGATGGTCGCGGCCGATTCCAGAAAGTCCCCGCGCCGGGTCAGGGCGAAGTCTTGCCTCGTGCCATCGGGCCGGACGGTCGTAACGAGCGCGATGTCTGGCAAGACGGCGGGACCGCGTGCTGCCCGTAGGCGGAACCGCGGCGGTACTCCGTCCTCGTATACCCCGAGAACGACATCCCCGGCAGGTGTCGCAACGACGTGCGTCTCCTCGAGACCGTGGTCCTCGCCTCCCTGCCCATGGCTGTGACCGTGATGGCCATGGCTGTGGCCGTGGTGATGTCCGCTACTCAAGAGCCAGGCGCTGGCGAGGTTGACCGCGAGCCCGAGACAGGCGATGGGAATCGCTTCGGAAAAATGAATTGGGACGGGAGCGAGCATCCGGGTCACGGATTCGTAGCCGATCAAGAGCGCGATCATTGCAAGCACGATCGCGCTGGTGAAACCCGCCAAATCGCCGAATTTTCCGGTGCCGAAGGTGAAGTTCGCATTCTCGGCATGGCGCCGGGCGTACGTGTAGGCGAGCGCCGCCAACAGCAGCGCACCCGCGTGTGTGCTCATGTGCAGGCCATCCGCGACGAGTGCGATGGAACCGAAGATGACACCGCCGATGATCTCGGCGCACATCATGGCGCCGCACAGCCAGATCACCGTCCAGGTCTTGCGTTCGCTCTGTTCGTGCCCTTCACCTAGAAAGACATGCCGATGGAATGGGGGCAGGGCGGTGTCGTTATCGATGGTCATGGCGGCATTATCCACCGTACGAGCAGCGTCTGGGTCCTAACTGTGCTGGCAACGGGAACGGTGGCTGCCGGGTACGGTTATGGACGGTCGGTTGCTCGGTCCTATCCGTTCCATCAATGCCTGCGCCGCCGCCGGGTTGGCAACCTTGTGGCCGCTGATGACATACAGGTAAACGTCGCGTTCCGCTCCCGTGCCGCGCGGCGGCGCCACGGTTTGCAAGCCCTCCGAGGTTTCCCCGTCGGCCCAGCGACGGGCTCGGGTGGCCCACAGGTCGAGGGCCGGAGCGGAATACCCCAGCGGCTCGTCCGGCTTGGTTCCCATGATGCGGGCGTATACGAACGATGCCGTGAGATCCGCGATCTGCGGAAAGCCAGAATCCCCGGCGACCACGATCGCGACGCCATAGTGTCGCGCCATGTCGACGAATTCGGGGACCTGGAAGCTGGCGTGACGGGCCTCGATCGCATGCCGCAACGGGTGGCCCGCCAGGCTCTTGGGCAGCAGTCGGAGGAAGGCGTCGACCTCCGCCGGATCGAATGTCGTGGTGGGCATCAGCTGCCAGTTGATCGGCCCGAGCTTGTCCTTCAACTGCAGCACGCCGCCGTCGAGAAAGCGCTCGATGGCCGGACCCGCGCCGGACAGCGCACGGCGATGGGTGGCATAGCGAGGCGCCTTCAAGGCGAACACGAACCCCGCCGGCGTTTCATCGTGCCACCGCGCGAAGGTTTCCGGCTTCTGTGAACTGTAAAAGGTGCCGTTGACCTCGATCGTCGTGAGCTTGCGGGCTGCATATTCAAGCTCACGCTTATGCGCGAGTTTCGGGGGATAGAAAACGCCGCGCCAAGGCTCGTAGGTCCACCCGCCGATGCCGATCTTGATATGGCCGCTCACGACCATGCTAGTCTATACCTTCCGAACGTCTCGTAAAATGCGGCAAAGGTGGGATCTCCACATGACCATGGTCGAGTCCTGCTCATTGACGAGAGGGCGGACGATAACCCATGTATCGCGATGAATTCCACGTGCCGGGGCCCGGACCGTATGCCTTGACGCATTCGGTGGGGTGTCTACCCAAAGCAAGCGCCGCCGCGCTTTACACGAATTTTTTCCGGCCGTGGCAGTCGGAGGGGGGCGGTGCGTGGGACGCCTGGCTGTCGACGGTCGAGACATTTCGCGAGTCGCTCGCCGCGCTGCTGGGCGGCAGCGCGGCGGACTATTGCCCGCAGGCAAATCTCTCGTCGGGCCTCGCCAAGCTGTTGCCGGCATTACCGAGGTCGTGCGAGCGGACGGTGCTACTGGCGGCGCAGGATTCGTTCCCATCGCTTGCCTTCGTGCTGCAGAAGTCGCATCAAAGCGGATTCGAAACGCGGTTCATTCCCAATGTCCGCGATCCGTCGAACCTGACGACATGGCTCGACGCCATGACCCCGGATGTCGCGGCTGCGCTGGTGACCCATGTGCACTCGAATACCGGACTGGTGGCGCCGGTCGCGGCAATAGCGGCCGCTTGCCGCGACCGCGGCATCCATTGCATCGTGGACGTGGCGCAGTCGGCGGGCATCTTGCCCGCATCGGTGACCGAGTTCGGGGCGGATGTCGTGCTGGGCAGCTGCATCAAGTGGCTGTGCGGCGGACCCGGCGCGGGCTTCATGTGGATCAGGCCGGCGCTGCTGAGCAGTCTCGCGCCGGTCGATGTCGGCTGGTTTTCGCACGCCGACCCCTTCGAGTTCGATGCCCATTCGTTCAGATACGCGGCGGATGCCAGACGCTTCTGGGGCGGCACGCCGTCCGTCGCTCCCTATGCCATCGCCGCCGAGAGCCTGCGCCTGATCGCAGACATCGGTGTCGCGGCCATCCGCGCGCACAATGTCGAGCTGATGGAAATTTTTCGCGACGAATTGCCGCCGTCGTGGCGGCGCGCGATCGATCTGGATCGGATCGGCGGCACGATTTGTCTGGCGCTCGGAGAGGCGCGGGCGCACCTCATCGATTCCCTGCGGGCGAGCGCGGTGCGCGTCGACTACCGCGGGGCCGCGGTGAGGCTGTCATTTCACATCTACAACGGCGCTGCGGAGGCGGCGTTCATCGCGCGTTGCTGGAGGGATACATGACCACGCGGTACCGTTTCGCGAGGCGCCGATGAGTACCCGGGCCGAAGCATTCGAGCGCTGGATCAGGACATCCTTCGTGCAGATGAATACCGAGCTGGAGAATCTCTACTTCGCGCAGCCCAACCGCGCCCACGTGCTGGGTTGCGGCGATCCGATCAAGGCGGCGTTGCGAGATGAAGGCCACGCGTACGTCGTTGCGCTGCTGGCCGAGGGCAATACCGCCGAGGGATTCGATAGCGCATTCGAGGTTCTCGGTAACGTGGGCATGTATCTGGGTGCGCTGCGGCGCCATGAACTCACCAATCCGGCGCGTGAAGCTCGCTCTCCGTTTCCCGAAGCCTCATCGCTGGCGCTGCACGTCGGGGCGTCTCTGGGCATGGCGCCGCGATTTTCGACCGCGCATCTGGCGACGCATAACCGGGCACGCGCCGGTATCCGCAAAAGCTTCACCTCGCTCGCCGACGAGTTTTTATTCATCGATGAGAATACCCGCGGCATCATTTCGCTGCAGCGCGCCGCGGATGCGCTGACCAGCGTCGTCCATCTGGGGGTTTCGAGCCCGGTCGCGGACATCGTGTTCGACACGGCCAAGGAGGCGCTGCGCGACGTCATCCGGTTCAACGATCGCTTGATGAGCCGGCTCGATGTCGAGCGATTCTTCTATTCGGTGCGCCCTTACTACAAGCCCTACCGCGTCGGTCGCCAGGAGTATCGCGGAGCGAACGCCGGCGATTTTTCGGGCATCAACGAGCTCGACCTGCTGCTGGGCGTTTGCCGAGCCAATGATCCGTACTATGCGCAGCTCCTGGTCGACAAAATGCTGTTCATGGTGCCGGCCGACCAGGCGCGGCTGCGAGAGTGCATGACGCGTACCAACCTGCTGGATGAGCTGCTGGCCTTGGTGGACGATCATGGCCGCACCGAATGGTTTCAAAAAAACGCACGCGCGTACCTCGAGGTGTGCGATCTATTCGGGCAGGCGGCCGCGCAGCATCACGACGGCCTGGTCAAACGCTTCATCGAGCAACCTGCCGCGGCCTTGGATCCAGGAACCCTCGAGGGAGTCACCGCGAGCGGCCCGCCGCTGCCGGTCCTGCTGCGTTCACTCGAGGTCCTGCGCGACATGCGCGTCGCCGCGAATCGCCGCGACATCGCCACGCGGCATGCCGACATCGCCAGGCTGCGCGACGCAGTCGGCCGTCCGCGGCCGGCGTGACGTAAGTGGTTCGAACGCGGCGCATCGCCGCAGGCCCGACTGCCGGACTACGGTACCCCTTGGCTGCGAAGTGCGAAGGAAAAGCGGGCCGGGAGCCGTCCGGGCCGGCCGTGACGAATCCCTTACGCCCAGGCACTGTGCGCATACCAGCGAGTCAGCTGGCCCAGTCCGATGCGCGGGATACCCGAGTGAGCGGCAGGCTGCCAGCCGCCGCTGCGACCCAGCGACGGGCCCACGGCAAGGGTACCTCGGGCTCGCTCGGCCGGGAAATAATGGCTGCGCGTCACGATCACCGGGATGCCCGCGGCCTGCGCGGCGGCGATTCCGGCAGGCGCATCTTCGATCGCGATGGTCTCGCGGCCCTTCAATTGCAGGACTTCGAGAGCCCGTAGATAGGCTTGCGGATGGGGCTTCTTCATCGGCGCCTCTTCGGCGCACACCACCGTCGCAAACCGGGACTCCCAGTTGATGCCGAGATGCGTCCGCAACAGGGCCTGCACATTGCAGCGGCTCGTCGTCGTCACGATCCCCATGGGTATTCCGGCGCGCCAGCAGTCTTCCATCAATTCGGCAACCCCGTCGCGCAGCGGCAAGCGGCCGCTGGCAACGATTCTTGCGTAGATCTCGTTTTTGGCCGAGTGTACTCGCGCAGCCAGTGCGTGGCGCTGAAGCGGTTCGGGGGGCGCAAGGCCGCGTCCTTGCATGTCGTGCAGCAGCCGCTCGCGTCCGCCGGCCACGCCCAGCAATTGTCCGTAATGTGTCTCGCTCCAGCGCCATGGCACGTTCAACGCTTCGAACGCTTCGTTGAAGGCAACTCGATGGCCATCTCGCTCGGTCTCGGCCAAGGTACCGTCGACGTCCCACAACACTGCCTTGATCATATGCACGGACCGTTCAGTGATAGCGTCCGACCATCATTTCCAGTGCGATGGGTTTGATGCGGTCGGCGTGTCCGGCACAGCCAAAGGCTTCGAACCGCGCCTTGCACAGCGACCGCGCGGCTCGTTTCGCCGCGATCAGCGCCTTGCGGGGGTCGAACTCGCCCGGGTCATGGGCGAACGAGCGGCGCATGGCACCGGTCATCGCCAGGCGTATGTCGGTGTCGATGTTCACTTTACGCACGCCGCTGCGAATGCCCCGCTGAATCTCTTCCACCGGCACTCCATAGGTTTCCTTGATATCCCCGCCGTGTTCGCGAATGATGGCCAACCATTCCTGGGGCACGCTCGATGAACCATGCATCACCAAGTGGGTGTTGGGCACGCTCGAGTGAATGGCCGCTATCCGATCCATCGCCAGGATGTCGCCGGTGGGCTGGCGTGTGAATTTGTAGGCGCCATGACTCGTGCCGATGGCGATGGCCAAAGCGTCCACGCCGGTGCGCGCGACGAAGTCCTTGGCCTGTGCCGGATCGGTGAGCATCATGTCGTGCGTGAGCGCGCCTGCGGCGCCTACGCCGTCCTCTTCACCGGCCTGGCCGGTTTCGAGCGACCCCAAGCAGCCCAGTTCACCCTCGACCGACACCCCGATGGTATGCGCCATCTCGCATACCGCCCGCGTCACCTCGAGGTTGTACTCGTAGCTGGCCGGCGTTTTCGCGTCTGGCCGCAGCGAACCATCCATCATGACACTCGTGAATCCAGAACGAATGGACTGGGTGCATACGGCAGGGCTCGCGCCATGGTCCTGGTGCAACACCACGGGGATGCCTGGATGAGATTCGACCGCCGCCAGCACCATGTGCCGCAGGTAGGGTTCCCCGGCATATTTGCGGGCACCGGCGGATGCCTGCAGGATGACCGGGCTGCGGCTTTCTTCCGCCGCCTCCATGATTGCCTGGATCTGTTCCAGGTTGTTCACGTTGAATGCGGGCACGCCGTAGTCGTGTTCGGCGGCGTGATCGAGCAGCTGGCGAAGGGAAATGAATGCCATGGGGTACCTACCGTGTCGTTGATGTGGGTGATGCGCCGGGTTCGTTCGGCCGTGCATGGCGCCGGGCGAGTAACCGCGCTCGGGCCGTGATGACCCGCACCGTCAAGCCCAGTTCCTCCGCGACGTGCGCCGCGGGTGCCGATTCGCCGAAGCGATCGATGCCGACCACGTCGCCGTCGAAGCCGGTATAGGTGCGCCAGCAAGGGGTCACCCCGGCTTCGATCGCCAGCACCGGCACTGCGCGTGGCAATACCGTGGCGCGGTAGTCGGCGCTTTGCATGTCGAAATCGCGGCAGCTCGGCATGGATACGACACGCGCGGCGATGCCCTCCGAGCTCAAGGCGTCGCGGGCGAGCATCGCCAGTGCGACCTCCGAACCGGTAGCCAGCAGCGTCACGGCGGGATGGCGCTCCTCCGCCAGTACATACCCGCCCTTGCGAATATCGGCGAGCTGCTCGGCCCGCCGCGGGAAGTGAGGCAGATTTTGCCGCGACAGGATCAGGCACGTGGGGCCGTCGCGGCGCTCGATGGCCGCCATCCAGGCGATCATGGTCTCGACGGCATCGCAGGGCCGCCACACGGCATTGTTGGGTATCAATCGCAGGCTGGCGACGTGCTCGACGGGCTGGTGAGTGGGGCCATCCTCGCCGAGCCCGATGCTGTCGTGAGTAAAGACGTAGATCACCCTCGCGCGCATCAGCGCCGACATGCGCACGGCATTGCGGCTGTAATCGGAAAAGGTGAGGAACGTCCCGCCGTAGGGGATGAAGCCGCCATGCAGCGCAACGCCGTTCATCACCGCGCTCATGCCGAACTCGCGCACCCCATAGTTGATGTAGTTGCCCCAGCGGCCGCGCCGAACCGGCACGCTGCCTTTGGCTTCGGTGAGATTCGAGCCGCTCAGGTCGGCCGAGCCGCCGAGCAGTTCGGGCAGCAGCGCCAGCAAACCCTCGATGGCGTTTTGCGAGGCCTTGCGCGAGGCGATGGCGGCGCCTTTTGCCACCACATCGGCGAGCGCTGCGCCGCTCGCCGGCAGCCAGTCGGGAGGCAGCCGGCGCAGTATCACGCGACGTTCGAACTCCGCCGCAAGGTCCGGATATACCATGGCATAGGCCGCAAAGTGGTCCTTCCACGCGGCCTGCCGCAGGGCGCCCTCGGTGCGCGCATCCCACGCGGTGCGGAGCTCATCGGGCACCACGAACGGGGCGGCTTGCCAACCGAGGGAATTGCGAGTCGCGGCGATTTCGGCCGCGCCCAAGGCGGCGCCGTGCACGTCGTGGGTGCCGGCCTTGTTCGGGCTTCCCTTGCCGATGGTGGTCTTGCAGCAGATCAGCGTCGGGCGTCGGTCGTGCTCGCAAGCGGTGCTCAAAGCCGCCTCGATGGCCGCCGTGTCATGGCCGTCCACCCCGCGAAGCACGCGCCAGCCATACGCCTCGAAGCGCTTCGGCGTGTCATCGGCAAACCAGTGTTCGACGTGCCCATCGATGCTGATGCCGTTGTCGTCATAGATGACCACCAGCTTGGCGAGGCCGAGCGTGCCCGCCAGCGAGCAGGCCTCGTGGCTGATGCCTTCCATCAGGCAACCGTCGCCGACGAACACCCAGGTGCGATGATCGACGATATCGTGGCCCGGCCGATTGAAGTGGGCAGCGAGCAATTGCTCGGCAAGCGCCATGCCCACCGCATTCGCCAATCCTTGGCCCAGCGGACCGGTGGTCGTTTCCACTCCGGGCGTGATACCGACTTCGGGATGCCCCGGCGTTTTGCTGTGCAGCTGACGAAATCGCCGCAGCTCCGCCATGGGCAGCGCATACCCGGACAGATGCAGCAGCGCGTACAGCAGCATCGAGCCGTGGCCGTTGGACAGTACGAAGCGATCGCGATTCGGCCAGTCCGGATCCGCGGGATTGTGGCGCAGGAATCGCCGCCACAGGACCTCCGCGATCTCGGCCATGCCCATGGGCATGCCGGGATGGCCGCTGTTCGCCGCTTCGACCGCATCGATGGCCAAGAAACGCAGCGCGTTCGCAAGGTCGCTGCGTTCGACCGAAACCGACTCTGTTCTGGCATTCTGTGCGTATTTCATGTTCTATTGCGCTCGTCTTTTCAAGTCCATCAATCGCAGAATCATCGGTGTAAAAATGATCTGCATCGCCAAGCCCATCTGGCCACCCGGCACCACGATGTTGTTGGGCCGACTCATCCATGAGTTGTGCAGCATCGACAGTAGATAGGGGAAATCGATGCCCTTGGGATTGGCGAAACGGATCACTACCATCGACTCGTCGGCGGTCGGAATGTCCTTGGCGATGAAGGGGTTGCTCGTATCCACCGTGGGCACCCGTTGGAAGTTGACGTGCGTACGGCTGAACTGCGGGCAAATGTGGTTCACGTAGTCGGGCATTCGGCGCAGAATCGTATCGACCACCGCGTCCTGGCTGTAACCGCGCATATGCTGGTCGCGGTGCAATTTTTGAATCCATTCGAGATTGATGATGGGGACGACCCCGACGAGCAGGTTCACGTGTCGTGCGACGTCCGTGTCCCCTTGGCTGTAGCCGCCGTGCAGGCCCTCATAGAACAATAGATCGCTGGCGGCGCTCATGGGTCGCCAATCGGTGAACGTACCGGGCTCGCCGCCGAGCTCTTTGGCTTCGCCCGCATCGTGAATGTAGCGGCGGACCTTGCCGCTGCCGGTCGCGCCATATTCGGCCAGAGTCGCCGCGAGCTCGCTCAACAAGTTCGCCTCGGGTCCGAAGTGGCTGATCTGCGGACCTTCGCCGCTATCGGCCGCGCGCACCCGTTCGCGCATCTCGATCCTGCCGTAGCGATGGAAGGAATCGCCCTCGATCACCTGCGCATCGATGCCTTCGCGCCGGAAGATATGCGCGAAACTCTTCATCACGGTCGTGGTTCCGGCTCCGGAGGATCCGGTCACGGCGATTACAGGATGTTTGGTACTCATAAACGCGCTTCGCTGCGGAACATCGAGCGTTCGTTGAACAGCGGCGAGCTGTATGGCCGGTCGGTGCCGCTGGCGTGCTCGGCGTGGTAGCGTTCGATGCGCTCGACCTCGTTACGCGAGCCGAGGATCAGGGGAACGCGCTGATGCAGCGCCTCAGGGGTAACGGCCAGGAGCCGCTGGTTTCCCGTCGATGCCCGGCCGCCGGCCTGCTCGACCAGCAGGCTCATCGGGTTGGCTTCGTACAACAGGCGCAGCCGCCCGGGTTTGCTGCGATCCTTGGTGTCCTTGGGATACATGAAGACGCCGCCGCGCATGAGGATGCGATGCACCTCCGCGACCATCGAGGCGATCCACCGCATGTTGAAGTCGCGCCCGCGATCACCGGTATTGCCGGCCTGGCATTCGGCCACGTAACGATGCACCGGCGGCTCCCAGAATCGCGCGTTGCTGGTGTTGATGGCGAACTCGCTGGTATCGGCGGGGATCAGGAGATTGGGATGCGTCAGGATGAAGTTGCCGATTTCCCGGTCGAGCGTGAAGCCGTGCGTGCCCTTGCCCAAGGTGATGACCAGCATGGTCGCCGGGCCGTAGATCGCATACCCGGCCGCAACCTGCTGCAGACCGGCCTGCAGAAAATCCCCCACCACCGGCCGTTCCGGCTTGTCGTGGCGCAGCACCGAGAAGATGGTGCCCACCGAGACGTTCACGTCGGTGTTGGACGATCCGTCGAGCGGGTCGAACACCAGCAGATAGCGGCCGCGGGAATACTCATCCGGGACGGCGTACGGGTCTTGCAATTCCTCCGAGGCCATGCCGGCGACCAAACCGCCCCATTCGCAACTGCGCAGCATCACCTCGTTGGCCAGGACGTCGAGCGTTTGCTGGGTTTCGCCCTGCACGTTTTTGCTGCCGAGCTCGCCCAGGAAGCCGCCGAGCGCCCCCTTGGCGGTCATCGCGGAGATGGCCTTCACGGCGGCGGCCACATCGACCAGCAGAGCGCCCAGATCATTGGCGCCCTCGATGCCGCTGAGCTGCTGGATGAGAAACTTCGAGAGAGTGGTGCGTCCGAGGTGCATGGTGGAGAACTCCTTCAAGACGGTTTCTGGGCGAACACTCGGCTGGCGCGGATATCCGGCTCGGCGATGGTGGTGAGGTCATCGGCCGTGAACTCGCGATCCCGGTCGGCGAACAGCCGGCTCGCCTGGCGCAGCCGGGCACGATCCAGTGCGTTGCGAACGCTGCGCGCGTTTGCGAAATGCGGCTGCAAGATGCGATGGGTGACATACTCGGCGAACGCTTCGCGGGCACCCGAGCCGAAGCGGTAATTCTGCTGCGCCAGCATCTTGTCCGCGATCCACAGCAAATCCGGCGCCGCATAATCCGGAAAATCGAGGTGATGTGCGATACGCGAGCTCATCCCGGGGTTGGAGCGGAAGAACGCGTCCATTCGGTCCTTGTAGCCGGCCAGGATGACCACCAGATCGTCCCGTTGGTTCTCCATCACCTGCAACAGGATTTCGATGGCCTCTTGGCCATAGTCGCGCTCGTTCTCCGGCCGGTAGAGGTAATAGGCCTCGTCGATGAACAGCACACCGCCCATGGCCTTTTTCAACACCTCCTTGGTTTTCGGTGCGGTGTGGCCGATATACTGCCCGACCAAATCGTCGCGCGTCACCGCCACCAAGTGGCCTTTGCGCACGTAGCCGAGGCGATGCAGTATCTGCGCCATGCGCATTGCGACGGTGGTCTTGCCGGTGCCCGGATTGCCGGTGAAGCACATGTGCAGGCTCGGCGATTGCGCCTGCAGACCGAGGTTCATGCGCAGCCGATCGATCACCAGCAGCGCCGCGATATCACGGATGCGGGCCTTGATCGGCGCCAGCCCCACGAGGTCGCGCTCGAGTTCCTCCATCACCGCACCGGCCTGGCTCTGCGCCAGCACCCCGTTCACGGTGCGCACATCGCTGCCCGGGGCCGCCTGCGCATTGGCGGCTCGATCGGCCGGCGTCACCGCGTCGGTCGGCGTGGCGCCCGGGATCGAATACAGGGGCGCGGCCACCATGTCCTCAAGTCCCCGCTCGATCGGTCGCGTAGCTGTGCAGGGTGTAACGCGTCGTGCGGCCAGGGCCTTCTTGCCGCACCAGCGTGAACCCGGGCTCGTTCGGCGGACGGTTCACGATGAAGCTCATCACGATGGTTTCGATGCCGCGGGTGGAATCGAAGGCCATGAGACGGATGTAGTGCTGCGGAAAGACCTTGCGGCAGTTCTGCAATTCCATGAGGACGCCTGCCGCGTCTTGCAGATCGAACATGGGCATGCCGAACATCTCCCAATAGGTGTTGCGCGGATGCGGATCGTCCGTGTACTCCACGCTCCAGGCGTAGCCTTTGGCGAGTCCGTACTCGATTTGCAGCGTGATCTCGGCATCCGTCAGCTCGGGCAGGTAGCTGAACTGCCCTTGGGTGATGCGGCCGACCGGGTTGGTCATCATGATCGTGTTCTCCTTGGGACTTCAGTTCGAGGCGGCGGCCGTGACCGCGTAATCGGACGTGTCGGTGGACGTGTAGTTGAAGCTGATCTCGCCCCACACATCGAGCGCCTGTTGCAGCGGACTGCAACTTCGGGCCGCGGTGCGTAGAATGTCGGGACCTTCCTGTTTGATGTCGCGCCCTTCGTTGCGCGCCTTGACCATCGTTTCCAGCGCCACGCGGTTGGCCACCGCGCCGGCCTGGATACCTCCCGGGTGGCCGATCGTGCCGCCGCCGAATTGCAGCACCACATCATCGCCGAACAGATCGAGCAGCTGATGCATCTGGCCGGCGTGGATTCCGCCCGACGCCACGGGCATGACTTTGCGTAGGTCCGCCCAATCCTGGTCGAAGAACAGGCCCCGCGGCAAATCCCGCTTGGTGTAACCGTCGCGGCACACGTTGTAGTAGCCCTGCACCGTCATCGGGTCGCCCTCGAGCTTGCCCACGGCCGTGCCGGTGTGCATGTGATCGACGCCCGCCAGCCGCAACCACTTGGCGATGACGCGGAAACTGATGCCGTGGTTTTTCTGCCGCGTGTAGGTTCCGTGACCGGCGCGATGCAGGTGCAGGATCATGTCGTTCTTGCGCGACCAATTGGACAGACTTTGGATGGACGAGTACCCTACCACCAAATCGATCATGATGATGACCGAGCCCAACTCCTTGGCGAACTCCGCGCGCTCGTACATGTCTTCCACGGTGGCCGCCGTGACATTGAGATAGGAGCCTTTGACTTCGCCCGTGGCTGCGCTCGCCTTGTTGACGGCATCCATCACGTACAAATACCGGTCGCGCCAGTGCATGAAGGGTTGCGAGTTGATGTTCTCGTCGTCCTTCATGAAATCGAGGCCGCCCTTCAAACCTTCGTAGACCACGCGGCCATAGTTGCGGCCGGACAGACCGAGCTTGGGCTTGGTCGTGGCCCCGAGCAGGGGGCGGCCGAACTTGTCGAGGCGCTCACGCTCGACGATGAGTCCGGTCGGTGGGCCTTTGAACGTTTTGACATAGGCGACCGGAACGCGGATGTCCTCCAGCCGCGCCGCCTTGAGCGGCTTGAACCCGAACACATTCCCGATCAGGCTCGCCGTCATGTTCGCGATCGAACCTTCCTCGAACAAAATGATGTCGTAGGCCACCCAGGCAAAGTATTGTCCCGGAATGTTGGGGACGGGCTCGACCTTGTAGGCCTTGGCGCGATAGCTGTCGCACGCCGTCAGCCGGTCCGTCCACACCACCGTCCAGGTGGCGGTACTGGACTCACCGGCAACCGCTGCCGCAGCCTCGATGGGGTCGACGCCCTCCTGGGGAGTGATGCGAAACAGGCACAGGATGTCCGTATCCTTGGGCACGTAGTCGGCTACCCAGTACCCCATCTGCCGATATTTGAGGACGCCGGGGGTGTAGCGCTTCTTGGCGTTGGTGATCGCCCCTTGGGAGTAGCTTTCGGGTTTATCCGCGTTATCGGCGGGTTTGTCTCTGGTTTCTAGCATGTGCAGCCTCGCTGTGGTGTGCGGGGGACTGTAGGTAGATTGATCGTTTAGGTACAGTCAGTTAAAATTACTAGAATGTTAAGTATTACTTAATGAAAAACGTCACCCTCCGGCAGCTCCGGGTGTTTGCTTCCGTCGCACGTCATTCGAGCTTCATTCGCGCGGCGGAGGAGCTGAAGCTCACCGCGCCGGCGATATCGATGCAGATCAAGGAGCTCGAGACGGAAGTGGGCCTGCCGTTGTTCAATCGAACCAGCCGCCGGGTTTCGCTCACCATGGTGGGGGAGTACGTGTTGTCGGATGCGCAGCGCGTGCTCGCCGCCATGCGCAATGCCGCAGATATGGTGGCGCGATTTCGCGGGCTGCAGAGCGGTCCGCTGGATGTGGCGATCGTCAGTACCGCGACGTATTTCCTGCCGCGCTTACTCGCGCAATTCCGGCAAGAGCATCCGGGCATCGACATCCGGCTGCAGGTCGCGAACAACCGCGAGGAGATCGTCGCGCTGATGCAGCAAGGCGATGTCGAAATCGCGATCATGGGCAGACCACCGAAGGGCTGGCCTTCCCGCGCCGAGCCGTTTGCGATGCACCCGCACGTGCTGGTCACCGCGGTCGATCATCGCTTCGCACACATGGAAGCGGTCCCGGTGAGTGCATTGGCCGAGGAGGGATTCATCGTTCGCGAACCCGGTTCCGGCACGCGAGCCGCGCTCGATGAATACTTGCAAGCGCATCACATGAGTGCCCGCGTGGTGATGCAGATGTCGAGTAACGAGGCGATCAAGCAGGCCGTCATGGCCGGCATGGGCGTCGCCCTCCTGTCCCTGCATACCATCGGGCTCGAACTCGGCCAGGGGCTGATCGCCACGCCGGAGACCGAAGGTCTGCCGGTCATGCGGCGCTGGCATGTGGTCAACGCGCTGGCGAAGACCCTATCACCCGCGGCCGAGGCATTCCGCTATTTCATGCTCGAACGCGGCGAAAGCTTCCTGGCCAAGCATTTCCCGATGTAACGGGTAACCACGGAGGGTCTCGCGCACGGGCTAGGAACTCTCGTAGTCCGTCAACGGCGGACATGAACATATGAGATTGCGATCGCCATGCACGTTGTCGACGCGCCCCACGGGCGGCCAGTATTTGTCCGGGCCGGTGCCGCCGGCGGGCAGGCATCCGCTGCGCCGTGCGTAGGGCCGGTCCCAGGCTTCATCGACCAAATCGCGGACCGTATGCGGCGCACGGCGCAGCGGCGACGCCTCGACCGCGTAGCGCCGCCGTTCGATGTCGCGAATCTCCTCGCGAATGCCGATCATGGCGTCGCAGAACCGGTCGAGTTCGCGCTTGGATTCCGACTCCGTGGGTTCGATCATCAGCGTGCCGGCGACGGGGAAGCTCATGGTCGGCGCGTGAAAGCCATAGTCGATCAGTCGCTTCGCGATGTCATCCACGGTGACGCCCGCACTGTCCTTGAAAATACGCGGATCGACGATGCACTCGTGGGCCACTCGCCCATTGTGATTGCGGTACAGCACCGAGAAATGAGCCTCGAGCCTGGCGGCCACGTAGTTCGCCGAGACGATCGCGATCTCGCTGGCGCGCTTCAGGCCGGCAGATCCCATGAGCCGGATATAGGTGTAGGCGATCGGCAAGATGCTCGCCGAGCCGTACGGCGCGGCCGACACCGCGCCGGTTCCCACGCCGGGCCCGATATCGAGGGGATGTCTCGGGAGGAACGGCGCGAGGTGTGCCTTGGCGGCGATGGGTCCCATGCCGGGACCGCCGCCGCCGTGCGGGATGCAAAACGTCTTGTGCAGGTTCATGTGCGACACATCCGCGCCGTAATCGGCGGGTCGCGACAATCCCACTTGAGCGTTGAGATTCGCGCCATCGATGTACACCTGGCCCCCCGCATCGTGCACGAGCCGACAGAGCGAGCGAATACCTTCCTCGAACACGCCGTGCGTCGATGGGTACGTGACCATGACGGCGGCCAGCGTGTCGGCGTGCCGCTCGCAGTGAGCCTCGAGGTCTTCGAGGTCGACATTGCCGCCTGCATCACAGCGCACCACCACCACCCGCATGCCGGCCATCATCGCGGACGCGGGGTTGGTGCCGTGAGCGGATGCCGGTATCAAGCAGACGTTGCGTTGCGCTTGGTTGCGGCTGAGATGGTAGGCGCGAATCGCGAGCAGTCCCGCGTATTCTCCCTGGGCGCCCGAATTCGGCTGCAAGGAAACCACGTCGTATCCGGTGATGTCGCACAACGCCCGTTCCAGCGCCGTGAACAGTTCGGCGTATCCTTGCGCTTGCCGGACCGGTGCGAAGGGATGCAAGCCCGCAAACCCGGGCCATGTCATCGGCATCATCTCCGCCGTGGCGTTCAATTTCATGGTGCACGAGCCGAGCGGAATCATCGTGCGATCGAGCGCCAAATCCCGGTCGCTCAAACGGCGTAGATAGCGCAGCATCTCGGTCTCCGAGCGATAGCGGTTGAACACCGGATGCGCCAGAAAGGCGCAGGTGCGCCGCAGCGCCGGCGGAATACCGGGCGATGGCTCGCGTTGCACGTCGTCGAATGCAAAGGTACCGCCGAAACATCGCCAGATGGCCTCCACCGTCCGGTCGGTGCTGGTCTCATCCAGCGACATACCGAGCGCGCGCGCCGCGCCACAGGCACCCGATTCGAGTATTCGGAAATTGAGGCGTTCATCGCCCGCCCGGCGCAGCACGAGCTCGTGGTCGGCCTGCGTCTGCACGGTCAACGTGTCGAAGAACGTATCATTCAGGATCCGCACGCCCAAGCGGCGCATGCCGGCCGCAAGTACCGCGGTGCGCCGCTGGACGCTTTCGGCGATGCGCGACAAGCCTTCGGCGCCGTGGTAGACGGCGTACATCCCCGCGACCACCGCGGGCAGTACTTGCGCCGTGCAGATGTTCGAAGTGGCTTTCTCGCGCCGGATATGCTGTTCGCGTGTCTGCAGTGCCAGCCGATACGCCGGCGACCCGGCGGCATCGACCGAAACTCCGACCAAGCGGCCCGGCAGCTGACGTTGCAGAGCGGTTCGTACCGCCATGTACGCGGCGTGCGGTCCGCCGAACCCCAGCGGTACGCCGAAGCGCTGCGTTGAACCGACCGCTATATCGGCGCCGAACTCGCCCGGCGTTTTCAGGAGAGTCAAGGCCAAGAGGTCGGCGGCCACGATGGCGATGCCGCCCTGTGCGTGCACGGCGCGAATCGCGGCGCTGAGCTCGGATAGATGCCCGTAGGTACCCGGGTATTGAAAGAGGCGTCCAAAGCAGGCCGTGTCGGCAGCCCCCGCATCCCCCTCGACGGTGACGACGTCCCAGCCCAGCGGCGCCGCTCGCGTATGCAGCACGGCGAGCGTCTGCGGATGCGCATGCGCATCGACCAGGAATCGCGTGGAGGCAGATTTCGCGGCGCGCTTGGCCAGCGCCATGGCTTCCGCCGCAGCGGTAGCCTCATCCAAGAGCGAGGCGTTGGCGATGTCCAGGGACGTCAAATCGCAGACCATGGTCTGAAAATTGAGTAGTGCCTCGAGACGTCCTTGACTGATTTCGGGCTGATAGGGCGTATACGCGGTGTACCAGGCCGGGTTCTCGAGCACGTTGCGTAGGATGACCGGCGGCACGATGGTGTCGTAATACCCCATGCCGATGAGCGAGGTCACGACCTGGTTTTTCGCAGCGAGCGTTTTCAAGTGCGCGAGCGCTTCGGTTTCCGATAGCGTATCGCCCAGGTGCAGCGGGCCGGCGGCGCGAATCGAAGCCGGCAGTGTTTGGCTCATCAGCACCTCTACCGACGGCACGCCGATGACCTCCAGCATGGCGGTGACATCGGCGTCGGACGGGCCGATATGGCGCCTGGAAAAATCCATCGACGGGGCGCCTTGCGGCAACGCCACGGGGCAGGGCAGCAGTGACGCGGGACTGTTCAAGTGGCGATGCTCCGGTACGCGCTTTCATCGAGCAGCTCGCTCAGTTCCGCCGCGTTGCTCATTTTGATCTTGAACAACCAGCCGGCGCCCGTCGGCGCCGAATTGACCAACGCGGGATCGGCCACCGTCGCCGGATTGGTCGCGATGACCGTTCCGCTGAGCGGCGCCAGAACATCCGAGGCGGCCTTCACCGACTCGACCACGGCGGCGGCGGCACCCTTGGCCAACCTCGCACCCACCTCGGGCAACTGCACGAATACCAAATCGCCGAGCGCACGTTGCGCATGATCGGTAATTCCGACCGTCGCGAGGTCTCCCTCGACGGCCACCCATTCGTGTTCTGCGGTATAGCGGATATCCATGAAATCTCGGTCCTCGGTTGGTAGTGGGGGTATCAACGGTGATAGCGGTGCGCGACGAACGGCATGTTGCTGACCGTGATGGGTGTGCGTTGCCCGCGCACGTCGGCAAAGAGTGCGGTGCCCTCCTGCGATGCCGCGAGCGGCACGTAGCCCATCGCCACCGGGCCGTGCGCCGAAGGACCATACGTGCCGGACGTGACTCGGCCGATCACGGTGTCGGAGGCTGCATCGGCGAACAGCATCGCGCCCTCGCGTACGGGGCGAAGCTGCGGCCGCAGGCCGACGCGCCTGCGCGGAGCGCCGTGCGCGAGCTGCGATAGGACGATGCCGGCTCCGGGAAAACCGCCCGCTCGCGCGCCACCCAGGCGGCGCACGGATTGAATGGCCCAGCCGAGGCCGGCCTCGATCGGCGTGGTTTGTTCAGTGATGTCGTGGCCGTACAGGCATAACCCCGCCTCCAGACGCAGGCTGTCGCGTGCGCCCAAGCCGATCAGCCGCACGGCCGGATGGGCCAGCAGCCGTTCGGCAAGCGTCCGCGCCAATGCTGCGGGAACGGAGATCTCGAAGCCGTCCTCGCCCGTGTAACCGGAGCGCGAGATGAAGCACTCCGCGCCGTCCATGGTAAAGATGCCGGCATCCATGAAACGCATCGCCGCGACCGGCACGCACTGCGCGAGCGCGGCGCAGGCCGCGGGTCCCTGAATGGCCAATAGCGCCCGGTCGGGCAGCGGTTCGACCGTGCACAGCGCCGACAACCGTTCTCGCAGATAGGCCAAGTCGCTGCCGCTGCCCGCGGCGTTCACCACGAGGTGGAGAAATGAACCGTGGTTGGCGATCATCAGATCATCGCGTATGCCGCCCGCTTCGGTGGTGAAGAATCCATATCGCTGCCGGCCCGCGGGCAGCGATAGCACATCGACGGGCACTACCGATTCCAGTGCGCGGGCTGCATCGGCGGCCACACCGGATCGAGTACGCAGCACGATCTGTCCCATGTGAGAGACATCGAAAAGCCCCGCCGCGGCACGGGTGTGTTGATGCTCGCCCAAGATTCCGAGCGCGTAGTGTATCGGCATGGCGAAACCGGCGAAGGGCGCCATGCGGGCACCACGCTCGAGGTGAAGATCTTGCAGCAGCAACGCGCGCGGCGGTTCGCCGGCCGCGGAACTCGTGGGACCGGAACTCGTGCGGGGTACGTCGGATATGCCTGAGGATGGGCTGGCTGTCATGGCGGTGATCCTTCGGCAGCCCACCGGCTGCCATAAAGTACATCGCCCCATCTGTCGCAAGCGCCTGAGAGCGTTATCCCGTCGGCGGGCACGCCGTCGTGCCACTTTCCAGATGTATCGGTGTCGTGGTCCTTTTGCCTGAGAGATTCCGGGGCGGTTGCTCCTTCGGCGCCGGCACGTGAATGCCAGTCTCTTCCAACGACGCCGGCAGACTAAGCCACGAGCGACTCGCGGTCAAGGGGGCTGTCGTCGCGTGCGCGGCCTATACCGGATCCAGGCGCTGAGGCGGTGAGTCGTCGATGATGGCGGACAACCGTTGCAGATCGACAGGTTTGGTAAAATGAAAGTCGAATCCGGCAGCGAAGGCGCGCAGCCTGTCGTTCTCCTGACCCCAGCCCGTGATGGCGACGAGCTTTACGAGCGACGCGGGCTGGGCTTGCCGCATCGCTCGTGCAACCTCGTAGCCGTTCATACCGTCCATGCCGATATCGAGTAGCGCTATGTCCGGACGGAACGCCGCAAAAGCGGTCAGCGCTGCCTCGCCGTCATGGACGATCGTCACTTCGTGCCCATCCAATTGCAGCAGCGCGGCGAGCGATTCGGCGGCATCGCGATTGTCATCGGCGACCAGGATTCGCCGGCTCACAGCGCTGCACGACGATTTCGCGGCGATGAATTCCTGCTGGCCCGTTTCGGCCACCGCGGCCGCCGGCAGCCGGACCGTGAATTCGCTGCCGAGGCCGAGGCCTGCGCTGCGCGCCTCGATGTGTCCTCCATGCAGCTCGACCAAGCCTTTCGTGAGCGCCAGGCCAATTCCGAGTCCCCCCTCCGCGCGGTCCCTCGCCGCAGACACCTGCGCGAACATCTCGAAGATCTTCGGCAGCGCCGTGGCGCTGATGCCGATGCCGTTGTCGGTGACGCGAATCGTGACGTGCTGGCGCCCGAGGCTGGCCGCGAGCCGGATGCAGCCCTCGGCATCGGTGTACTTTGCCGCGTTCGTCAGCAGATTGGCGAGTATTTGCGCCACTCGAAGCGGGTCCGCGTTGAAACGCACGGGTTCCTGCGGAATCTGCACCACCAGCGTGTGGCGCTTGGCATCGATCGCCGGCCGCGCCGTCTCGACGGCCGCGTCGATCATGGACGCAAGGTCCGTGGGCTGCAGCCGCAGGACCAGCGTGCCGCGGGTGACCCGTGAAATATCGAGCAAATCATCGAGTAAAAGCGCCATGTGCCGCACCTGCCGCTCGATGACCTGCTGGCTCCAGCGTTGCTGAGCTTCGGTTGCCCCTTGTGCCTTGGAGATGAGCGCCGCTTGCCGAATGGGCGCGAGCGGGTTGCGCAGTTCGTGCGCGAGCGTGGCCAGGAATTCATCCTTGCGCCGATCGGCTTCGCGCAGCGCTTCTTCCGCTCGCCGCCGCGTGGTCACGTCATGAAAAACCATGACGGCACCGCAAATGTTGCCGCGCAGATCGCGAATCGGCGCGGCACTGTCCTCGATGGCTGTCTCCGTGCCATCCTTCGCAATCAGCGCCGTATGATTGGCGAGACCGACGATGGAGCCTTCGCTCAACACCTTCGCAATCGGGTTCTGAACCGCTAGCCGAGTGCGTTCGTTGACGATGTTGAATGCGCTTGCCAGCGGTTTGCCGATAGCCTCGCCCGATGTCCAACCGGTCATTCTCTCGGCCACCGGATTGAGGAATGTTACGTTGCCCTGAATGTCGGTGGTGATTACGGCATCACCAATGCTCGCCAGCGTGACCTGGAACCATTCGCGCTGCTGGCGCAGTTCCTCGAGCGAACGGGCCAGCTCCTGGGTCTTTTGTTCCAATGCCTCCTTGGCGCCGATGAGTTCCCGTTCGGCGCGCTGACGCGCGCGCAGTATGCTCTTTGCATTCTCGACAGCGACCGAGCGCAACTGCTCGGCTTCACGCTCATCGGGGTCCATCAGTTCACGCCCAGCACGTCCGATGCGAGGGCGGTCCCCAGCACGCGCGCCCGAATCTTGGCAAAGGCGGTGTCGCGTGTGGTTGAAGTGTCGTCGCAGAAGGGGGAAAACCCGCAGTCATCCGTGGTGCCGAGTTGTTCGATGGGGATATGGCGGGCCGCTTCCAGAACCCGGTCGCGAACCTCCTCGGGCGTTTCGACGCGAGGATCGATAGGTGCGACGACTCCCACAAAAACCCTTTGGTCTTCGCGCAGGTAACGGCGGATGATCTGCAGCACCCGCGGCCGGTCTTGCTCGCCGGCCAACGCGACATAAAAATTTCCCGCATTGAGTTCAAAAAGACTGGGCAGCAACTCGGCGTAGTCCACCTCCGCGCTGTGCGTGGAGTCCCGATCGCCGCCGGGGCAGGTATGCACGCCGATTCGCTGCCGGTCGGCAGCGGAAAAGCGCGACAGCGCGAGATTGTTCAGATCGATGAAGCTGCTGAGCAGACCGCCCGAAGGATCGACTTTGGCCGCCAACCGTCCCTCGGTGAAGTCGATCTGTACCTTGTACGCGCCCTTCTGCAGGCAGCGGCGCACCTCGGTTTCGTGCTCGCGCAGCAAGTCTTCGATGAAGAGTTCGCGTGAATAGCCGGGGATGCCCTCGGCGGGATACATGAGACTCAATGCCGATGGCGAGATGATCGCCTGTTTCACGGGCAGGTGCGCGTAACGCAGGGCCACATCGAGAAATTGATCGGCATATCTTTTGTAGCGGAACGGCTCGGAGGTCAACCGGGGCATGCGTCGGGTATGGCCGGCGGAGAAGGGTATCTTGAATCCGTCGGGACTGGTGTTTTTCAGTCCATGGACGCTGTACGTCCAGAAATTATGGTATTTCCGCTGCTCGCCGTCCGTGATGATGGGCGAGCCCGTGGCCTCGAACCGCTCGATGGTATCGCGAATGGCCTCTTCATAGAGGGCATCGAGCGTGGGGTGCGTTCCGTCCCCGCAAGCGCTGATCGCCTCGAGCAGTTTCAGCGGGCGTGGGATGCTTCCAATCGGTTCGGTCGGCAGGGGCATGAGTCCTCGTTTGCGCAGGCGTTGCAGCGCATGCCGCGAAGGGAGCAGCTCCCCCGCCGGCAAGGCTATTTTGCATGTAAAGGCCGCGTGAAGCCCATGCGGACTCCCTGTGGCGGTGTCGCTGCTTCGCCGGCCCGAATCAGGCCCATCATAACGCCGCGTGAAGCCCATGCGGACTCCACCTGGCGGTGTAGCTGCTTGGCGGACCCCGAATGGCCCCACCAGGGCGATTCGTGCGGTGTGTGGCCGCGTGTCGTGGCCGATCGATCAAACCCGGGGGCGCTTCAGCTGCAGGCCGCTGCGCTTGCAATGCGCCACCAGCTCGTTGTTTTGATTCCAGGCGCGGTGCAGAAAAGTGACGATACCGGCGTTGGGCCGCGATTGGCTGTCGCGCAATTCCAGCACTTCGGTTTCGACATGGATCGTATCGCCGTGGAACAACGGGGTGGGGAACCGTACCTCATCCCAGCCCAAATTGGCGATTGCCGTGCCGTGCGTGGTTTCGTTGACCGAAATGCCCACCATCAGCCCGAGCGTGAAAGCGCTGTTGACGATGCGTCGGCCGAATTCGGTATGTTCCCGGCAATACTCCTCGTCCAGGTGAAGATAGGCCGGATTGTGGGTGATACAGGTGAACCACACGTTGTCCGCCTCGGTGACGGTGCGGCGGATCGGATGCTTGAACACCTGGCCCACGGTCAATTCGTCGAAATAAAGTCCCGGCACGGCACTACTCCTTCAACCAGAGTCCGATGATCAGATTCAACGCCCATACCGCGGCGACGCCGGCGCCCCAGATCGCGCCCAGCCACGCGAGCCGCTGGCAATACAAGATGGCGGTCCTCATCAGTGATAACCCTGGCTAGCCACCTTGCCGCGAAATACCCAGTAAGCCCAGGCGGTGTAGCCGAGGATGACGGGCAATATGAAGGCAGTGCCCGCCAGCATGAATGCCTGACTTTCGGGCGGCGCCGCGGCATCCCAGATCGTGACTTGGCGCGGGACCAGATAGGGAAAGACACTGATGCCCAGGCCCACGAAATTCAGGACGAACAGCGCGAGCACCATCAAGAACGGAAGGCGTTCGAAGCCGCGGCGTAGGCTCCAGAAGAACAGCACCGCCGTGATGAGAACCAGTAACGGGACTTGCGAAGTCAGAAATACCCCCGGCGGCGTGAACCATCGGCGCCAGTAATCGTAATCCAGGAAAGGGGTCGCGGCGCTCACCGCCGCCATCGCCGCCAGCGTGGCGATGCCGAGGCTGAACGCCATGCGGCGTGCATGCGCTTGCGCCGCGCCCTCGGTCTTCCCTATCAGCCACGATGCACCCAGCAACGCATAGCCGAGCACGAGCGATATCCCCGTGAGCACCGAAAACGGACTCAGCCAGTCGAGCCAGCCGCCGGCGTAGGCATTGTCCGCGACGCGAATGCCCTGCAGGATGGCTCCGAGCGTGATGCCTTGGGCCACCGTTGCGACCAATGAGCCGATGCTGAAGGCGGCATCCCAGTAGCGCCGGTGCGCGGCATCCCGCCAGCGGAATTCGAACGCCACGCCGCGAAACAGCAAGCCCAGCAACATGGCGATCATCAGCGGGTAGGTGGCGGGGAGGATGATCGCGTATGCCAGCGGGAAGGCCGCGAGCAGGGCGCCGCCGCCGAGCACCAGCCAGGTCTCATTGCCATCCCACACCGGGGCGATGGAGTTCATGGCCTGGTCGCGCTCATGACCCGCCGCAAGAAACCGAAATAGGATGCCGATACCCAGATCGAATCCATCCATCACCACATACGCGAACACCGCGAAGGCGACGATTCCGGCCCAAACCAGGCTAAGAGTGGCGGGGCTCATGATCGTTGCCTGGCGCTGAAACAACCCGCGCGGGCGCCGGCGTGATGCCCGCTGCGTGCTGTGGCCCGGCGGCCGGCTCCCCCTCGTGCGGCATCGGCGATCGGGTCATCATCCGCAGCAGATAGGCGGTGCCGGTACCGAACACCGCGAAGTAAACCAGTATGAAGATGAGCAGCGATGCTGCCACCGCGGGAGCCGCGAGCGGGGAATGTGATTGCGCCGTCAAAAGCTGGCCATAGACGGTGTACGGCTGCCGACCGACCTCGGTCGTGACCCAGCCGGCGATGACCGCCACGAAGCCCGCCGGTCCCATGAGCACGGCAGCGCGGTGGAGCAGGCGCCACTCGTAGAGGCGGCCGCGCGCGCGCGCTACGAGGCTGCCCACACCGAGAGCGAAGATGGCGAAGCCGAGCGCGACCATGATGCGAAACGACCAGAATACGACGGCCACGGGAGGCCACCTGCTGCGCGGAAAGTCCTTCAATCCGGGCAATGGCGCATTCAAGTCGTGACGCAGGATGAGCGAACCCAGCTTCGGAATCTCGAGACGGTCGTGAACGGCCGCATCCGCGTCGCTCGGCAGGCCGAACAAGATCAGCGGCGCCCCGGCGGGACTGGGATCGTAATCCCCTTCCATCGCGAGCACCTTGATGGGCTGATGCTCGAGCGTGTTCAAGCCTTGAGTATCGCCGGCGAGAATTTGCAACGGGGCGACCAGGGCAGCCATCCACATCGCCATCGAGAACATGGTGCGTGCATGCGGGTTGATTCGGTTCGCCAGCAGGTGCCAGGCACCCACGGCTCCGACGGCCAGCGCGGTGGTGAGATAGGCGCCGATCACGGTATGCACCAGACGATAGGGAAAGCTCGGGTTGAACACGATGGGCCACCAAGAGCCCGCGGGCACGAATTGACCGCGCGCGTCGATGACAAACCCAACGGGCGTTTGCATCCAGCTGTTGGCACTGACGATCCAGGTGGCCGAGATGAGGGTTCCGATGGCCACCATGCAGGTGGCGAAAAAATGCAGCCCGTTGCCCACCTTGGTCCTGCCGAATAGCATGACGCCGAGGAATCCGGCTTCCAGGAAGAACGCGGTGAGCACCTCATACGCCATGAGCGGCCCGACGATGGGTCCGGCTTTTTGCGAGTACACCGACCAATTGGTGCCGAACTGATAGGACATGACGATGCCCGAGACCACCCCCATACCGAAGACCACCGCGAAGATCTTCACCCAGTACAAGAACAGATCGAGGTAGAGCGCCTTGCCGGTCTTCAGCCAGAGCGCCTCGAGCACCGTCAAATAGCTCGCCAGACCGATCGAAAAGGCCGGAAAGATGAAATGGAACGACACGGTGAACGCGAATTGTGCGCGTGCCAACAAGATCGCATCGAGCGGGTCCAACATGGGAGGCGATCAGCGCTCGCGCAAGCCCGAGGTCGGGTCGGGCACGACGGTGACCCCCCAGGGTTTTTCTCCCGCCTTGATGGTTGCGATCACCCGCAACTCCACCGTATCCACGACGGAGATGTCGTTCGAGGGGCCGTTGGCCGTGTACAGGGTGCGGCCGTCCGGACTCAAGGCAACTCCCCAAGGCCGCGAACCGACCGCGATGGAAGCAATCGACTCGAGGCTGTTGGCATCGAGCACATCGACGTGGCCGCCACGGCCCGTGGTCACGTACACGCGCATACCGTCCGGCGACATCGCGATGCCTTTCGGCCGCGCGCCCGCGCTGTTCAGCTTCACCGTTCGGCGTACCTTGCGCGACGGCACGTCGATGACGGTGAGCGACGCATCGTTTTCGCCGGAGACGAACAGCGTCGAACCGTCGGGCGAGAACCCCAGGTCGCGGGGCCGCTGGCCGACGGGCAAGCGCACGACGGGACCCGAGTTCTGCAGCGCGACCAGGGCAACGGAATTCGTTGCCTCGGAGGTAACGCCGAGGAGGCCGGCCGGAGCGCTTACCGCAAGCCCTTCGGGTTCGCCGCCCACCGCGACGCTGCGTGTGATCTTGCCGTCGCCGATCCGCACGACCACGGTGGCGCCGGTGTCTTCGCTGGCCACGAACAGGTGTGCTCCGTCAGGGCTGAGTGCGACTTGTTCCGGATCGGAGATGCCGGTCAAGACCCGCTCGATATGGCCGTCGGTCAGACGAACGATGCCTATCCCGTCGGCGGCCTTGTCCGGGGCAGGTAGCGATTTTTCGTCTACTCCCGGACCCGCCAGCGGCGAGCCGCTGAGCGCCACATACAAATAACGACGATCCGCCGACCCGATCAGCCCCCGTGGGCGTTTGCCGAGTCCCCAGGTCGCGGTGACCTGATGCGCCGTGCCGTCGACCACGGTCAGATCTCCCGAGCCCTCATTGGTCACGAACACCCGATAACCGGATGCGGCGCAGAGCGCGGGTGCGGCTAGGGCGCAGAGCGCAACGACACATCGTATTTTCATCATTCCCCACCTCTGTAACCGGGTTGCTACTCTCGTGGCGCCGGCGCGCCTGGTCATTGTGGCCGATTCGAGCTGCAAAAAGGCGTTCGTTAGGCCATTCATCGGTGTACCGAGAGTGTGTCACCGGCTTCAGTTACATGTGTCACCGTCATGACATGCCGTGACGAACGCGCTCCCCACGGCTTGACTGCGGCGTCCCCCGAGGCGATTGCCTGTTGCGGCCAGGCAACGGATGGTCGCCGCGTGTTCCCGAGTGCCGCCGCGAACCGGGTGGCACGCCCCCGCACGACCTCGCGAGCCCGCGCGCGCGGCATCGACCGTCGCGGCCCCGTGTTTAGAGCAGGATGGCACGTTGTTTGCTCATCTCCCTGAAGGAACTGGTGTTTGGCAAATGCCCGCACGGTTTTTGGCGGAATCAACAGTAAAATCATCGAGATAAGGGGGCGAGATGCAAAGCAGCAACATGGCGGCATTCAGGCTGGGCGCGGCGATCGCGGGCGTATTGGCGGCCGCACACGCGGGCGCGTTCGATATCGAGTCGGGGGATTGGAAGTTCTCGGTAGCCGGCAACATCAACGTCCACTACATTTATTCCAGTTGCGAAACGCCGGGTAAGGTCGTCCCGGTGGCCACTGTGGGCGGCGCCTGTACCGGGAGCGCGAGCGGCAGCAGCGTGTCCAATGTGGGCAACGGTCTGTTGCCGGCTGCGCTGACGTTCGGGATCAGCACGACCCAAAACGGCTACGACATTGCCGCTCATTTCGGGCTCTATCCGGGAATCGCCGGCAATGATGGCGGAAGCCCCAATCTTCAAGCGGTGGCCGGCCAGACCAATGTCGCCCTCGCCACGACGGGTTTGGATGTCCGCCAGGTCTTCATGACTTTCGGCAACAAGGATATGGGCACGTTCACGCTGGGGCGAAACTTCGGCCTGTTCGCATTCGATGCCATCATCAACGACATGACCTTGCCGGGTGTCGGAGTGGCAGGCTCCGCATCCTCCGCTTCGCCGGCCAATACGACGCTGGGATCGATCGGCTTCGGCTACTTGTATCCGGACACGCTGGCGCAGATGGATTACACCACGCCGGACTTCGCGGGCTTCAACTTGACGGCGGGCATCTTCGACCCGATCAATTCGCTCACCGACGCGGGGACCAATACACCGAAGAAAGCGCCTGGATTTCACGGTAAGGCAACGTACACCTACAAGATGTCCGATGATATGAAATTCTATGCGTCCGTCTCCGGGCTCACCCAGAAACAGGATTACATAGTCGGCGCTGTTCCCGTGCAGTACACCAGCAATGGGGCGGATGTGTTCGTGAAGTTCGATGCCGCCGGATTCGAAGTGGATGCCTCGTATTACCGCGGCAAGGGATTGGGAACGACCGGTCTTTTCTTGCTGGCTGACGACGGTCATGGCAATGCGCGTACTTCCAGCGGCTATCTGCTGCAAGGTACGTACAAGGTCGGCGCTTTGAAAGTCGGCCTCAACTACGGCGTCAGCAAACTCCAGTATGCCAATGCCGCCGACGCGGCCGCGGTACCGACCCTGCTCGACAGCAACAACAAGGTCACCGGAGGCGCCTATTATTCGCTGACCAAGAATCTGACGCTGCTCGGCGAATTGAGCGACGTGTGGACCAAGGCTCACAATGGCGGCGAGAACAAGAGCGTCAACGGTAACGTCGGGGCTTTCCTCTCCTTCTAGCTAGAGGACCGCTCGCTCGGTGTCATGCCCCGGGTGACGCGTCGCTGGGATGACGCGTCATGCCGGGGGGTGGCCCGCATGCCAGGGCGGCGCGGGGTGATGCCAATGCCGGGAGTGACGCGCCATGCCAGGGGTGGCGCGTGATGCCGGCGGTGACGCCTGATGTCGGGGTTCCTGCCGCGGTTCACGGCAAAAAAAAGGGCGAGAGCCGCGAGACTCTCGCCCTCTTCGTTGCTGCGCGACCCGTTAATTACTAAGCGAGCCGTACAGTCAACGAGCGCACCAAGGGCTACGACATGGCGGGCTTGGCGACGCCGTTTACTTTCACGGCATTGGCCGCCAGCAGGTCCATCAACGGCGGTGACAACGCGTCATACGGCTCGAGCTTCAGTTCCTTGAGGCGGGCGCGAATCGCACCCATGTCCTCGGGCTTGGTGCCGGTCTCGATGACCGACGAGACGAATGCGGCAAACTCCGGCGCGGCCCAGCCGCCTTTGTCGAAGCGTTCGGCATGAATGAAGCTCAGACCGTTGAAGGCATGCTTCGCATTGACGATGGGACCGTGCATGTGCACGCCGCACACCGTACAGGCGTTGCGCTGGATGGTCTTCGACGGATCGACGACCTTCAGCTTCTGTCCGTTGGCGATGACTTCCACCTTCTCGGACGGCACCACCGCGATCATCGAGAACAAAGCGCCCGCCGGTCTCCAGCACTGGGAGCAACCACACACGTGGTTGAAAAGGACATTGCCCTTTATCGCTACCTTCACGGGATCGCTCGTGCATTTGCACGTCAAGGTGCCGCCGGAAAAGCCCGAATCGCCGGCCTTGACACCGTTATCCACGGCAGGGTGAATCTTTACAGTCATAATTGCATCCTCTTTGGTTGATCTTATGCTTGATCTTCGTCTTGCTAGTACATGACGACGCTTCTGATCGACTCGCCCGAATGCATCAGTTCGAAGGCGTCGTTGATTTTTTCCAGCGGCATCGTGTGGGTAATGAGGTCGTCGATGTTTATCTTGCCGTCCATGTACCAGTCGACGATTTTGGGAACTCCGGTACGCCCGCGAACGCCGCCGAAAGCCGAACCCTTCCAGACACGGCCCGTCACGAGTTGAAATGGCCGAGTGTGGATTTCCTTGCCGGCGCCGGCGACGCCGATCACCACCGAAACGCCCCAGCCGCGATGACAGCACTCGAGGGCTTGGCGCATGATGTCGACGTTGCCGATGCACTCGAAGCTGTAGTCGGCACCGCCGTCGGTGATATCGACGAGATGCGGCACGAGGTCGCCCGCGACTTCCTTGGGATTGACGAAATGCGTCATGCCGAATTTCTCGGCCAGGGCCTTGCGTTTCGGATTGATGTCGACGCCGACGATCTTGTTCGCGCCGACCAGCTTCGCGCCCTGAATGACGTTCAGGCCGATGCCGCCCAAGCCGAACACTACGACGTTTGCGCCCGGCTCCACTTTGGCGGTGTTGATGACGGCGCCGATGCCGGTGGTGACTCCGCAGCCGATATAACAGACCTTGTCGAAGGGCGCGTCCTCGCGAATCTTGGCCACGGCGATTTCGGGGAGCACCGTGAAATTGGAGAAGGTCGAACACCCCATGTAGTGATGAATCTTCTGTTTGCCGATAGAGAACCGGCTGGTACCGTCAGGCATCAAGCCTTTGCCCTGGGTGGCGCGAATGGCGGTGCATAGATTGGTCTTCTGCGACGTGCAGGATTTGCATTGGCGGCACTCCGGGGTATACAGCGGGATCACGTGGTCGCCCTTCTTCACGGAGGTCACCCCGGGGCCGACATCGACGATGATGCCGGCGCCCTCATGTCCGAGAATCGCCGGGAACAGTCCTTCGGGGTCCGCGCCCGAGCGCGTGAATTCATCCGTGTGACAGATCCCGGTCGCCTTGATTTCCACCAAGACCTCGCCGGCGCGCGGCCCTTCGAGATCCACCGTGGCGATTTCGAGCGGTTTGCCCGCGCCGTAGGCAATTGCAGCTTTGGTTTTCATAAATTCCCATCTTTAGCATTGGAACTGACATGGCCGGCCGTATCGGCGGCACTGGAACCGACCTGGCCAGTGGTATCGGCATTGGAGCGAACATGGCCGGCCGTATCGGCGGCATTGGAATTGACATGGCCGGCCCCATCGACCAGCGGCACATTGTAACTCGTCAATATCGAATCGATCTGCGGTTGGTGCGCGGATATCCACTGATCCAACGTGTCTTTCCACTGCTGCTCACCCTTGCGCAGGCCCATGGATATCTCGTAGTCGAACTTGATCGCGGGATCGGGCTCGAAGGGCACGGCACGCCACCGCGGCTCCTTGTCGCGCTGCTGCGCCAGCATGCCCGCGATCGGGCCCCATAGGATGGCGCCATCGATTTTGCCATTGGCTAGATCACGGCCGATGGTGCGCGCCGGCGACTCCTCCACATCCCCGTTCTGATGGCTGTACACGGCCGCGTGGTCCATCAAATCGTGCTTCAGCAGCCAATCCGCACCCGGCGACTTCGTGAATACGCCGATATGCAGCGCATCGAGCGTCGCCCGTGGCAACTCGAGAAGATCCTTGGCGGTCCGCAATCGCGTGAAATCATTGCGCGAGGAGAAAATCAACGCGTAGGTGGAATGCATGTACGGTTGCGTGGTCGCCGTGAGTTCATAGTCCTTCGGAACACCGATGATGAGGTCGCACTTGTACTGTTGGGACTGCTCGTCCTTGAAGCGCAGGGTGTTGCGTACGAAACCGATTCGCTGCGGAAAAAACGTGTATTCCACCCGTAGCTTGAGATCGTGCGCCAAAGCCTCCGCGATCTTGTTCTCGTAGCCTTCACCCTTGTCGTTCGACAGCGGCAGATTGGCGGGATCGGCGCATACCTTGAGTACGCCTCCGTCCTGTCCTGCCATCGCCGGCGGGGCTGCGAGTGCCAGACAGGAACTCACCAGCACGGCCCGGCCGCATCGGAGGATGGCGTGATTGCTCATCATTGACCGATGGGGAACAAGTGGCCGGGCTTGATATTGCCGTCCGACCTGCCCTTGAGGTAGGCGTACAAGCCCTCCCAGTTCTTCTGCATCATGTCGCTCGCCCCCCAGGGAGGCATGCCCTTTTCGGCGCGACCGTTGATGACGGTCGTATGGAAATCGTCCTTCGACAGGGTTTTGAGCGAGTCGACCAGTGACGGGCCCACCAAGCCTTCCTGTTCGGCGCCATGGCAACGCTCGCATGCCAGCGCCCGCCACGTCTTCCAACCTTCCAACGTCTTCGGATCGACCTTGTTGCCGCTCCGCACGGTGTACGGGGCCGCGGCGGCGGGGTCGGCCGCATGGGCCGCGCCCTCGATGCGGGTCGCTATGAGCGCCCCCGGCAAAATCGCGCTCGTCATCATCAAACATACCAGTCGTCTCATTAATTTCTCTCCGGGCCAACGCCGTGGGCCGCGTACCGACGGTACGGACCCACGGCGCCGGCCATGTGGCGCGAGACCTATTGGATCGTGCTTGCGGTGCGGTTGGCTCCCGCATCCGGCAATGCGAAGACGAACAGCGAACCGCCGAGCGTCGTGTACTTGGCCAGATCCTTGTAGCCGCCGACGGCGCCCAAGCCCTCGTGCCCCTCGCTGAGACCTGCCGCCATGCCGATGCCGGCCCAGCCGCCGATACCGGAGTACACGCCCACGTACTGCTTGCCGTTGAACACGTAGGTGAATACGTTGCCGATGATTCCGGACGGGGTCTTGAACTTCCAGAGCTCCTTGCCGTCCTTGATGCTCACCGCCTTGACGTATCCCTCGAGGGTTCCGTAAAAGGCGACATCACCCGCGGTCGTCAACGCACCGGACCATACCGAGAACCGCTCGGGTTTCGACCAGACGATCTTGCCCTGGGCCGGATCCCACGCGATGAAGTTGCCCATGCCGCCATGGCTGTTCGGCGTCGGATACATGGTCAGGGTGGCGCCCACATAGGGTTGGCCCGCCGTGTACTCGATCTGGAACGGCTCGTACGTCATGCACACGTGGTTGGTGGGTACGTACACCAGCCCCGACTTCGGGTCATAGCTCGAGGGCTGCTCGTCCTTGGAACCGAGCGCGGCCGGGCAGATGTCCTTGACATCGACGTCCGGACCCGTGGTGCCGGGCGAGAATCTCTTGTCGACCACCGGCCGTCCGCTCTTCATATCGACTTGCGTGGCCCAGTTGACCTGCGGATCGTATTTCTGCGCCACGAGCAACTCGCCCGTGACCCGATTCATCGTATAGCCGAATCCATTGCGATCGAAGTGGATGAGCGCGGGTACGTCCTTGCCGTTCATCTTGATGTCCGCGATCACCATCTCATTGACGCCGTCAAAGTCCCACTCATCGTGAGGCGTCATCTGGTAGACCCACTTCGCCATGCCGGTGTTCAGATCGCGCGCGAAGATGGTCATGGACCACTTGTTGTCGCCCGGCCGTTGGTTTGGATTCCACGTGCTGGGGTTGCCCGTTCCGTAGTACACCAGATTCAGCTTCGGATCATAGGCATACCAGCCCCAGGTGGTGCCGCCGCCGATCTTCCATTGGTCCCCCTTCCAGGTCTTGAGCGACGAGTCCTTGCCGATCGGCGCCATTTTCCCGTTGGTCCAGGTCATGGTCTTCGCGGGATCCACGATGAGTTGATCGTCCGGCCCGGTGCTGTAGGCCTTCCATAGCAGTTTCCCGGTCTTGATGTCATAGGCGTGCATGCGCCCATGAACACCGAATTCGCCGCCGGAAATACCGGTCAAGATCACGTTCCCGAACACATGCGGTGCGTTGGTGTTGGTCTCGCCGATCTTCGGATCGCCGTTCTTGACGGTCCAGACCACCTTGCCCGAATTGGCATCCAGCGCAACCAGAGTCGTGTCCGCCTGTTGCAGGAAGATCTTGCCGTCCCCATAGGCGAGACCGCGGTTGACCGTGTCGCAGCACATCACCGGCACGACGCTCGCGTCCTGCTTCGGCTCGTACTTCCATCGGTAGGTCTGATCGGCGAGGTTGATCGCGAATACATTGTTGGGAAACGGCGTGTGGATGTACATCGTATTGCCGATGACCAGCGGCGATCCTTCATGGCCGCGCAACACGCCGGTCGACATGGTCCATGCCACTTGCAGGTTCGCGACGTTGCCGGCGTTGATCTGATCCAGAGTGCTGTAACGGTGATTCGCGTAATCGCCGGCTTGAGAGGCCCAGTTGGACGGATTGCTCATGCTCGTTTCGAGATCCGTCGCCGCGGCGGTCCCCCCCGGACCTATTAATAGGCATAATGACGTTGATACGGCGGCCGCGCCCAGAATGGGAAGGGCGTAAAACTTTTTCATATTGAATCCCTCATCGTGAGTTTCGACGTTTAACCAACCAATTAGTCAATCCCCTTAAATGTCTTTCCTTTCCCCCCAACGTTGCGGGAGTGTGAGCCCATGAAACTGCAATACTTATGCCATCTGTCCGCGATCACTCTATCGACGGCCTTCGTCCTGACGGGCACCGCCGCGGAGCCGGCGCAAGCACCGGCCCACGACTATCCGACCATCGCCCGCGTGGAGTACGTCAATGAATGTATCGGCAAGAACGGCGGAAAGTTAGCCGCGTTGTATCAGTGCTCGTGTGCGATCGACCGGATCGCGAACACCCTGGCGTACGATGACTACGTGGAAGCCTCGACCTACGCGAAATACGCCACCCTGCCGGGCCAGGGCGGCGCGATTTTCCGCGATTCGGACCAGGCGCGGCGATCGGCGAAGAGTTTCCGCGACTTGGAGAAGGATGCGTTGCGCAACTGCGGGCTCTGATTAGTCCAATCCCCTACGCCGTTGGGGTTCGCACCGCAGCATCTGCGCAGCAACCGCGGTGTGCCGCTTGTGAGACATGTCGCGCTACGGGTGCCATCGTTGCTGCATCAATTGACTTTTGACGACTGGATCGCGATGCTGGGTCGGCGCGAAAACATAAAATATGGCAAGGATGATCGGGCGGGCTGGGCGGTAGGAGGGGGTTCCGAATGTCTATTCAACTCGAGTCGCAGCACGCCGCCATGGTGGCGGGCGTGGTGCGCGGCAGCACCGACGTGGCGCATCGACCGGCGATCAGCTCGGCGATCGGCGCTTCGTGGCGCCGTTGCCTGATCGATTATTCCTTGGATCCTGCGCGCGACCAGGAGCCCTTCGTTCTCGATAGCCGGACGCTGAACGAATACCGCGAGCGCCACGAGCACCTCATCCAGGTCGCATCGGCGGAAATCGACTGGTTGTACGACCACATCGCGATGTCGGGCTGCGCGTTGCTGCTCACCGACGCGGGCGGCATCGTGCTCTACGAGAAGGCCGACCCGACCGTTCTGGAGACCTTTCGTACCGCGGGGTTGCAGCTGGGAGCCGATTGGAGCGAATTGAGACAGGGAACCAACGGCATGGGCACCTGCATCGCCGAGAACCGGCCGATCATCGTGCACCGCGACGAGCATTTCCAGTCACGCCACATCAGGCTCTCCTGCACCGCGGCGCCTATTCACGATCCGGACGGTTCGCTGGTCGCCGTACTGGATGCATCGACCTTGAATGCCCAGGGGACGCGCGATACGCAGACCCACATCATGGCGCTGGTGCACTTATCGGCGAAGCTCATCGAGAAATGCCTGTTCCTGCGCCATTTCCAACGCAGCAGCGTATTGCGTTTTCACGCCCGGCCCGAATTCGTCAATCTGCAGCATGACGGCGCGCTGGCGCTGGCGAGCGATGCGACGGTGGTTGCCGCCGATGAAATGGCGATGCGGCTGCTCGGCGTCACGCAGCGCCGCCAACTGATCGGTCGACGCGTCGATGAAATATTCGACATGCGCGCCGAGGAGATGGAGCTGGCCGCGCCGACCGCGGCGGGTCTTTGGCCGGTGCGCGACGCGGCGTTGGGTCGGCGATATTTCGCGAGCCTCAGTCATGAATCGACGGACCTCGGATTCTCGAAATACCGCATCGCCAATCCGCAGGCTGCGGACGTGATGCAACTACGGCCGCCGCACAGCACGAAGGACGTCCTCGTACTCGAGGATCTCGCGGGCGAGGATCCGCAGATGCTGCGCATCGTGCGCAGCGCGCGCCGCGTCGCGCAGTCGAGCGTGTCGGTCATGATCCAAGGGGCCACCGGCACCGGCAAGGAATTGTTCGCTCGGGCGTTGCACGCGGCCAGCGGCCGATCCCCGTTCGTCGCGCTCAACTGCGCGGCGATACCGGAATCGCTCATCGAAAGCGAGTTATTCGGCTACAAGCCGGGTGCATTCACCGGTGCGCGGCGCGAGGGAATGAAGGGCACGATCTTGCAGGCATCGGGAGGCACGCTGTTCCTCGATGAGATCGGCGATATGCCGGTGGCGCTGCAAACACGTTTTCTCCGTGTGCTCGAGGAGCATGAAGTGGTCCCCTTGGGCGCGGAGAAACCGCTGAAAGTGGACCTGCGGGTGGTGTGCGCTTCGCATCAGAACCTGCGCGCCATGATCGCCCGCGGCCTGTTTCGAGAGGACCTGTATTACCGCCTGAACGGCATCACGCTCGAGCTGCCGCGCCTGGTCGATCGCCTCGACAAGGACCAGCTCATGCGCAATCTGCTGGGCACGGAGGTCAACGATGGACGGCCGGTGGCCATCGAGACGGACGCTTTTCAATGTCTCCTGGACTACGACTGGCCCGGAAACATCCGTGAATTGCGCAATGTCATTCGCACCGCGCTCGCGATTTGCGACGGCGGCGTGGTACGGCTGCGCGATCTGCCCAGCGAGGTGCGCCACGGCACCGCGGCGGCCGGCGCGGTCGTGGTGGAGCCGCCATCGCCCGCGGCCGACGCGGCGGATACGAGCATGGCTCTGCCGCCCATCGAAGCGGCCGAGCGGCAAACCTTGGTCAGGGCTATTCGAACCACCGAGGGCAACATGGCTCGTGCCGCCAGCTTGCTGCAAGTGAGCCGCAGCACGCTTTATCGGCGCTGCCGGCGGCTGCGTATCACGCATCGAGGCCTGTAACCGGGATGGCATGCAACCTGCTTGCTTCGGCAGGTTATGGTGCAATCCTACAACCCGGAACAGGGCTCGTCAGGGCGTGGCGTCATACGGCTCGCGCCCGGTATCAGGCTGCACCGCGATGGCAAGGCCGCCAGTCTGCTGGTGTTGCGGGCAGGGAAAGCGCACCTCAATAAGCATGCGCTGGCCATCCTCGAGCTGTGCGACGGCTCGCGCAGCCGCACCCAAGTGGTGATGGAGGCGATCCTAGGCGCCGGAACTATGCGTGCCGCCGATGTTGCCGATTTCCTGGACGCCGCGCGGGCGCGCGGCTGGATCATCGAGGACGATTGATCCGAGCGAAGAGCCGCCTCGAGCCCCCCACCGCATGCCGGCGCGCGCCGCACAGCGAACCGTAATGTCCACGGGGTGGATAGTGAACACCCTGGTTCGGATTTGCGGGACCGCCGGACAATCGTTTGGGGAAGCAGCTGCTGCGCCAGGCCGGTCACTGGCCAGCGCGAGGGCCGCCTCTGCGACCGGCGCGGTCATTTCCCCCAGCCGGAGCAGGCACGCCAACCGGCGCGGTCACCTCCCAGCCGGAGCGGTCGGTTCGCCAACCGGCGCGATCGCCTGATCGGGCGGGCACTCGGCAACGTTGGCGTAGCCGGCCTCACGGGGATAGAGGGCGACCAATTTGCGCATCACCCCATTGGTCCAACCGAAGCCGTCCTGCGTCGGGTACTCGCCGCCGGCACCGCGCCGGCCGGTATCGAGCACATCGTATTTCTCGACCAGCTTGCCGCTGTCCCGATAGAGGCGATTGACACCGGCCATCCATCGGCAGGCAATGGTGGCGGCCAGCGCGGCGTGACGGTAGCGGCTCAAGCCGTCGATGGCTATCCACTGCAGCGGCGCCCAGCCGTTCGGGGCATCCCACTGCTCGCCCGTGTCGAGCGGTGTCGTGACGATGCCCCCGGGCGCGAGTAGGGCGCGCTGCGTGGCGCGCGTCACCGCGTCGGCCTGGGATTGCGAGGCCAGTGCGACGAACAGCGGATACAGAGTCGCGGCCGAGATTCGCCGAACGCGTTCGCGGCTCGTCCATCGGTAATCGAAATACGTTCCGGCCTTCGCGTCCCACAGATAACGGTCGACCGCCGACCGGCGCAGCATGGCGCGCCGCGAGAACTGCCGGGCGCAACGCGCCTCACCGCGGCGCGAGCAGCCCGCGCCGATGGCCTGCTCCAGTCCGAACAGCAGACTGTTGAGATCGACGGGGATGATTTCGGTGGTATCGAGCGTGGCACGGTGATGCCCGTCCGCGAACCAGCGCGAGCCGAAGTCCCAACCGCTTTCGGCGGCGGCACGGATGTCGCGGTACAGTCGAGGCGGTTGGCGGTGACTGTCCAGGGCCAGCTCCGTGTCTTCCCGGTAGGACTCATCGCGCGGCGTGTTCTTGTCGTCCCAGAACCTGTTGAGCAGCGAGCCATCGGGCAGCGCGACCACATGTCCGCGCGCCGAGCCGCGGGCGAGTCCTTCAGCACCGCGCATCCAAAAGGCGTACTCGCGCCGCAACTGCGGCAGATAGCGAGCGAAGGCCGCCGCAGGATCGCCGGGATCCAGGAGGGCCACCATTTCAAAAAAGAAGGGGGGCTGCGACCGGCTCAAATAGTAAGTGCGGGCACCGTTCGGAATACGACCGAACGTATCGATCAGATAGGCGAAGTCGCGCACCATATCGCCCGTCAGGTCGTTGCGGCCGCTTTGCGCCAAGCCCAGCATGGTGAAATACGAGTCCCAGTAATACATTTCGCGAAATCGTCCGCCCGGTACCACGTAGGGTCGCGGTAGTGTGAGCGCCGAGGAATGCGGCGGCGTGCCGGCCGTGCTGCGGGTCAGTGCGTCCCACAGCCGGTCGATGTGCATGACCAGGGACTCCGCGGATCCGGCGGCCGCCGCCGCCGGCGCCGTGATGTCCGGCGGTACCGAGAAATGCGAGTCGACGAACGCTCGCAATCCATCGCGGGTCCGCGGCGGCTGTCGCCGGTAGTCGGCCAGGATTCGATCCGGCGGCTCGTTGGGCAGCGCGTCGGCGAAGGTCTTGCCGTCGGCAAAGACTTGCTGCATCTGAACCGCCGCGAATAATTCCTGAAACGCCTCCTGCGGCGAGCGCGAAGCGGCAGGCCCCCTATCCCGGGCGTGAATCGCGGTCGGCAGCAGCACGCAGAGCAAGGCCATCGCGACGCGGCGCTCGAGTGGCCCGCGATGCCGGCGAAAAACCCGTTGGCCGCGCTCATCCACGGTCGATGCCTCCCTCGATCGTGCGCACCACGCGACCGGAGGGCAGCCTCCGGACCCCGACCTGCAGCGTCTTGCCGCGAAATGCGATGTTGCGCAATTCGAGGTAGCGCAGCTGCTGCGGCAGGCTCGGAGGGAACCTGGCGACCAAGCCTTGCTCGGCGATGCGCAGGCCGCTCAAACCGAATACCAAGCTCTGAATGAATCCCCCGGACGTGGCCAGCAGATAAACGCTGTCGTTCTGCGGCGTTTCGCTGCGCACGTTGAAGGGTGGTTTGAGGAACGGATCGCGGGTGCCGCCGCGGCCGACGATCAAGTCGCTGAAGTATCGCGTGTCGCCGGCGGCGGCGGCCTGAATCGCGAGCATCACCAGCACCATTTGGTTGGCCCGTCCGCGTATGGGCTCGACGGCCTCGAGAGAATGGCGCAGCAGCCCTTGCCGGGTCCGCGAATCGGTATCGAAGTCGAGCGCCGGAATGCTGAGCATGGGAACCGAGGTGGCCATCCAGGAACCGGTTTTGTCATGGGGGGTCGTCGGGTCGAAATCGAAATACCTGCCGTTTTCTGCGGTGGTGGGAAGATACAGCCCTTCCGCGACAATAGACCACTGCGGCCCGGGCGCGAGTCCCAGCGCGGCCGCCGCACGCATCGCCGCCTCGAGACTGCGGCGCGCGACGACGTTCGTATAGATCTCGTTGTTGACGTGCGTGTAGTCTTCCTCCGGAGAGGTCACGTCCAGAATCTCGAAACGCCGGGCCGCCGAATCGTACGTGGCTCGGCTCACCCAGTAGTCCGCCACCGCCTTGATGACCGGATACGCCCGCTCCCGCAGCCATGCTCGGTCGCCGCTGGCGAGATAGTACTGCCATTGCGCCAGGGCGACCGCGCCGTTCACGTGGATCTCGCGGTCGGCATTTTCCGCCGCAAATTTCGGCGTCACGTCCTCGCCGCTCCAGGGATCGGCCTCCCACGGATACATGGCGCCCGCGAGACCGCGCGCCTTGGCGCGGGCGAGCGCTTGGGGCAGCGTGCGCGCGCGAAACGCGATCAGCGATTTGGCACGCTGCGGATGCAGCAACAACAGCGCCGGGAACACCCATAAGTCATTGTCCCAGAACACATGGCCGAAATAGTTGCCGCTGAATCCGCAGGCTGCCGCCGGCCAGCTCGTATCCGGCGCGGAGTTCTCGAGCAGATAGAACAGATCGGAATGGAGGGTGCGCTGCAGTTCCGCGCTACCGCCGACTACGATGTCGCTGCGCCATAGCGCGCGCCACTTCGCTTCATGGGCGGCGCGCAGTGCGCCGAAGCCGGTGCGACGCGCGCGCAGGGCGGCGGCCGCGTTGCGCCGCTCGCCCCGGTCGCTTCCGGCCGGCCACCCATCGGCCGAAGCCACCACGAACTTGGTGAATGCATAGGAGTTGCCCCGCCGCACTTCTCCCGTGGCCTCGAGCGTCGCGCCGCCGGCTTCGTTGGCTGCGCGATGTCGCGCCGTGAAACCGGGCGGGAGCGAGATCGCTGCGCCCAAGGCCACGACACGGCCGCCGATGGCCTTGCCCTCCATCCATAGGGTGTTCGTGTGCGCGTCGCTGCCCATGGCGGTCACATCGATCTGGCCGAGATACCAGATGGCGTCGCGCCTTCCACCGGCGGCGAGTTCGGGGCGATGGGCGGCGGCGGCGGCGGCCGCGAATTGCGCTGCGCTCATGTCGGCGAGCGCCAGGCGCTGCGGCGCCGGGGGTGGCCTCAGCGTGAATCGCAGCCGCACGGTGCCGCTGAAGCGGGGCGTGAGCCGCAGAGCGACGGCGGCCACGTGGGGATCGCTTTGGCTCACGAAGCTGATCACCGACACGTCGGTGACGCGCCCGCGGCTGCGCCATCGATAACGCGTGCTCAGGGTGGCGCTGCGCATATCCAACGTCTGCCGGTAGCGGGTATGGGATTGTGCGGTGGCGGGCCCGGTATTGAGCCAGTCGGCGCCGTCGAAATAGTCGATCTCGTTCCAGCTCGGAATCGCCGCGGGCCGCGAGACATCGCCCGCGGTGTAGTCCATCACACCCACCATTTGCGCCGGTGTCGGCGCGGTCCCGAGCAGCGAGCTTGCCATCGACCAATAGCCGTTGGCGAGATAGGTGGGGTAGTAATTGGCGAAATTGCTCGCCGTCGCGCTCAGCGTGAACGTCGCGGCCGGTGGGGCATCGACCGATCGGGCCGCGGCTGGACGGACCTCGGTCGATGGGGCGCGGGTCGATGAGGCCTCGGCCGGCAGGGCCGGAGTCGGCGGCGTAGGAGCCTGGGCGCCGGGCGGTGCCGCGCGCGTACCCGGGATCAGCACGAAGCCCAGCAAGCCCGCCGCCAACACTCCATTCATGCCCTTCTGCGCCGGGCCGCGCGCGGCCCGGGATGAAGGGGGACAGCGGGACGCCATCAAAAAAAGATCAAAATTTATAGCGCAGCTGCACGTTCACTTCCCGGCCGAAGATCGGCCGCGCCATCTCGAAATTGTTGGCGATGCCCGAGCCCGAACCCACCGCGATGCGGGCATTGCCCTCGGTCAGGCCGAGCTCGTTGGTGAGATTGGAACCCTGCACACGCATCTCGAAGTGCTCTCCCACCTCGGCGACCACACCCGCATCGAGGGTGAAATAGGCGGGCAGGATCTGTTGGTTGGCGATGTCCTCGTAGCGCAGGCCGGCGTGGGTATAGGTCATGAAGAAACGCAGGCTGGCGAAGTCCGCGGGCACATCGTAGGCGGGTGTCAGGCGAAATTGCAGCCGCGGTTGACGCTGTAGATAGTTGCCGGTGTAGTCCGCGCCGCCGGCGGTGGCCGAGGAATAACCGGCATACAGAGCGCGCTGCCAGTCGCCGCTCAAGTCCACGCTGAGGTGCGGCAGGGGTTTCCACACCGCCTCGAAGTCGGCACCCGACGATTTGGCGCCGTAGGTCGCGGTGATCGTGGTCCCGGCGGCGGTGAACTGTGAGAATGGCACGCCGGTGAAGACGCGATGCCAGGCGCTGAGCACGGCGTAGAGCGTCTCGGTCTGCACGCGATAACCCACTTCATAATTCTTGATGCTCTGATGTTGCGGCTGACCGTTGCGCAGGTCATCGAAGCCGGGAAAGTGGTTGCCTTGGTTGATGCGTCCGTAAACCGACATGTGGGAAGTGAGCTCGTAATTCGCGCCCACGCTCCACGAGCCGAAGGTGTGATTGTATTCGGTGCATTCCATGCCGCCCGCGGTGTCGCAATTGACGCCTTGGTTGAAGGTGCCGTTGGGAACGCTCACGCCCTTGTTGTACAGATTCAACGGATTGGCATCGAGATCCACGGACGAGTCGTTCTCGATGGATCCGTGATCGACCTGCTGTTCGATGCGGTAGCCGGCATCGAGCAACCACGGCCCGAATTTCCACTGATCCGAAGCGAACAGCGCGGTGTTGCGGCCGCTCCAGCTCTCGTTCAACGTGTAGAACGACGCCCCCAGCTGCGCCGCCGCGTTGGTGACGTTGACGCCATTGTTGAGCGTGAGATCGATCAACTGCGCATTTTGGGTGGCGGTGATGAGTTCGTTGTTGCCCAGCCACCAATGATCATCCGAGGAGTACGCGGCCAAATATCCGCCCAACGTCAGCTTGTTGCCGAAGCCCAGGTCGAAGGTGAAGCGCAAGTCGTCGGTGAAGGACTTGATCTGCTTTTGCACGATCCAGAAACCCATCGAGGCCACATAGGAGCCGGGAGCAACGGTGGCGCCCGTGCTGACCAGGCTCGCCGTGCCGCCGCTTGCGAGTCCCGCCACGCCGGTGATGGCCGTATTGGCATTCACGGCGGCGATTTGACCGCCGACGAAGGAGCTCAGGGTCTGGGGCGCCAGGTTGTTGAACAGGCAGTAGCAATCCACTTCGCCGGCCGAGTACATGAGCTTGTTGGAGAGCGAGATCGGGTCGCTGAGCTGCAGATCCAAGTCGCTGCCGAACATGTGCAGGTTGGCGCCACGGCCTTTCGCGAGATCGCCGGTGAGCGGCGCGCCGGTGGGCGTCTCCTGGACGGAAATGCTGCGCAGGCCGCTGCCGGCGAAGGTCCCGGTGTTGGGATCGAATCCGGGAAACGCAGAGACGCTTTGGCCGCTGCCGGTGCCCGTGACGGTGACCGGAATATCCGTGATGAACAGGTTCCTGTCATTCAACCCCCGCGCGAAAAACATGAGGGTGCCGCTGTCCAGCGTATGCGTGACGGTGGCCGTGAGCTGCCCTCCGTCATCGGCGGGATACTGCGAATTGCGCACGCCGTTCGAATTGCGATAGAAACCGCCCACGCTGGCAAACCAGTCCTGGGCAATCGGCCCGCTGTAGAAGCCATCGACCCGGTACATGCCCTCGAAACCATAGGTGATGCCGAGGTCGCCGTGCGCGGCCGCGCTACCCTGCCGGAGGATGAAATTGGCGGTGGCGCCCATCTGGCCGTTGGCGAGCACCACACCCGGACCGCCTTGCAGCACCTCGGCGCGCTCGATGCTCTCATCGAGGCGAAACTGCGAAGAATTGTCCATGAATGACAGCGTTGGTGCGGGAAAGACCGGCGAGCCGTTCAATTGGTAGGTGATATAGGGCGCATCGCCGCCCCCCGGAAATCCGGCCAGCTCGATATTCGCACCCGCGGCGCCGGCGCTCGACTCGGCCCAGACCCCCGGCACGATTTTGAGTACGTCCGCCGAACTCGATGGATTGACGTCGCGGATCTCCTCCAGGCTCGCCGTGGTGATCGAGAAGCTGGCATCGAGCTTGCGCAGGCCTGCCGATTGGGCGGATCCGGTCACCACGATTTCCTCCAGGGTACTGGTGCTGGCGGTGCTGCTGTCGGCCGCCGTCTGGTCGGCAACCGGCTGCGCGGCCGTGTCTTGAGCCGCTGCCTGACCGCCGCCCAGCACGGTGCCACCAAGCACCACCACACCGGCGGCGCATCTCAAAAACCCTCGATGGTTCATGTGGTACTCCCCTTTGCGTTGTATCGTTGTATCGTTGCGGCGGGCGCGGAACGCGGTGGCGTCCGTGTCTGTCCCTCGGGACGCATAGCAGCTTCGCACCGGCACCCCCGGCGCCTGCGGCATTCGCCGTTTCGTCGGAACCGGTGTCGATAGAATGGGCCTTGTTCGGCGAGAGGGCACACGAGATCGGTGTGGGCACCCATCACACGGTCGATGCCGTGCGGGGTGCCACCACGCGGGATGAGAATATCCACGCAGTGATCGAAATCGCCGGCGCGAGTGCTCGACGATGTTTGTATGACCGGTGCGCGGGTCGAATTCGATCGATGCGTTGCGCCACGCGCCGCATCAGGAAAACGCGTTGGGAAACCGGTAACGCAGTGTCGCATCGTCCGCGACACCGGGCCTGCACGGTTACTCGCGGGTGTATCTTTGATGCGCTTCCCCGTGGCGGCGTATGATGCTTCATCCTTCGATGCCCCGGACGTATGAGCGCTCTCGAATCGTTTCATCCCGCCGTAGCCGCCTGGTTCACACGGGCCTTTGCCGCTCCCACGCCGGCGCAGGCGCGGGCGTGGCCGTCCATCCGGGCGGGACAAGACGTGTTGGTGGCGGCGCCGACCGGTTCGGGTAAAACGTTGGCCGCCTTTTTGGCGGTCATCGACCAACTCATCGTGGAGGGCGGATCGGGCGGGCTGCCGGATGAAACCCGGGTGCTCTATATATCGCCGTTGAAGGCGTTGTCGAACGATATCCATCGCAATCTGGAGGCGCCCCTCGCCGGCATTCGCGGCGAGCTTGCGGCACTTCATCTGCCCGATGTGGACATACGCACCACGGTACGCACGGGCGATACCTCGGCCACGGAGCGCGCCCGTATGCGCCGCAACCCGCCGCACATCGTGGTGACCACGCCGGAGTCCTTATACGTGCTGTTGGGCTCGGAATCGGGCCGCGCGATGGTATCCACGTGCCGTACCGTCATCGTCGATGAGATTCACGCGGTGGCGACCAACAAGCGCGGTGCCCACCTCGCGCTGTCGCTCGAGCGCCTGCAGGGGCTGGCCGCGCGAAGGCTGGTGCGCGTGGGATTGTCAGCGACACAGACGCCCATCGAAGAGGTTGCACGATTTCTGGTCGGTACGGAACGCCGTGCGGGCGATTGCACCATCATCGACAGCGGCCACGCGCGCAGGCGCGATCTCGCCCTGGAGTTGCCGCCCACGCCGCTCGAAGCCGTGATGTCGGGCGAAGCGTGGACGACGGTGTACGATCGCCTCGCGCAACTGGTCCGGGAACACCGGACCACCCTCGTCTTCGTCAATACGCGGCGCTTCGCCGAACGCATCGCGCGCCACCTGTCCGAGCGGGTCGGCGAGGAGCATGTGGCCGCTCATCACGGTAGTTTGGCGAAGGAGCGGCGCTTCAAGGCCGAACAACGATTGAAGCGCGGCGAGCTGAAAGCGCTGGTCGCCACGGCATCCTTGGAGCTCGGTATCGACATCGGCGATGTCGATCTCGTTTGTCAGATCGGCTCGACGCGTTCGATCAACACGTTTCTGCAGCGGGTCGGGCGCGCGGGACACGCGGTCGGAGGAACGTCCAAAGGCAGATTGTTTCCGCTGTCGCGTGACGAACTCGTGGAGTGCGCGGCGCTGCTCGATGCCGTGCGGCGCGGCGAACTGGACCGCCTGGTGATCCCGTGCAATGCGTTGGATGTACTCGCGCAGCAGATCACCGCCGAAGTCGCCGCGCGGGAATGGTCCACGGACGGCTTGTTCGCGCTGATGCGCCGCGCCTACCCCTATCGCGCCCTGACGCGGCGCGATTTCGATGAGTGCGTGACGATGCTGGCGCAAGGTTTCAGCACGCGCCGCGGACGCCATGGTGCGCTCATCCATCACGATACCGTCAATGGCTCGCTGCGCGCGCGCAAGGGCGCGCGGCTCACGGCCATCACCTCGGGCGGCGCGATTCCCGACAACGCCGATTACAAAGTCATCCTCGAGCCCGAAGGTTTCTCGGTGGGCACCGTCAACGAGGACTTCGCCGTCGAGAGCTTGCAGGGGGATATATTCCAGCTGGGCAACACGGCGTACCGGATACTTCGGGTGGAGCGCGGCACCGTGCGTGTCGAGGATGCCCACGGCCAGCCGCCGTCCATCCCCTTCTGGCTGGGGGAGGCGCCGGGCCGCAGCAACGACTTGTCGGCGGCCGTGTCGCGGCTTCGAGCGGCTATCGAGCTGCGGCTGCAGCACGGTGCCGGCGCGGCAACGGAGTGGCTGACACGCACGGTGGGCCTCGATGAGACCGCCGCCGCGCAGCTGGTGGAGTATCTGGCCGCCGGCCGTGCGGCCTTGCTCGGCTTGCCGACGCTCGACACGGTCATTTTCGAGCGCTTCTTCGACGAATCCGGCGGGATGCAGCTCATCATCCATTCCTCGTTCGGCAGCCGCGTGAATCGGGCCTGGGGGCTGGCGCTGCGCAAGCGCTTCTGCCGCACGTTCAATTTCGAGTTGCAAGCTGCCGCGACCGAGGATCACATCGTATTGTCGCTCACCCATGCGCACAGTTTCGAGCTGGGCGAAGCCGCGCGGTACCTACACTCGAATACCGTCCGCCAGGTCCTGGTACAGGCGCTGTGCGCCGCGCCGATGTTCGAAGTGCGCTGGCGCTGGGATGCGGGCATTTCCCTCGCGCTGCCGCGCTTTCGCGGCGGCAAGAAGGTACCGCCGCAGATCGCGCGGATGAATGCGCAGGATTTGCTGGCCTCGGTGTTTCCCGACCAGGTGGCCTGCGCCGAAAATGTGCCCGGCGAACTCGAGATTCCCGACCATCCGTTGGTGCGTCAAACCGTTCGCGATTGCCTCGAAGACGCGATGGATATCGATACGCTCGAAGACCTCCTGCGCCGCCTGGAAAGCGGTCGAATTCGGATCATCGCGCGCGATCTCACCGAGCCTTCGCCGCTGGCGCTCGAGGCGCTCACCGCGCGTCCCTATGCCTATCTGGACGACGCGCCGCTGGAAGAGCGCCGCACGCAGGCGGTGATGGCGCGGCGCTGGATCGATGCCGCCTCGGCGGCCGATATCGGGCGGCTGGATCCGCAGGCCATCGCGAGGGTCCGCGAGGAGGCGTGGCCCGATGCGCGTACCGCGGATGAGCTATGCGATGCGCTGTCGTGGCTGACGTTTCTGACGGACCAAGAAGTGCGCGAGCACGGATGGCCGCGGTTGGTCGATGAACTCCTTGCCCAGGGGCGAGTCGCCGCGATCGTCGCGGGCGAACGTCGCCTATGGGTGGCGGTGGAACGCCGCGCCTGGTTCGAGCCGCAAGTGCCGTCGTCGGATGAAGCGCTGGTGGAAATCGTGCGCGGGAGGCTCGAGGGCCTGGGACCCGTGTCCGTCTCGTCGGTGGGGCAGTCGTTGGGGATGACGGCCGCCTCGCTGCGCGCCGCATTCGCCGCGCTCGAGGCGGAAGGGTTTGCGATGCGCGGCCGGTTCACCCCCGACGCCACGGAAGAAGAGTGGTGCGAACGCCGCCTGCTCGCGCGCATCCATCGCTACACGGTCAAGCGGCTGCGCGCCGAAATAGAACCCGTGCAGGCGCGGGATTTTTTGCGGTTCCTGTTCGAGTGGCAGCGCGTGTTGCCGGACGCGCGCATGCAGGGGGCGGACGCGGTAGCGGCCGTGCTGGCGCAACTCGAGGGCTTCGAGGCGCCGGCGGCGGCGTGGGAGAGCGACATCATTCCGGCCCGAATGACGGAATACGATCCGCACTGGCTCGACGAGCATTGCCGCGCGGGCCGCTTCGTCTGGGCGCGGTTGCAGGCACGGCAAGGCGACCCGGACGGGGGTGCGGGGCCGATACGCTCGACACCGATCACGATACTCGCCAGACGACATGCGAAGGCGTGGATTCCCTTGGCCTCCTTGCACGATCCGACGCAGCTCGGCTCCAGGCCGCGGGCGGTCCTCGCTTTCATCCAGGAGCGCGGCGCTTCGTTCTTCGACGAGATTGCCGATGGGGTGCGGATGCTGCCGGTCGAAGTGGAGGAGGCGCTCGCCGAATTGGTGGCGCTCGGCCTGGTGAACTCCGACAGCTTCGGTGGCTTGCGTGCGTTGCTGGTGCCCCCCGGCCACCGTGCCAAAGCCGGTTCCAGCAGACGCCGCGGGCGGCGGCTCGCAACGTTTGCGATGGCGGACGCGGGGCGATGGGCCAGTGTGCGGCGGGACGCAGCGGAGCAGGGAGAGGAAGCCGTCGAGCAGGTAGTCAGGAGCTTGCTGCGCCGGTGGGGCGTCATTTTTTGGAAGCTGCTGAGCCGCGAGGCCGATTGGCTGCCGAGCTGGCGCGATATATTGATGTGCTGCCGCCGGCTCGAGGCGAGAGGGGATATCCGCGGTGGGCGTTTCGTTGCCGGTTTCGCGGGCGAACAGTTTGCGAGTATCGATGCGGTCGGGCCGTTGCGTGCGGTGCGCCGGCGACCCCTCACGGGGGAGTACCTATCGTTGTCGGGTGCCGATCCGCTCAATCTTCTCGGCATCGTCACGCCCCATGCGCGGCTTCCGTCCTTGACCGGCAACCGCCTGCTGTATCGTGACGGGTTGCCCGTGGCGAGGTTCGCGGCCGGCGAGGTGAGCTTCCTCGAGGCGCTCGATCCGGCGGAGCAGTGGCAGGCAAAGAATGCCCTGCTGCGTCGCCGTCTGCCCGCCTTGGTGGGATGGGAGGGTTAGGGCGAGGCCTGGAGCTGCGCCGCGGTCCAGCCGCCGCCCAAGGCTTCGATCAGCGCTACGCTTGCCTGTAGACGGGAGGACAGCACGCTCAACGCCGTCTCTTCGCTGTTGAGCCGCGTCGTCTGTGCCGTGATGACGCTGCTGTAGGGAACGGTTCCAGCCTTGTATTGGTTGAGCGTGAGGCGTTCGGCTTCCTCCGCGGCCGCCACCGCGGCTTCCTCGACCACCGCCTGCTGCTCGAGGACACGCAACGTGACCAGCTCGTCCTCCACTTGCTCGAATCCGGAGAGCACGGTTTGCCGATAGGAAGCGACGCTGGCCTGATAGGCGGCCCGCGCATGGGCGAGCTGCGCGCGACGCAGCCCGCCGTCGATGAGCGTTTCCGCCAGGCTCGGACCGAGCGCCCATACCCGATTCGATGCGCTCAGCAAGCGGCTGAAGGTGCCGTTCGAATACTGATCCGAACCGGACAACGTGAGGCTCGGAAAATAGGATGCCTTGGTCACGCCGATTTGCGCGTTCGCTGCGGCCATATTGCGCTCCGCTTCCGCCACGTCGGGGCGTCTTTCCAAGAGAGCCGAAGGAACTCCCGCGGGCACCGTCGGCACGTCCGTCCGTATCGCGGCGGGCGCCAGTGAAAACGATGCGGGCGTTTGGCCGATCAGCACGGCAATGGCATGTTCGAGTATGCCGCGCTGGATCTTCGCGTTGAGCTGTTGCGCTTGGCTGTTGAGCAGCTGGGTCCTGGCGCTGACGACGTCTGCCTTGGCCGCCACTCCGAACCGATAGCGGTTTTCGGCGATGTTGAGCGATTTCTGTTCGGCGACCACGATGTCGTCCAATATGCGCTGCAGCTGATCCTGAACGCGCAGCTCGAAATAATCGATGGCGAGTGTCGCTTGGGCCGATAAGGTCGCCGCTGCGAGTGCGGCGGCGCTCGCCTGCGCCGATGCTCGATTGTTCTCGACGGAGCGGCGCACCTCGCCCCAGATGTCCAGCGTCCAGCTCACGCTCGCGGTCGCATCCACGGTCGTGCTCGTCGGGCCGGTTCCCGTCGCGCCTCGTTGCGCCCCGACGCTGGCGGACACGGTGGGCCAGAAGCCGGCCCGGGCCTGCGCGACCAAGGCGCGCGCTTCATCGAAAGCCGCCGCCGATGACTTGACGTTCTCGTTGGAGATGGCGACCTTCGCTTCCAATTGCGTCAAGACATCGTCACGGTAGATGTTCCACCAAGGCCCGCGGCTCATGGCATCGTTCGGTTCACTCGGCTTCCAATCGGATTGTTCCTTGTAATCGACCGGCGTTTCGAATTCGGGACGCTTGTAGTCCGGACCCACGGCGCATCCCGCCAGGATCGCGACGCCGCAGCCGAACGATATCCACTGCGGGCGGATCACGTGGCCGGCTCCGCCGGGCCGTACGGATCGGCCTGACTGCTGGTACGCCGTCCGGCTTCCTCGGAGCCTATCGGCCACGTGCCGCCGCCGGCGCGCGCCGGTGGCGTCTGCCGCCGCCTCGACAGGCGGTGTACATACAAGTACACCACGGGCGTCGTGTACAAGGTCAGGACCTGACTGACGATCAAGCCGCCGACGATGGCAATGCCCAACGGGCGACGCATTTCGGTCCCGTCACCGTAGGCGATGGCGAGCGGCAGCGCCCCCGCGATGGCGGCGGCGGTCGTCATCATGATCGGTCTGAAGCGCAGCGAACAGGCGCGGGCGATAGCCGCCATCGGCTCCATTCCCAAGGTTCGCTCCGCCTCGAGCGCGAAATCCACCATCATGATCGCATTCTTCTTCACGATACCGATCAGCAACAGAATGCCGAGGAAGGCGATGACGCTGAACTCGGTGCCGGTTGCCATGAGGGCGAGCAACGCCCCCACACCGGCCGAGGGAAGGGTCGAGAGAATGGTCAGCGGCTGGCTGTAGCTCTCGTACAAAACGCCCAGCACGACGTAAATGGCGGTCAGCGCCGCCATCAGCATCAACGGTGTATTGCTGCTGTTCTCTTGAAATAGACGGGCGGTCCCGTAGGCGCCGCCGTGAATGCTCGTCGGGACGTGGATCTCGCCCATCTTTTTCTCGATGGCTGTCATCGCCGCACCGATCGATTCCTTGTCCGGGATGTTGAAAGCTATGGCCGTGGAAACCGAAGTACCCGTATGGTTCACGGTAACCGGTGTGGTGCTGGTCATGAAGTGGCTGAATGCTGCGAAAGGCACCATGGTCTCCGCGCTGACGCTCACGGCCGAACCGGTCGACGTATTGCCGCGGCCGGCATTGGCCAGCGAATTCGATGCCAAGTTGCGCGCGGCATCCTGGGCCACGGTGGCCGCGCTCGAAGAGCTCTGCGAGCGCGAGTTGTTCGAGCTGGCTTGTTGCGTCGTGCCGGCCACGGCTTGCGTGGCCTGCGTACCGCTGACCGCGCCGCCGCCCGTGCTGACGTAGAGTTCTTTCAATACCTCCGGGTTCTGCCAGAATGGCGGGGCGACCTCCATGACCACGTGATACTGCTGGGGACTGAAGGGATTGTAGATGGTCGAGACCTGAGATTGCGCGAAGGCATCCGCCAGCGCATTGTCGATCTGGACCGCCGTGAGCCCGAGCCGCGAGGCGGTGTCCCGGTCCACGATCAGGTCGGCTTCGAGGCTGCCGGGCTGCAGATCGGTATCGACATCGGTCACCTCGGGCATGTCTTGCAATGCGTTGCGCAGTTTCAGCGACCACGTCCGCAGCTCGTCGAGATCGTCGCCGAGTAGCGTGTACTGGTATTGCGCATTGGCGGCACGGCCCCCGCCGCCGCCGAGATCTTGTACGGATTGCAGGTAAGCGGTGACGCCTTCGACTCGATTGAGCTTGGGCCGCAAACGGGCGATCACCGCGTCCGCCGAGACCCGCCGTTCGGCCAGAGGTTTCAGCGCGATGGTGAGGTTGGCGCTGGCGCCGCCGCCCGGTCCGAAGCCCCCGCCGCCCACCGACCCGGTGACGGTATCGATCGCGGGGTCTTGCTGAATGATCTGCGCGACGGTCTGCAGTTTGCGCTTCATCAGCTGGAAGGAGCTGGCGGCATCGCCGCGTAGTCCCCCCTGCAGTTGGCCGGTGTCCTGCTGAGGGAAAAAGCCTTTGGGGATGATGACGTAGAGATATACATTGAGCCCGATGGTGGCGAGCAGCACGCACATCATGACGCGTCGATGCTGCAGCGCCCAAACCAGGGTTCGTTCGTAGCGTTGGCGCAGCCGCTCGAACCGCCGGTCGAAGGCCCGCGCGAACCGCCGCGGTCCGCGGCCGCCGCCTCGCACGAGCAGCAAGGAACACATCATCGGGGTGGTGGTCAGCGAGATGACCAGCGAGATCAAGATCGCCACGGACAGCGTCAAGGTGAACTCGCCGAAGATACTACCCACCATGCCGCTGCTGAACATGAACGGAACGAACACCGCGACCAGCGACAGACTCATGGAGACCACCGTGAAGCCCACCTCACGGGCACCCAAGAGCGCGGCGTCCAGTCTGGACATTCCCGCCTCGATGTGCCGGGCGCTGTTCTCCATGACGACGATGGCGTCGTCCACGACGAAGCCGGTCGCAATGGTCAGGGCCATCAACGAGAAATTATCGAGCGTAAAGCCCAATAGATACATGGCGCCGAAGGTACCGATCAGGGAGACGGGTACCACCATGGCCGGGATGAGCGCTGCCCGATAGCTGTTGAGGAAGATATAGACCACGAGAATGACCATCGCGACCGCCAGCAACAAGGTCTCCTCGACCTGACGCAGCGATGCCCGTATGGTGACCGAACGGTCGACCGTGACCACCAGGTCGATTTTCGGGTCGATGGCGGCTTTGAGGCCCGGTAACGCCGCCTTCACGGCGTCGATCATTTCAATGATGTTGGCGCCGGGTTGTTGGAATATGGTCACGAACACGGCCGGCTTGCCGTTATAGATGCCATAGGTACGCACGTTCTCCACGGCGCCATCCTGCATGTCGAGGACCTGGGCGACATCGCCCAGCCGCACAACGGCGCCGTTGCGGTTGGCGATGATCAGATCGCGGTAGGGTCCTGCGTCGCGCGCGTTGTCGTTGGTATAGATCTGATAGCGCAGGGCATCGCCTTCGATGGAGCCTTTGGGTGCGTTGGCATTGGCGTTGGAGATCGCGGCGCGGACGTCCCGCAGGCCTATGCCATATTTCGCGAGGGACTGGGGATTGATTTCCACCCGGACCGCGGGCAGGGCGCTCCCATTGACGTTGACGCTGCCCACGCCTTTGATCTGCGAAAGCTGTTGCGAAACGATCGCGTCGGCCGCGTCGTAGATCTGGCCCTGGGTGAGTACGTCGGAGGTCATCGCGACGGTCATCACCGGGAACGTCGCGCTGTTCATCTTGCGGTAGGTGGGATTGCGCGTCAGCGAGGAGGGCAGATCGGCGCGCGCCGCGACGATGGCGGCCTGTACGTCGCGCGCGGCCCCGTCGATATCGCGATCGAGGCCGAACGTCAATTGAATGTTAGTCGACCCGACGCTGCTGCTCGAGGTCATATCGTCCACGTCGGCGATGGCGCCCAGATGGCGCTCCAACGGCGTCGCCACCGAGCTGGCCATCACTTCGGGGCTCGCCCCGGGCAGTTGCGCCGACACGAAGATGGCCGGGGCTTCGATCCGCGGCAGCGGAGCGACCGGCAACAGCATGAACGCGACCGCGCCGCAGAGCGCCACGCCGACGGTCAACAGCGCCGTCGCCACCGGCCTGCGGATGAAGGGCGCGGATATGTTCACGTGGGGTTATCCGCCAGGTCGCCGCGTTCTTCGCCGGATAGTCGCCCGCGAACCCGCGTGGCGATACGGTCGAACGCCAGATAGATCACGGGCGTGGTGAACAACGTCAATACCTGGCTCATCAACAGCCCGCCGACGATGCTGATGCCGAGAGGGTGGCGCAGCTCCGAACCGGTTCCCGTACCGAACATCAAGGGCAGGGCGCCGAATATGGCGGCCACGGTGGTCATCAAGATCGGCCGCAGGCGCAGCAAACAGGCTTTATAGATGGCATCCCGAGGAGACAGGCCTTCGTCGCGTTGCGCAACCACCGCGAAGTCGATCATGAGAATGGCATTTTTCTTCACGATGCCGATCAGCAATATGATCCCGATGAGCGCGATGATGGTCAGATCGTCGCCGGCCAGCATGAGGGCCAGCAGCGCGCCTATTCCCGCCGACGGCAAGGTCGAAAGAATGGTAATCGGATGGACGAAACTCTCGTAGAGGATGCCGAGCACGATGTACATCACGAGCACGGCGGCCACCAGCAGCAGCAGCTCATTCTCGAGATTGCTGCGGAACGCGAGCGCCGCACCTTGGAACGTGGTGTGAATGCTGTTCGGCACTTCGAGGGTGCGCTCGGCATTTTCGATGGCGGTGACGGCGGCGCCGAGAGACGCATCGGGAGCCAGATTGAACGACACCGTCGTCGCCGGAAATTGCGCCAGATGATTGATGAGCAGCGGCCTCGTCTCCACGTCCACCTTGACGATGGCCGACAGCGGCACTTGGCCGCCGTTGGCCGAGGGCACATAGATGGAGGCGAGGGAATCGACGGACCGGTAGGAATTAGGATCGGCTTCCAGAATCACCCGGTACTGATTCGATTGGGTGAAGATCGTCGAGACGATCCGTTGGCCGAAAGCGTCGTACAGAGCGTTGTCCACGGTACCGACGCTGATGCCGAGACGTGCCGCGCTGTCGCGGTCGATGGTGACATAGGCGGCCAATCCGTTGTTTTCCTCGTTGCTGACGACGTCCGCGAGTTCGGACTGCTGACGAAGCGCCGATACCAATCGGGGGGCCCACGCGGCCAGCGCCGCCGGATCCGCGCTCTCGAGCGTGAACTGGTATCGAGTCCTGCTGACCGTGTTGTCGAGCGTGAGATCCTGAACCGGCTGCATGTAGAGGGTGATGCCCGGAACGTCGGCGGTTTCGGACCGCAGCCGGCGGATGACATCGTCGACGTTCGATCCGCGTTCTGCGCGAGGCTTCAGATCGATGAGAAAGCGGCCGCTGTTCAACGTGACGTTGTTGCCGTCGATGCCGATGAACGAGGACAGACTGCGGACATCGGGGTCGCGCAGAACGGCCGCGGCGAGCGCCTGTTGACGGTCGGCCATGGCGGAGTAGGAAATCGATTCGCCCGCTTCGGAAACGCCCTGGATGAGGCCCGTGTCTTGATCGGGGAAGAAGCCCTTCGGTATCAGGATATACAGGATGACGGTCACCGCAACCGTGGCGGTCGCGACCCACATGGTGAGAGTCTGATGATCGAGTACCCAGGCGAGCTTGCGGCCGTACCACTCGACCACGGCCGTGAACCAGCGCCCCGCTTCCCGCGTGCCCGCGGCCCTGGGCTTGAGCAGTTTCGCGCACATCATCGGCACGAGCGTCAGCGACACCACCGCCGAGATCAAGATCGTAACGGCGAGGGTGATCGCAAATTCGCGAAACAGGCGTCCCACGACGTCTTGCATGAACAGTAGGGGAATGAGCACGGCGATCAGCGAGACCGTCAAGGAAATGATGGTAAAGCCTATCTGTCCGGCGCCCTCGAGCGCCGCTTCGAGCGGCGACAGTCCTCGTTCGATGTAGCGCGCGATGTTCTCGATCATGACGATGGCGTCGTCGACGACGAAACCGGTCGCGATGGTCAAGGCCATCAGCGATAGATTATTCAGGCTGAAATTCGCCAAATACATCACCGCGAAGGTGCCGATGAGAGACAGCGGAACGGACAGGCTGGGAATGATGGTGGCGGGCACATTGCGCAGGAACACATAGATCACCAGCACCACCAGCACCACCGCCAGCGCCAGTTCGAACTGTACGTCGGTCACGGATGCCCTGATGGTGGTGGTGCGGTCCGTGAGAATGGCGACATCCACGCCCGCCGGCATGGCCGCCTGCAGCGTGGGCAGTAACGCGTGAATGCGGTCGACCACGTCCACCACATTGGCTCCGGGCTGGCGTTGAACATTGACTATCAGGGCCGGCGTAGAGTTCATCCAGCCGCCGAGCTTGGCGTTTTCGGCGCCGGAAACCAGTGTCGCCACGTCCTTGAGTCTTACCGGCGCCCCGTTCTTGTAGGCGACCACGATGGTGCCGTAGTGATCGGCATTGCGGATCTGATCGTTGGTATTGATGGTATAGGCATTGCTCGGGCCGTCGAGGGTTCCCTTGGGGCCGTTCTGGTTGGCGTTGCTGATCGTGGTGCGCAGATCGTCGATGTTCAGTCCGTACGCCGCCAAGGCTCGCGGGTTTACCACGACGCGGACGGCCGGCCGCTGACCGCCGCTGATGCTGACCACGCCGACGCCCTTGATCTGCGAGATCTTCTGCGCGATCCGCGTGTCCGCCATGTCTTGCACTTCGGTGAGCGGAATCACCTTCGAGGTGATGCCGAGGGTCAGCACGGGGGCATCGGCCGGATTGACCTTTGCGTAGATCGGCGGAGCCGGCAGGTCCTGCGGCAGCAGGTTCTGTGCGGCGCTGATGGCCGCTTGGACTTCCTGCTCCGCCACATCGATGGCGAGCGCCAGATTGAATTGCAGGGTGATGACCGAGGCGCCGCCCGAACTCGTCGATGACATCTGATTCAGCCCGGGCATTTGACCGAACTGCTTCTCCAGAGGCGCCGTGATGCCCGAAGTGACGACTTCGGGGCTGGCGCCCGGATAGAAGGTCTGAACTTGGATGGTCGGATAGGCGACTTCGGGCAATGCCGACAGCGGCAATGTCTTGTACGCGATGGCGCCCACGACCAGGATGGCGACCATCAGCAGCGTGGTCGCCACCGGCCGCAGCACGAATATGCGCGACGGATTCACTGCGCGGCGTTGCGACGAGTACCGCGCCGCCTGTCGGCGGGCGGCGGCGCCCGGGAGGGTTGAGCGGCCTCGGGACTCGCGGTCGGTACGGCGGGCGATGCAGCGACCGCCGCCCCGGCGCTCGGCGCCGGGAGCTGCACTGCAGCACCGTCGCGCAGCCGATCGCCGCCTTCGGTGACCACCGTGTCGCCCGCCGACAGGCCTGCGACGACCGCGACCCGTTCTCCATCGGCCACGCCCAGCGTGACCGGCCTGACGGTGACCGTGCTGTCAGCCTCGACCAGATACACGAACGTCGTCACGGCTCCGTTCGGTGCGCCGCGCCGGACCGCGGCATTCGGCATGATGAGCTGGTTCTGCAGCACATCCTGGAGCAACGACACGTTGACGAACTGATTCGGAAACAGCGATCCGTCGGCGTTGTCGAACCGCGCGCGTAATTTGACCGTGCCGGTCGTGGTATCGATTTCATTGTCGATCGTGGACAGACTGCCTTGCGCCAGTTTCGAGGCGTTGGTGCGGTCGTATGCCTCCACCTGTATAGGGGCACCGCCGGTCACTTTTTTCATCAGCGGCCGCACGTTGTCCTCGGGGATGGAGAACAGCACGCTGATGGGCTGCAACTGGTTGACCACCACGATGCCGTTGGTGTCCCCCGAGGTGACGTAGTTGCCCTGGTCGACTTGGCGGATGCCCACGCGGCCCGTGACCGGCGAGACGATTCGTGTATATAGGAGATTGACCTCGGCGGTTCTGACCGATCCTTTGTCCGATTCGACGCTTCCCAAGTACTGGTCCACCAACGCGCGTTGCGTGTCGAGCGTTTGCGCAGCGATGGAATCCTCCTTCACCAGTCCTTCATAGCGCGTAAGATCGAGCCGCGCGTCCGCCAACAGCGCTTGGTCGCGGCGCAGATTGCCCTGCGCCGTTTGCAGCGCAGCCTCGTAGGGCCGAGGATCTATCTGGGCAAGGATTTGGCCCTCGTGGACGAGTTGACCCTCGGTGAAGAGAATTTTCTGCAGAGTGCCGCTGATCTGCGTTCGCACCGTCACGTTGGCCAGCGCCGTGACCGTGCCCAACGCGGGAATTCGGACCTGAATCTCGCCCGGCGTCACCCTCGCCACCGCCACCGCGACCGGTCCGTTCTGGCCGCCACGCTCGCCGCGGCCGCCGCCGCGCCCAGCCCCCACTATGCCGCGGCCGCCGCTCACGACCACTTGCGGCGGATGCCGGACGTATCGCACGATTATCGCGACGACGACCAACAGCGCCGCCACGATGACCAGCGCCACCCGATATTTTCTGAGGAAAGCCCGCGGCCCGCGGGCTGGTGCGGACATATCACTTTCGCTATCGTTCATTACATGTGCACCAGGCTCGAGTCCGGAGACGAAAGCTCGATATCATAGAGTACATGCGGGACAACTTTACGGTGTTCCCCAGCGACATCTCTACAAGCCGGGAAGAACTAGTGCGAATAAGTGTGAGGAAGCGTTAAGACCTGGGTCCACGGGTTATGCTTCCGGCCGAACGGCGTTGCGCGCGACCGAGGGCGCGCCCGGTCAGCGAGGCCGGGTCACGCCGGCGGGCTTCGCCGGGAGCGCGGGCCGGGGGGGCGGACGGACGAACTGGCCAAACACCTTTTGAAGCGGGTCACGCAGGGGATGCCGGACATGAACGATCTGTTTCGCCACCATTCGAGAGTATGGATCTCCCTGGCCGCGGGCGTCGCCGTCTCTTTCTTTCTGCCCTCGCATTGGTCACTCATCACCCGCACGCTCGTGTGCTGGAACTGCGGCGTCGGCTTGTTCCTGAGCTTGGTATTTTCATGGATGGCCACATTGAGTGCGGAGCGTATCTGCACGAGGTACAAAGACGAAGATGCGTCCGCCCGATTCATTCTGATCGGAGTGGTCATAGCGGCATTGCTCAGCGTGGTTGCCATCGTCGAACCGTTGGCCACGCTGAGGCAGGTGGCGGGCGTGGAGCGCATCGCGCATACGGCGCTCGCGGCGCTGACATTGGTGAATTCCTGGCTGCTGGTGCCCACCATGTTCACCGCGCATTACGCCGACATGTTCTACAGCGCCGACGAAAAGGGTCGTCCCCTGAGCTTCCCGGATACCTCCATGCCGGTATTCTGGGACTTCGCTTATTTTTCGTTCACGATCGCGGCGGCATGCCAAACCTCGGACGTATCGACGACCAATAGAGAAATCCGCAAGGCGGTGATCGCGCACACGCTCGTCTCGTTTTTCTTCAATGCCTCCATCCTCGGCTTCGCCATCAACGTTACCGCCGGTCTGATCGGTGGAAGCTGATCGCATCGTCATCCGCACCCTGTTCAGGTAAAAACCATGAAATCCAAAGTGGTGGCGATACTCGAAACACGGACCGGTGCCCACTTGGGCGAATTGATCGCGCGCCGCGGCGCCGTACCGATGCTGGCACCGGCGCTGGAGGAAGTACCGGATGTCGAACCGCACGCGGTGGCCGCCCTATTGGACACGTGGCGAACCAATCCGTATCGAATGGTGATTTTCCAGACCGGGGTCGGTACACGGGCGCTGTTCCAAATAACCGATACGTTGGGTGCCACGCAGGAGTTGCAGCGACTGCTGGCCGGCACCGTCGTGGTCGTCCGGGGTCCCAAACCCACCGCGGAGCTGAATGCGCGCCGGGTGCGCATCGACCTGCGGGCGCGCTCCCCCTTCACCACCGAAACGGTGCTGGAAGCCCTCTCGAACACCCCCCTCGACCAAGCCGCCGTCCTGGTACAGCGCTACGGCGCGACCAATGCGCTGCTGCGCGACTCTCTCGCGGCGCGCGGTGCGCTGGTACACGAAATCGTCACCTATCGCTGGGCGTTGCCCGCCGATACGGAGCCGTTGACCCGGCTGCTCGATGCGCTGGCCGATTCACGAATCGATGCCGTGGTTTTTACCAGCGCCGTGCAAATCGAAAATTTGTACGCGGTCGCCCAGGCCCAAGGGCGCGCGAATTCTCTGGCCGGGCTCCTGAATGCCGTCCTGATCGCATCGATCGGCCCGGTATGTTCTCGGGCTCTCGAAGCACGCGGAATCACGCCGTCATTCGAGGCCAGCCCACCGAAGTTGGGGCCGTTGGTGGCGGGTCTCGAGCGGGCGTTGAGCGACGCCTGAGCGCCGCGGCCCGGTGCGCCGGGCCTTGCCGAGCTCCCTAGGCAGCGCATCAGAAGATGCAGCGTGGCGGCGCCGACAAACCCGTGCATCACTTGCAGGCGCGACGCCCGGCCTCAGCGTTCGCCCCGGTGGCGCTGCCGTCCTCGCGCGCCCCGCCGTAGGCGCCGTTGCATGCCATCCGCGTCCGCGTGAGGTGTCGGGCGGATGTCGTCGGCGAAGGTCCGACACAGGCTGAGGGCTTCGTCCGACACGGGCCGCGTTGAGCGTCCCGCACGAGACGACCGAGGCGCGGTGTATAAAAGGCGCCTGCACATGCCCTCCAGGAGCCATCGATGGATGATCAGAATCAGAGTTCGAATGCCAAGCCATTCTTGAGCGATGTACAAACGTTGCGTGATCGTGCCCGCAGGAATATGGAAGAGGGTGCCGTGACCTCTGGGTATCGGGGTGATGTCAAAAAGACCATCGAGATCCTCCAAGCGGTTCTCGCGACCGAGATCGTCTGCGTACTGCGTTACACGGCCCATGCGGTTCTGGCCACCGGTATGTCCAGCGAGGGCGTGAAAGGCGAGTTCTCGCAGCACGCCAAGGAAGAAGCCGAGCACGTCCAGGAAGTGGCGGAGCGCATCACTCAGCTCGGCGGCAAACCCGATTTCAATCCCACGGGGTTGGCATCTCGCGCCGCGTCGGAATACGGCACGGCCGACGACCTGGTCGGCATGATCAAGGAGAACTTGATCGCCGAGCGCATCGCGATCGAGCATTACCAGGAATTGATCCGCTATTTCGGCAATGATGATCCGGGCACCCGGGCCATGCTGGAACGCATATTGCTCGTGGAAGAAGAGCATGCGAGCGACATGCATGATTTGCTGGAGGCGCACGGCTAGCGGCCTGCGAAGTCATTCATCCCTGCGTGATCCCGGCCTTGCCGGAACCACGGCCGTCGAAATGCTAGGTGCTGCCGCCCACGGATACCGGGTCGCTGGCGGGAAACGTCTCCTCCAGCGCCTCGTCCAATAGCTCGTCCTGGTGCTGCCGTTCAGCGGTGTCCGGATGACGGCGCATGTACGCCGCGGCATATGAACAAGCCGGGTTGACCGCCCAGCCGGCCGCGTGGGCCACGTTCAAGGCGGCACGCATCAATTCGGCGGCGATCCCTCGGCCGCCGATGGCGGGGGGCACCTCGGTGTGGGTGATGGTCATCACGTTGTCCGCCAGCACGTACTCGAGTACCGCGCGCCGGCTGTCGACGACGGTGGCGAATCGGTGCGCGTGGGCCTCGTGTTCGATGACGCTCATCGGATTCTCGTATCGCGCGGCGCGCCGGGGCGGCCGTCGGGTGGCGGCTTCTGCCGCTGTTCCGGGCGCTGTTGAGCCTCCGGGCGCTGCTGCATCTGCGGCCGTTGCTGCTGCGGCTCCGGGCGCTGTTGCATCTGCGGCCGTTGCTCTTGAGGCTCCGGTCGCTGTTGCATCTGCGGCCGTTGCTCTTGAGGCTCCGGTCGCTGCTGCATCTGCGGCCGTTGCTGCTGCGGCTCCGGTCGCTGCTGCACCTGCGGTCGTTGCTGTTGAGCCTCCGGTCGCTGCTGCATTTGCGGACGTTGCTGTTGAGCCTCCGGGCGCTGCTGCATTTGCGGACGTTGCTGTTGAGCCTCCGGGCGTTGCTGCATCTGCGGACGTTGCTGTTGAGCCTCCGGGCGTTGCTGCTGAAACTGGGACCGCTGCTGCTCGGTCCGGAGCGCCCCCTGGGGTGACTCGGACCTTGGTGGAGGTGCGTTGCCCGGGCGCATTCCGTTGAAGGGCCCGGCACGCCGCGCCGGGACGATGTCCGGGCCGCTGAAAGCGGCGGGTCTGCCGGTCGCGGCGATGGGAGGATGGCCTTGGTTCGCGCCGACCCGCAGCGCCGGATCGCCGCGCGCCATGTCGATGTGTCGTAGCTGTACGGGCGTCGCCTCGATATGCCGTTCGCGTACCGCTGCCATCTGCTCGGGCGTGGGCTGCGCGTGGATGCCATTGCCGCCGTTGTAACTGCCCCGATTCATGGTGACGTTGTAGACGGGCCTGTCGTATACGGTGGTGACGTTTGCGTTGCTGATATTGTTGACGGAGCGGTTGTAAAAGAGCCGGCCGCCGCGCCAATAACCACCCTCGTAGCCGTACCCGTCATATCCATATCCGTAGTTCACGCCGCCGTAGAAGCCGACATGCGGACCCCAGTATCCGGGATACCATCGGAATACGCTGCCCTCCGCTGCCCAGTAGCCGGGCGTCCACAAATAATCGGGTTGCGGCGCCGGTACCCACGTCCCGGGCACCCAATAGTAATCTTGGTCGTCATCGCTCCAAGCCCAATACCCGGGGGTCCAGACGTAGCCGTCGTCGGGAATCGGCGGTTGATCGTAAATCGGCAGATCCGGAGGAGGCGTGTTGATGGAGACCTCAACGGAAATTTGTGCGGTGCCCAGCACCGGCAGCAGCAGAGCGAGAAAGAAGGGGACAAGCGAACGACGCCAAGAGGTCATCATGTTTTTATGCTCCATTGTTTTAGATTGCTGGTCGCACGGGTGTCACGTCCCGAAACCGCCCGCCCTCGCTGCGCTCCGCCGTATCCGCTGACCAGTATGCGCCCAACTCTCCGCCCGATCAGTATGCGCCCAACTCCAGTATGCGCTTAGCCAGCCTGCATCCGGCGTACAACCTTGGCCCGGACGGCTCGTCAGCTTCGAAGCTACCGCGCTGTAGGAGGAAGCCCTTGTTGCAGTGGGCCTCGGGTGCCGACACCGCGCCGCAGGTGGACAGCGTCGTGAACGAGACATGAGCAGGGCGCAGCGCCCAGTGGGGGCCGGAGCAAGTTGCGGTGCAGCAGAGGCCCTGCCTGTGCTGGGTCGCTTCTGGTAGGTCATGGCAGTGGCACGACAGGTCGGGCAGTGGCCTGGGCGTGGGTGCACGCGGGCATGGGCGGCACGGGATGAGTATTGAGTCCGGGCATCGGCGTGGCCTGGAAGGGTCAGGTCCTTGGTGGCGGTTTCGAGGGTACCCGGCGGGCGCTCGGGATGGTCCCCTCCCCACGCGCGAGCGACTGCCGGAACCGTCCGGAATCCATCCGAGTGTTATGCTGAAGGCGCAGCGCACGCATCGAAAAGCATCGATACCGACTTTTGATGAAGCGGTCGAGCTTGCGGACGCCGTGCCAGTGAGAGGGATCGATGCCCTCTCTCGCCAACCAAAAGGAGGCGGCAGACATGAATGCGACCCCGCGCGTTTGGCCAAGCAATGCGCCAGCCCCCGCGCGGTGCGGCGCGGTCCTGCTTTGCTTTCTCGGACTCGGGGCGCAGTGGGCTGACGGAAGTCCTCCCACCGTCTCGCCTGTGCCTCAAGCGGTCGCGGGAGATGAACTCGCCGAAATCATGGTGGAGGCCCGCGAGCCGCGCTTCGTTGCCCCAACGCGGCGCGACCAGATCGGGCGCATTTGGGCACCCGTGTTCATCAATGGCCGTGGTCCATTTCGCTTGGTTCTCGATACGGGCGCGACGCATTCCGGAGTCACGGCGATGGTCGCGCTGGCTTTAGGTATTCCCACCGACCAGTCGCCGCCGGTGATCCTGCGCGGCGTGACGGGGTACGCGACGGTGCCGACGATTCGAGTGGACACGCTCAGCGTAGGCGATGTCGCGGTGGATTCGCCCGTGCTGCCCATCGTGCCCGACGCCATGGGCGGGGCCGAGGGCGTCCTTGGTTCGGAGGGGCTCGCCAACAAGCGCATCTTCATCGATTTTCGCCATGACGAGATCAGCATCGCCTATTCCCGCGGGGAGAGGGCGGGCCGCGATTTCGCCCGAATTCCGTTTCGTTCGATTCGCGGCCAGCTGATCGTCGTCGACGCGATGGTGGGAGAAGTGCGCACCAAGGCCATCATCGATACCGGTGGGCAAACCACCGTCGCGAATCTTGCGCTGCGCGATGCGTTGGCGCGTCATAACAATGCAGGGAAGGGTAGACGCGACCAGATCATCGGCGCGACCATGGAGGCGGAGGATGGCGAGATCATTGCTACACCGGCCATCGGCTTGGGGCCGATCAAGCTCGTCGATCCGGGCGTCACCTTTGCCGATTTGTATATTTTCAAGCAATGGAAGCTCACACGCGAGCCTGCGATCTTGATCGGCATGGACGCATTGGGGGTACTCGATAGCCTCGTCATCGATTACCGGCAGCACGAATTGCACATGCGTCTTCATAGCGGCGGTAACGGTTGAGGGTCGACCATGGCCGATGAATTTATCGATAAGCCGGTGATCAACAAACCCGTCGTGGGCATAGCGGTCGCCGTGGGGGTCGTGGCGGTGAGCGCTTGGTTCTATTGGAACGCTCACGAGTCGGCTGCGCCCGCGGTGCCGCAGAGCACGGCGCCGCCGGTGCCCGCTCCGCCGCCCGATGATAGGGTTGAGCATCCCGTTCCCACGGCGCAGGACGCTGCGGCCAAGGAAGCGCTGCCTGACCTGGCGGACAGCGACCCAGCCATCAGCGCTGCTCTCGAGGAGGCCGGCGGCGCGATGGCCAAGCCGTACCTGGTGCCGGACAACATCATCCGGCACATCGTGGTGACCGTCGATAATGTGCCGCGCCAGAGGGCCGCGGTCGCGAAGCGACCCATCGTTCCCGCGGCCGGCACTTTCGTCGCCGCCGGCGACGAAATACATGCAACGCTCGACCGCCAAAACTATCAACGTTACGAGCCGATGGTGGCGCTGCTGCGCAAGGCCGACATGCAGCGCCTCGCCGGCGTGTACTTGCGCTTCTATCCGCTATTCCAGAAGGCATATCAAGATCTGGGCTATCCCAATGGCTACTTCAATGACCGCCTGGTTCAAGCCATCGATTTATTGCTGGCGACCCCGCAAATGACGGGACCCATCGAGTTGGTCCGGCCGAATGTCATGTACGTCTTTGCCGATCCGACGCTGGAGGCCCGGCCGGCGGGCCAAAAAATATTGATTCGAATGGGACCGGATAACGCGGCGGCTGGGACCGGATAACGCGGCGGCGGTGAAGGCAAAGCTCATGGAATTGCGCGCCATCATTACCGCGGCACCGCCGCGGCGCTGAGCAACAGCGCTTGCCATGTGGGGCGCACGGCGGCGCCTGCCGCCGGTCCTCGTCCCCGAGCCCGACGACTCAGGGAGCCGGCGCGCCCTCGACCACCGGCAGCTCGACGAAGCTCGAGGCGGAGCCGCCGTCGAAAATCTCGATGGTCGCCCGCTGGTAATCGCCAGGTTTCGCAAAGAAGATATTGTCGACATAGGATTGCGGGTTCCGGTCGTATAGCGGAAACCACGTGGATTGTACCTGGACCATGATGCGGTGCCCGGGCAGGAATACGTGATTGGCCGTCGGTAGCGCGAAGCGGAACACTTGGGGTTTGCCGGCCGGAATCGGCTTCGGGCTGCTGAACGAATCGCGATACCGGCCGCGCAATATGTCGGCCGACACCATCAGCTGGTAGCCGCCCATTTTCGGGTCGCGACCGACCTCGTCCGGATAGACGTCGATGAGCTTGACGACGAAATCGCCATCGGTACCGGTGGTGGAGGCGATCAAGTTGGCAATGGGTTCGCCGCTGATTTTCAGCGGTTGCTGGAGAACGGGCGTGCTGAAGGCGAGGACGTCGGTGCGGGCCGCGGCATCCCGCTGATCACTCACCAGCCAGGTCTGCCAACTTGCCGCACCGTCGCCGCCGATATGGATGGGCCGCGGCAAGTAGGGCACGGGTTTCGCGGGGTCGGATACGTAGGACTCGAAGCCCGACCCGCCGGGCGGCGTGAAGCCCAGATTGCCGTTCGGCTGCAAATAGGCTTTCTTGCGGTCGATCGTACATGCCGAAGCACAGCCCATTGGCCAACCGGGCAGCGACAGCCACCGGTTGCTCCCGGTTTCGAACGCGGTCACGGGTGCGATCTGCAGTGGCGGCGCTTCGTCCTTGAGGAAGTGATCCAGAAACGGACGCAGCACATGCAGGCGAAAATACGCTGCCGTATCGCTGCCGAACTCGATTGCGCCGATGCGGCTGCCGTCCAGGCGCTGTTGGTGGTGGAACCAAGGACCCATGACGAGGAACAGCTGCGACGCGTCGGCGGCGTGCTGCGCTTGCAGTGCCTTGTAGAGCGCGATGTTGCCGTAGATGTCCTCCTGGTCCCACAGGCTGTGGACCAGCATCACCGGAACCGTGACGCCTTGCTTGGCCAGTATCTTGTCCATGGCCTGGTCCTGCCAAAAAACATCGTAGGCAGGATGCTGCATGAGTTTCACGGCAAACCCTATTTGCTCCAGACCGTGTTTGCGTGCCATGTCGCCCGCCGAACCGGCCGACAACCACGTGTCGTAGTCGTCGTAGTGGTCGGTCCACCAGGCGATCTCGCTGCCGCGCGTGGCTTCCTGATCGTGGGCATACGTGAGGCTGTCCTGGCGAAACGCGCCGTTGTGGAACCAATCATCGCCCCTCCAGCCATCGACCATGGCGTTGATGGGTACGGCGGCGCGCAGCGCCGGATGCGGATGCACCAGCGCCATCAGCGAGGTGAAGCCATCGTAGGAAATCCCGAGGATGCCGACTTTACCGTTGGTCTCCGGGACGTTCTTCACCAACCAGTCGATGGTGTCGTAGGTGTCCGTGGCGTGATCGACCGAGGTCGGATTGAGCGCTCCCTGCAGGGGCCGCGTCATCACGTAGTCCCCCTCCGATCCATGCTTGCCCCGAACGTCCTGCACGGCGCGGATGTAGCCGCCGCTGACCACCGCATCGTCCGCCACATCACTGCTGTCGATGACGGCCGTCAAGTGGGTGCTCGCGTTCTTGCCGATCCGATCGGTCGCGCCGTACGGCGTGCGCGTCAGCAGAATAGGTGCACGCTGAACACCGCGCGGAATCAGGATCACGGTCCGCAGCTTCACGCCGTCGCGCATCGGAATCATCACGTCGCGTTCGAGATAGTCGAAGGCGTCGAAGCGTGGATGGAAAACCGCCGGTGTTTCGTTCAGGCCGGCGGCGGCAGTGGGCGGTGCGCCCGCAATCGCCGGCGAGGCGCCCACGCAGGCCAACAATAGAGCGGCGCCAAAATAACGTAGCATCGTCGACATGGTCACTCGGTGTGCGGATTCGGAGCGGCAGTGTGCAGCACGGCAAAGCGAGGTGCAACGGAGGTAAACCCTTGCGATGGGGCGGTCCAAGGGGCATGATCGCAGCAGGCTCAGCAAGGTCATTATTAAAAGGCACCGTGGCGATAAGTCAAACGGTGTGCGCCGGCGTCGAGAGGAGGGAAACCAATGACCAGTTCTTTATCCTTCACCGTGGCTGACGGAGTTGCCACGCTTGCCATCCAGCGGGCGAGCGTCAGTAACGCCATCGATCTCACCATCATCCGGGCGATGCATCTGGCTCTCGATCAGATCCAAAAGGGCGACCGGGGCGCTCGCGCCGTGGTCATAACCGGCAGCAACGATATTTTCTGCAGCGGCCTGGACCTACATTCGGTCGATTTGAAAACCGCGGAGGCGCGGCAACGCGCGCACTTCGAGATGCGCCGCTTCATGGACCCTCTGATCCTGAGATTGAGCGGGTTTCGCTTCCCCATCGTGGCGGCGGTGAATGGCGCCGCGGTGGGCGCCGGCATGAGCCTGGCCTTGGCCAGCGACATTATCATTGCCGGCCACAGTGCCTACTTTCTGCCCTCGTTTGCGCGGCTCGGGCTGGTGCCGGATGCCGGCATCACTTTCCATCTGGCGCGGCGCATCGGCGGCGGCCGGTCGCTGTCCTCACTGATGCTGGCCGAAAAGATCGATGCGCAGACGGCTCACGCCTGGGGACTCGCGTACGCGGTGGTGCCTGATGGCGAGGTCGTGGCCCGCGCGCAATCCGTTGCGCGGCGGCTCGCCGTCGGCCCTTGCGCCGTTCTTGGCCAGATTCGCTCCCTCCATGCCTCCACATTCGACAACTCCCTACAAGAACAGCTGCGAGCCGAGCGAAGTGCTCAGGAGATGACGCTGGAAACGCATGATTGCGTGGAGGGAGTGCGCGCCTTCTTCGAGAAGCGCGAACCGAATTTCCTGGAACATTGAATTTGCCCGCTTCGTCTCGGCACCGATGCCGAATCGGCAGGTTGACGATGCGCTCGAGGAATCATAGGCCCTACGCGGGGGCGTGCATGCGGGACCCTGGGAGTCGAGGCTGTGCCTACCGCTTCGGCCTCAGCAGCGCGTGGCGCAGGCCAGCGATGTCCTTCGGAGTCGTGCGGCAACAGCCGCCGATGAGGCGGGCCCCCGCCGCGTACCAGGACAGGGACTGATCGGCGAAGGGTATCGCGGCCTCGGATCCCGCCCAGGTCTTATGCGTCGCGTCGTAACGCTCGCCCGAATTGGGATAGGCGAGCAGAGGCTTGTCGGTGTGTCGTGCCATGCGCCGCAGTAACGAACTCACGTACTGCGGCGGCGTGCAGTTCACCCCGATCGCCGTGATCTGCGCGAAGGGCTGCAATGCCGCCGCACACGCGCCCACGTCCTCGCCCTCGCAATTGCGCATGCCGTCCTGACAGGAAAAACCAAGCCATGCGGACATTGCCGGAAGCTCCTCCAACAGGCGCGCGAGGACCAGCGCTTCGCGCAAACACGGTATGGTTTCGAACGCGAACAGATCCGCACCCGCCTCGGCAAGTGCTTGCAGCCGGGGCCGGTGAAAGTCCCGCAGGCCCTCGTCGCGGATCGTGTACCGTCCCCGATATTCCGAACCGTCGGCCAACATGGCGCCATACGGCCCGATCGAGGCGGCCACCAGCGGGCGCAGCCGGTCGCCATGGGTGCGGTGGTGGCCGGGCGACTCGCGGTGGGCGGTGCCGCGAGGGGTGAGATCGCGATGCGTGGGGACCCCACCAGCCGGAGCATTCCAAAATTCTTCCCTGGCCTCGCAAGCCAATGCCACGGCCTCGACCATCAATTGGGTCGCGGCGGCGGATCCAATTCCGCGCCGAAGAAATGCTTCGTAGGTCGCTTGATAAGTCGCGGTGGTGGCTACGTCGGCACCGGCCTTGAAATAATCCAGATGCACGGCGCGGATCAGCTCCGGCTGCTCGATCAGATACTTCGCCGACCAGAGCGGGTCGCACAGATCGGCGCCGCGACGCTCGAGTTCGGTCGCCAGGGCACCGTCGAGTACCACGGCGGGCTGCGTCGTCAACAACGCGTCAAGCGGATTTCGCACGGGACCGCCGCGATCCGTTCAGGCTGCCCGGCTCGCTGAGCTTTCTGGGCCCGCTCAGAAAGGGACTTCCGGCGACGAAGTAGCGCAGGCGCGCCTCGGCGCCCTTGGTGATGCCGATGCGGATGCTGTCGCCGATCGAGCCCACACCGAGGCCATCGGAGCCGATCCACAGACATCCGGCCGAGAACAAATCCATGCCATCGTGCTCGTGGCCGACTTGCATCGCGGCCGCCAATCGCCCCGGACCGCGCGCCAGATCAGTGTTCCGCAGCGCCGTGCGCCCTCGGCGCATGTGCTCGATTCCGGCGAGCGGCTCGAGTGCGCGCAGCAGCACGCCGGCGCCGATTCCATGCCCCTCGCTGGAGACGTTGAGCATGTAGGAAGTGCCATAGCACAGGTAGACGTAGGCGTGACCGGCCTCCAGGAACAGCGAGCGATTTCGCGGTGTCATGCCACGGAATGCATGGCAGGCCGGATCGTCCTGCAGGTAGGCCTCGGTTTCGACGATGCGCCCCAGCAGCGTGCTGCCGCCGACTTCCCGGACCAGCAATTTGCCGAGCAGAAAACGCGCCAGTGCCACGGTGTCACGAGGAATGCCGGAGCGCTCCAGCGGCACGATAGGAGTGCGCATGGCTTCGGGCATCCAAACTTGCCGGTTGGTGATCGCAGCGCTCCTCACGTTCACCGCCGCCTCGCGGCGATGCTAATCTACGGATACATTTCGATCTTTGGGATTATCGTGACGCCGCGACCGTCGTTCAAGCCTGGTTCAGCCGTATTGCCCATTGCGGCGCTGGTCGTAGCGATGTTCAGCTTCCAGTTGGGCGCCGCGATTGCGAAACAGATGTTTCCCCTCGTGGGAGCAGCCGGAGCGACGGCGCTGAGATTGGGCCTCGCAAGCCCGCTGCTGCTCGCCGTGTGGAGACCGTGGCGCATCCGCCCCGACGCGCGCGAGGTGCGCACCCTCATCATCTACGGCGTGGCGATGGGCTGGATGAATCTTTTCTTCTATTTGTCGTTGAATCGGATACCCCTGGGCATCGCGGTGGCCTTGGAATTTACCGGGCCGCTCGCGGTGGCGATCGGAACGTCGCGGCGCGCCGTCGATTTCGCGTGGATCGTCTTGGCGGCGCTGGGATTGCTGGCCCTCTTGCCGCTGGGGCTGCGGTCCGAGCCCTTGGATCCGATCGGCGCCGGCTACGCGCTGGCGGCCGGCGCCTGTTGGGCATTGTATATCGTATACGGCCAAAAAGCGGGCAATGTACATGGCGGCCAAACGGCAGCCTTGGGGTCCTTGGCCGCGGCCCTCGTCGTCGTTCCCATCGGCATCGCGCAGGCCGGCACGGCGCTGTTGTCGCCCGCCGTGTTGCCGGCGGCATGCGCGGTCGCGCTGCTGTCGAGCGCGCTGCCCTACTCGCTCGAAATGTACGCCCTGACCCGCCTGCCCACCCGCACATTTGGTGTGCTGATGAGCGGCGATCCGGCGCTGGCCGCATTGTCGGGGCTTGCCTTCCTGGGTGAAACCTTGAGCGTCGTTCAATGGATGGCAGTCGCGAGTATCATGCTTGCGTCCGCGGGCAGTGCCGTGACATTTCGCGTCCAGCCAACCGCTTGATCGGAAAGCAGCATTAACCGATGGAGCTGCTCGCGGGGTCGCGTTGCGGCGGCTGCAGTGCCGCCGGATACCGGCGCTACCGATCGAGCTGATCGCCAAGAGCCTTGCGGCGCTAACCGATGAGGTTGATCGCGAGGTAGAGCACGCCGGCGCCGATCAGCGTCATCGCCGTGGTGAGGAATTTCGGATGCGCGTGATAGCTTTCCGGGATCAGATCGCTCGCCCCGATGTAAAGGAAGAAACCGCCGAACAAAGCCAGCGTCACGCCGAAACCGGCGCTCGGCAGGACGAAAAAAAACGTCGATGCAATGCCGAGCACCGGCGCCACCGCATCCACGAAGAGCCAGCGAAACGCTTCGCGGCGGTTACCGCTGTTTTTCAATACGACATTCATCGTGTTGATTCCGTCGGAGAAGTCATGCGTCAGCACCGCGATCGCCACGACGATGCCGACGACTCTCGAGGTTTGAAACGCCAAGCCGATGGCGATGCCGTCCATGACGCTGTGAATACACAGGACCGAGGCGGTGAATCCGCCGCGCTGAGCGATGTCCCCGTGGAAGGACAGAATACGGTCGAGTACCAAGTAGAACAGGAAACCCAGCGCAGTCCAGGCGAGAATCTGCGTGGGACTGTGGTACCTCATGCCGATGGCGATGGCCTCCGGAAGCAAATCGAAAAAGGCTACGCCGATGACGGCTCCGGCGCTGAAGCCCAAGATCAAATGCAATTTGTCGCGCAGTTCGAGGGCCAGCAGACCACCGGCCAAAGTACTGAGGAATGCGGCGGCGGCGATGAAGGTCAGTAGCACGAGCAACGCCGCATCGCGAGTTTCGGCCGAGCGAGACTCGGTGCGAATGTCACCTTCAGGACACTGGGGACCTGATCGAATATCTCGCGCGAGCCGCGTTGGCAGGTGCGCGGTCTCGATGGTCGGCACGGGAGTGGCATCGAGAGGGCCATCGAGAGGGGCATCGAGCCTCGGCATGAGAGGGGCGTCGATGCGACCGCCTGGCCCATCGGGTGCGTACGCTCCGGTGCGTCGCCGGATGCGAGGCGCGCGGCGCGGGCCGCCGGGGATGTTGCGCGGGTGATCGCCACGTGGCGCTGCCTGCGGAGTATATTGGTGTTCATCGAGGGCCTATCGTCATTGTTATGGGAGGCAGCGTGAGCTACGACACGTATCATAAACGTAAATTGGGACAGCACGTGCTCAAGCCTGAAACCCAGATGATGGGCTACGGTTATGACCCGACGCTCTCCGAGGGATCACTCAAGCCGCCTATATTTCTAACGTCCACGTTCGTGTTCAAGACGGCTCAGGACGGCAAGGATTTTTTCGACTACACGTCCGGACGCCGTGAACCGCGCGCGGGTCAATCGTCCGGCCTCGTTTACTCGCGCTTCAACAATCCGAACCTGGAAGTACTCGAAGATCGGCTGGCGCTGTGGGAGGAGAGCGAGACGGCCGCCGTATTCTCGAGCGGAATGGCCGCGATTTCCACGGCGTTGTGGACTTACGCCCGCCCGGGCGATGTGATCTTGATGAGTCAGCCGTTGTATGGCGGAACCGAGACGCTGATCGAAAAGACGCTGCCGTCGTTCGGCGTCGGGGCGGTGAGCTTCACGGAAGGGTGTGACCGCGAAGCCGTAACGGCGGCGGCGGCGCGCGCCTCGGCCAAGGCCAAGGAGAGCGGCGGCCGGGTTTGCCTGATCATGACCGAAACCCCGGCGAATCCGACCAACGGCGTGGTCGATCTATCGCTGCTGCGTGAGGTCTCCGAACAGCTAGGCAAACGACAGAGCGGCGAACGGCCGCCGATCGCGGTGGACAATACCTTCTTGGGCCCGGTGTTCCAACGGCCGCTCAAATTTGGGGCGGATCTGGTCATTTATTCGCTGACCAAGTATGTCGGCGGCCACTCCGACCTGGTTGCCGGCGGTGTCGTCGGCGCCCGCGACGTCGTGGGCCCGATCAAGAAGTTACGGGGCGCCTTGGGGACTCAACTCGATCCCAATACCGCGTGGATGATCATGCGTTCCATGGAGACCCTGTCGCTGCGCATGCACAAGTCGGCCGAGAACGCCGCGGTGGTGGCGCAATTCCTCCGCGGTCATCCGAAGATCGCGGCCGTGAACTACCTTGGATTTCTCGCCGAGGATGACCCGCGGCGCGCGGTTTTCGAGCGGCAATGCGAAAGCGCCGGCTCGACGTTCGGATTCATGGTCAAAGGCGGCGAAGCGGAAGCGTTCCAATTGCTGGACGCCCTGCAAGTCATCAAATTGGCGGTGAGTCTGGGCGGCACCGAATCGCTGATCTCTCATCCCGCGAGTACCACCCATTCGGGCCTGCCGAAGGAGACTCGGGACCGAATAGGCATCACGGATGCCCTGATCCGGATTTCCGTGGGTATCGAGGACGCCGGCGACCTGGTGGCCGATCTGCGCTTCGCACTCGACGCGGTTTGACGGAATTAGATGCAATAGGGCGCCATTCTGCGCACGTTCGCGCGCGATTCGACGATCAACGTATGCTCGGACCAATGAGGGACCGGGTCATCCGTGGTTGTCGGCCCGCTGCCGCGCATCCGCTGGATGTGCACCGAAACACGCGAACCGCGTTATATCCTCAAGGGGTCTTATTTACGATGCACTGGGTGGGTGGCCGCGGTGCGTTACGGAGACAGGCATGAATACCAAGGGTCGGGGCTGCATGAGGGCGGTCGGTGTCTTGGCGGCGGCGATGGCGCTTGCCGTGCCCGCCATGGCCCAGCATGGCGGGCACGGTGTTGGTGGTGGCGGTGGTGGCGGTGCCCACTTCGGCGGTGGCGGGCACTTCGGCGGCGGCGCCCACGTCAATGGCGGGCGCTTTGGCGGCGGCGTCAATGGCGGCGGGTACGCTTTTCGCGGCAGCGCTGGCCCTGGCGGCGCTCATTTTGGCCCGTCCGCGGCTCATGTCGGAGGGGCTCCTCGCTTCAGCGGCGGCGCGGGTCGCGGCTACGCCATGGGCATGGCGGGATCTCGCAGCTCCGTCGCGGGGGTCCGCGGCGGGTGGGCGGCTTACGGCGAACGGCCGGCGGGGGGCGGCCGCGTTGCTTACGGCTATCGCGGCTCTCATGGCTATTCGACCGGCGCCTACTGGGGAGGTGGATACTGGCGGGGCGGGTATTGGCCACGCTGTTTCTACGGGACTGGCTATTCCTGGTTTCTCCCGATTCTCCCGCTGGCCTATGCCACGTATTGGTATGCCGGTGTGCCGTATTACTACGCCAACGACGTCTACTACACCTGGAGCCCGGATTATGACGGCTACATCGCCACCGATCCGCCGCCGGTGGCGGAGTCATCGGGTCCCGACGCTTCGGGTTCGGCGCTCCCGCCGGCGGCCGGCGATACGGGCCCGGGCAGCGCCGCGCAAATTTTCATGTACCCAAAAAATGGTCAGAGCGATGAGCAGCAGTCCGCGGATCGACGTGAATGTCAGCAGTGGGCTGCCAGCCAGACCGCGGGCGAGCCGGAAAGCGGCGGGGTGAGCGGCAGCGATTATCGCCGTGCCATGATGGCATGTGCCGAGGGCCGGGGTTACAGCACGAACTAGCGAGGGTGAAGCCCATTGCGCTCATCGACGGTGGGGCTGGAATAACCACTTGCCGGATTTGCCGGCAGAAATTTACGTGGATCCGCCCGCAGCTGTCGACCGAGTCCGGCCAACGCTCGAACCAAGGCCACCCTCCCCTTCAACTCCTACTCTGCGGTGGGCAGATCGCGCCAGTTTACGAGGCCGGTGGCGGTGGCGCTGTTGATGTTTCCGGGAACATTCAATATGCCGCCGGTGGTGGTGCCGGCGATGAGCTCGACGCCATTGCTGGTCTGAACGAACGATAGATTGTTGACGGCGCTGGTGAATGACACGGAGGACACAATGGTGGTCGAATTCGCACTTGCCGTCAGTACCGAGGCTCCGGTAGCGTAATTGACGGCGAATGTTTGGCTGCTCCCCGACGGGCTACAGGCGTCGGCGGTGGCTGCCAGTCCCGAATAACTCACGATACCGTTGTACTGTGTGGGAGGACCGGTTACCACGCGGAAACCCGCTGGCAGATCGTAGTACCAGCCCTTCGACGTCGAGGACAGTGTCGGGGGTGCGATATTGTTGACGATTTGCGTCAAATTGGCGCGTGTGATGGGTGTGCTCACCGTTCCGAAGACTCCCGTGGTACCGTCGATGATGGCATAAAAGGTCTGCGTGGCCGTTGAGCTGACATCGGCGCTGGAGAGCAGTTGGCCTGTGCCCAGCATGACGTAGCGTCGGCGGGTTGTGGGATGAATCTCGACTCGTGGCGATGTGGTGACGGGCTGGGCATTGCCGGATGCGTCGGCGAGCGAGGCGATCTGGGTGGGTGCCGGATAGCTGCCACTGGCCGCGCGCAGATCAAAGCGCCACACCTGGCCGTTGAGGTCGGCCGCATAAACGGATTCGACCGTGTAATCGCTGCCATCCGGTACGTAGCCCGTGGCCCAGGCGAGTCCGCTGGAGGGGTTGGGCGTCTTGATCTTCTGCAACAAGGCGCCGGTGGCGGGGTTGACGAGATACAGATACCCATAGCCGTCGCTGTTGTCGTAACCCGAGGTGAGCGCCACCACCCATCCATATTGGGTGGTCTTGAATGCGCTGGGAAAGCCGAAGCTGTACCCCATGGTGCTGTCGGAGAACTCCCATAGCACCTTGCCGGCCAGCACGGTCTCGTTGGTCATGTTGCCGGGGGCGGTGATATCCAGCGCGTAGTAGCTCTTGCCACCCTTGCCCAGACCGCCTACCAACACCGTGGCCCAATTCGAATTGCCGGTGGTGTTGCCGCCGGTGCGGTTCATGTCGATGTCGAAGGCTTTTGGCGTCGAATCGAGGTAGTAATGATGGACGAAAGCGGGATTGCCGAGCGCGGCCAGACCATCGACCTGAGGCGTGTTGTTGGGACCCTGGAACAGCGCGCTCGGCACATAGGCGAATTGTTCGGTCCCCGCCGAACCGACGAAGGCGTGCAGCATGCCGTCGTTGGCGCCGGCGTAAATCATGGTAGTCCTGTTTGCATAGGCGCTTTTGAACGCGGCGTAACCGGGATTGTTGCTCTCCGAATAGGACATGGCTGGGGCCGCCACGGCGGTGAGGCCGGCGTTAATGACGTCGCCCAACAGCGCGCTGCGCTTGCGCAGGGATTTGGTGCTGCCGGTGGCGGTCGATCCCACTTCGTTGGTTTGATCGCCACGCAGGTAATTGAGGTACTGGCTGCTGGTGGTCGATGCCGAATAGCTGGTGGGCACGAGAGCGCTCAGCTGCGCCACGGGGAGATTAGCCGCCTCGAAGGGCACGCCGGCGCTGCCGTTCCAGGTCGCGATCCGGCGGGAGGTCTTCCAAGCCGTGCCGCTGAGCTGTGTAGGCAGCGTGGATGTGCTGGTCCAAACCATCGATTTGTTGGTGCTTCCATCGGCGTTGAAGGTGAGCGTGCTTCCCGTGAGGGTGTCGGTCCAGGTGCTCGAGTCGTATTGCGAGGAAAACGACAGCTCACCGGTGCTTGCGACGGTGGGACTGGCGAGCGAGAACGACGTCTCGAATGCCTTGCTGGCGTTCGAAATGTTGGTGAATGCCGATGTCAATCCCGCCACCATGAGATTCGCGTTGCCGGCCAGGAAATAATTGTCGGGCAGCGAATGGGTGTTGTTGCCGTTCATCACGATCGATGTGCCGGACGTATCCCACTGACTCAGGTTGAGCGGTGTGGCCATGTTGTACGGCGTGGTGGTGGGTGCCGCGGGTATCGCCGTCGCGGGGGTAAATCCACCATACTTGGCCGCCAGGTAATACGGGTTGAGATTTTCCGCTCCGCCGCCTTCCTCCACGTCCATCCAAAAAGTTGAAACCGTCTGAGCGCCGGTCAGGTCCGGGCGGATATCGTTGACGTGTATGCCGTAGGCCAAGCCGGACATGTAATAGGTCGCCTGGGTGCAGCAGACGGGCCACCAGGGTGTGGGCGAAATGCCTTCGAGATTCTGCAACGCGGTGGTCCACGTTGCGGCTTGATTGAACGTGTCCGAGGCTACCGCCGCCGGTTTGACACGGCTACCCGAGGCAGTACCGCCACCCACGTTATAGTCATTCCACGTGTGGTTGTCGCCGATGCCGAGAATGAAATTCTTCTGGCATGAATAGGCGATGGGATCCGACCAGGTAGTCACGACGGGGAAGCCGTCCAATTCGGCGGCCGTGGGCGAACTGGTCCACGGGGACACGTTGCCCAAATTCTCGAAGTAGCGCGCGGCCGCGTAGTAGAGCTCGCTGACGTTGTCATACGTCTCGTACGTCTGAGAGCTATGCCCAAATTGATTGAGGTAGTTGAGGACTCCGCTCTGCGTCACACCGCTGCTCGCGGCCAACGTCGGATCGGGATTCGAGCTCATGATGCCGGTGACCGCATTCCATTCGGGCCGGGAATTGGTAATGACGGTGGAGGACAGCGGCTGGGGGTAGGTAGGACCGATGAAACCCATGGGTTCGCGCAGCACGCCGCCTTGCCGCGTCGAACCCAGCCCGTTCATGTAGCCGAAAGCGCTGTAGCGGATCTTGTTGGAGTACTGCTGCAGCAAACCTTCGGGTTTGTAGTGATACGGGCCGGCGGCTGGCAAGGCGGGATATTGAACGCAATTGGATTCCAGGCCGCTCAAGCCCAGCGAGGTGTTCGCATCGCACACATCGACGCGGATGTAGACACGGTACGCGGTGTTGCTGGCTTGATTGCCTTGCCCATTGCCTTGCCCATTGCCTTGCCCCTGATTGCCTTGCCCTTGACTGTCTTGCGCGTTTGCAGCGGTTACGTCGCTCAGGTCGGTAGCGGTGGCGGCTCCGCCCTTGTAGCCGCTGCTGCCCTCCGAAAACACCATGGCGGTGCCATTTCCCCAAATGCCCAGGTTAAAGTTGCTCCATTGATTGAAAGGCGTGACGCTGGAGATCAGCGAGCTCGGCAGCGTATTCGGCGATCCTTGCGAAGTGCCCCGATAGTTGAAGTTGCCGCTCGCCGAGCCCTGGGCCGAGCCGTAGGCCTTCTCGAGAATGGTTTGGGACACGGTGTCGACGCTGCGATAACCCCCGCTCAACGCCCAACGGAACGGGTCGATGGTCTGCATCGATGCCCAGTTCATGAAATTGCCGCTCCACTGGCCCGAGCATTGGTGGAAGTAGGTGCCGGTGGCAAATTTCGCGGGCGTGAAATAACTGTTCGATGCCTTGGTAGAGTCGTAGGTGTATGTGTAGCACTTCACCGGATCGAAGTAACCCAAGTAGGTGTTGGCATCGGCATAGTTGCCGAGGTTGGCCACGCTGATGGCCGTGGGGAACTCCACCGACAGGGTGAGGGCAAGATTGCCGGGCACGTCCGCGGTTCCGAAGATGGGCTGATCCGCCAGCTTGACCGGCGACTGCGCGGCGGCGGGTAGGGCCCCTCCCGCGAGATACAGCAGCGCCGCCAGACCGGCAGCGGCGCAGTACCGGACGGCGTGATCGAAAAGGCGCGTATGAATACAGGATGTCATGATTGCCTCAGTCCGGCTTGGTGATAGTCGCCTGCAAGAACACCGCCCCGCTGCGCGGCGTGTTGATGCGCACGGTTAGGCGGTACAGGGTGGTGGAGGGGGGCGCGAGCGATCCGGGGTCGAGGGTATCGACTGCCCGCGTCGACCCGGTCGATTGCACACAGTGAACGGTCGCGGGGGCACCGGAATTATCGCAGAGCCGGTCGATGATGTAGCGAATGGATACATCCGGGGTTGCGCCAACCATGTCGGGGGCGGTCCATGCGCTGGTAAACGCCGCGTCGCTGCCGAGCAGCACGTTGGGCACGCCCTGAGGGTTGGTGGCGAGTATCAAAGCCGAATAGTTGGCGCTGGGGACATTGGTCTGGGTCGTGGTGGAGTTGGCGAGTATGCCGCCGGTGGAAAACTGGGCGATGACCTTCGACACGGCCTGTTCGCCTTGATTCGCCAGATCGCGGCGGAAGGCGAGATTGCCGGCGCTCACCAACGCGGTGTTCATGGAGCGCATCAGGGCCACCGCGCCGATGGTGAGTATCAGCAGGATGATGAGCGTGAATATCAGCACCACGCCGCGTTGGCGCCCGCGCCGACGATGGGGAGGCGGGGCGCGCATCAAATGGTGTCCAGAATGAGCATGTTGCGTAAGGGGACGGTGAATTCGAACACGCGGTAGCGGTAGTGCTGATCGGGGACATTCACGATCTGCGTCAGCACCTTGCCGTTGAAATCCTTGAGCCCGTTGAAGAACGTGAACGACGCCGGCGACACCCCCTTCTTGTCGTAGTACTCGCCGCGCACCAGCAGGGCCACGCGCACGGCGATGATGGACTTCATGGTGGCGCTGGTGGTCATCACCGTGGCAATGTCGTAGCCGGCGGTTTGGAAGGGGTCGGCCCAGCCCTGCACGCCGCCATTGACGACGCCATAAATGGCGTTCATCCGGACCACCCCATCGGCGATGGGCAGCGACGCGTCGGCCCCGATTCCCTGCACCTTGAGTTGATTCTGCAGCAGGTCGTAGCTGTACAGGGTGTAATTGGCATCGACGCCGAACATTTGGAACTGCACATTGTTGGCGTTGGCGTTGCCGAGCGGCGTGATATAGGTCGAGGTCACGTCGCCGGCGAGGGTCGAGAGATTGGTGGCCACGCCGTTCGCGGTGTAATAGTAGGGGGCGGCCGTGCCGAGCGTCACCGTGGTGCTGTTCGTGGGGGTCTGCACTTCCTCGAGTAGGCAGTCCTGAGGTGCGGTTAGAGTGCTGTTGCTGACCAACAGGAGATCCCCCGGGGAAAAGCCCACGGTGTTTTGCAGTATCAGCGACGGGGGGGTGCCGGCGGCGTTGTTCGCGCGTGGTACTCCGCCGGCCGCGCCCGAACCGCCCATCACCACCAGAACGTCCGATGTATTGTTGTCCGACATGTGGTAGCCGATTAGCACGGGTGCCACCCGCAGATTGGCTGCGGCACCGGGCAGGAAGTTGGCGGCGAAGGGCGCGGGAAACGAGTTGCGCGGCAACAATTGCGAACCGTTGTACACATTGAGTCGGCAGGCGAACACACCCAGGTCGGACGACTGCGTGAGGGCGGAGCCCGCGCTGCGCAGCGCGCGGTCGAGGGCATAAGAGGCGTAGGCGCCGGTTTGTTCCGCGTCGTTGGTGGAGGTGGTGGTGCGCTTGTGGTTTTCTCCGGCCACGAGGAGCGATGCGACGGCGAGCGTGACACCTAAGCCGATCACCATGGCCACCAACAATTCGATCATGGTCATGCCGCGGCTAAAGCCTACCGGCCGCGCGTAGCGCGCAAGGTTCGTGCTCACGATGTGGGCCCCACGGGCAGAGTCACTCGGGTCGTGAGCTGGCGTGTCGCCGTGCGTGCGGCGCTGTTCTCCGACGTGGGTTTCCAGGTGATAGTGATATCGGCGGTGTCCGGGAAGCCGCCGGTGTTGCTGGGGCTGCTGGAGGTGGTGATTTGCAGCGTGCCGGTGGGCAAGCCCGTGCCGGTGGGGACGCCGATGCCGGCCTGCCAGGCAGCGTACTGCGGAATCAGCAGGGGGTTGGTGGTATAGCTTACGCTGTGGGCGAGCCACATGGCGCTCGCGATGTCGCTTGCGAAAAGCGCCGCGCGGTTGCGATCCTGCGTATCCACGGAGTAATTGATGGCGCTGGCCTCGAGGCCCACCAACCCCAACACGCCGAAGGAGAAAATCAGAATAGACACCAGCGCCTCGATCAGCGCCACGCCACGCTGCGGGTGCGCATATCCGGGGTGGGGCCGCGGCCGCATCGCGCGGCGAGCCGGCGAGGAGCGCATGGCTGACATCGGTGCGGGTTGGAGCGGGCGCACCACGCGGCGAGTCGGGAAAGCTTGCATGACTAGCATCCGTAAGGATTGGAACCGGACAGGGTCTGGTTGGGATCGCACAGGCGCATCTGACCGCCCAGCGACAACTTGACGTCGTATTCAGGAACCGTCGCCGCTCCATTGGTGATTCTGTAGGTATAGGTGATCGAGGCGCTCAATTGGCAGCCCGCGCCCCCCCCGGGCACATTGGCATTGGTATTCACGACCAGGCGCCCGACGGAGTTGAAGCAAACTTCCGCGGGACCTTGGATGTTGATGGTCGAGTTCGCCGAACTCAACGCGCCGGAGGCTATGAAAGCAGTCACCTCGGTGCCGGTGGTCATGGCGGGGATGGTCTCGACCACCCAGTTCTTGCCGGTGGCCGCCGCCGTGAAAGCCGTATTCGTTGCCGAAGGGCTGTCGTTGGTCAGTGCGAATACCACTTGCCGGCTGCGCCGCAGCGATTCGGTCTGCGCGAGACGCACGCCGTTTTGCAGCACATCGGCGGTGGCGCGCATCCGTGTGCTCGTCACCCAGGTGCCCATGGCGGGAACGGTCAGCATCACCAGGATGGCAAAAATGCCTATGGTCACCATCGTTTCGAGAAGGGTGAACCCGGCGGAACGGATGCTGCTCTCCGTCAGCACTGGCCTTCCTTGGTCTCCCAGGTGAGCGGACACATTCTGATCCAGGCGGATGGGGCGGGCGAAGTGACCGTACTCGTCTGGGCGTTGGTATTGTCGATGGTGTAAGTAAAGCCGTTGACGACGGAGCCGGTCCTCCCCACCGCCTGCACCGTGAACGTGGTCGCCGTGAGTATCGAACAGTTGACGTCGAAATAGCCGTAAGCGGCTGTCGTGCCGTTCGCCGCCGTACACGGCGTGTACCCGGGGGGCGAGCCGGTGGGAGCGATGTAGGTGCGGTTGTCCTGGAATACGCGCTCCAGGTCGGCGGCCGCCTTGATCATTCCGTTGGTGGCGCTCGCCACTTGGGCGCGAATCACGTAGTTGCGGTAGTTCGGGTAGGCGATGGCCGCGAGGATGGCGACGATGGAAACGGTGATCATGAGTTCGATCAGCGTGAAGCCGGCCGCACGGCGCGATGGGGAACCGGAGAGCGCAGGAAGCTGTGTATTCATGGGGATACCTTATGTGTGCAACCTTTCTCGAAGCTGTCGTTTCGCAATACTGCGCGCAAGCGTGACGCGAGTCACAGTTTCCGTGCTTCTCCGTGCGGGAACACGATCTGCACGGATGTGCCGACGCCGCCGGCGCCGGCGTCGATGTGCACGCTGGCGCCGTACAGCCGAGCGATTTCATCGACGATCGCGAGCCCCAGCCCACTGCCGTGGCCGGGTGCATTGGGCAACCGGTAGAATCGCTGCCGCACGCGTTGGCGTTCGCCTTCGGGTATCCCGGGCCCGGTATCCTCGACGGCGAGAAATGCTTTGCCCATGCGTTTGCCGGCGCTCACGGTCACGCTGCCGCCCGCGGGGGTGTACTTGAGCGCGTTGTCGACCAGATTGCTCAGGAGGTCGTCGATGAGTGCGGGGTCGGCGGGGATGGAGACCGGTGCTGCATCGACGCCGAGGTCGATGCTCGACTGCAGCGCCCGGTCGTAGAACTTGGCGACGACTTCACCGGCCAGTGCATCGAGCGCGACGGTCTGATTCCTAACTGTAATGTTCACGGTGGGATCGGCGCGCGCGAGCGTGAGCAGTTGATTGGCGGAATGCGCCAATTGCCGGATGCCTTCCTGGAGCGTGAGCAGACGGCTCTTGACCGGAGCCGCGGCTGCCTCGGCGATGAGCAGCTCCAATTGTGCTTGAAGCCCGGTGAGGGGCGTGCGCAACTGATGCGCCGTATTGGCGATGAACTGCTGTTGCGACTGCACCGAGGCGCGCAACGTGGCGAATAGCCGGTTCAGGGTCACGGCCACGGGCGCGATTTCGCGCGGCACGAAGGATTCGTCGATGGGCCGCAGATCCTGCGGCGAACGCGCGGCGATTTCGTCGCGCAGGCGTCTGACCGGGCGCAGTCCGAGCTGAATGCCCACCCACACCAAAACCAGCGTGATGTCCAACTGCACGAAATCCCACAGCAACGTGCTCATGAAGCCGTAGCGGGCGGCAGGTTCGGCGGCGGGCCGGACATCGGCCACCGTGATGAGCATGACGCCGCCCCGGGTGTCGAAGCGCGTGGTGAGAGTGCGATAATTGCGCTCGCCGAGCGGGGTGATGGCGATGAGTTGGCTGGTCTCACCGTTCATCGGCACGGGGGGCAAGCGAGCATCGCCCGCGAGCAGCCGCCCATGGAATTCGCGTATGGCATATATCACCGAATCGGCCGTGGGTAGGCGCGGCGGTGCATCCGTGCGGCCGAGGGCGACTTGGCCGTCCTTGATCTCGATATGGGCCATCAAAGCGCTGGCCGCCTCCTTCAGACGGCGGTCGCTGCTGATGACGCTGGGTGCAACGCTATTGAAGTAATGGACCAGCGCGCCGCACAGCGCCAGCAACATCAGAGGGACGGCCAGCCATAACACCAACGCGCGGCTGATCGATGCGTTCATGGCGCGACCGCTGGTGGTCTCACACTCGAACGCCGTGATTCAAGCCCTGGCCACGTCACCCTCAGCAACTCGCTACGCCTTGGCTCGAGTTCATGGCGCCTTCGCTTCTTCCAGACGATAGCCCAGGCCGCGCAGAGCGCGGATGACCGCCGCATCGCCGAGCTTGGCTCGCAGCCTCGAGACATGGACCTCGACGGCGTTCGGTGTGATGTCTTGTTCCGGATGGGCCAAAGACTGCTGCACGCGTTCCTTGGAGACGACTTGGCCGATGCGGCGCACCAGGCATTCGAGCAGCAGCCATTCGCGCGCGGTCAGCTCCACATCGGCATCGTCGATGGCGAGCCGCTTCCCGCGCAGATCGACGCTGATGCGATTGAGTTTGACGATGCCGTCCAAGGCGCCGCTGGAGCGGCGCATCAGGGCCCGGCAGCGGGCGGCGAGTTCGGTGGGCTCGAACGGCTTGCTCAAAAAGTCATCGGCGCCCAGATCGAGGGCTTTGATCTTGTCGTTGAGCGTGCAGCGGGCGGTAAGGATCAGCGTGGGCATGGTCTTGCCGGAGCTGCGCAAGCGGCGCACCAGGGTCAATCCGTCGGCTCCGGGCAGACCCACATCGATCACGGCGAGAGCGAATTCCTCCTGGGCCAGCGCCCCCTGAGCGGCTTCGGCACTGCTGACGCGATGCACGGCATAATTCGCCGCGGCTAAGCCGCGCGTGATCGCATCGGCCACGATGTCATCGTCTTCCACCACCAGAACCCGCATGGAACCCGCCGCGGACGCTGGGTTACGGGTCGCCGACGGCTTTTCCCTCCGGCTCGATCGACTCATGTCGATCGGCACCGAAGGCGCTGCGTCGCGGTGGAATCAGCGTGCGCAGTTTGGCCTCGTAAGCCTTCACGAAGGCTTCCGTGAACAGATGCGGGAACCCGTCGGCCGGCCGCTGGACCAAGCCGGGAAACATCTCGGCATACAGTTCCCAGTACTTGGTCTTGTTGGGCGTGCCGAACATGCCGCGCTTGGCGGCTCGATCGAAGCGCTCCTGAAGGTCCTTGGGATTCAACCGCTCGAGAAAATCTTCGAAAGCGGAGCGCGTCGCGACCAGCGAGGCGGTGTTCTGTGCCTTTAGTTCCTTGAAATTCTCGCGGATCGCGCGGACGGAACTCGCGCGTTCGGACACGTTGGTCAACAAGCGAACCAACGCTTCGTCCACGCCTTGCGAGAAATTCAGCGGCGATTCCGGCCCCTCGGCGGGGGAGGCCGGCATGCGGAAGCGGTTGCGGAATTCGGTGCGGCTTTGATTCAGGTCCATGAGTCCGAGCACGGACTCGCGCAGCAATTGGCCCGCCAGCTGCAGAGCCGCGCTACGGGTATCGGGGGTGATCGTGCGCGGATCCACACCCGCTCCGCGGCAGAATGCGGCGAGCCCGGCATCGCAGTCGGCATCGAAAAGCGCCGTTGCCGGCGCGCGCGCGGCTTGCGCAGGGAATCCAGCGGCGGGCCCTGCGGTGGTGACGAAGCCGGCGGCCGGGCCGGCGACCGGGGCCGCGGCCGGCCCTCCCGCGATGCTCGCCGGCTTGCCATTGACCGTGAGCGGACGCGTCAGCATGTGCCACGGGGTACCGATCTCGTCTTGCTCCTCGTGCGAGTCGGCCTCGATGGCTTGGCCATAGGCGTTGCGCGGACGAACGCCTGAACTCGAGGTCGATCGTTCGCTGGGCTGCGCCGTGAAGCGGCCGCTCGACTCCAGCAGTGCATTGAGGTCGAGATCGGCGCCGAGGTCGTTGGCGGTGGCCTTTCTGACGGCCGAGGAATGCGTCGCGCCATCGAAGGCCACGACGGCGCTTTCATCGGGCGGGAAGTCATTGCTCCCGTCGATGCTCACCAGCAATTCGTATTCGCCCAACCGGACGTAATCGCCGTCCTTCAACGAATAGTCGTGGTACTTGCCCAGCGGTACCTGTGCGCCGTTGACGTAGGTACCGTTGGAACTGGTATCGACCAGGACAAACTTTCCCGCCCGAAAATCGATGCGGGCGTGTTTGCCCGACAGATAGCGTTCTGGGTCGGGTAGAATCCAATCGTTGTCGGTGCCGCGTCCGATGCTGCCGCCATGCACGCCGAATACCTTCGTGGATTGTGCACCGAGGCGCATTCCATGCTCGCTGACAACGCTCAGGCGCAAGGTCATGTTCGTTCCCCCTGACGGACCCGAGGTATCGCGCTAAGTGCCCGTATAATATAGTGAAGTGTCAGCAATGCCTGGAGTTCTGTAAATGGCAGCGAGTCACATTTTCAAGGTTCTGTTCGTGAACCAAGGCAAGGTGTACGAGATCTATGCCCGCAAAGTCGGTCATGGCAGCCTTTTCGGCTTCATCGAAGTCGAGGAACTCGTCTTCGGCGAGCGCACCACCGTAGTGGTCGATCCCGTCGAAGAGAAGATAAAGGCCGAATTCAAGGAAGTAAAGCGCACCTATCTGCCCCTGCACTCGGTGCTGCGTATCGACGAAGTCAAGAAACAAGGGGTCAGCAAGATAGTGGCTCTCGAGGGATCCAACGTGTCTCAGTTTCCGGTGCCGATATATACACCCGGCGGGGACACGAACGCCCGTAAATAGCCCGCAGTTCTGGTAGAATTTGCCATGTTCAGCTTGCTCGGCGCGCCCGCGCTGTCGCAATTCCGCCTCGATAAGCTGCTGCAGTCCCTGCAGGCACAGGATCGGCGGGTCAGCGGCATCTCCTCACGCTACCTGCATTTCGCCGACGCGCCGCATCCTCTGGGCGAGAACGAGTTCGCGCTCCTCGCCAAGCTGCTGACCTATGGGCCGAAGGTCTACCCGAGTGCCGACCGCGGCCAGCAGCTGCTGGTCACGCCGCGTGTGGGTACCGTCTCGCCCTGGTCGAGCAAGGCCACCGACATCGCCCACGTATGCGGGCTTTCGGGCATCCGGCGGCTGGAGCGCGGAACCCTCTATTTCATCGCGGCCACGCCGGAGCTTTCGGCCGATGACCTGCGGCGCCTCGGATCGCTGTTGCACGACCGCATGACCGAATCGGTGTGGATCGGCGCGGCCGGTGACCGCAGCGCCTCGGGGGGCGGGGCGCCAGGCGGTTTGCTCGAGCCCGAGGGACTGTTCCACAACACCGCGGCGCGACCGCTGCGCACCGTCGCGCTGGGCACCGACGGGCATGCGGCGCTCGGCCGCGCCAACGCCGCCTGGGGACTCGCCCTCTCGGCGGAGGAGATCGACTATCTGGTCGGATGCTTCGGCGCGCTCGGCCGCGATCCCACCGATGTCGAGCTCATGATGTTCGCGCAGGCGAACTCCGAACATTGCAGGCACAAGATATTCAACGCGCAGTTCGTCGTGGATGGCGACGAGATGCCGATGTCATTGTTCGCGATGGTGCGCGCCACTCATGCCAAGAACGCCGACGGCGTGCTTTCGGCGTATCGGGACAATGCCGCGGTCATCGAAGGCTCGGTCGCATCGAGATTTTTCCCGGATCCGGCTACGCGCCGGTATGGCGGTGTCACCGAACCCGTCGACATCCTCATGAAAGTGGAGACGCACAACCACCCGACCGCTATCTCGCCCTTTCCGGGCGCGGCGACCGGCTCGGGAGGCGAAATACGCGATGAAGGCGCGACCGGCATCGGCGCCAAGCCGAAGGCGGGCCTCACGGGCTTCTCGGTATCCAATCTCAGGATCCCGGGCATGGTGCAATCTTGGGAGACGGATTTCGGCAAGCCGCAACGAATCGCTTCGGCGCTCGATATCATGATTGCGGCTCCGTTGGGCGCGGCAGCGTTCAACAACGAGTTCGGCCGTCCCAGTACCTGCGGCTACTTCCGAACATTCGAGCAACGCGAGGCGGAGGGCCGAGCCGATGGCCGCCCGGAGCAGGGCGGCCGGGTCATTCGCGGCTATCACAAGCCCATCATGATCGCCGGGGGACTGGGGAGCGTGCGGCGGCCCCACGTCGAGAAACGTGACGTGGTGGTGGGAGCGCCGCTGGTGGTGTTGGGCGGGCCCTCGATGCTGATCGGGCTGGGCGGCGGCGCGGCATCCTCGGTGGGCAGCGGACAAAGTACCTCGGACCTGGATTTCGCGTCGGTGCAGCGGGGCAACCCCGAGATGCAGCGCCGCGCGCAAGAGGTCATCGACCGCTGCTGGGCCATGGGCGCAGACAACCCGATTTTGCTGATCCACGACGTGGGAGCGGGTGGTTTGTCGAATGCCCTGCCCGAGGCGATTGCTCACAGCCATCGCGGCGGTCGGATCGACCTGCGCAAGATTCCAAGTGCCGAGTCGGAACTGTCGCCCATGGAGATCTGGTGCAACGAGTCCCAGGAGCGCTATGTATTGGCGCTGGTCCCCGGCAGCACGGCGCTGTTTGCCGCTCTGTGCGAGCGTGAGCGCTGCCCGTTCGCGGTGGTGGGCGAAATCACGGCAGATGGGCGGCTGGTCGTCCTCGATGACCTGGCGTCGGGTACCGCGGCTTGCCGTCCGGTGGACATGCCGCTCGACATGTTGTTCGGCCAGGCACCGCGCATGAGCCGCACCGTGCGCACCATTGCGAAAACACCGTCGGCGCTGACGACGGCGGGCACGACCATCGCTCAATCGCTCGACAAGCTGCTGTGCTTGCCGACCATCGCCGACAAATCCTTTCTCATCACCATCGGCGATCGCACGGTAGGCGGTCTCATCAGCCGCGATCAGATGGTCGGTCCATGGCAGGTGCCCGTGGCGGATGCGGCGGTGAGCTTGAGCGACTACGAAGGCTACGCCGGCGAGGCCATGGCCCTGGGTGAGCGCGCGCCCGCAGCGCTATTGAGCGCCCCGGCGTCGGGACGGCTCGCCGTGGGTGAGGCCATCACCAATATCGTGGCCGCCGATGTGCGCAAACTCACCGACGTTCGACTGTCGGCGAACTGGATGGCTGCCTGCGGTGAGCCGGGAGAGGATGCCGATCTGTATGCGACGGTGCGGGCGGTTTGCGTCAAATTGTGTGCGTCACTGGGGATCACCATCCCGGTGGGCAAGGACTCGTTGTCGATGCGGACCGCATGGACCGATGAGCAGGGTGCGCATTCCGTACTGGCACCGGTGTCGCTCATCATCTCGGCGTTCGCGCCGGTGGCCGACGCGCGCCGCACGTTGACCCCTGAATTCGACCTGTCGGAGCCGTCGCGCTTGCTGTTGGTCGACCTGGGCGGCGCCAAAAATCGCCTGGGGGGGTCTTGCTGGGCGCAGGTACTGGAGCGCAGCGGCGGCGAGCCGGCGGATCTCGATGACCCGGCGTTGCTGCGGAAATTCTTTGCAGCCGTGCGGGAGCTGAAAGACCGGGACTTGGTGCTGGCGTATCACGATCGCTCGGATGGCGGCGCGCTGGTCGCGTTGCTCGAGATGGCCTTCGCCAGCCACTGCGGACTGGAGCTCGAGCTCGGCAGCGTGGCGGATCCGGTCGCGGAGTGCTTCGCCGAGGAGCTCGGGGCGGTCTTGCAAGTGGCCACTGCGCGACTGACCGAGGCGTTCGAGGTGTTGCGGCGTCATGGACTGGAGGGGCACACCCGGGACCTGGGCATGCCGGTGCCGGACAGCGCTCGCGCCACGGTCCCTACCGGAGCGGTGGGCGCGCGTGGGGCCGAGGCGCTCGCGGGGCCAACGGAGGGGGCGGCTGATGCGGGGCGAGCGGCCGACGCCGGGGCGGGTGCCGAGACGGTGGCCCATGCGGAGGCAATGACCGATGCCGGGGCGGCGGGGGGCGCCCTGGAGAGCGGCGGGCGGATCACCGTCGCCGCGAACGGGCAGGTGATCTATGCCGCTTCGCGCGTCGAGCTGCAGCGACGCTGGAGCGAGGTGTCGTTTCGTATGCAGGCGCTGCGCGACAATCCCGAGTGCGCGCGCGAGGAATACTCGAGGTTGCTCGACCGGGGGGACCCGGGACTGCATGCCGACCTGACGTACCGCCCGGAGGAAGATGTCGCCGCGCCCTATGTCTCGGCGGGCGCGAGGCCGGCGGTGGCCATTCTTCGGGAGCAGGGGGTGAACAGCCAGACCGAGATGGCGGCGGTATTCACGCGCGCGGGCTTCGATGCCTACGACGTGCACATGACCGACGTCTTGGCGGGGCGCGTGCGGCTGGCACGCTTCCACGGCCTGGTCGCCTGCGGCGGCTTCTCGTATGGCGATGTGTTGGGCGCCGGCGAAGGATGGGCGAAGTCGATTCTTTTCAATTCGCTCGCGCGCGACGAATTTGCCGCGTATTTTCTGCGCGACGGCACCTTCACGCTGGGGATATGCAATGGCTGCCAGATGTTGGCGGCGTTGAAAGAGCTGATACCCGGCGCCGAGCGCTGGCCGCGTTTCGTGCGCAATCGGTCGGAGCAGTACGAGGCGCGCTTGAGTCTGGTGCGGGTGCCGCCATCCCATTCCGTGCTGTTCGACGGCATGCAGGGGTCGGTATTGCCGATCGCGGTGGCGCACGGCGAGGGCCTCGCCGAATTCCCCGCGAGCGAGGAGGTGCGCGAATTGCGCGGGCACGGTCTCGTGACGCTGCAATTCGTCGATCATTACGGTGAGCCGACGGAGCGATACCCGTTCAATCCGAACGGTTCGCCCTGCGGGCTCGCCGGCCTGTGCAGCACCGACGGCCGCGTCACCGCGCTGATGCCGCACCCGGAGCGGGTCTATCGCAGCGTGCAGAACTCTTGGGTGAGTAAGCGCTGGGGCGAAGACGGCGGCTGGATGCGGTTGTTCCGCAATGCGCGGGTGTTTTCGGGGTAGGTGGCACGCGGCGCATGCCACGCGGATTGCGAGACGATGGCGCGCACGGACCGGGGGCGGGGCCGTGCGCGGTTGGGTTTTCGCCGCTAAGTGACGGCCTCGGTCTGCGGTGCAACGTACTTGCGGAACGTCATCGCCTGCTGGAGCCGCGCCTTGCGCACGAACGTCTGATACAGCAGGTCGCGCATGACTTCGAGGAGGATGCCGGCGCGTTCCGCGCTGAGATGGGGCTGATGCGGCCACGGATCGCTGTCGCTGCCGAACAGCACCGCCCGCAGCGTCGCGAAACTCTCATCGTCGAGCTCGGCGAGCGAGCGGATCTCCTGCAGCGTGTCGAACAGTTCCAATTTGCCCCGCTCACCGAGTTCGCGGAACAGTGATTGAGCGGTGCGCCGGCTCATTGCGCCGAACGCGTTGTAACAGCCCGCGGTATAGCAGCCGAGCGCTTCGCGAAATAGCTGTTCGGCCTCTTCCGGCAAGTACGTGAGCGGGAAGTTTTCCGGCGCATGTTCCACTTCGATGTAATTCGGCGCCAACTCGATCCGCAGACTGCCATACGCCTTGGCCGCGAATTTCAGGAAAATGGGTTCGCCGCAGGCATCGCAGCCGAATACCATGCCGATCTGCCGGGGTTTACGGCGGCTGAGTTCATCGAACTCGGGAGCCGCGGCGGGGGTGATATGCGTCAGGATCTGGCAGTGCGGACACGTGAGCGCAATGCCTTGATGTTCGATTCGCAGGCCCTCGTGCGCCGTGATGTAGATGCTCATGGTTCAACCCGTCAGTGGTTTGTAGCGGATGCGGTGCGGCTGTGAGGCGTCTTCGCCCTTGCGCCGCTTGTAATCTTCGACATATTCCTGATAGTTGCCTTCGAACCAGGCCACCTGCGAATCGCCCTCGAAGGCGAGGATGTGGGTGGCGATGCGGTCGAGAAACCACCGGTCGTGGGATATGACCACGGCACAACCGGGGAACGCCACCAGCGCCTCTTCCAGGGCGCGCAGGGTTTCGATGTCGAGATCGTTGGTGGGCTCGTCGAGCAACAAGACGTTCCCGCCCGATTTCAGCACCTTCGCGAGGTGCACGCGATTGCGTTCGCCGCCCGACAGATCGCCGATGAATTGCTGCTGTTGGGTTCCCTTGAAATTGAAGCGCCCGACGTATCCCCGAGAGGAGGTTTCGTAATTTCCCACCTTGATGATGTCCAGGCCGCCGGAAATTTCCTGCCACACCGTGTTCTTGTCGTTCAGCGCCTGGCGTGACTGATCCACGTACGCAAGCTTGACCGAAGGGCCTACTCGAATATCGCCGCTGTCGGCCGCGTCCATGCCCGCCAGCATGCGAAATAGCGTGGTCTTGCCGGCGCCGTTCGGGCCGATGATACCCACGATGCCGCCGGCGGGCAGGCTGAAACTCAAGTTCTCGATCAGCAGCCGCTCGCCGAACGCCTTGCGCACGTCCTTGCACTCGATGACCAAGTCGCCCAGCCGGTCCCCGGGGGGGATATAGATCTCGTTGGTTTCGTTGCGCTTCTGAAATTCCTGCGAGGCCAGTTCCTCGTAGCGCTGCAGCCGCGCCTTGGATTTGGCTTGCCGCGCCTTCGGGTTGGTACGTACCCACTCCAGTTCGCGCTTCAATGTCTTGGCGAGCGCGTCCTGCTGACGTTCTTCCTGGGCCAAGCGCTGGCCCTTTTGCTCGAGCCAGGAGGAGTAATTCCCCTCCCAGGGGATGCCGTGCCCGCGGTCGAGTTCCAGAATCCACTCGGCAACGTTGTCGAGGAAATACCGGTCGTGCGTGACCGCGATGACGGTGCTCGGGTATTCCTCGAGAAAATGCTCGAGCCATGCCACCGATTCGGCGTCCAGATGGTTGGTCGGCTCATCGAGCAGCAGCATGTCGGGCTTCGACAGCAGCAGCCGGCACAGGGCCACCCGGCGCTTCTCGCCGCCGGACAACTTGCCGATCACGGCATCCCACGGCGGCAGGCGCAGCGAATCGGCGGCGATCTCGAGCTTGCGTTCCAGTTCCCAGCCGCCGACGGCGTCGATCTTGTCCTGCATCTTGGCCTGCTCTTCCATGAGCTTGGTCATCTCCTCGTCCGACATCGGCTCGGCGAAGCGGTCGCTGATCGCATTGAAACGGTCGATGAGGCTCTGCACGTCGCCGACGCCCTCGCCGACCACCTCACGCACGGTTTTGGTTTCGTCGAGCAGCGGTTCCTGCGGCAGGTAGCCCACCTTGATTCCCGCCTGGGGACGGGCTTCGCCTTCGATTTCCTTGTCGAGCCCGGACATGATCTTCAGCAACGTGGATTTGCCGGACCCGTTCAGTCCGAGGACACCGATTTTCGCGCCCGGGAAGAAGCTCAGCGTGATGTCGCGCAGGATGACGCGCTTGGGTGGCACAACCTTGCCAACCCGGTTCATGGTGTAAATGAACTGAGCCATGTGCTACCTATGATGAATATGACGGGGACGGCGGAATTATCCGTGACTGGCGGATGCTTGTCACGGCAATCGACTCCCGAAGCCCGCCCGCGGGCGCCCGGGGGTCCGGTCGATCGGCTATACTTGGCGGCTATTTTTCGGGAGATCCGCCCATGTTCAATTCCTCGATGACGATTGCCGGTTTCGATCCCGAGCTCGCCCAGGCCATCGCCGGCGAGCGCGTGCGCCAAGAAGACCACATCGAGCTGATCGCCTCGGAAAATTACGCCAGCCCCCGCGTGCTGGAAGCGCAAGGGTCGGTTCTGACGAATAAATATGCCGAGGGCTATCCGGGGAAGCGGTATTACGGCGGTTGCGAATTCGTCGATGTCGTCGAGCAATTGGCGATCGATCGTGCCAAACAGCTGTTTGGGGCGGCCTATGCCAACGTGCAGCCGCATTCGGGCTCCCAGGCCAATGCGGCGGTGTATCTGGCGATGCTCAATCCCGGCGATACCATCCTCGGCATGAGCTTGGATCATGGCGGCCACCTGACCCATGGCGCCAAAGTCAATTTCTCTGGGAAGTTGTTCAAGGCCGTGCAATACGGCGTCAAGCCGGACACCGGCGAAATCGATTACGAGCAAGTGGAGCGGCTCGCTCGAGAGCATCGCCCGAAGATGATCGTCGCCGGTTTCTCGGCGTATTCGCGGGTCATCGATTTTGCGCGATTCCGCGCCATCGCCGATGCGGTGGAAGCATACTTTTTCGTGGACATGGCACACGTGGCCGGGTTGGTGGCCGCCGGCTCGTACCCGAATCCTGTGCCCATCGCGGACGTGGTCACGAGCACCACGCACAAGACGCTGCGCGGCCCGCGCGGGGGCTTGATCTTGGCTCGGCCGCATGCCGAACTGCACAAGAAATTCAATTCGATGGTGTTTCCCGGCACCCAGGGCGGGCCTTTGATGCACGTCATCGCCGCCAAGGCGGTGGCCTTCCACGAGGCGTTGCAGCCGGAGTTCAAGGTGTACTCGGCGCAGGTGGTGAGCAATGCTCGGGCCATGACCGCCGTGCTGCAGGAGCGAGGCTACAAGATCGTATCGGGGGGCACCGACAACCACTTGTTCCTGCTCGACTTGATCGATAAGAACATCACGGGCAAGGATGCCGATGCGGCGTTGGGCCGTGCGCACATGACCGTGAACAAGAACGCGGTGCCGAATGATCCGCGTCCGCCCATGGTGACCAGCGGCCTGCGCATCGGCACACCGGCCGTCACCACTCGAGGGTTCAAGGAGGCGCAAGTGCAGCAATTGTCGCATTGGATTGCCGATGTGCTGGACCGGATCGAGGATGAGTCGGTGGTCGAGCGGGTTCGTGGAGAGGTGATGGCGCTGTGCCGCCGGTTTCCCGTGTATGCTTAAAGGCTTCAACAGTCAGGCTCGCAGGTTCCGCGTCGGGACCCCGCTCAGCACCCTCCATGCATTGCCCCTTTTGCGGTCATTCGGAGACTAAGGTCATCGACTCTCGCCTGGCCGGCGAAGGGCGACAGATCCGTCGGCGTCGCGAGTGCCTCGCGTGCACGGAACGCTTCACGACTTTCGAGACCGCGGAGCTGTTGCTGCCCACCGTGGTCAAGAGCGATCGTACCCGCGAGCCTTTCGATGAGACCAAGCTGCTTGCCGGGATGGAACGCGCGTTGGAGAAACGCCCCGTGAGCCGCGATGCGATCGAGGCGGCCGTCGCCAGAATCTGTCACAGATTGCGCAGCCTGGGCGAGCGTGAAATTGCCTCCCGCAGCGTGGGCGATATGGTGATGGAAGAGCTGCGGCACCTGGATGAAGTCGGCTACGTGCGCTTCGCCTCCGTTTATCGCAGCTTTCAGGACGTCGAAGCATTTCGCATCGAAATCGATCAGCTGCGCCGCCACCGGCGCCGCCGCGAGCCCAGCAAGGATCAGCTGCCGTTGTTGCCGGGCGATGAGCCGGGCAACGAACGAAAATGACCGCCGTCCCGAGCGACTGCGCGGCGGACCGCGTCCAGATGGCGCGGGCCCTGGAGCTGGCCGGACGGGGCCTGTATACGACGCATCCGAACCCGCGGGTCGGCTGTGTGGTGGCGCGCGACGGGCAGATCATCGGCGAAGGTTGGCATGTCCGGGCGGGCGAGCCCCATGCCGAAGTGCTGGCGCTGCGCGGCGCCGGCTCCCAGGCTCGCGGTGCGACGGTCTATGTCACTCTCGAGCCATGCAGCCACACCGGGCGCACACCGCCCTGCGCGGACGCCTTGATCGCCGCGGGTGTCGCGCACGTGGTGTGCGCCACGGTCGATCCTAACCCGCGGGTGGCGGGTGCCGGCATCAAGCGCCTGGCGGGGGCGGGAATCGATGTTACGGTGGGCATTCTCGAGGAGCAAGCCCGTGCGCTCAATCCGGGCTTTTTCTCGCGTTTCGAGCGCGGCCGGCCGTTCATACGGCTGAAACTCGCGATGAGCCTCGATGCGCGTACCTCGGTCGCGGGCCCGGAACGCACGGCGCCGGCGGGCGGCAAGTCCTGGATCACCGACGACGCGTCGCGCGCCGACGTGCAGACCTGGCGAGCGCGCAGTTCCGCGGTTTTGACCGGTGCCGGTACGGTCCGGGAGGATGATCCGCGGCTCGATGTGCGGTTGGCTTACGGTCCCTGGGTGCGGCAGCCGTTGCGGGTGGTGCTCGATCCCGACCTCAGCTGCCCGCCGGACTCGAAGATATTCGGCGACGAGAACGCGCTCATCTTCGCGGCCCTCGGCGCTCCGGAACTGCGCGAGGTGCAAGGCGGCGCCGCGCAAGGGAGCCGCGCGCAGGGGAGCGGGGCGCAAGGGGGGCGGGAGGCGCAAGGGCACGAGGTGCAAGCGCGCTCGGCGCCAGGCACCGTGCGAGAGCCGGTCGCAGGCGTTCGGATCGAACGTGTGCCCCGCGCCGGCCGCGGCCTGGATCTGGCCGCCGTCATCGAGCGCTTGACGGCCCTCGAAGTCAATGAGCTGCTCGTGGAATGCGGCCCGCGCTTGGCGGCAGCGTTCCTCGAGGCTGATTTGGTCGATGAATTGATTCTCTATGTGGCGCCGCACTTCCTGGGGATGGACGCGGCGCCGCTCGCGGCCTTGCTCGCGGCAGGCGCTGCGGGGCTGCCCCGTTTCGAGTTTCGTGATCTGCGATTGCTCGAGAACGACCTTCGGCTGGTACTCGTTCCGCAAAGGACCTGACTATGTTCACCGGAATCATCATGGCCGTCGGCCGCATCATGTCCACCGAGGAAAAGGGCGGCGATCTCGACTTACGAATCGAGGCTGCCGCGCTCGAGGGTGCGCGCCTGCGGCCGGGCGACAGCGTCAGCGTGCAGGGAGTCTGTCTGACCGTGACGCGGCGCGACGGGCCAGATTTCCATGCGGACGTATCCCGTGAAACCCTGTCGAAGACCACACTCGGGACCTTGAGCCGGGGTGGTAGAGTGAACCTGGAGCCGAGCTTACGCGCCGGCGATGCGCTGGGCGGGCACCTGGTGAGCGGACATGTGGATGCGGTGGGGCGCTTGACGGCGGCGCATCAAGACGCGCGTTCGTGGCGCCTGGAATTTGAGTTGCCCGCGGCCCTCATGCGCTTCGTTGCGCCGAAGGGGTCGATCTGCGTCGACGGAGTCAGCCTCACGGTCAATCAGGTAAGCGGGTGCCGCTTCGACGTGAATATCATTCCACACACGCGCGAGGTGACCACCCTCGGTGAACTCGCCGTGGGCTCCGGGGCGAATATCGAGATCGACGTCATTGCGCGCTATCTCGAGCGGCTGATGGCCAAAACGGAAGGAGAGTCGCCATGAGCGGATTCAACACGATCGATGAGATTCTCGCCGATATCCGCGCCGGCAAGATGGCGGTGATCATGGACGATGAGGATCGTGAAAACGAAGGCGACCTCATCATGGCGGCCGAGTGCGTGCGCGCGGAGGACGTGAATTTCATGGCGCGCTACGGCCGCGGCCTCATTTGCCTGACGCTGACCCGCGAACGCTGCCGACAGTTGCGCCTGCCGTTGATGGTGAGCGATACCGACTCGAGCCACCGCACCAATTTCACGCTGTCGATCGAAGCCGCCGAGGGCGTCACCACCGGCATCTCCGCGCACGATCGAGCGCATACGGTGAACACCGCCGTGGCGTCCAACGCGCGCCCGGAGGATCTACGCCAACCGGGACATATTTTTCCGCTGATGGCACAACCCGGGGGCGTGCTCACGCGGGCGGGTCATACCGAAGCGGGATGCGACCTGGCACGTCTCGCGGGGTTTTCGCCCGCGGCAATGATCGTCGAGATACTGAACGACGACGGCAGCATGGCGCGCCGTCCGGATCTGGAACGCTTTGCCAAGGTCCACAATTTGAAGATCGGGACCATCGCCGATCTGATTCGCTATCGTCTCAAGAACGAGCGCTCGGTCGAGAGAATTTACGATGAGTCCGTGGACACCGAATTCGGCGGATTCAGGCTCTACTGCTACGAGGACCACGTCAACAAGAACGTACACGTGGCGCTGGTCAAAGGCGACCTCGACTCGGCCGTGCCGCCGCTGGTCCGCGTGCACATCAAGGACACCATGCGTGATGTCGTCGGCGTGCGCAGCGAAAAATTGGGCTGGCCGCTGCGCGCCGCGATGCGCCGGGTCGCCCGCGAGCCATCGGGCATCGTGGTCATCCTGAGGCCCGAGGTGACCCCGAGAGACTTCATGGACAGCGTGCGGCAGTTGGAGGCGAAGCGCCCGGCAGCGCGCACCACCGGTGCCACGGTGGTGAGAACGTACGGAATCGGGGCACAAATCCTCAAGGACCTGGGGCTCAAGCGCATGCGTGTGCTGAGCGCGCCGAAGCAGCTGCAAGGTCTCGCGGCCTTCGATCTCGAGGTGACCGAGTACGTCGATGGCGTCGAATGACGCCGGTGCCGGGCGGGCAAATGAGCGCCGGGGCATTATACTGGGTCATCCGCGGCTTCTAGCGCGGCGTGGCCGTAACGCGGCGCCACGCCGTGCATTCAATCATGAGAGGTAAATTTCGTGTCCAATGAAACGCCCAGGATGATCGAAGGGGAGCTGCTCGCGCGTGACTTGCGCTTCGCTTTCATAGCCGCGCGGTTCAACGATTTGGTCGTCGAGCCTCTGATACGGGGCGCGCTGGACGCGCTCAAGCGACATGGGGCGACCGAAAAGCAGATCGAGATCGTGCGCGTCCCCGGAGCATTCGACATTCCCGTCGTCGCCCGTAAATTGGCGCTGTCGCGCCGTTACGATGCGTTGCTCGCGCTCGGTGCCGTGGTGCGCGGCCAAACCCCGCATTTCGACTATGTCGCAGGCGAGTGCGCCTCGGGGCTTGCGCGCATCGCGCTCGAATCGGGAGTTCCCGTGGCGTTCGGGGTTCTGACGACGGATACGATGGAGCAGGCAATGGATCGGGCCGGTGGCAAGGCGGGCAATAAGGGCGCCGACGCGGCGTTGGCGGCCATCGAAATGGCGAATCTGCTGCGCCGCCTGGATACTTGACGAAGTGGGCGCGCATCGCGGCCGTCGATTGGCCCGCCGGTTGGCGCTGCAAGCGCTTTATCAGCTGCAGCTCAACGCGCGATCCTGGCAGGATACGTGTCAACAATTCGACGAGGATCCGGAGGCCGAACGCGTCGACCGCGAGTACTTCCGCGAACTGATCGCGGGGATCGCGCCGAATCGCGAAGCCCTGGACGCGCGCCTGTCGAGCTTGAGCGAAATAGCACCGGCCGAACTCGATCCCATCGAGCACGCCGTGTTGTGGGTGGGTCTTCAGGAACTGCAATCCCATCGGGAGTTGCCCTATCGCGTCGCCATCGACGAAGCGGTGCAGCTGGCGAAGCAATTCGGCGCGACGGACGGCCATAAGTTCGTCAACGCCGTGCTGGATCGCGCCGCGAAGGAGCTACGCCCCGACGAGTACGGGAGCGCGCCGTGAGAAATGATGCCCGGGGTGGCGGCATCGACCGCCCCGCGCAAGACCCCGGAAGTCTGGGCGAATTCGAGTTGATCGACCGCTATTTCACGCGGGCAGTCCCCTCTGTTCGCCACTCCGACGTCATCCTCGGCATCGGCGACGATGCCGCCGTGTTGCGTGTGCCCACCGGCAGCGATCTGGTGGCGGCGGTCGATACCCTGGTGGCGGGAAGGCACTTCCCGCCGACCGCCGATGCACGGTCGATCGGCCATCGTGCGCTTGCGGTGAACCTCAGCGATATTGCCGCCATGGGCGCAACGCCCGCCTGGGCGACCCTGGCGTTGACCCTGCCGTCCGCCGACGCGCAATGGCTCGAGCGGTTTTCGGCCGGCTTCGCGCGCCTTGCGGATGCGCACGGCGTGGAGTTGGTGGGCGGCGATACCACGGCGGGACCCTTGACCATCAGCGTCCAGATACTGGGCCACGTGGCCCGCGGCAGCGCGTTGCGGCGGGGCGCAGCCCAGGCCGGCGATGTGCTGGCTGTGACCGGCACGCTCGGCGATGCCGGCGCGGGACTGGCACTCGTAACCGGCCGGCTTGCCGGCACGGATGAGGCGGCCGCCGCCGAGCTCATCGAGCGCTTCGAGTATCCGACGCCCCGAATACTGTTCGGCTGCCATGCCCGTGGAGTCGCGAGCGCCGCGATGGATCTGTCCGACGGATTGGCAGGAGACCTGCCGAAACTCGCGGCCGCCAGCGGACTCGCGGCGCAGGTCGATGTCGCGCGTCTGCCGTTGTCGCGGGCTCTGTTGCGTTCGGCGCCGGCGTCCCAGGCACGCGATTGGGCGCTGGCGGCGGGCGATGATTACGAACTGCTCGTCGCCGTGTCCGTCGCGCGCTTCGGCGAGTTGCAGGCGATCGCGCATCGATTGAACTTAACGCTCACGGCAATTGGTGACCTGCGTCCCGGAAGCGGCATCACGTGGCAACTCGATGGCCATGCATTCGCCGCTCCGGCTTCGGGTTACGATCACTTTCGCTGAGCCTGGACCGAAATCACAGTTTGGCGATGGTCGGGCCAGTATCCTTCTGCGCATCGAACAACGTTGGCGCAGCGCTGCGCACGGTTACCCTTGACCAATATTCGGCCACATTACACGAAGACTCAAAACGGCCGCGCATCATTGCCGGAGAAGATCGGCAAATACGTCATCATCAATGAGGTCGGACGGGGCAGTACGGGGGTCGTCTATCTTTCGCACGACCCTTACTACGGCCGCGATGTCGCGATCAAAGTGTACAACATCGACAGCAGCGCCGACGCGAATCGCAAGCGTATCGCACGGAAAATGTTCCTCTCGGAAGCGCACATGGTCGGCATGCTGCAGCACCCGAACATCCTGCCCATCTATGATGCCGGTGAGGAAAACGGCCATTGCTACATCGTCACGGAGCACGTGCATGGCGCGCGCACCTTTGCCGCCTATTGCCGCCCGGACAATCTGTTGCGCATCGATGATGTGGTCGAACTCGTATTCAAGGCGGCGCGCGCGCTTCACTACGCCCATAGCCGCGGCGTCATACACCGCGACATCAAGCCAAGCAACATCATGCTCACGCTCGAGAGCGACGTTCGCATCATCGATTTCGGGATCGCGCTCGTGGCCGATTCGGACATTTCGCGTATCGAGGGAATCGCGGGCAGCCCGTCGTACATGTCGCCCGAACAAGTGCAGTCCATCGAACTCACGAACCGCTCCGATCTGTACTCCCTGGGGGCGGTGATGTATGAGCTATTGACGGGAACCCGGCCTTTCAGGGCCGGCAACCTGCAGAAGCTCCTGCACCAGATCGTATACGCGACCCCTCCGCCCATCCATACGTTGCGTCCGGAGATACCGGAAGAGCTCGAAAACGTCACCGCCATGGCGCTGCAGAAAGATCCTGCGAAGCGCTATAAGACGGGACTGGATTTCGCGGCCGAACTGACGCGGGTCCACCAGAAACTGCGGGCGCAGTACAACCGCATCGATCAACAGGAGCAATTCAGCCTGCTGCGCAAGCTGAAGTTCTTCCATGAGTTCTCCCACGAAGAGATCTGGGAAGTGCTGCGTGCCAGCAGTTGGCAGGACTATGCCGACGGCGAAGAGATCGTGAAGGAGGGCGAAATGGACGATCGCTTCTATATCATCGTGCAGGGTCGGGTCGCGGTCGAACGCCTGACGAAAGGACTCGGATTCCTGGACAGCGGCGACTGCTTCGGAGAGACCAGCTACGTGCGCGGCGCGAAGCGCACGGCGACCATCAGGGCCGCCGGAGCGGTCACCGTCATGAAGGTCAGTTCGACGCTCCTGGAGCAGGTCTCGGCGGAATGTCAGTTACGCTTCAATCAGGTGTTCTTACGCAGCATGATCGGGCGCCTGCAGAGCGCGGAGCGAGCCTGAAGCGTGGTGCGCCGGACCGTGACGCCGCTGTGACGCCGCTGTGGTGCCGCTGTGGTGCCGCTGTGGTGCCGCTGTGATGCCGTCCGACAAGGCGCGGCGGGGAACTCGGGAGAACCGCGCTCAATTCGCGCTCTCCTTATCATGCTCGATCATCGCGTAGGCCGAATGATTGTGGATGGATTCGAAATTCTCTGATTCCACCACGTAGGCGCGGACCCGTTTGTCCTGGTTGAGCGCGACGGCGACGTCGCGCACCGTATCCTCGACGAATTTCGGGTTATCGTACGCGCGCTCGGTCACATACTTCTCGTCCGGCCGCTTCAATATCCCGTAGACCTCGCAGGAGGCCTGGCTCTCGGCGATGTCGATCAGTTCCTCGAGCCACATGTGCTCATTGAGCTTCGCGGTCAAGGTGATATGCGAGCGCTGATTGTGCGCCCCGTAGTCCGATATCTTCTTCGAGCACGGACATAGGCTGGTCGTCGGAACCACGACTTTGAGCCAGACATCCGTCTTGCCGTCACGGTGTTCGCCGAAGATCGTTGCCTGATAGTTCATGAGACTCTCGACGCCGGATACCGGCGCCTTCTTCATCACGAAGTAGGGAAAAGTCATTTCGATGTGGCCCGCGGTCGCGTCCAGCAGCCGCGTCATTTCTTCGAGCATGCTGCCGAACGAATCCACCGAGATTTCACGCTCATGATGCAGAATCTCGACGAAACGGGACATGTGCGTGCCCTTGAAATCGTGCGGCAGGTTCACGTACATGTTGAAATTCGCGACCGTTTGCTGCTCGCCGCGAGCGCGGTCCTTGACCTTCACCGGATGAAAAATATCCTTGATACCCACCTTGTTGATGGGTATCTGGCGTGTGTCGGCCCGGGCCTGCACATCCTCGATGGATGACACGGCTGGCTTCTGGGCGGGGACGGCGGCATTCATTTTGCGGTAGGTTTCCTGCGCACGAGTTCTGCCCGACATGGTGCCACAACCGTGAACTTCAATGACTCTTGGGCTACCGGCCGGCGAGACGCGGGTTGCGGGTTGCGAGGCGCACGGCCGAGGTGCGCAAGGCGCGGGCCGACGTGCGAGCCGCGAGGCCGAGATGCGGGGGGCGCCGGGCGCGCGAGGCGCGAAGTAAGTGTACCCAACGCCGCCGCGCGGTGTAAGTACCCGTATCGCCTAGCAAAATCGGTAAATGGCGGTGCGGGGGCGCTGCGGCCCGGCTCAGCTCACATCGGTATCGTCGGGGTCGAACCCCTCGACCGAGGGCTCGCCGGACTTCTTGAGCAGGATTTCGACCTTCTGTTCCGCCTCCTTGAGCGCGATCTGGCAGCTTCGGGTCAGCATCACGCCACGTTCGAAGGCCTTTAGGGACTCCTCGAGAGGCAAATCGCCCTGTTCCAGGCGCTCGACCAAGTCTTCGAGGTCGCGCATGGCCGTCTCGAAATCGGTTTTAGGGTCGTCGTTCGGGTTTTGCGCCATGGCTGTGAACGGTACAGGCGAGGCTCAGCGTGCGCAAGTTCACGTCGCCAAACATTGTGCCTACAAACATTGCCAGCCCGTGAGATGCGTCACGGCCGTGGGCTCGCACCCTTGCGGCGTTTGTATACCATTGCTTTTGGGAAATCATATGTTACACAGACTCAAACAATTCGCGGCCGTCGGAGGGCTATGCGCCGCTATTCTGGGCAGCGCAGCGTGCGCACCGAAGCGTATACCGCCCATGACGGTCTCGGACCTCATGGACGATCGCGTCACGCTCGACGGTGTGCTGATGAAGTGCAACGAAGATCCCGCCCGGGCGCGCAGCGATACGGAGTGCTTGAACGCCCGCGTTGCAATCGCCCGCTTGGCCAAGGACGTTGACCTGGCGGAAGAAGCGAAACGCAACGCGGAATTCGAACACCGCCGCGAACGGCTGCGACTAGCCCAGGAAAAAATTCGGCAGGAGCAGGAGGCGAGGACCCGGGTGGATCCGTATAGCCTACCGTTGGTGCCGGTCGACCCAACGCCGCCGAGCGCAGCGCAAGCCGGATCGGATCGACCCCTACCCTGAACCGGCGACCCGCCGCAACGTCGGTCAGCGCCCCACCGATCCGCCTCGCCATTGTCCGCATCGTCATCGCACTCCAGCTTCGAGGAGACTCGGTCGCACGGTGAGCATGGGTGTTACGGGCGAGCTTCGAGAAGACTGGGTCGCACGGTGAGCGCGAGCGTTGCGGGCCCGGGAGAGGCGTGCTTGCGGGGGCCTTGCGGCACGGGCTGGTCGTCTAAGACTGGTCGATCAGTAGCTCGCTTTGGTTTCGATCAATAGTTGGGTCTTGCTGATGTCACGGCCCTGCAGGGGGAATGCCACATCGATGTGCAACACATTCCCGAGTCCCGAGCGGGTGTTACCAAAGCGTAGGCCGAAACCCAAATCGCTCAAGGTACCTGGGTCGCTGTTGCCGATGACGCCGCTTCCCCAGGTGCGCCCGACGTCGCCAAACACCGCGGCGCCGAACCGCGCGAGCCGAAAGGGGTACCAATTGGTGTAGAAGCGTTGTTCGAGCGTGAGCAGCCCGCGCGAGGTGCCGGACTCGTAGCGAAGCGGGTAGCCGCGCAGCCCCGAATCGCCGCCGAGCAGGAGCTGCGTGTCCAGGTCGGGCGCTTGCGTGGTGGTGCCGTTCAAAAAAGCGAAGAACACACGGTCGGCTCGCCATCGCCAGTAATACGTGGCCGTGCCATCCGCGAAGAAGTTGCGCAGGCGGCCCCCATCGACTCGCGAATTCACGGTATTGGCCAAAAGGAGCTGGGTCTTTTCGCTCAGCTGCCATCCCTTGGAGGCACTCGTCGTAAAGAGTAGTTCGTTCTGATTCGCGCCGAGCGCGGTCCCGGAATATCCAATCTCGGCGTACAGGTGGGTACCAAAGTACAAATCTTCGGTGCGCCCGATCTGGTTCTGATCGGCGATTTTCCGATAATCGTCCTGGAGCAGCTCGACGGCGAGGAAGGGATAGGAGAGGGTGCGTTGAGGGGGTAGCGCGGCGGCCGGGGTGCGCGTCCCTGGCACTTGCGAGAATTGATTTCGATCATAGCGCACGCCGGCATAGGCCCGGCGCGTCCAACCGTCGACCAAACCCGAGGATAGGCCGCCGCTCACTTCGTAGTACGCCTCCTGGCGCTGGAATTGATCGACCACCTCGCCCAGGCTGTACCTCGACACGGTGCGGTCGAATTCAGTCGCCTTGATCGTTGCCGACCAGGGCGTATCCAACGAATAGAAGGGTTGCGCCAAGGCGAATGAGCGCTGGTTGCCATCGCTCGCATTGACGACCGCGGTGGCGAGCGTCCAGCGGGAGCCGAGCAGATTGGGGTCGCCGTAGCTGACGCCGTTGCTTCGCCGATCCACATTACTGGCATGTGTCAGCGCCAAGGATTTACCGGACCCGAATAGATTCGAGTCGGACAGGTCGACACTCGAGCTGTTCGTGCCTCCCGATCGCCCGAAGGAGACTCCCGGACTCAGTGTCCATACATCCTTGGTGATGATACGCACGGTGACTTCGCCCCCGGCATACTTGACCGGCACGACGTGCGCATCGTAAAGGTAGTGAACCGCGCGCAAATTGCGTTCTGTTTCCGCGAGCTTTTGCGCGCTGTACCGATCGCCCCGGCGAAACAGCAGTTGCGCTCGGATGGTGGATTCCTTGGTGCGGACATGGAGCTGGTCGGCAACGTGGTAGAGGCCGCTATTTTCGCGCGCGTCGTGCTCATCGAAGATTTGGCGGATGTCGAATTCGATGTCGCCGATGATGGCCCCTTGTGCCTCCAATACCGCATCGCTCGGTATATCCGCGGGACGCGGCTCCGCGATTTCGGTCTTTTCGGTCGAGGTGAGCTTGGCGGCGTGCGCTCCGCTCGCGACGAGTGTGCCAAACACCACCCATCCCAGCCATACCGGCGATCCCCGCCATTGCGGCCGTCCTAGCCCTGCCGGCGGTACCAATGATCCCTGCCATCCCAGCCGTCCGAGCCGTTCCAGCCAGACCGCTAATCGCTGCCATTGCGACCGTCCTAGCGCTGCCGGCCCCGCCACCGAACCGCGCCATCCCGGCCGCCGCGATCGCCTGGACCGCTGCGGCGGGATGCATGACATCGCGTGAGTACCCCGCCCTCGCGCGCCCGCTTCATGAATAGTCAAGTAAGCCTCTTCTCCTGCGGCATGCGCCGGGTTCCCGAGCGATCCTGCCTCGAAACCCAACCCGACCGGGGAGGCAATCTCTGTCAGTAAAGTCCCACAGCCCGCAATCGCGAGTAGAGAACTGCTGCATGAATCCAAAGCGACTTCGACGAGGCCAATCGTACATAATGCGCCTCAATGCCGAACGCCAACCATCGAGACTGACCGAGGCCATGCTCAGTCGCTACCCGGCTTCCCAGGGCGCACTGCCTGCCGGCACGCGTGGCGCAGCGTTCTGGATCGATCTGGTAGAGCCGACGGCGCAGGAGATTGCCCAAGTCGAGAGCGAATACGGCGTCAAAGTCCCTGCTCGCGACCAACTCGAGGAGATCGAGTCATCGAGCCGCCTGCGGCTGCAGGGGAACCGGCTGTATCTCAGTATGCCGCTCAGCGCGCAGCATGACATCGACACGGCGCCCACACCGTTAGGCTTCGTGTTGTCGCCCGAACTGCTGGTCACCGTGCGTTATTCCGAGCTACAGTCGTTCGCCAATGTGAGGGAATGCATGGGTAGAGACGACCGCTGCTTCGACAGCGCGTCGACTTTCGCCACATTGCTCGAGGAAATGATCGATTCCGGCGCCGATTTGCTCGAAAAGATCGCAAGCGATCTGGGCCGCGTATCACGGCGGGTATTTCGGCGCGAGGATCCGCGTACGAGCCGTGGTTTGAAACTCAATCGACTACTGCGCGACATGCTCTCAGCCATCGGCGATGACGGTGAACACCTTTCGCAGATTCGCGAGAGCTTGATGGGGTTGCAGCGAATCATCGGCTTCACCGGCGATGCGGGTACCCAATGGCTCAAGCAGGACATCCAAGGACGACTGAAGACGATGCGCCAGGACCTGGCCTCGCTCACCGATTTCGAGGCCCATTTGTCGGGCAAGGTTCAGTTTCTGCTCGACGCCATTCTCGGTTTCATCAATACGGAGCAGAACGATATCTTCAAGGTGCTGACCATCGTGTCCGTGGTGGGCATGCCGCCGACATTGATCGCCAGCATGTACGGCATGAACTTTCACAACATGCCGGAGCTGGGCTGGTCCTGGGGGTATGAATACGGCCTCGGGCTGATTGCACTTGCTACCCTCATCCCCATCCTGTGGTTCAAGTGGCGCGGCTGGTGGTGAGTCGCGGGCGATTCGTTGCGCTGCTATTGTGCCCGGTGCTGGCCGATGCCGGGGTCATGTACGAGGTCGCCGTGCGGCCCGTCGATCAGACGAACATGGCGTTGGTCGCGCCCGGTTCGAATTCCCCGGCGCCGCTCGTCAGTCAATATTTCGTCGAGGACGGAAAGGTTCGCGCCAACGGCCCCGATGCCAAGGTGGCGTACCTGTTCGAGGATCGAACCATGTACGTCATCGACAATCCGGCGCGCTCCGTTCACGTGCTTCGGCATGCGACCTTGAGCCAAGTCATCGCCCATTACGCCGATACCATAAAGCAGCTGGAGGACGCGGCCGCCAACGCGCCGCCCGAAAGGCGCGCCGAGGCGCAGCAGAAGGCCGCGGACATGAGGGCGGTCAGTGAACGGTTACTCCGGCCGGTACCCCGCCAGTATCGGGTGACCGTGCGCTTCGAATCGGTGGATGGCCGCGCTTGCCGGGTCTGGGAGGAGCGCGAGGGCGACACCAAGCATCTGGAGCTTTGTGTGGCGCCGGTGGCTTCGGTGCCGGGCGGCGCGCAGATCATGAACGGCATGAAGACACTCAGCCAGTTTCGGCAAGGCTCCAATTTTGCGTTCGGTGTGGACTTGGGTCTTTCGGACTGGTGGCCGGATATGGCCCGCCTCGGCGGCGTGCCGTTGTTGATCCGTGAATACAAATACGACAGCGTCGTGTCCGAAGTCATGCTCACGGCCATACGCCCGGGAATCGCGAGCGGGTCGCTGCTCGACGTGCCGGAGGGATATCCGATGCAAGAAGGGCCTGACTATGCTCAATGGTATCTGCGTTGAGCGATGAATCGCGCGCGCGTCAGACCGCGGTTTCCGGCCGCGGCCCGAGCCGTTTTGCCCGTGCGGCCGGTTCCCCGTACCGTCTAGATTGCGCGGGCGACCAGCAAGACATTGGCAAACGGATTTCCTCGGCTCATCGGTACGGGCTCACTGTCGAAGCCTGATTCCCGCAGGAGCGTTTGCCATGCCGACAGGCCGCGGTAATGCGGCCTGAATCCCACGTGCCCGCGCAGCAGCGCGACCATCCGGTCCGTCCACCGGGTACATCGCGCGCCCCTGCCGTCGGCATCGCAGACACGCAGCAGCAGGAGACCGCCGGCCGGCAACGCGGCGCGCACACGCTTCAGCACATCGCTCTGGATCGGTGCGGCCAGGTAATGCAATACGTCCAGGGCCACGACGGCATCGACCGCGCCGAAATCGAGATGACGGATATCGCCCGCCGTCACGGCGTCGGATCCGAGTGCGCGCCGCGCTCGCTCCACGTCGCGCGCCGTCAGTTCGATACCCCGGGTGGACAGCGGGCGCGGTGCCTCCGGCCACGCATCAGGCCAACTACCGCGTTCGTAGGACAGGATCGCGGCCCGCAGCCAGGCGGTCAACAGGCCCTGGCCGCAGCCCAGATCCAGGATGCGCGATCGCTGCCGCAGCAGGCCTCGTTCGAGAATCGCACGGTAGACAGGATCGATACCGAGTTTGCCGCGCGCAAAGAAATAGGCGAACGGGTCGGCCTTGCGATACGGCTTGGACGCCTCGTCGAGCAAAGCGGCGCGCCAGCTGCCCACTCAGCGCTCCGCCGTGCCTTGTCCGGCCGGAATGGTAACCATGGTCAGGGTTCGCGGCCCGACCGCGGCCCCCTCGACTGCTTGGTCGATGACCACGTAGAAGCTTCGAGGCTGGTTGCGCGCAGGATCGGTCATGATCGGGATGAAGAGGCTGGCCGAGGACTTCCCGTTCGCGATGTGTTCCACTCGACTGCTCGCCGGTACGAAGTCTCGTCCGGGTTTTGCCGTTCCGGACTCGGTCCACCAATTGAAAGAGACCTCACCCCGTAAATTGCGGCTGCGGCGCACGGTCACCTGCGCCACCGGCTCGGCCGGCGGCACTTCCACGCTATCCGCGGCCAATTCGATCTGCGCATGGGGCTGCGGGTTGCCATTCTGAGCGGCCCCCACCGCGGGCGAGGAAGTTTCAGCCTCGTTGCGCGCGGCGCCGGTGGGCGGCGCGGCGGGGGATTCGGACGGGGCGGCGCTGGGCTCCGGCGGGGAATGGCGAAGCTCGCCCGTATCCGGCGCCGGAGGGGCATCGACCGCCTTGGCATCGCCCCGGCCGTGGCTGTTATCCCACCAGTCACCGATAACCGTGTGTGCAAAGACCGATTTGAAACGGCCGGCGGCGGCAGCGATGACGCTTACCGCCGAGCCCATCGCACGGTCCGAGGAGCCAACGGTCGCGAACACCCACCAACCGCAAGCAGCCAGGATGAGAAGGGCCGCCGCCGCCGGCCATCGCATGCTCTGCCGCCGCCGCGGCCGAGCGGTCAAAATGGACGGCAACGCGGGAAGCTGGGTTGCCGCACCGGGAAGTGCAAGCCCTTCGAGCCATTCCTGCACGTCGGACGGACGCCGCTCGCGATCGAAATGAAGTCCCGCCCGCAGCGTATTCCATTGCCGTTTGCCGAGTCCCGAGGGGCGATCGGGCGTCATACGCAGCGTCCGTGCCTTGAGGGCGGTGTTGTCGTGAAAAGGGTGGCTGCCCGTGAGCAGTACGTAGGCGATGCATGCGAGCGCGTATACGTCATCGCGCGCCTCGGCGACCTCGCCTTCCAATAGCTGGCAGCTTGCGTACTTCGGCGTGGCGACCGGGAGCTGGCGCGCATTGTCGAACTCCGATATCCACGGCGCGCGGTGCAATCGATGTGAGGCGCCGAAATCCAATACCCGAACCTCGCCGCCGTCCGTTACGAAAATGTTTCCAGGATATAGATCACCGTGCACCACGCCGCGCGCGTGAGCATAGGCAACGGCGGCGCCTATGTCCCTGATGAACGCGAACGCATGGGGCCGGTGCAGGGCTGCGGACTCATGAGCCGACAGCACCCGGCTCAGCAACACTCCGCTCAGATGCTCCATCGTGAAGAAAGCCAGGTCACCGTCGCGGTCGAATTCATGGACGCGCACGATGTTCGGGTGTGATAGGGACTGCAGATATTGGAATTCCCGGCGCAATTCCGCGAACAGTCGCGGGCGCATCATGACTTCCGTGTGCAGTACCTTGACCGCCACCAAGGGGTCGCCATGGGGCCCGTCGAGACGGTATTGATCGACAGCGGAGAACACCGTTCCCATCCCCCCTTGTCCCAGAACGCCGAGCACGCGGTAGCGGTTTCGCAGCACATCGCCTACCGCGATGGTGCGTGGCGAGCGGCCTCGCGCTGGGTCGGAAAGGGTGCGGTCCGGAGCGGGTCCCGGTGCAGCAGCGGCTGCTTGCGCCGGAACCGTAGCGGACACCACCGGCTGCGCGGGGGCGGGCGCGCCCGGCCGAACCGCAGCGGCAACCTTAGCCTGCGCCGCGCCAGCGCTCGCCGGAACCGCAGCGGCAATTTTAGGCTGCGCGCCATCAGGTGCGCCTTGCGGAGGGGCGGAGGTTAGCTCCATCGGTTCCAGCAGGCCCGGCAATGGCACGCTCGAATCCTCGTCTGGCCGCTTACGCATCACCAGGCCTTGAAGTCGCGCATTGACGGCGGTGAAGGCAGCCGCGCTGATCTTGCCGCGCCGGTAATACTGGTCGAGAAACGCCAACAGATCCCACCCGGTATCCGGCGTTTCTTGCAACAAGTCGCTTACCCCCGAGAAAAACGCCTCCTGATCGCAAGCGCCGCTCGACAGGGCATCGAGCCACTCCGTCGCACTGGCCGGGCTTCCGGTATGACGGGATTGCTTGATCACGGGTTCAGTCGAGTTCACGGCAGTCAACCCCACGTCGTCTCCTCGGACTTTAGCAGGCCGGCGCGGATCGCCGGCCCCGAGTTATGTGCGCCGTGGATTTACCCCGGAAGCGGCGCGCCTCGCTGCATGACCCGCAGAATGCGGTATCGAGCGCGGCCCGCACGGCTCACCCGGCGCGAACCGTGAGCACAGGCGGATTATCTCTCATCGCGGCTGAGTTCGATGAACCAGTCGGGACCCGAATCTACTTTGTGGACGGCGGCATAGTTGCCTTGATCGAGGGCCACGGCGAGATTCAGCAAGCTGTTGACGTACACCAGCGGCTTCCCGATGCCGACCTCGCCAAACGTGCGTTGGTACGGCGCCGTGATTTCATCGACCAACTGGCCCTGATGATGTATGCGCACATGCACGGGGTCGCCGACATGCAGGTGCAGCTCATCGAAAAGTGCCTTGGGGATGTTGGTCCAGACATTGCCGAACTGGACATCCAGAACCGGGATGATGCCTTCGACCTTGTCGCCGGCGCGCCGCGCCTTGCGATAGGGAATGCTGATCAATGACTGCCCGGGCACGGGTGGCCCGACTTGTTCGAAGGAAATGACGCCGGCGGCCAGGCGCGCTCCGGTGTACGCGAACACATCGCGTCCGTGAAACGTATGCGAGTCGTCGGAACCTTTGCGGCGGTTCACACGTTCGTCGATTTGGCGTATTCCCTCGATGCCGTCGCGCTCGGCGACCAAGGACAGCAGACCATTGTCGGGGCCGACGAAGTAATGTCCCGTGCGCGTCTTCAACACCACCGACAAACGCGCGGTGCCCACGCCGGGATCCACCACCGCGACGAACACCGTGCCGGCCGGCCAGAACTGTTCGGCTTGGTAGAGTCGATAGGCGCCGGTGAAGATGCTGGGATTCTCATGGCTCAGATCCGAGATCAGTAAATCCTCGGAAATGCTGTACGCGACGCCTTTCATCGCCGACACGGCGCCATCCTGCGTGCCGAAATCGGTGAGCAGCACCAGCGGCGACCGCGCGATTCCCAGCGCCGACCAGCCGATGAGGCAGAGCGACAGGCAAGCCCGCGACGACCTGAATTTCAAGCCGGGGCGCTCGACCGCGTGCAGGCCCACCGAAGCACCGGCAGTTACCGCTGTTCGTCCAATGGATAGGTGCGCGGACCCGCCGGGGGGGCCGGCGCCGGCCCCGCGGGGGCGGCGGCGGTATCGGCCTGCGGAGCGGGTGAGGTACGTACGGCAGTGCGCGTGGCCTGTGCCAAACGTTCGAGAAATCGCTGCGCCGTTGCGGGAGCCGCCGGTGCCTGTCCCGAGATGATGTCGCTCGCCGTGACGCCGCTCTTGCCGTACAGGGAGGCATTGGCCGATCTGTCGATGGCGATCACGCTGCCATCGAGCGCGATGCCGCCGAACAATCCCCGCGTTCGCGCATAGGAGTATATCTCCGCGTTGAAGCTGGTATCGGTCGCGGCGGAGCCCTGGCGGCCGACGGGACCGGTGGCAACCGACGCGTCCGCGCCGAGCGTGATTTTGCCCCCCGCGATTCCTTCGATCCCGGCCTTGGTGGTGAACACCAATATGATGTCGGAGGACTGAGCGCCCGCTTGGAAGCCCCAACTTCCCCCGGTCAACGAAATCAACACCGGATTACTCCACGGTGAGTTCAGTTTGTCGCGCACCACGAGTACGCCATTGCCGTGGCGGCCGCCGAAGATGAAAGCCACCTTGGTCACGTCCGGGATCACCGCGATGCCGTAAGCCCGGGACAGCAGCGTGTCCGGCAGGCGCAGATCGGGCATGGCTTCGACCTCTTCCAGGACTTCGGTGGCCGTCAACAGGCGGCCTTCCTCGCGCGCACCGGCGTGTGCCGCGGTTACGAACGGCGGCGCCGTGCCAAGGACCGCAAGCAGAGACGCGGTGGCGATGAAATTTTTACCGTTGAGCATGAGGATACCTCGGTAGCGCGTGATTACGCCGGTGAAGGATATGGTAACCGGATAGACCGCTCACCGCAGCGCTTAGTTGCGCAAGCTTAACCCTTATGCGGGCTCGCGCGCACCTGCGCGGCTTCCGCGTCGCGATGACGGGCCCGCAGGTATTCGCCGAGCCGCGCGGTCGCCCATTGGGTTGCGGCATGCGAGCTTCCGACGGTTGCGAGGAGCCTGTCCCGCGATGCGACCAGCAGCGGTTCGCCTTCGGCGGCCCGGTCGCGCAAGATCAACACCCATCCGAGAGTGGCTTGAGCGCGCGCCGTCCGCCAGCTATCGGCGCCTGCAAGCGCTGAGTTGATGTCCACTGCGGCACGCAGTTCGGTTTCAGCGGCCGCGAGCGAGCCCCGGAGCATGAGAACTTCTCCGAGCAACTGCCGGGTCGACGCCACGAACAGGTGGCGCGCCGGCAGCGCTGCCGCATACACGGCCAGAGCCTGGCGCGCATAGTTCTCGGCGGCCGGCAGATCGTTGACCTTCGCATAGAGATTGGCCAGAGAGTCCAGGTAATAGCCCGTCAGGTAGTGGCCCAGCCCCAATCGATCGGTCGCGATCTTGACGGCGTTCTGCGTGGCTCGAATGGCGCGCGCCGACTCGCCTTGCTTGTCGTACAGGATTCCCAAATGCGATTCGATCTGCGCGACGCGCTGATTATTCGGGCCAAATACGTTGCTCTCGATTTCCAGCGCCTCGTTCAATACTTGTTCCGCTTCCTGGTACTTATCCCGCTGCGTCAGGATGTAGCCCAACGTCGCCAGGGCGATCGCGTAATCCGGATGGTTGCGGCTCACGGTCGCCTGAAAGATGGTCATCGCTTCGCGCTGATAGCGTTCGGCCTGCTCGAAATCGCCCGTCCATAACGCTGCCGTCGCGAGATCGCCCAAGGCGGATGCCACCGACAGACTTTGATTGCCGATTGCGGTCCGATAGATGGCCAGCGCCTCGCTCGAGAGCTTCGTGGCGGTCTGCGGGTCGCTCTTGGCGTTCAGGACGAATTGGCCGAACTGCGCCAGGATGTCGCCGGTTTCGCGCGAGGGGGTCTCGTCGGCGGCGCGCGACATGTCGAGCGCCTGTTGCAGGTAAGCCTCCGCAGAAACCAGGTGTCCGCCTTCGTTGAGCGCCCGCGCCAGATTCGCGAGCGCCGCGGCGGTTCGATGACCGTCGTGCGGTCTTTCCGCTCGGCGGATGGCCACCGCCTCCTCAAACAGAGGAATGGCCCGTTCGCTGGCTCCTTGGCGGCGGTAGGCAAGGCCGATGCTTTCCAACAGCTGGGCTCTGACTTCGGGCTGCAAGCTGGCGTTGCTCAAAATCTTTTGTGAGCCGCGGTCCAGAAGATCGCGGGCCGTGGGTTCGTGGCCCTGAGCATTGAACGGATCCGCCTGGGAAAATACATCCACCAGGAACGCGGACACTTGCTGAGCGTGGTCGCGTTCCTGTGCCGTGGCATCGCGCGCCAATGCAATGCGGTGATTTTGCCAGAGGGTAACGCCGGCGATCAGCGCGAGACCTAGAATCACCGCCACGACGCTGAAGGCCGCGAGCATATGCCGGCGCAGGAACTTCGCTGCGTTGTAGCGCCAGTCGCCCTGCCTCGCCAGCACCGGAAGGCCCATCAAGTGGCGATTCACATCGTCGGCAAATGCTTCGACCGAGGGATAGCGCCGATCCGGCTCCTTGCGCATGGCCATCGCGACGATGGCATCCAAGTCACCACCGAGGCGCGCGCGTAACCGCTGTGGCGACAGGCCGCGGCGATCGCAAAGACGGTTGCGATCGGCGTCGCTCTCGCCGCTCAACTTGGACATCACGATTTGACTCGGCCGCGCCGGTTCGTCCATGCAGATCGCGCGTTCCAATTGCAGTTGGCTGTAGCTCAACAGGCGGTACGGGGATCGGCCGGTCAAGAGCTGGTAGAGCAATACGCCCAGCGAGTAGATATCGGTGGCGGTCGTAACGGGTCTGCCCAGAACTTGTTCGGGCGCCGCGTTTTCGGGGGTCAATATTCGCTCGTGCAGACGCGTCACCGGCAGCGTGTGCGAGACACTTTCCGGTGCCAGCAATTTGGCGATGCCGAAGTCCAGCAGCTTGGCGGTGCCGTCGCTCGTCACGAAAATGTTGCCCGGCTTGATGTCGCGGTGGACGACGAGGTTGCGGTGGGCGTATTGCACCGCGCCGCACACCTGCACGAATAATTGCAGGCGCTGCCGCACGAAAAGACTGCGGCTGTCGCAATAGACGTCGATGGGTTCTCCCTCGACGTGGTCCATTACGAGGTAAGGCGTACCGCCCTTGAGCTCGCCGCTGTCGATCAGCCTCGCTATCGAGGGGTGATCGAGAGTCGCCAGAATATGGCGCTCGCTATGAAGGCGGCTGCGCAATCTCGGATGCAGCGTGGCGTGATGCAGCACCTTGATGGCCACGGTTTGTTGATATTGCGAGTCGTCACGCTCGCCGCGGTAGACGATGCTCATACCGCCATACCCGAGAATCGACACCACCCGATACGGGCCTATGCGCGTGCCCAGCAAGCGATCCTGATGTTCCTCGAGCAACGACTCGGCCACTTCGCCGATCGCCTCGAGGAACGGATCCTCGCCGCTCTCATCGGAGGCCAGCAGCGAGGCGACCGAATGGCGAAGTTCCGGGTCATCCCTGCAGGATTCCGCGAGGCGGGCCGCACGCTGCGTGGGAGGAGTGTCGGCGAATTCCTCGAAAAGCGACTGGATTCTTTGCCAGCGCGTGCGCGAGGTCATGGACCGCGTCGCGAGCCGATTTCGTTGAGCAACCACGCGCGAGCGAGCCGGATGTCGCGGTGAACCGTGGCAGGCGACGCATCGGCCGCCGCGGCGATCTGATCATAGGTGAGGCCACCGAAATAATGCAACTCGATGACTTGTGCGAGGCGAGGTTCGAGTTGCACCAGGCTCTGCAGGGCGTCGTCGAGAGCGATGACATCCATGTCCTCGGCGGATGCGGCGACCGGTTCGCCAGCGGCCGCCCGCTCCCTGCCGGCATCGCGCTTGGCGCGTGAGCGCGACTTGGCATGATCCACCAGTACGCGGCGCATCAGCCGGGAGGCGAGCGCAAAGAAATGCGCTCGATCCTGCAGCGGCACGTTGGCCTGAATCAGGCGCAGAAACGCTTCGTGCACCACCGCGGTAGCTTGCAGCGTATGGCCTCCCCGCTCGGTGCGCATGTGTTTGCGGGCAAGCCGGCGTAGCTCGTCGTAGACGAGCGGCGTCAGCCGTTCCAACGCCTGCGGCTCGCCTGTTCTCCACTCCGTCAGCAGTTGCGTGAAAGTCGCGGGGACTTGCATTGCAGGTCTCTCGTCGTTCGTACCAATCCTTGCCGGTCTGCGCCGTCCCTCGCGTCGAGGGCCTGCGCATGCTCGTTTGATTTGTTGCATCGCAGCGTGAGGGGATTCGCCTCTCGGTGTCGCTTTACCAGTACGGACCGCCGCTTGTGTGGCGGTCTATCTGCCCGGAAGCCTCAACCACAACGGAGTCATATTTATGAAGTTTAGCCTACTTGCTTTGGCCGCGTGCTGCGCAGTCACCAGTTCTGCTTTTGCCCTGGCCGATTCGGTGGGTGCGACCCCGCCGCGGCTGGTGCTGACCGACTCGGTGGGTGCGACCCCGCCGCGGCTGGTGCTGACCGACTCGGTGGGTGCGACCCCGCCGCGGCTGGTGCTGACCGACTCGGTGGGTGCCACCCCGCCGCGGTTGGTGCTGACCGACTCGGTGGGTGCCACCCCGCCGCGGTTGGTGCTGACCGACTCGGTGGGTGCGACCCCGCCACGGCTGGTGCTGACCGATTCGGTGGGTGCCACCCCGCCACGGCTGGTGCTGACCGACTCGGTGGGTGCCACCCCGCCGCGTAGCGTGTAGCGGTTGGGGGATTCACCATGCATCGTCGAAAAGTAGTCATGACCGCAGCCGCGGTTTTTGCCATCGGAATTGCGTTCGCCGCGCAACCGACTTCGGTGCGGGCCGACCGGCGCAGCGAGGGCTCGCAGCAGCGGGAGCCGTGGGTACCGGGTACCAACATGCTCATGTCGGCCCACGAGGCTGGCCCTCCACCGCTGGCGCCGCCGCGCTAGCGCAGGCGGCACACTCCGTAGCCGAGGCCCCCCTGTGGGGGGGGGGCTTCGGCGCGGGCAGGTGTTAATGCCAGGTGCCAAGGCCAGGTGCCAAGGCCAGGTGCTAATGCTAGGTGCTAATGCTAGGTGCTAATGCTAGGTGCCAAGGCTAGGTGCTAAAATGGCCTCTTTGCCGAGGAATGCTTGGCCAATCCCATTGTCATAGCGCACCGCGGTGCCAGCGGGGAGCGTCCCGAGCACACGCTCGAGAGCTACCGACTCGCCATCGAGCAGGGCGCGGATTACATCGAGCCGGATCTGGTCATGACCGGCGATGGTGTGCTCATCGCTCGCCATGAGAACGAGATCGGCGGGACCACCGATGTGGCGGAGCGCCATGAATTCGCCCACCGACGGCGCACCCAAGTCATCGACGGTGAAACGATGACGGGGTGGTTCACCGAGGACTTCACGCTGGCAGAGATCAAGACGCTGCGGGCACGCGAGCGGCTGCCGTGGCTCCGGCCGCAGAACTGCGTCTTCGATGGCCGGCTGTTCGTGCCCACGTTCGAGGAAATCCTGCAGTTGGCAGCGCAGTGCAACGCGCTCCGCCACGTCGACTCGAGGATCGGCGTGTATCCGGAAACCAAGCATCCCGCCCATTTTGCCGCCATTGGGCTACCGCAGGAACGAGCCGTGTTGCGAACCCTGGAGCGATTTGCCTATGACCGCGAGGGTTCGCCGGTTTTCATCCAGTCGTTCGACCCGAGCAACTTGCGACAGCTGCGCGATATGACCCGGTTGCCGCTGGTGCAGCTGCTCGATCACGAGCTGGGGGACATGCGTAGGGTTGCCGGGTATGCGAATGCGATCGGCATCGCCAAGGCGCTGGCGACCCCGGAATCGGTGGCCGCCGCCCATGCGCTCGGCCTAGCGGTGCACGTATGGACGTTCCGAGCGGAGAACGAGTTCCTGCCGCCCGATCTGAAAATCGGCAGCGGCGCGGCGGACCACGGCAATTTGGCCGCCGAGCTCGAGCGTTATCTGGCGATGGGCATCGACGGGCTCTTCACCGATTTTCCTCTGATCGGCGTGAGGGTGCGCGACGCAGCGGTGAGGACTGCGGCCGCATCGCCTTGCTAAACTGGGCCTTTTGGATACCGTGCTCAAAATACCCCTGCTCGCCGGCTTGGCCAAGGTGGCATTCTTTGCCGCCCTATCGTTTACCTTCTACAGCGCCGTGATTCCCCCGCAGCACGCGCTGCAACTCGTGCCTTGGGACAAGGCCGAGCATTTCATCGCCTTCTATGGCTTGACGGGCCTGGCTGCGGCGGCTTTCCCGACACGCAAGCTCATCTGGATAGCAGCGCTGCTATCGGGATTCGGGGCGTTGATCGAATATGTACAGGGACTGCCCATGGTGCATCGGGACCGGGATTTCTGGGATTGGGTGGCGGATAGCGCCGCCATCATCGCGGCATTGGCTCCGATGCTGTTGGTGTGGTGGCGCGAGGTCGCGAGTGTCGGCCGCGGGCCGCCGACGTGGCGGCGCCCGGGATCGTAGCGCTCGAAGCGGCGAGGGCGTGGCGATGCTGGCGCAATGCCCGTATCGATGCCCGCGCGGCCCGCCCCTTCAAAAGAACATCGAGAGGTAGATCTGATACACGGTTGCGTCGAACCGATACAAGGGCTCGTCGCCCACCGGGCCGGTATAGGCGGGCGGTTGGTAGTCCCTGATGTCGCGAAAATCGCTGTACTTGAAGCGTATGCGGCTGATATCCCCGGTGACGGTGCCGCGCTTGAATATCTTCCAACCCTCCGGCAGGAAGGCATAGGTGGCTTTGATGCCGAGGGTCGTATTGGTCGATGCGGCTAGATTCTGATCGCGCGCCTCGAAGTTCTGCGAGCCCGCGAAGGGAAACAAGTCGCTATAAAAACTGGCATGGCCCTGCTTGTAGGAGCGCAAGCGGCCCTCGATCGTCCATGAGGGGCTCAAGGGCTGGATATATCCCAGTTCGACGGTGTGCGCCGCGATTCCCCACGTGTCCCAGAAGTACCGGTACGAAGCGGAGGCGGCCGCCCGGTAGGGTAGATAGTACTTCGCCCGGGCCTCGGCCGCGGTGCTGGTCCGCGTGTTGGGGTAGATCTGAGACCCCAGCCCGTAGCCGATTCCATCCCCGGGGGTGCGGTATCGGATCGAGCGATAGGGATTGCTCAGCAGCCCCTGGTCGGTGATCACTTCCAAGGCGATTCCGGAAATGAAGTTCTTGGTGATGACCTGCGACAGTCCGCCCTGGAAGCTACGGCTGTAGGCATGTCCCAGCCAGGCGATGTCGGGTTTGAAGGCGGTACCGTTGTTTTCACCGATCCGGTTGCGGCTGTCCGTGAAGCCGAGCGACACGGTGGTCAGGTCGCCGAACATGTCCTGGCTGAGCGAGAAGTGGGTCGTGTTGGAGATGTAGTCGCGCTCGGTGCTGTTCATGTACGACACGGTGTATTGGGTCTTGCCGTGGATATAGTCGAGCGAGAGGCTTTTCTGCTTGCGCTCATCCTTGATGACGCTCGCTTGGCTCAGCACGTCCACCGAGGCGCCGCTCACCGTGTCGACGAAATAGTTGGCCTCCACCGCGAACTGCTCGGTGAATTTCTTGCGTACGAGGACGGACTTACCGGTGATATCCATCCCGCCGCCCTTATAGTCGCTGTAAAAGACATCGGCGCGGTTGTCGGGCAATACGGCCGCGCCGGCCGCGCCCACGATCAGCAGCGCCGCGGTGCAGATCGGTCGAGCGAGACGGCGAACTGGCGGAATCCGCATGGTGGGTGGCTTCAATTGCAGCCGCAGCCGCCGCCGGCCGTGCCGGTGGCACCGCGGGACCCTTCGCGCGACTCGTAGATATGGTCGAGATAGGCACCCGAGACGGCATCGCGGTCCCACGACATGATCGGATCGGCCAGGCGATCACGTTCATACGGCTTGACCCAGGGTTGGACGCTGCAGGCGGCCTGAATCAGTGCCAGGCCGACCAAGGATATGCGGATCGATTTGATCATGGCTACTCGCGAATCAGTTGACGGATGCGATCCTGGTACTCGTTCTCGTCGCCGGGGCGATAACCCCGATGAACGTAGCGAATCGCGCCTTTGCGGTCGATGATCACCGAACTCGGCATTTCATCGACGTGATAGTCCTTGCTCACTTGGTTGGCCGGATCGAGCAGCACCGGAAAGCTCACCGGTTTGCGGGCCATCAGCTCCTTGACGGCGGACGCCTCCTTGTCGACGCTGACGCCGATCAGCGTGAAGCCCGCCGGCTTGTACTTCTTGTACATCTGATCGAGCAGCGGCATTTCCTGCTGGCACGGTCCGCACCAGGTTGCCCAGAAGTTGACCATGACCACCTGTCCCTTGTACTGGCTCAGCGCGGCTTGCTGGCCGGTAAGAGCCGTGAGCGTGAATGCGGGAGCCGGGCCTGTGGCATCGGCCGCCAGCGCCGAACTTGCCAAGACAAAGGCCATCAGCGCGCAACGCTTCAAGAATTTCGTGGTAGTCCCCTGCATGGATATCTCCTGACGAATGTCGATTCTCGCGTGCCTAGACATCGCGACGCGTCGCGGCCCGCCCCGGGCCTGCCACGCCGGCACCTAGCGTCTCATCCGGCCACGACTCGTGCGACACGTCCATTTCCCCCACTAGAAAAACGTAGTGAAGCCGAGCGTGGCTTCGATGTTGTGGACGTTCTTGGTGCGGCCCGTCAGATCGGTCTCGAACACGTGATCTCTGACATCCAGATGCACGGCCAGCCAGTCGGTCACCAATAGGCGGTCGCCGAGGCCAAAGTTCAGCGCGAACTGGTCCTTTTGCGCAAATTTCACGTCACCCATGCCCACCGTCACGTAAAGCGTTGAATTGAAGGCCCGCCCTCGGCCGAGAAATATCTCGCCGGGCAGTATGTTGTAGCCCAAATCCAGATCGTAATACGTGAAGCGGCGCCCAGCCTCGCTCACCACCGTGATGGTCGGGAAAACATCCTCCAGGCTGGTGGTGCCGGCCTTCGACCGGGCCAGGTATCCTTCGATGAAAAGGTCCTCCGACACGTGATACGCCGCGCGCGCGCCGTAGAGCGGATTGGTGCCGAAATCCTGGATGCTCAGCGCACCGAAATAGACGCCCACTTCGATGTCCTTGGCCTTGACCTTGGGCGTCTTGACGAGGCGGCGGTTGACCTGAGGTTCGATGATGGACGGTTCTGCCGCCGGCTGGTCGGCGATGACCTCGGTCGATGGCTTCTCGCCGCGGTGAAACCAGCCGCAGCCGCAGAGCAGCGTCGCGGCTAGAAGAACACAGCTAAGCCGAATTTCCATTCTTGCGGTTCCTCGTTTTCGTTTTGATGGGTGAAGACATCATATTTGCGCCAGTCGGCACGCCACATGAAACGCCGGGTGATGAAGCCCCGCGCCCCCAGTGATACGTAGGCCATTTGATTGCGCGTCTCGGGCGGCTTCGGCGGCACCTTGTCGTCGATGTACTGGTATCCGGCACCGATACCGGCCGTGGGGGAGAACCATTTCCATTCCGGAACGAAGGTATGGCGCAGTCCGATGGTGCCGATGTACCGATTATCGAGAGTGCCGAAGGCTTGCTGTATCACGAATTCGGCATCGAGGCTCTCGGTGAGCCCGAAATCCGCATAGGCGGTCACGAGGTTCTGATGATTGAACACGCCGTAGCCCGCGCCCACTTCCCATCGATGGCTTGCAAAATCGGGATAGGGAGGGATGGGCGCGGGCTCGCCCGATGCCAGCAGGGTGCGCATCAGGTCGGCGCGTCGCACCCAGCCTTCCTGGCCGCGCGGCGCACGTACCTTGTACCAGTCGGTGCGGCTGTAGAGCACGCTCACGGAGTCATCGCGACCGACCACGTAGATCACCGGGTAGCCGCGGCCGGGCCCGCTGTGCATTTCGAGGAACGGATCGGTCACGATCACTTCGAGGAGCGACGCCGCGAAGCTCTGACCGGCATTGAACGCCTGCAGCAGCAGCAGTAGCGCGAACAGGCGCCGCATCAGTTCAATTCGCAGCCGGCGCGACGAAGGGGTCGTTATAATATTGGGCGCCAATGTCCAGCCATTCTGTGATCAAACGCAACTCCGCCTGGGTCAAGAAGCCCGTGTGATCGAGCGTCGGGTCATGGTACGTGCCGTCGAACATTCTCAAGAATGTCGCAACCGAAGCGGCCGCACTGCCGGCGACCAGGGGAGGCGCCGCCACGACGGTCTGCAACACCCCCATATTAAGCGTCTGCGCGTCATGTGCAAACAACAGATCCCGATACGAGGTTTCGACCGTGGGATCGACGGACGAGACGGACGCGGTCAAATCCAGCTGGCCGGCGTTCGCCGCGTTCGCCGTATCGTGACAGAGCACGCAGGTATGATCGGGCGTCGGATCGCCGGGCACGGCGCTCGGGCGCGTGAAGCTCCATAGCGGTTGGATGTGCAACGGATAATGAATGGTGCTGCGGCACAGGGGATCCCACTGCGGGCAGTGGGCATTGGTATCCGCCGGGTCATTCACGGTCGGCCGCAGCGTCGTCAGGTCCGAATACAGATACGAGAACGCTGCATCGGCGGTCCGTCCCGCGGCGGTCGGGTCGGTCCACGCGTCGGTGTAGAGGACGTCGATGCTGGGTACTTCGGAGCATACGGACCCTGTTCGACAGGTATTCTCGGCACGGGTGTCCGCCATCGTGTCGCCGGCGCTGGCGGCGGGCAAACTCGCCACCGTGTTGGGAAATACTGCGCCGGCGGCGGACGCACCCGCGTTGACCGAGGTGGTCAGTCCGCTGCGGCCATGCGAGGGCGTGCTGGTGCTGCCGGCGGTATGGCAACCGTTGCAGGTTTTCGTCTCCCCGGGCCGCAGCTGCAGCCAGCTAGTATGTTGTGCACCGATGCGGCGCGCATTCTTGTCCAAGATGTCGATGGTGAACGGCACGTTGGCCGGAACCTCCAGCTTCACCGAACCATCCGGCTCGACCGGGGCATAGGCCAGGATTTCGCGCATCCCCATGCCGGCCGGGCCGAAGGCGGAGTCGTTGATCTTGCGCACCGTCTTGTCCGGAATCTCGACCGCCTTCTCGATGCGTATGAAGCGTGCCGGGCGCTTATCCGCCGTGGCCTGCTTAGGATCGGCCAGGGCCGCGATGTTCGGCAGCGCATTGCCGGTGGCGGTGGACACCGTATCGACGCCGTCGAAGTCATAGACGCTGCGGATCGCGAGTATGCCGATCCCGCCGTTGGCATTGTTGGCCAGCGTGGCCGCGGCGCCGGTGGGCACGAAGTCCGGGATGAAGGTCGGAGTGGGGCTGCGAGCGTGCATGATCACCGGGTCGACGAGGGTGGTTCCGGACTCGGCGGACAATATCGGGCTCAGGGTGCCCGCATCCATGTCGTAGGTCCAGAGGGTGTATTGCGGGGGCGCCATTTGCACGTTCGCCCCGCTGGTATTCGCGGCGGTGCAGACGCTGGTGGTCGCCGGGGTGACGCTCGAATCGAGTACCAGGCAGGGAGCCCAGCTCACCAGCAGCCGGTTGGTGCCGTCGAGCAGCGGATACGCCGATGCGAAACGACCGCCCATCGAGGGCTTGTCCGCATCGGTGGTCACGCCGAGCGCCGCTGCGCTGACCTGCGCCGTGCCGGCGCTGCCCGTGGGGGTGGACGGTTGATGGAGCTCGACGAATCCGGCGGCGTCGATTTGCACCAGATCACCGCCCAACTGGGTACCGAGAAACGGCCGCGCGATCGCGAGCAATTTCCCATTGGCCATTTGCCGTGCGTTGAGGAATTGGATGACGTTGTCGTTGGTACCGGCGATATTGGCCCCGGTGGCATGGCTGTTTTCGCCGTAATAGAGCTCGAGCGCCGTGCCGTCGGGATTGCTGCGATACAAGCTGATCTGCCCGCCATTGATGGACTCGTAGCGCGAGAACACGATCTGGCCGTTGGCCAGCACCGACGGGGCGAAATCGTGATTGGTGTTGAAGCTGATCTGATGGATGTTGGTGCCGTCGGCGTTCATCACGTGCAGCAGGAAAATGGCTTGTTTTCGATCCTCGGTTTGAGCGGCGTACTGCGGGCGGCCTTCATCGATGAGCAGCGCCCGGGTGGCGCTCTGACGGGTGGATGCGAACACGATCCGTCCGTCGGGCAGGTAGTGCGGACTCACATCGTGGCCGGCCGTGGTGGCATCGTTGGTGAGTTGCGTGACTTGCTTGGTGCTCGCATCGTATTCGTAGATCTTCCAGTTGGGCTGGGTCACGTCCGTGTTGGGTTTGTTGGGGTTCAAGGTCAGCCGCAAAGCGAACACCAGCTTCTTGCCGTCCACCGACACGTCGAGGTCGCGCACGTCGCCCGTGCCCTTGGTGATGGACCGAGTCACGTTGGTCTCGGCGGCGCCGGCGCTGGCCTGATCGCGTAGGTACAGATCCCCGCCCGCGGTGGAGGTGATGAGATCACGGGCATCGATGTCGGCGGCGGGCGGCGGCCGCTTGATGTAGGCCAGAGGGTAGGAAAACGTGCCCGGATCCGCGCTTTGGGTGCCGGCGAGACCCGGCGCATGGCCGCTGGCACCGCTGCTGCAGCCCGCGACGAGCAGCGGCAGGGCAACCGCGGCGAGGGTCAATAAACCGCGCACGCCCCGGCGCGGTGAACCCGGAGTGATAGGGCGGGATGGATATCGACCGGCATCGCCGGTCGAACCGTGAGCCATATCACAGGGACGGAAAATAGTCATAGTCATCGATCCTCTCGCGTCGCCACGGCTGCGGCTACCGGTAGCGGGCGCTGCGTCGCTGTCGAACGAAAGTGTACGACGCAATTGAACTTAATGGGTCTCATAATTTCATCTTCGTCGGATGTGCGTGCCGGTTCTGTTAACACACTCACAGAAGAACTTGCGCACATCGGCTTCCCTGTCCCGTGCCGTGTGGGCCGCCTCGAATCGCGAGGCAGGATAGGGCCGGTCAACACCGCTTGTGAATGTCGCGAATCGCCGACGTCGTGCGGACGAGACATTACTTGCGGGCTTTTCGCCTGCGTATATTCGCGGCACCTCGGAATAACAACTCGCGTGAGTCTGATCACATCTGAAGAGTGACGTATGAAGAATGGGATGGTCGAACCGGATTGGAATGGAGCGAGGGATCGCCAGGCGGCCCGCAAGGCCGCCATCCGCAGGCTTGCATACATCGGCATGCTGGCGTTGTTGAGCGTCGGCGCGCTGGCGGCCAACCCCACCAAGGACCAAGCGAAGCGAATGTACGATCGCATCGCCGGCGTACCCGCCTCGGACACCCTCCTCACGCAGATGACTCAAATGGATGCCAACAGCGCGGCGCTGCTGGCGACCCAAGACGCTGCATTCTACAACAACACCATCCGCGACCTCGCGACGCCGTGGACCAACCGTGATCAAACGGTATTCGCGCCGCTCAACGACTACACGGCCACCGTGATCGGCATGGTGCGCGACGATGTGCCCTTCAATACCTTGCTCTCCGCGGACCTCGTGTACATCGCCGACTCGGCGGCCAACGTGCCGGCCTACTCGCCGGCCAACAACGACATGTACGAAGCCTTGGATACCGATGGCACCGACCTCAAAGCGCACCTGGTTTCCAGTACGCAATCGGCGTTGACCGGCGTGCCCGCCGCGGCCACCGCCGGCGTCCTGACCACGCGCGCCGCGGCCGCCGCGTTCTTCATCAACGGCACCAATCGCGCCATGTTTCGCTTCACCATGATGAATCATCTGTGCGACGACCTGCAGACCATCATGGATACCACCCGGCCGCCCGACCGCATCCGTCAGGACGTGACCCGCAGTCCGGGCGGCGACAGCAGCTTGTTCTTGAACAATTGCATCGGCTGCCACAGCGGCATGGACCCCATGGCCCAGGCCTTCGCTTATTATAATTTCAGCAACACCGATACCGCCACCGCGGCCTCCACCGGCCAGATCGTCTATACCGCGGGCCAGGTGCAACCGAAATATTTCATCAACAGCACGAATTTTCCTCAAGGCTATGTGACGCCCGACGACCGCTGGGACAATCGCTGGCGCACCGGCGTCAACCAGCTACTCGGATGGGACTCCGCCCAGACGGGCAGCGGACACGGAGCGAAATCCCTGGGGCAGGAACTGGCCGGCAGCCAAGCATTCGCGAGCTGCCAGGTCACGCGGGTCTTCAAGTACGTGTGTTTCCGTGCGCCGAGCGACGCGGCCGACCGAACGCAAGTCGCGACCATGACCGCGGCGTTCAAATCCAACGGCTACAAGCTGCGGCAAGTCTTTGCCGATGCGGCCGTGTACTGCATGGGGAATTAGCATGAACCTCGTGCGCCTCTACGGCTTGATACTCGCCGCGGCCACCGCCCTGAGCGCGTGCAGCGGCGGCGGACCGGCGACCACGGCGACCGCCGCCGTCGCTCCGACCAGTTCGGCCAGCGCCTATACCGGACCCTCGCCGGCCACTGCCGACGTACAAGCTTTTTCGGTCAATTTCTGGAGCAACGTTCGGGTACAGAACCGCTGCGGCCAATGCCATAACGCGACTTCGCCCGCGCAGATGCCGAACTTCGCGCGCAGCGACGATGTGAACTTGGCGTATGCCCAGGCCAACACCGTGGTCGATCTACAGCAGCCATCCGCGTCGCGGATCGTGGTCAAGGTGAGCGGCGGTCACAATTGCTGGCTGTCGGACCCCAGCGCCTGCGGTCAGATCCTGACCACCTGGATTTCCAACTGGGCCGGTTCGACGGGCACCGCGACCACTCAGGTGCAGCTGGTGGAACCGCCCTCCCAGTCCGTCGGCCAGAGCCGCAATTTCCCGGCCTCGTCCAATGATTTCAGCGCCACCGTGTACCCGTTGCTCACGGCCTATTGCTCGAAGTGCCACTCGCCCAACGCCGCGACGCCACAATCCCCGTACTTCGCATCGTCCGACGTGAATCAGGCATACCAGGCGGCCATCCCGAAAATGGATTTGAATACCCCGGCCAACTCGCGATTTTACGAGCGGCTGCTGAATGAAAACCACAACTGCTGGAGCAAGTGCAGCGACAACGCGGCGACCATGCTGGCGGCCATTCAAGCCTTTGCGAACCGGGAGCCGCTGACCAGCGTCGATCCGTCGCTGGTCACCAGCAAGGCCCTGGGCTTGACGCAGGGGACGGTGGCGAGCGGCGCCAACCGCTTCGATGCCAACGTCATCGCCAAGTACGAATTCCAGACCGGCACGGGCCTCACGGCCTTCGATACCAGCGGCGTCGATCCCGCCGCGGACCTCACCTTGTCGGGCAGCGTCTCCTGGGCGGGGGGCTGGGGCATTCAGGTGGGCGCCGGCGGCAAGGCCCAGGCCTCGACATCCTCCAGCAAGAAAATCTACGACCTGATCGAGGCCACCGGCGAATACTCGATCGAGGCCTGGGTGGCGCCCGCGCTGGTCGCCGCCGACAAGTCCTACATGGTCAGCTACTCGGGCGGCGACACCGTGCGCAATTTCACGCTCGGCCAGACCAATCAACAATACGACTTCCTGATGCGCGGCTCGAACTCCGACCTCAACGGCATGCCGCAATTGCAGACGCCGATGGCCGCGATGCTGCTGCAGGCCTCCTTGCAGCATGTGGTGCTCACCTACGATCCCACCAACGGGCGCCGGCTCTACGTCAACGGCGTGAACAGCGGCGCCACGGATCCACAGAAGGGCGGCACGCTCGCCAATTGGGATGCCACGTTCGCTCTGGTGCTCGGCAACGAAGTCTCCGGCGATCGCTCCTGGCAGGGCCTCATCAAATTCGTCGCCATCCACGATCGTGCGTTGACGGCCTCGCAAATCACCCAGAACTTCAATGCCGGCGTCGGACAGCGCTTCTACCTGCTGTTCAACGTGGAAGCGGTCACCGGCATCTCCAAGAGCTATGTCATGATGACGGCGAGCCAATACGACAGCGCCGGCTACCTGTTCACCCAGCCGACGTTCATTTCGCTCGACTCGACGGTGACCCCCGACAACGTTGCGGTGAAGGGCATTCGCATCGGCATCAACGGCACGCTGCCGACGGTCGGGCAGGCCTATAGTCCGCTCGACACCACCGTTACCGCGGCCAAATACACCTCGCAGGGCGAGGTGCTGTCGACCATCGGCACGGTGATCGCCATCCAGGGCGGCCCCCTGGTCGATCAGTTCTTCCTGAGCTTCGACCAGCTGGGAACGGCGGCGCACGTGACCACGGAAGCGACGCCGGTCTCCGCGGCACCCGTGGATTTGGCGCCGGTGGCCGCCGTCGGGGTGCGCACCTTTGCGCAGGTCAACTCCAGCCTGTCGGCGCTCACCGGGGTGCCGACGACGCAGGCGGCGGTGTCCAACACCTACCAGACCGTGCAGCAACAATTGCCGACGGTATCGACGCTCGAGAGCTTTTCCTCGGCAAACCAGGTCGGCATTGCCCAGCTCGCCATCCAGTACTGCAATGTCGCGGTCAACACGCCATCGCTGGCGGCGCAACTGCTGCCCGGCGTGACATTGAACGCGTCGACCTATCCGGGCAGCACTGCTCAGGTGAGCAGCGCTCTCGCGGCCCGCGTGCTCGGCAGCGGATTGTCGGCTCAGCCGGCAACCTCGACGGTGACCACCGAACTTAACAGCTTGATCGGGACGCTCTGTGCCACCACCGCGTGCAACACCACGGCGCGCACCCTGGCGGTGACGGCCGCGGCCTGTGCGGCGGCCATGGGCAGCTCCGACATGTTGATCGACTAAGCGGCGAAAGAATCGCAAGAGGTCTTGATTTATGCGCAAATTGCCAAAAGCTCTCGGCCCCCACGAACCATTCCGGCACCCGGATCATTCCCGGCCCCGGACGCGGCGCGAATTCGTGGCGCAGGGCTTCCTCGCCGGCGCCGCCACCATCTTGGGTCCCTCGCTGCTCGGCCTGCTCGCCAACCCACGCGCCGCGCGCGCCGCGCTCGCAACGGACATCCAAAGCGCCGTGGCGAGCTGCGGCATCACCACCGGCGCCGGCAAGATCCCTTTCATCTGTTTCGATCTGGCGGGGGGCGGCAACATCGCCGGCTCCAACGTGCTGGTTGGCGGGCCGAAGGGGCAGCTCGATTTCCTGTCCGTGGCGGGCTATAGCAAGCTGGGTCTGCCGGGTACCATGGTGCCGAGCCCCAGCACCAGCGGGAACTTCATCGACAGCACGTTCGGCCTGCGTTTTCACGGCGACAGCGCGCAGCTGCGCGGCATCAAGGCGCGCACCGGCGCCTCGGCCATGGCCAATACCAACGGCACGGTGATTCCGGCGCTGTCGCAGAACGACACCAATACCAACCCGCACAATCCCATGTACGGCATCTACCAGTTCGGCGCCCGCGGCGGCCTGCTCGATCTCATCGGGTCGACGAGTTCGACCTCCGGCGGCAATTCGATGGCGCCGCCGAGCATGGTGATACCGAGCGCGACCCCGGTCAAGATCTCGAGTTCCACGGACAGCAAGGGCCTGGTCAATACCGGCCAGCTCAGCACCCTGCTGCCGAATGCCAGCGACGTGACCAATGTCATGGAATCGATGAAGCGCATCAGCGACGCGAAGTACGGCAAAGTCACGGCCTATACGGATTCGACCGCCAATGCGGCGGCCATGCAGACCCAGGCCTGCGCTTACACCAAGGCCGCGTACATCGTCGATCGCTACAACGACCCCGCGGCGGTGAACCCGGATGTCGATCCCAAGATCGTCGGCGCCGGCGGGATTTTCACGACCGCCGAATACCAGAGCAACTCGGACTATCAGAAGACCGCGGCGGTGATGAAGCTGGTGATCGACGGCAACGCGGCCGCCGGGACCATCGAGATGGGCGGCTTCGATTATCATTCGGGCAATCGGGCGGATGGCGAAGGCAAGGATTACAATGTCGGCAACTGCATCGGCGCCTGTTTGGAATACGCCGCGCGCGTCGGCAAGCCGGTGATGATCTACGTGTTCAGCGACGGCTCGCTGGCGAGCAGCGGCATGATCGACAGTTCGACGGCCGGACGCGGCAAGGGCGTTTGGACGGGGGACAACCAGAACACGGCGGCCACCTATTTCCTGGTGTACAACCCCGCCGGCAAGCCGCAGCCGGCGCAAAGCAACCCGGAGCAGAGTCTGCAGATAGGCTATTTCAACTCCGACGGCGGTCTGAACACCACCGGCAGCCCCGCCGGCAACAACGTGTTCAATCTGGCGCAGATGGTGGTGCTCAATTACATGGCCTTGCACGGCGCGCAGGCGCAATTCGCCACGCTCTATGGATCACCCAATGCGAACAACACCTTGGGCAGCGGAGCGGCACTCGACGCGTTGATCGCCTTCCAACCGCTCGCCGGTCTGGTCAACGGCAAGATTGCCGGTTGAACGGACACCGACCGGCAATGCGCGCGGGCGCCGCGTTGACACTGCGCCTCCCAGTGTGCGATTTTGCATAAGCTATGAACAAGGTGCGCTTGCTGCGGGTAGAAAACGATGCGGTGAGACGCCGCGGCATGCGTACCTCGCCGTTCGCCTGCGTTGTTGCCTTGAGCCTCTTGATGGCGGCCGCGCTCGCCGCCACTCCGACGCTCATTGGCAAACAGGCACCGGATTTCGTACTGCGCAGCATGGACGGCAGGAACCTGCGCCTGTCGGAATATCGCGGCGAGGTGGTGCTCGTCAATTTCTGGGCGCGCTGGGCGGGTGATTCGCGTCAGGAGATGCCGGCGCTCGATCGCATCAACAGCACCTATATCCGGGCCGGCCTGGTGGTGCTCGGAGTGTCGGTGGACGAGGATGCGCGGCGCGCGCACGAGTTCGCCGCGGCGATGAAAGTCCGGTATCCCATTCTGTTCGACACGACGTCGAGCATCGGTCGAGATTATCTGCTCCAGAAGATGCCCATGACGATCTTGGTGGACCGCTCGGGTGTAGTGCGTTATGCGAACGTCGGCTTCAAGGCGGGTGACGATCGCACGTACGTTGATAAGATACGCGAATTGCTGCGCGAATAACGTGGGTTTGTTATGAATGTCAAGCGTCGAACTGTTTCAGTGGTGTTGCGCGGCGGTATGTTGCTCTGCACATGGGCGGCATGCGCGTGGATGGCGGGCGCGGCCTCGGCAACGCTCGCCGCCGCCGGCCCCGCGGTGCCGCCCGATGCGCAAGCGCCCACGGCGGTGGCCCCCGGCGCAGCGGCGGCTCCTGCGCCGACCCCTGCGGCCTCAGAGGACGCACCGCCCCCCGACTTCAAGACGCTGGATCAAGAAGTGCAGGGCATGAAGAAGGACGTGATCGACCTGAACAAGGACCTGTTCGTCCTTCAGGAAGAATTGCTCTTCCCCGCCAATACCCAGGTGGCCGTCTACGTATCGATGGATGTGGGCGCTTTTTTTGCACTGGATTCGGTGACGCTCAAGATCGACAACAAGGAGGTCAAGAACTACCTCTATACGGCGCGCGAAGCAGAAGCGCTCCTCAAGGGCGGTGTCCAGGAAATCTATCTCGGCAATCTCAAGGTCGGCAAGCACGAACTGGTAGCGTTCTTCACGGGGAAGGGCCCGGTGGAGCGGGACTACAAGCGGGGGGCCGCCCTCACGTTCGACAAGGGTGTGGGCGCCAAGTACCTGGAGCTCAAGATCACCGATCGCGTCACCAAGCACCAGCCCGAGTTCAAGATCAAAGATTGGGATTGACGTGCTGCGCGTGATCCACAGACTTCGGCCGCTGACATTGGGCGGATTGCTGCTGGTGTTCTCGCTGGGACCTGCCTGGAGCAAGAACGTCAAACCGGATCCGGACGGCCTCGCCCCGCAGGACGTCAAGGATCTGCACTACGGCGATGTGCTGTTCTATTTCTATCAAGCCGATTATTTCGATGCGATCACCCGCTTGCTGGCCGCACGGCAGCTACAGCGGCTGCCCAACACCCAAGGCGAGGCGGAACTGCTGCTCGGGGGCCTGTACCTGTCGTTGGGGGAGCACGTCGAAGCGGGCAATATTTTTGAAAAGCTGCTGAACGCGAACACCTCGGAGGCGGTACGCAACAAGGCGTGGTTCTACCTCGGCAAGGTCTGGTATCAGCGCGGCTATCTGCAGGAATCCGAGCACGCGTTGCGGCAGGTTTCCGACAAGATCCAGCCGCGCATCGGCGCCGAGCGCTACATGCTCCTGGCGCAGCTCATGTTGCGGGAGGAACGTTACGATGATGCCATTGCCGCCCTGAGCGCGTGGCATGGGCCGGCCGACTGGACGGCGTATGCCCAATTCAATCTCGGGGTGGCGCTGGTGCGCAAAGGCCGCCTGGCGGATGCAATTCCCCATCTCGACCAGGTAGGCCGTCTGAATACGGCGAGCGACGAACTGCTGGCGCTGCGCGACAAAGCGAACCTCGCTCTCGGGTTTGCCTTGCTGCAGGCCGAGCGTGCCGCGGACGCGCGGCCGGTTCTGGAGCGGGTACGACTGGATGGGCCCTATTCCAGCAAGGCGCTGCTCGGGGTGGGCTGGGCCGATTCGTCGCTCGGAGATTTCAAGCGGGCCCTGGTGCCCTGGCTTGCGCTGCGCAAGCGCGATTTACTCGATTCCGCGGTCCAGGAGTCGTATCTCACGGTTCCCTATGCCTACAATCAGATGGGGGCGAGTGGCCAGGCGGCCGAGTTCTACAGCACGGCCATCGATTCCTTCGATGCCGAGATGAAACGCATCGATGACTCGATCGAGCAAATCCGCAGCGGCAAGCTGCTCGATCGGCTGCTGAAAGATGACGGCAAGGGCTCGCTCACGTGGTACTGGCAGCTCCAGAGCCTGCCGGATGCGCCCGAATCGCGCTATTTGTACCAGCTGCTCGCCGGCAACGAATTTCAGGAAGGACTGAAGAATTATCGGGAGCTCAATTTCATGAGCCGCAATCTCGACGCGTGGCGCGAGAATCTATCCGCGTTCGACGATATGTTGGATACCCGGCAGAAGGCCTATGACGAGCGTGTACCGAAGGCGGATGCCGTCATGGCGGCCACGGATCTCGATGCTCTCGCCAAACGGCGCGTCGATTTCGAATCGCGCATCAACGAGATCGACAAGTCCAACGATGTGGCCGCGCTCGGCACGCCGCAGGAGCAGCAAAACTGGGCGCGGCTGAAGCGGATCGAGGATTACGTGGCCGCGCACCCGGATGATCCGGACCTGGCGGACATGCGCGACCGATTGCGCTTGCTGAAGGGCGTCATGTACTGGCGGCTCGCGGAGAGCTTCAAGGCTCGCTTGTGGAATGAGCGCCGTTCGGTCAAGGAACTCGAGGCATCGCTGGTACAGACGCAGAGGCGGGTGGTGGCGGTCAAGCAAGCGCGGTCGGGGATGCCGGCCAATACCGGCTCTTTCGCGGCGCGAGTGACCGCGGTGCGCGCCCGCATGGACGAATTGCAGCAGCGGTTGACCGAACTGTCGGGACGGCAAAACCGCTTCCTGCAGGTACTCGCCATCCGCGAACTGCAGGGCCAGAAGCAGCGCATCGAGCTTTATCAAATACAAGCCCGCTACGCGCTGGCCGCGATCTACGACAAGGCCGCGGACAAGGGGCCGCAGACCAAGCCGCGGGCCAATCCATGAAGCGTCCCGCCCCGTGGGGCCTCGCCATCTGGCTGGCACTGCTCGGCGCCCCGAGCTGGGTGCCGGCCGTGGCCGCAGCGAAGCGGCCGCCGCCCACCATCAAGGACTTGGAAGGCCAACAGGTCGAGGTGAATACCGATCCGCCGCATGGCGTGGATACCGACAAGGCCATGGACAGCTATCGCCGTTTTCTCGACTTGAATGCGGGTGATGCGGCGCTGCGCGCGGAGGCGTTGCGCCGGCTGGGCGATCTGAACCTGGAAAGCTCCGAATCCGAGCGCATCGAGCGCGAACTCGTGACCAACGAGGGCTTGCGCGCAACGGAAGCCATCCACTTGTATGCCGCTTTGCTCCAGGCCTACCCGACATATGAGCGCAACGATGCGGTGCTTTATCAGCTGGCGCGCGCCTATGAACTCAATGCGCAGCCGGACAAGGCACTCGCCGCGCTCGACCAATTGGTGGCGATGTATCCGCGCAGCCGTTACCGGGACGAGGCACAGTTTCGGCGCGGTGAGCTGCTGTTCGCCGCCAAGTCCTATGTCAAGGCGCAAGCAGCGTACGAGGCGGTGGTCAATGTGGGCCGCACCTCCGTCTACTACAACCAAAGCCTGTACAAGCATGGCTGGTCCTTGTTCAAGCAAGGCGAGAACGAGCGCAGCCTGGATTCCTTCGCCGGAGTCCTCGATTCGGTACTGGTATCGCCGCGCGATCCGTCCGCGCTGATCGAGCTCGAGAGCCTCAGCCGCCCCAATCGCGAACTGGTGGAGGACACATTTCGCGTCATGTCGATCACGTTTTCCTATCTTGATGGACCGAAGAGCATCGACGATTTCGTGAGACGCCGCAAACCCCGGCCCTATTCGTACCTGCTGTATGCGCGGTTGGGTGACTTGTACATCGACAAGGAACGGTATACCGACGCCGCCGACGCCTATCGCGCGTTCGTGTCGCAGGACCGCAACAACGAGAAGGCGCCGCTGCTCCAGATGCAGGCCATCGAGGCCTATTCCAAGGGCGGATTCCCGCAATTGGTGCTGCAGGGAAAAAAGGAGTTCGTCGAGGATTACAGTTACGGTACGCCGTACTGGCAGAGCCGCACGCCGAATGGCGAGCCCGCGGTGGTGTCGGAGCTGAAGACGAGCTTGAAGGACGTCGCGCAGTACTACCATGCGCAAGCGCAGCGTACCAAGAACATGGTGGATTATCAGGAGGCGGCGAAGTGGTATCGCAGCTTCATCACCTCGTTTCCGGACGATCCGCAAACCGCCGCGACGGATTTCCTGCTCGCGGACACGCTGTTCGAGAGCAAGCAATATCTGCAAGCCGCGCAGGAGTACGAGCGTACCGCCTACGGCTACGGCAGCCATGAGAAAGCGGCCGCCGCCGGGTACGCCGCGATCGTCGCCTACGGCAAGGACGAGGAGGGATTGTCGGGCGAGGCCAAGGCGGAGATGCACACGCGCGGCATCGACAGCTCGCTGCGATTTGCGCAGGCGTTTCCTCAGCACCCCGAGACTGCTCAGGTACTCACGCGGGCCGCGGCCGATTTGTACGCGGCCAAGGACTACCCGCGCGCCATCACCGCGGCGCAGAGTCTGTTGGCACGGACACCGCCGCCGGATCAGTCCAAGCAAAGGATTGCCTGGACCGTGATCGCGAATTCCGAATTCGAGCAAGGCCGGTATGACAAAGCCGAGGCCGGGTACAGCAGCGCGCAGGCGCTCATGCCGCCCAATGACCCCGAACGCGCCGTCATCGTCGAGCGGCTCGCCGCGGCGATTTACAAGCAAGGTGAACAGAAGAGCAAGGCCGGTGACAGCGCGGGTGCGGTGGAGGACTTCCTGCGCGTGTCGCGAGAGGCGCCGACATCGAAGGTCCGGTCCAATGCGGACTTCGATGCGGCCGCGCTGCTGATTACCGCAAAACAATGGGACCGGGCCATCGCCGTGCTGGAGGATTTTCGCCGCAATTTCCCGCAGAGCCCATTACAGGGAGACGTCACCCGCAAGCTCGCCGTGGCTTACGCCGAGTCCAAGCATCCGGGGTCGGCGGCTGTCGAGTTCGAGAGGATTGCGCAAGCGGCCGGCGAATCGCCCGATGTCCAGCGTGAGGCTACGCTGCGGGCGGCGGAGCTATACGACCAAGCCGGCAATACGGCAAAGTCGCGTTCCATGTTGGAATCCTTCGTCAAGCATTTCCCGCAGCCGTTGAATCCCGCGATGGAGGCGCGCAACAAGTTGAGCGGGATGGCTGCGAAGTCAGGGGATATCAGCGGACGCGACTACTGGCTCAAGGACATCGTCGCAGCCGACCGCTCCGCGGGCGCGGCGCGCACGGATCGGAGCCGGGCGCTTGCGGCGAAGGCCACATTGACGCTCGCAGGTCCGGTGCGCGAAGAATTCGTGCGCATCAAGCTGGTAGCACCGCTCAAGAAGTCTTTGGCCGAAAAGCGCAAGGCAATGGAGGCAGCGCTCAAAGCTTATACTCAGGCGGCCGACTACCAGGTGTCCGATGTGACCACGGCCGCGACCTTCGAAAGCGCCGAACTCTATCGGCAGTTGGGCAAGGATCTGATGAGTTCGGAGCGCCCGAAGAATCTTTCAAAGGACGAATTGGAACAGTACAACGTACTGCTCGAGGAGCAGGCATTTCCGTTCGAGGAGAAGTCGATCAAATTGCATGAAGTGAATGCCGCTCGCGCCAAGGACGGGACCTACGACGAGTGGGTACAGAAGAGCTTCGCCGCGCTGGCACAACTCAATCCAGGCCGTTACGGCAAGGTGGAACTCGGTGAGCCGCTGGTCGAATCGATACATTAGCGGGGGGCTGCTGATCCTCGTCGCGGCCTGCCAAAGCACGCGGCACGACGAGCCTGTGCTGTACGTCGCGAAGCCCGCGGCCGATGGCTCGGTGGATGCGCACGCTGCGGTGCCCGCCGGTGCCGCGGCCGCGGGCGCTGCGGCGAATGCCGGCGCCCCGGCGAGTGGTAGCACCCCGGCGAGCGTTGGCGTGACGGCACGGGGCGATGGGTCGCCACCCGGCAAGGCCGCTGCGCCGAGCAAGCCATCTGCGCCGGTCAACGCCGCTGCCCCCGGCAACACCGTGCCGGTGCCCGCTCAGGCGGCGCAGCAATATGCGGAGGCGTTGCAGCTGATGAAGGCCGGGCGCGCCACCGATGCCGAGCTGCAACTCAAGCAATTGACGGCGGCCTATCCCGAACTTGCGGGGCCGCAGTTGAATTTGGGCTTGCTGTACTTACAAGGTTCCCGCTTGCCCGAGGCTGAAACGGCGTTCAAGGCGGTGCTCGAGCGCGACCCCGCGAATGCCGTCGCGGGGAACGAGCTGGGCATCGTGGAACGAAAGCTTGGAAAATTTACCGAAGCCGAGGCGGCGTACCAGCGTACGATAGCCGCTGAGCCGAACTACGCCCCTGCGTATTTGAACCTGGGCGTGCTCTATGATTTGTACCTCGCCGAGCCGCAGAAGGCGCTCGAGCAATTCGAACGCTACATCCAGCTCGCGGGCGAGAACAAGCAAGTAGCGGGTTGGGTGGTGGAATTGCGGAAACGCGTCGCTGCCCCGGTGCCCGCCGCCAAAAAGGAGCCTGCATGAACCTAGGCTTGAAGTTTTTGGGCCGTGTGTTGATCTGGCCGGCCACCGCCGGTGCCGCGCTCGGCTACGGTCTGGCCAATGCCGGGTTCGCTGCGGCGCAGGACGCTGCGCCGGCCGCCTCTTCATCCCCCCGTGCGGCGGGCTCGGCCCCGCCCGCTGTCCCTGCGAAACCTCGGCTGCCATCGAGCGCGCAGGCAGATGCGGGCGAACCGCGCGCCGACACGTCCGCGGCCCCCGGCCGGAGCACCATCGCTCCCGCTACGCCGACCGCCGTCCCCACAGTCTCGGCGGGCACCGCGCCCCCTCCGGCCCGCACCGCGGCGCGCGCGGCGGCCCCGGTCAATGCCGATACCGCCAAGCCCGCCGGCCAAAAGGCGCCAGGCGCGGTGGACCGCCTCGATTTGAGCACGGCGACCGTGACCGGCGATCAGGAACAGCCGAAGGTCATGTATGTGGTCCCCTGGAAGAGATCTGATATCGGGGATCTGTCCGGTAAGCCCATGAACAGCCTGCTGGATGAGGCTCTGGCGCCGGTCGACCGCGACGAGTTCAAACGGGAAGTGGCCTACTACGGGGCCGTGCGGGCGGACGCGTCGCAAAATGGGGCGGCGAAAGCGGCGAAGCAGGGTGAGAAGTAAGTCCGCCTCACTTTTTACAGAATCTGATTGAATCTCGGTGATTGTTTACAGCGGACGAGTATAGGAGCGCGCAGATGAATTTTTTCAACTCGGTCATTAATTTCTTCAAGGACGGTGGGCTCTTTTTGTACCCGCTGGCCTTGATCTTCGTCGTCGGCGTCTCGATCGCCATCGAGCGGTACATCTATCTGACGCGCGAAACCATCCGCAACCGCAGCCTGTGGGACGACCTCGTGCCGGCACTGAGCTCCGGTAACTTCAAGCAAGTCGTCGCGCTCACGCAAAATTCCAATGCGTCGATCGCCACCATATTGAACTATGGCGTGGCGCGCGTCGCGAGCGCCCGCCGGCGCGACGATATCGAAAAGGCCATGGACGAGAGCCTCCTCGAGGTCATCCCGCGCATCGAGAAACGCACTCATTATCTGTCGTCGCTCGCCAACGTGGGCCTGCTCATCGGTTTGCTCGGCACGATAACCGGCCTCATCGGAGCGTTCAGCGCCGTCGCCACCGCGAATCCGGCGGAGAAGGCCAGCTTGTTGGCGGCCGCCATTTCCGTGGCCATGAACAACACGGCATCGGGTCTGGGCGTGGCGATCACGCTGTTGCTGGCGCACATGTTTCTCGAGTCGAAGACCACCTCGCTGATCGACAGCTTGGAGATCGCCTCGGTGAAGTTCTTGAATTCGATCACGGAGCGGCAGCACGAGACTCCGGCAGCTCCGCAAGCACCGGCCGCCCCGAGAGCGCCCGCCGCCGCCGCGCGTGGCACCATCTAGGAAATTCTGGACCGCCCACTCGACAGTGCACCACCCATGAAGTCCAAGT
>JALYHP010000014.1 GCA_030799355.1 Pseudomonadota bacterium
CATAGGCCAAGAGAGACTCCGGGCTGAACGAGCCCGCGTTGTCGAAGCCGCCTGCTTTGAAACCCGAGGAGACTTTGCCGTAGACGAGGTGGCCCGTCGAGGGATGCCAATCGACCCCGGCGGTCCATGTTGCTTTACTGCCGGAGAAGCTCTGAGGCGTGACCGTGACGCCGGTGCAATTCGTCCCCGGCAGGGCGGTCACATTGCCGATCAGGTAATTCGTAAAGTTGAAGGGGCAATTATAGAAAGTGGCGCTCTTTTTATCGGAGGTGTAGCGGACGCCCGCCGTTACGCTCAACACGTCGGTGATCACCGGAATGGTCATTTGTCCGAAGCCCGCCGGGGAGGTGTCCTTCACGTCGGGGCGGTAGAAGGTGTTGACGTAGGTGCCCGTTGCGGGGAATGGAGGGATCTGAAAATTGGTCGCGTACAGGCCTTGGACGACGCTCTGCGTTTCTCGAAAAAAGAATACACCCGTTTGCCAAATCACCGCGCTGGACTTATCGCTCGACAGCCGCAGTTCGTGGCTCTCCGTATGCGAGTTTAAGCTCGGGTCGTTGGCAAGGAAGTGGACACCACCGCCAGGTGCGAGGCCGTCGAATTCCTGCACCTCGCCCGATCGTATGTATCGGATAGCGCCGGCATAGGTCACGGTTGCAGGTCCTAAATCATAATCAAGCCGCGCGCGAAGAGCGTACTGCCGCGATTGGAAGGACCCGTTCGTCGCAAGGGGAAAGCGCGACGGGTCATAAGAGAACGTCGATTGAGACGGAATCAGGCTAGATTGCGTCGGATCGTTCGGGTTCGTGTAAGACACGAGGCCCGGGGTCGACGCGGTGACCGCGACGCCATATTGGGCGATCTGCCCTTGGTTCACGTCCACGAATTCGCCGGCCGCGTACGCGGTCATGCGATCGTTCGGCTGTGCCAATATTGAAATTCGCGCCGCCGACGTGTTGGCATTGTCGCCGTTGATGGCAGGATGATTGTCGCGGTAGCCCTCGTGATCGTCATGGAATAAGGAGAGTCGAACCGCGGCCCTGTCGCCGATGGGCACGTTGAATGCGGCTTCGCCGTGCTTGGCCTCGAAATTTCCGTAACCCGCCGTGACGTAGCCATCGTATGTCGATAGCTGCGGCTTGGCGGCGATCAGGTTGAGCGCGCCGGCGGTGGAATTGCGTCCGTAGAGAGTTCCTTGGGGCCCGCGCAGGACTTCCACCCGCTCCAAGTCGAATAGCGCCGCGTTGATGGCGGTTCCGCTATTGATGTACTCGCCGTCGAGACTCACGGTCAACGCGGGGTCGCTGGAACTTGATACATCGAGGCTCGTCACGCCTCGAATGCTGAGCTGCAGAGTCCGGTCGGTTTGCAGCATCTGCAGGTCTGGCGCTATGCGTGTCAGGCCGGAAATATCGCTGATGGCGGAGCGGCGGATGTCCTCGCCCAGAAAAGCATCCATAGCGATAGGCGTATCCTGAAGCGATGTGGATCGCTTCTCGGCAGTGACTATAATTTCCAGAAGGGAGGTGTCCTGCTCCGAGCGTGCGCCGCCCGGTGTGCCGCTGCCGACTCCCGAAGGGATGGCCTGGCTGCGCGCCGAAACACTCCACGCGGCTAGACCGGCAATCATCAAGCCCACCCCCATCGACTTGGGCGTGGGTCCCCGCAAAGCGCGCTTTTTCATTCTGCTCCCCTCTAGTGCCAGTCAAACTAATTCTTGTATTAACTCGCCGTCAAAGCGCGCTCACCAGAAGCGGCACGCTCGTCAAACGGCTAAATTTTGACAGCTGACCAATGAATAGTCAACCGTTGATATGTACACCATCTATTCCGCTAGACGGACATACGATTAGGGAGTGCACCATTGATTTGTGTACTGGCCATCGCGTAAGATATCACCAATGCCACCGAGCGCTCATGAAATGCAAGTCGAAGCAGTAAATCCGGAAACCTCGGCTCTGGGGGCGCATCTCGATCACCTGCAACTTCTATCCCCTGACCCCCAGGGGCTCGCAGGTTTTTACGGACGATGCCTCGGAATGACGGTCGTCCCTCTGCATGGCCAGTGGTTTTGCGAAGGGCCGCAGCGCTCGCTGTTGATTTCCTTCGGCCCGAGCGGAACCCTCGGATTTGCCGCGTACGCTGTCCCCGATTTCGGTGTGCTGACCGCACTGACGCGGCGGCTTGAGGCAGCGAAGATCCCCTTTGAACAATCGATGACACCTTTGTTCGAAGCACCATCCGTGGGATTTTCCGACCCCGATGGTCATCACGTAGTTTTCGGAATCCGCGCGGGGTACGACGCCTCTTCATTGCCGGTTCGGCCCCTTCCGGCGAGATTGCAGCATCTGGTTTTGGCCAGCACCGACGCAGATGGCATGCTGAATTTCTACCGCGACGTCGTGGGTTTCCGATTGACCGATCGCGTCATGGACCCGTCGGGTTCGATGCGAACGTGTTTCCTGCGCACGGACCACGAACATCACAGCCTGGCGATTTTTCTCGCCAACTCGAACCGGCTCGATCATCACTGTTATGAAACATCGGATTGGAACGGTATTCGTGATTGGGGCGATCACTTCGCAAGGCTGCGTGTGCCGGTTGAATGGGGACCGGGCCGTCATGGCCCCGGCAATAACCTGTTCCTTTTCGTACACGATCCTGACGGCAATTGGGTCGAGATCTCGGCGGAGTTGGAAGAGGTGACCGCAGATCGTCCGGTCGGCTCGTGGCCTCACGAGGAACGTACCCTCAACAGCTGGGGCCGCGCACCTCTGCGCAGCTGACGATGTCACGGCATCTGTTCGCGACCCAGGGGCCGGCCTGTAGCCGCAGCCTGGGTGGCCATGTGCGTAACGCAACTTTCCGATGAAATTTTCTCCGCCAGCCCCAGGCCAGACCTAGGCCCGGCGGTGCATGCATTGCGTTGACGGGTTGCGCTCGTCAGGACTCCGCGAGCGTGGCTTCGGTCATGGATACATTGTGAGCTTCGGGACCGAACAGCATCAGCGCGATCAGCAGCAGCGCCCCCGCGCTCGCGACCATCAGCAGCGCATAGCCATAGTCATGTCCGTGAGCATCGGCGATCCGTACCTGCAAGGTGGCATTGTACGAGGCCAGAAAATTACCCAGTTGGTACACCAGGCCGGGAAAAGTGCCGCGCATCGTGGGCGGCGATAGCTCGTTGAGATGCGCCGGTACCACTCCCCATGCCCCCTGAACCGCGAACTGCATGGCGAATGCAGCGAGCGCAACGTGCAGGGCGCCGGCGCCATGCGACCAGGGATAGACCGCCAGCAGCGAGAGCACGCAGGCCGATGCAATCGCCTTGCGGCGGCCGATTTTCTGGCTGAGCAAGCCGAACGTGATGCCGCCCAGAATGGCGGCAACATTGTAGAACAGCACGATATCCGTCAGCGTCGCGTGCGCCAGTCCGAGCTGCTTGCCGAGATACAGTTTCGGATAGATATCCTGTGTGCCATGCGACAGAAAATTGAAGGCGGTCATCATGACGATCGCATAGATCGTGACGCGCAGGTTCGAGCGAACAACCTGAAGAAGCGAGGCGCGCGGTTGCTTCGACTCGCGTCGGAACACCGGACTTTCCTCGAGCTTGAAATTGATGAAGATGACCAGCAGCGCGGGCGCGGCGCCGACGAAGAACATGCCGCGCCAGCCCAAAGAACCATAGGCCAGTCCGAACACCAGAGTTGCGAGCAGGTAACCGGACGGGTAGCCTGACTGTAACAGGCCGGAAACCCACCCGCGCCAGCGCGGCGGGATGCTCTCCATCGCGAGTGAGCTGCCGACGCCCCATTCACCGCCCATGGCAATGCCGAATAGGAGGCGAATCATCAAAAAGGAGGCGTACGACCAAGCCAAACCGCTGAAAAACTCGAACACCGAGTAGAGGAGGATGACCAGCATCAGGGTGGGCTTGCGACCGTATCGGTCCGCCATGCGCCCGAACACGAACGCGCCGATGGCGCGCGCCGCGAGCGTCAGCGTGATGGCCAGCGTGATCGACGCGATGCTGACGCCGAATGTTCTCGCGACGTCATCAAAGGTGAAGATCAGTATGAAGAAATCGAATGCATCGAGCGTCCAGCCGAGATAGGCGGCAATGACGACATTGCGCGCGCCGGCGCTCGGATGGGGTGGTTCGAGTGCACCCTGGTCAGGCGAGCGTTGTATGCGCGAGCGCGAAGCCGGCAAGCCCTTCGGGGGTGGCACGATATGAATTCTCTACTGAAGTTCCGATACTGAAATCGGTTCTGAAATTCAACGACCTGGAATACTAGCATTTGGGCGCGGCAGCGTACCTGCCATCGTCGCCCGCATGAGCAACCTGATGCGCAGGCGCAGGGCGTGGAGTGTGGCAACCGGCCATGCGGCCGGACGCTGCCTGGCGCTCGATCGGTTGCGTGCCTCAGGACACCTGTTGCCCCAGTCTGCGCCGAATCTCGGATGCGCACGCGTTCAGTTGCAGCAAGCGGCTCTGCAGTGGCTGCGAGAGTCCCGAGGCACGCGGGTAGGCGAGCGAGACCGCCGCCATCGCTTGCCGACCATAGCGCAACGGAACCGCGATACAGTAAAGGTCATCCGCCGTTTCACCGTCGTCGGTGGCATAGCCGCGTTTGCGCGACAGTTTGAAGGCCGCGAGGAGCTTTGCGGGCTCGGTGATGGTGCGGCTGGTGAGGGCGACGAAGGGACTGGCGGTCACGTATGCCTGCTGCGCACTGTGCGGTTGGTGAGCCAGCAGCATTTTACCGATGCCGGTGCAATACGCCTCGAGCTGGGTATGCTCGCGCGTGAACAGGGGGGCCGACGCCGCGGCGCGGCCGGTCGTCTTCACGAGGTAGGTGACCATGTCGCCTTCCCAGATGCCCAAGTGCACGGTCGCCCGGGTTTGCCGCGCGAGTCGGTCGAGGACCGGGCGCGCCACCTTCACCAGCACATCGTGGGCCGAAATGCCGGCAAGCATCTCGACGATCCGTATACCCACATCGTAGCGGCCACGCCCGACGCGGCACACCCAGCCGGCGCGTTCGAGTGCGGTCACGAATCGGTAGACGGTCGAGGAAGGCAACCCCATCTCCCGAGCCATGACCGCAAGTGCGGTATTGCCTCGGTCAGCAACCATTCGTTCGAACAGCGCGAACGCTTTGCCGAGGACGGCCGCGCCTTCGGCGCCCCTTGACTTCATATTCCCACAATATGGGAAATATCCCCGTTTGTAAATTGCGTGCGCCCCTGGGTGCTCTTACTCTAGTCGCCGGACGCTACGATCGGACGACCCGGGGGGATTGGATTCTAATGAGTACGCTGCAACAACTGGCGGAGCGCTTGCGTAGCGCCTATACGGCGGGACCCACCGCACCGCTGCGCGACGGGCTGGCGCCCACCGATGCCGAGGCGGCGTATGCCATCCAGAGCATCAATACGCTTGCCTGGAGCACGCAGGGCCGCCGCATCGTGGGCCGCAAGATCGGCCTGACCGCCAAGGCCGTTCAGGCGCAGCTCGGGGTGGATCAGCCCGATTACGGCGTGCTGTTCGATGACATGGCCATCGAGGATGGCGGCACCTTGCCGCGCTCGAAAGTCTTGCAGCCCAAAGCCGAGGCCGAGGTCGCTCTGGTGCTCGCGCACGATTTGAACAGCACCGATGCATCGGTTCAGGATGTGATCGCCGCAACCGCCCATGCCCTTCCGGCCATCGAGATCGTCGACAGCCGAATCGCCGACTGGAAGATCACGTTCGCCGATACCGTCGCCGACAACGGATCCTCGGCGTTCTATGTGCTGGGGCGCACACCCCGGCCGCTAAGCGGGCTCGATCTCAAGACCTGCGGCATGGTGCTCGAGGTGAACGGCCAGATCGTCTCGCTGGGCGCCGGCGCAGCCTGTCTCGGCCATCCGCTGAACGCCGCCGCCTGGCTCGCGCGCATCCTCGCAAGCCGCGGCGAAGGTTTGAAAGCCGGCGACATCGTGCTCACCGGCGCACTGGGCCCGATGGTGTCTCTCACCGTCGGGGACGTGGTCAGGGCCGAGATCGGTGGCCTGGGCCATTGTGGATTTACCTATCGGGAGATTGGCTAATGGCTCGCAAGACGAACGTCGCCATCATCGGTTCGGGCAATATCGGCACCGACCTGATGATCAAGATCATGCGCACTTCCGCCACCTTGAATGTTGCCGCGATGGTCGGCATCGATCCCGCTTCGGATGGCTTGGCGCGCGCCGCGCGCCTCGGTGTCGCGGTCACTCATGAAGGGATCGACGGCTTGCAACGGCTCGAGGCGTGGCCCGACATCGGCATCGTCTTCGACGCCACGTCGGCCGGCGCACACCGCCGCAACAGCGATATCTGCACCGCTGCCGGCAAGGTCATGATCGACCTGACGCCGGCGGCGATCGGTCCTTTCGTCGTACCCATCGTCAATGGCGATGACCATCTCGATGCGCTCAACGTCAACATGGTGACCTGCGGAGGACAGGCGACGATACCCATCGTCGCCGCCGTGGCGTCGGTGGCCACGGTCCACTATGCCGAGATCGTCGCCTCGATTGCCTCGCGATCCGCCGGCCCCGGAACTCGTGCCAATATCGATGAATTCACCGAAACGACCTCGAAGGGAATCGAAGTGGTCGGCGGCGCCGCCAAGGGCAAGGCCATCATCGTGTTGAACCCCGCCGAGCCGCCGCTCATCATGCGCGATACGGTATTCACGCTGTCCTCGGGCGCCGACGAGCAGGCCATTACCGCCGCGATCGAGACCATGGTGGCCGGGGTCCACGCCTACGTGCCGGGTTACCGGCTCAAGCAGAAAGTGCAATTCGAACATTTCGATGCGAATAATCCGATTCGCATTCCCGGAGTCGGTGAATTCACAGGCATCAAAGCGAGCACATTTCTCGAGGTGGAGGGCGCGGCCCATTATCTGCCGGCCTATGCGGGCAATCTCGACATCATGACCTCGGCCGCCTTGAAGACGGCCGAGAAAATCGCCGCGAGAATCGCGATGCGCAGCCTGCGCGAGGAGTTTGCGTGATGGCTTTCGATCCGACCACGACCAAGTTATATATTCAGGATGTCACGCTGCGCGATGGCATGCACGCCATCCGCCACCAATACGGCATCGAATCGGTACGCAAGATCGCCAAGGCGCTCGACGATGCGAAGGTCGACGCCATCGAGGTCGCGCATGGCGATGGGCTCAAGGGCTCCTCGTTCAATTATGGGTGCGGCGCGCACACCGATTGGGAATGGATCGAGGCGGTCGCGGACGTCGTCCAGCATGCACGCCTGACCACCTTGTTGCTGCCCGGGATCGGCACGGTCGAAGATTTGAAGCACGCGAACCGGCTGGGCGTGACCTCGGTCAGGATTGCGACCCACTGCACCGAAGCCGACGTGTCACGACAGCACATTCGCGCCGCGCGGGATCTGGGCATGGACACGGTCGGTTTTCTGATGATGAGCCATATGGCTGAGCCGGAGCAGCTGGCGCAGCAGGCCAAGCTGATGGAGGACTATGGCGCCACCTGCATTTACGTCACCGATAGCGGCGGCGCTCTGGACATGGATGGCTACAAGGCCCGGTTGGAGGCTTATGATCGGGTGCTGAAACCCGACACCGAGCGCGGGATTCATGCGCATCACAACCTGTCGCTCGGCGTCGCGAACAGCATCGTCGGCGTCCAGGGCGGCGCCATCCGCATCGATGCGAGCTTGGCCGGCATGGGAGCGGGCGCCGGCAATGCGCCGCTCGAGGTATTCATCGCCGCGGCCGACCGAAAGGGCTGGAAGCATGGCTGCGATCTGTACAAGTTGATGGATGCGGCCGAAGAGTTGGTGCGGCCGCTGCAGGATCGGCCCGTGCGGGTCGATCGCGAAACGCTGACGTTGGGCTATGCCGGCGTCTATTCCAGCTTCTTGCGTCACGCGGAGAAGGCGAGCGCGCTGTACGGAATCGACACGCGCCGAATTCTGGTGGAACTCGGGCGCCGCCGCATGGTGGGCGGACAAGAGGACATGATCGTCGATGTCGCGCTCGACCTCTCCAAGGCGTGACGGCACACGCCTGGCGGGCACGCCGTTCGTACTGTTGTTGATCCCGGTCGTTATGGCGGCGGCCGCCAACCCCATGCATGACGCGGATGAATAACGAAGAACGGCGCGTCAACACGCGTTGAAGGTAGCGTGCCGCGCCGGTGCATTCCCTACATGGCTGAGCCCGCTCGTTACAGCCCGACCGACCGGGCAAATCGGTCGGTTGGTCGCTCGCCGAGGGCGGCGAAAACCGTGCGTCGCTTGGTGACAGCAAGGATATGCGCCCCCTATAATCAAAGTGGCACGCCCTGAGGCTTGCAGTCCTGTGGGATGCAGGGGTTGCACTTCGGATCACATACGATTGGATGTCGGTGATCCGGGAGGGCGCAACTAATCGTAAGGGGGTGGTGCAGCCATGATCTCAGCCAGTTACGTGGGGTTTTGGTGACCTCCACCCTATCTCAACTTGGGATATTGCTGCTCATCGCCTCCCTCGTCGCAATCATTTCGCGACGCCTGCGCATGCCCTATACCGTTGGCCTCGTTCTCGCCGGCATGGGGCTGTATTTCTCACGATTGCACTTCACCGTGCATTTATCCAAAGACCTTATTTTTTCGGTATTCCTGCCGCCGTTGGTGTTCGAGGCGGCGCTATGTATCCGGTGGACGGACTTCAAAAAAGACCTTCCCATTATCAGCGTATTGGCCACCGTCGGCGTGGCGCTGGCCGCCCTCGTGACGGCGAGCGGCATGCATTACCTCCTTCAGTGGCAGTGGCTGGAATCGGTCCTATTTGGCGTGCTCATTGCAGCGACCGATCCCGTCTCCGTCATCGCCACCTTCAAGGAATCCGGTTTGCAGGGCCGTCTGCGTCTGCTGGTCGAGTCGGAGAGTTTGCTCAACGACGGTACGGCGGCCGTGGCGTTTGTCGCCGTGTTAGGCGTTATGTCGGGCCAGCAGCAAAGCGTGGTGGCTGTGTCCGCCTCGCTCATTCTCACCATCGGTGCCGGCTCGTTGATCGGCGCCCTCATCGGCTACGGCTGCATGATCCTGGCTGGCCGGACGCGCGATCCGCTGGTCGAGTTCACGCTGACGACTCTGGCAGCGTACGGCTCCTTTTTTATCGCCGAGCACTTTCACTTCTCCGGGGTGCTCGCCGCCCTGAGCGCCGGTTTGGTGGTGGGAAATTATCGAGTGTTTGGAGCGGCCGGCGACGGTGCTCGTCATGGCCTGTTGACGTTTTGGGAATATGCCGCGTTCATCGCCAATTCACTGATCTTCATACTGATCGGCCTGCAGGAAGCGCAGCAACGCTTCGACGGCCTGTGGCTTCCCGCGTTGGCGGCCATCGCGCTCGTCACCTTTGGCAGAGCCGTTTCGATCTATCCGCTGTGCGCGCTTTTCAGCCGGACTCACTGGCGGGTGGATAAACGCCACCAGCATTTGCTTTTCTGGGGTGGACTGCGCGGCGCGTTGGCACTCGCCCTGGCGCTGGCCCTGCCCGAGGAACTCCCGCGCCGCGGCACCATCGTGGCGCTGACTTTCGCGGTCGTCGCCTTCTCGGTGTTCGTGCAAGGCCTGACCATCACACCGTTGCTGCGCAGGCTCGGTCAATTGCCGCCATCATCCGCCACGGACGCACCGTGAACAAGGACAATCACCGACCCTAGTAACTCGAGCGCTTGGCGGGTATTGCTGAAAACCTAGCGACCGATATACCCCTCCAGAGTGCGAATCTGTTGGGTGACTGCCGAGGGGGTCACGTTGAGCTCCGCCGCGGCACGTACCACCGAGCCCAGTCGTACTACGGCTTCAAATGCCTTGATGGCGTTGAGAGGCGGGGATGCATCGCGTATTTGGGGTTCCGAGGGGGGAGCGGGCGCGGTGGTTGGGGCTAGCTCGTGGCTCAGCCTATAGCATTATCCCGCTCGCGCCGTCAACGAGAGCCGGTCGAAACCCGCCATCGCCGTTCCCGCCCCGACCGACGAGAGCGGCGATGTTTGGCGATGTTGTTAGGTGATGTTGGCGAGACCGGGCGATGCCAAAAGAGACTCGAGCCGTTCCCGCCATTTGCAGTATTATACGGCGGCTCGGCAGCGTGCTTTTGCCAGGCAAGATCTTGTTTGCGGTGGATGGGTGGGTAAAGATACGCGTGCGGGCGCTCGAGGGCGGGGTCGCCTCCAGGCGTTTCTTCATCGACGCTTGAACTTGCAGCTATTGCAACGGTCTTTCAGAGGCGTATAGCCCCCTCGCTTCGTCCCCTGTCCGGCTCTTGGGATGCACGCCGATGCGAGCCGGCGTCGCACCGTCGCTCGAGCGGCGGCGGCCAGGGAGGGATGGGCCGCTGGGATATCGGTGTTGCGCGCGCGCCCGTGTGGCGCTCGCGGCCCTTTGCAGGAATGAGATAGTTAAATTAACGGGGAATCATGATCAATCTGCAATTTGCACCGCTCGATCGGTGTTGGCTCAGCTTGGGTATCCATCGCCCTCACAGTCCGTCATTGCCGCGTGCGGTTTGAATTGCGGGCGGGGTTGCTGGTGGCGTGGGCCATCCAACCGGTCTTTTCAATAGCGCATGCCGATGCAACGCCCGAGTCCTTCACCGTCGGCGACATCCGGGTCGAGGGACTGCAACGAATTTCCGAAGGCACGGTATTCAACTATCTGCCGGTGAACATCGGCGATCGCATGGACGGCCAGCGGGTCGGCGAGGCCATGCGGGCGCTGTACGCCACCGGGTTCTTCCGCGACGTGGAACTGCGCCGCGACGGCAACACGTTGCTCGTGGTGGTGATCGAACGCCCGTCGATCGCCAAGTTCGAGATCAAAGGCAACAAGGACATCAAGACCGAGGATTTGCAGAAGAGTCTGCGCAACGTGGGCCTGGCTACCGGCAAGACTTTCGATCGCTCGGTGCTCGATGAGGTCAAGCAATACCTCACCGACCAGTACTTCAGCCGCGGCAAGTATGCGGTGCGCGTCGATACCAAGATCACCGATCTGCCCGGCAACAAGGTGGACGTGATGGTCGACATCAAGGAAGGCAAGCGGGCCAAGATCGAACAGATCAACGTGGTGGGCGACACCAAGTTCAAGGAAAAGGACATTCTCGACAGCTTCGAGCTGAAAACCCCCAATTGGCTGTCCTGGTACAAGCAAGACGACCGCTACTCGCGCGAGTCCTTGACCGGCGATCTGGAGAAACTGCGTTCCTATTACATGGACCGCGGCTACGCCAACTTTCAGATCGAGTCGACGCAGGTGGCGATAGCGCCCGAAAAAGACGACATGTACATCACCGTGAACGTCAACGAAGGCGACGTATTCAAGGTGTCCGAGATCAAGCTGGCCGGCACGATGGTCGTTCCCGAGGCCCAGCTGCGCGCGCTGCTGCTCATCAAACCGGGCGATATCTACTCGCGCAAGGCCGTGACCGGTTCCCAGGAACTGATGAGTTACCGTCTCGGCGCCGACGGCTATGCATTCGCGAAAATCGATCCGGTGCCCACCCCCGACAACGAGAAGAAGACCGTATCCCTGACGTTCTTCATCGAGCCGAACAATCGCGTGTACGTGCGGCACATCAATTTCAACAATATCAGCGCCATCAACGACGAGACCTTGCGCCGAGAAATGCGCCAGCTGGAGGGCGGTTGGCTGTCGAACTCCGCGGTGGAGCGGTCGAAGGAGCGGCTGCAGCGCCTGCCGTACGTGGAGAAGGTGGAGTTCGAGACCAAGCCGGTACCCGGCAGCGCCGATCTCGTGGACGTGGACTACAACATCAAGGAAGGCTTGCCGGGACAATTCGGCGGCGGCATCGGCTATTCCCAATCGCAGGGCTTCAGCCTGAACGGCAGCTTCGTGCACAGCAATTTCATGGGAACCGGCGATCGCGTCGCGCTTGAAGTCAACGCGGGCAAGTACAACAAGACCTACGTGTTCTCGCACACCGATCCGTACACCACCATCGATGGGGTGTCCCGTACCTCGTCGTTGTCCTATCGCCAAAGCACGCAATTCGTCTCCGCCTCGTCGCGGCTCACGAGCGAGCAGATTTCCGCGGCGATGCACTGGGCTTATCCGATCACCGAATATCAAAGCTTGCAGGTGGGCGCATCCGCCAACCAGTCGAGCCTGCTCACCACGCTGGGCTACAGCTCGCTGCAGGCGGTCGATTGGGTGAGATCGAACGGCAACACCTATTCGTCGCGGGATTTCGAACCGTCCGCGCAGTATTATTTTTACGGCACCCGGTTCACCACCTACGAGGTATCCGCCGGCTGGTCCATCGACACGCGCAATCGCGCGCTGTTCGCGGACCGCGGCATGCATAACGCATTGTCGGGGCGCCTCGCGCTGCCGGGCAGCGACGTCAAGTACTACACGCTCAACTATGAATTCCTGCAGTACGTGCCTCTCTGGTGGAAACACCTGTTGTCCCTTCACGCTGCGTTGGACTACGGCTCGCCGCTGGGCAACACCACCGCGCTGCCGCCTTACCTGAACTATTTCGCCGGCGGCGCCGACAGCATCCGCGCCTATCGCGAGAGCCGGTTGGGGCCCAAGGACAACGTCAACAGCGGCAATCCGTACGGCGGCAATTTACGCATCGTCGGTAATGCCGAGTTCATCTTTCCGGTTCCGGACAAATGGAGGGGCGCGGCCCGCGTGAGCTGGTTCTACGATGTCGGGAATGTCTTTCAGACGGGAAGTAAAGTACCGTTCAAGGGGGCTGACAACTATTCACCGGTGACTTACCATTTCGACAATTGGAGCGATCTGAAGCGATCGACCGGCGTCGCGGTCCAATGGCTGGCCCCGCTCGGCCTGTTCCGCTTCTCCTTCGGCATACCGCTGAACGCGCGCCATGGTGATTCCGTCACCTTCTCCGATGAAACAGAGCGCTTCCAGTTCTCGATCGGCCAGGCATTTTGACCGGCTGCTCGTGGCCGCCATGCTCCGGATTATCGCAATGCTCGGCAGATGATGTGCCGTAGGTATTGCTCGTGGTGCCAGTCACTCGTGAACGCGCACGCCGGCTAGCGACCATCGCGGCCGTCGTTGCGCTCCACGTCATCGTATGCTGGATACTGCTGGCGACGACGCGGCCGCTGAACATCCGCACCGCGGCCGAGAGCTTGCAGCTCATCTATCTGCCGTTCATCGCGCCGCAGAAGACGCCTGCACCCGTGCCGGCGCCGGCGCTGCCATCGCAACCCGAGCAGCCTCCCGCGGCCAGCCCCCCGAACCGGCGGCGGCCCGCCAGCCAGCCGGTTCAGGCGGCTCCCGAAGCAGCGGCAGCCCCGGAAGAAGAAAACAATGCGATTCATCCGCCGATCGATTGGGCGAATGAGCTGAATCGCGCCGCCACGGCGTCGGCCTCCGGCGAGTCCGCACCGAAGCCGCGAGAATTCGGACCGCACGTCGCGCCCACGCCGACGCCCAAGCCGCCTGAATTCGGATGGTCGCGCTCGCGGACCCATCGCCTGGAAAAGGATCCCGGCCGCGTGAGCCTTCATGTGGGCGATCACTGCGTCATCGCGCTCTCGCCGCTGCCGTCCGTGTCCTGTAATCCCGGTAAAAAACAGGCAAACGAGGATCTTTTCAAGCACATGCACGATGCGCCGCAGCTAGGCGATTGGAAGGACCCGGCTCCAGCTCCCTGAAAAAGGCCGGTACCAGAACCGATACCTGATTAACGCCGTTGGGTGCAGCGGCCGGTGCTGGGTGGTGCCGGCGATCAGGCCCCGCGCAGGGCGGGCCGGCAAACTCGCCCGCTGCGTACCGCCTGGTCGGGGGTAAGTGTGACGAGCGTCGGTTGGGCCCCGCGGGCGGGCCCGACCGGTGCCCGCTGCGTACCGCCTGGTCGCGGCCGCAGCGGGCGTTCCGCTTAGCGGTTGATGCGCAAGGCGCCGATCGGCGCGGTGGCGCTTCCAAACATGAACAAGCTGTACACGCCGCTGCCGTTCAAGGTGGCCGTGGTATTCGTGAACAGGGTCGTCGAGGTAGTCGCATCGACGGTATCGATTTCCGTATTGGTACCCGCCGTCACCTCCACGGAGGGCGACGCTTGGCTCAACGCGATGGCGCTCGCCACCGGCGTGTAGTTCACGTTCAGCGACACGGGGTCGCCGGCCCCTCCCGACATGGCGTTGACGAGCTTGACTTTGGCATAGGTGGAGGTCGACGGATACCGGTTGTCGTCGGCGATGAGCGTCGTCGTCGTGCCGGTGACCGCGCTTCCGTTCGACACCAGCACGGTGTAGTCGTCGCCCGCCGTGAGCGTCTGGGTGCTCGTCGGGAGGGTGGTGCCAGTGAGAACCAAATTGAGCGTCTGCGCGCCGGCGCTGACCAGCACGTAATTCGACACCGTGTTCGCCGCGGCGGAACCCAGCAAGTTCGTACCGCCCAACGTTGCGGAGAGATTCTGACCGGATGGGATGGCCGCGGCCGCGCGTACGCGCGCATACGGGTTGCTGATGACGGTCAGGCTGCCCTGTTGCGGGAGAACGGCGCCGTTCACGAGGACGCCGCCGCTGGTGCCGGTGATGATGACGGACAGGATCTCTTCACTGCTGAAAGTAATCCCCGTCACGCTGTCCAAGCGGATGTCGGTCTGACTGCCCGCGGCCGTGACCCGAATACGATAGGTGCCGCTGCTGATCGTGGTGAAGCCGGCGCTGGCGATGCTCCCTCCGGAGACGGAGGAGAACGTAGGCGATGCGTTGTTGATGGCGACCGATGGATCCGTGAGATACACGTCCACGCTTCCCGCGTCCGGCGCCGCATCGACCAGCTGCACCTTGGTGTATGAGCTGGAGGGCTTATCCTGGTCCTCGAGGATCTCCAGCGTTCCGAACTTGCCGGTGTTGCCGTAGGCGACGTACGTCCTGTGGGTGTTCTTGGAGAGTTTTTCCTTGACCGACTTCAGCGAGCTCTGCACGTTGTTGCTGGTGAATTCGACCGTGTAGCTGTTGGCGCCCACACCTTTGTAGCTGCCCAACGTGCCGGAGGTGGCGCCGGCGATCTGGCGCGAGTTCGAGTCACCGTTGTCGAGCCAAAGGTCTACCGAACTGTAGTCGATACTGGTGTTCAGTATCCGTATATTGGCGTTGCCCTTGGAACTGCCGAAGCATCCGTTTAGCAAAAGGCTGACGAGCGAGAGCGTAATGAGCCGGCAAGTAAAAATTGACACTGTACATATTCTCCACTGGATGAAAAAAGCTAGCGATCAGATTTGCGGTATCCCATCGATTCGGACGTCACTGAACATTCCGACGTCACTGGCCTCGATGCAGTGCACGTGAGATACGCATGCCATGTCATGGCTGCCCGCTGTTCTGTCTATCTATCCAGACATCGGACAATCGGACCGGACCCTCATTCGGGAATTTTACATACTTTTACTCCCACCCGCCCGGGATCGAACGACGCCATCCGCGGTCGCGCGCGGCCATGCCCCCCTGGGTCATGCCGCAGCGAGCATTTTACAGCACTTCGCGCGGCTCGCGCTGCGCTTTGTAGGGGACGAGCTGCGCCGCGCCCGGCGCGGAGCCCGGCGACAGGACTCCCCCGGCGCCGGGGCATCCTGCGAGTGGCACTTGCACCGGCCGCCCCCTATGATAGCGCAGCATGACCGCGTACCGCGGCGAGCCACCGCGGACCTGTCCTTTCATGACTCATATTCTGCTGATCGACGACGATATCGAATTGGTCTCGCTGCTGCGTGAATACCTGACGCAGGACGGTTTTACCGTCACCACGGCGAACGACGGCGGGCGCGGTGCGGCGGAGGCGCTGTCCGGGCGCTATGCCATCGTGGTCCTAGATGTCATGATGCCGCGGCTGAACGGCCTCGATGTGCTGCGGCACATCCGACGCGAGAGTACCCTGCCGGTGTTGATGCTGACGGCGCGAGGCGATGATGCCGACCGCATCACGGGGCTGGAGCTCGGCGCGGACGACTACGTGACCAAGCCCTGCACGCCGCGTGAGCTGGCCGCGCGCCTACGGGCGGTGCTGCGCCGCACGACCCCCGGGGCCGCTCCCGGCCGCTGCGCCGGTCCGCTGACATGCGGAGAACTCACGATGTGGCCGGAGCAGCGGCGCGTCGTATGGATGGGCGTTCCTCTGGGGCTGACCAGCACCGAATTCAACATGCTGGAACTGTTGCTGCGGCACGCGGGTCGCCCGGTCAGCAAGGCCGATCTGTCTGAGCACGCGCTGGGCCGGCCGATCGCGCGCCACGATCGCAGCGTCGATGTGCACGTGAGCAGCGTCCGCCGCAAGCTGGGCTCGCTGGCTGACGGCCGTTCCCGCATCCAGGCCGTCCACCGCCAGGGCTATCAACTGCTGAAAGAGTAGGGCGTGGGACGGCTATTTTGGAAGTTCTTTGGATTCGTCTGGCTGGCACAGTTGGCCGGGATCGTCGCTGTCGGTAGCTTGTTCTGGCTGAGTGACCGGCGAATCGAGGCGGCTTTCAACGACGTTGCCGCGGGGCCGATCGTGGGCATCCAAGTGGGCGCCGCCGCCGCCGTGTTGCACTACGGCGGGGCCGAGGCCTTCAAGAATTGGTCCGAAAGCGAACCGGGGCACCTGGTGTTTGCCGTGGATGACGCGGGGCGGGACGTGCTCGGGCGCCCCGTGCCGGCCACTGTCGCGAAAGAGATGCCCCAATTGCTCCGCAATCGGCCCGAGCCACTGGTCATGCGCCAAGTCGTGGCGGCAAATGGCCGCAGCTATACCGTATTCGCGGCCACCCAAGGCCCCGACGGCCCGGACGGGAGGCCTATGCGCGCTCCTCCGCCTCTGGACTGGCTACGCACCACGCCGCCTCCGATCGCGATGACAGCGACGCTCGCCGCGAGCGTCTTGACCGCCATGCTGCTGGCCGGCTACGTGGCAAAGCCCATACGCAGTCTGCGCGGAGCGTTCGAGGCGGCAGCGGCAGGTGATCTGGACCGCCGGATCGCTCCGCAATTGGGCAGGCGTCATGACGAGCTGGCCGACCTCGGCCGCGACTTCGATCGCATGGCCGCTCGGTTGAAGGCCTCGATGCAGGGTCAGCGTCGCCTGCTGCACGATGTGTCGCACGAATTACGTTCGCCGCTCGCGCGCCTGCAGGCGGCGGCCGGTCTGCTTCGCCAGAGTCCCGGTCAGCCCGAGGCCATGATCAGCCGCATCGAAGAGGAGATCGTGTGCATAGATCGTCTGGTCGACGAGTTGCTGACCTTGTCGCGCCTGGAAGCCGGCGAGCTGATCTATGTCGAGGAGGAAGTCGACATGCGCGATTTGGTTCGCGACGTCGTCCATGATGCGAATTTCGAGGCGCAGGCGCATGAGCGGGAAGTCATCTGGGACGACCGAGGCTCCATCACACTGTCGGGGAGGCCCAAGCTGCTGCACAGCGCCATCGAAAACATCATCCGCAACGCGCTCAAGCACGCCCCCGAAAGCCGAACCGTTCGAGTCGAAACCTCGGTCGATGCGGCGAAGCAGGAATACCTCATGCGTGTTCTCGATGACGGCCCAGGCGTTCCGGAGGAGGAACTGGCCGACTTGTTCACGCCGTTCGTTCGCGGTGTCAGCGCTCGGCCCGATGGCTACGGACTTGGACTCGCCATTGCCCGGCGCAGCATCGAGGCGCACGGCGGCAGGATCCATGCCTTTAACCGCTTGAGCGGTGGCTTTTGTGTGGAAATCGTGCTGCCCTCGAGCGGCGGTCAAGTCGGTGGCGAGCGGGATTCCTAGCCCACTCCGCGCGCTGCTTCCACAAACGCCGGGGCGCGGTGGGGCCGGGCGTGGCTATCTTGCAACCACGCACGGGATGCTGCGCAATTCCCACGGATAAAGGAACGTAAACTACTGTAAAAGCTGCGGCGAATCTGCAACGTTCAGTCGCCCGCGGGGTCCATCGACGGGCGGACGGCGTGCGCTCGATCCGCTCAGGGTCCGGGTCGCTTGACCCGGTGTACCAACCAGGGGTGGAAAAAACAAACATGCACACACCGCCGTTGCACCATGCCGGCCTACGTGGCGCCGGCGGGATAGGGACTCTGTCCTTTGTCCTTGCCCTCGTTCTACTGTGTTCGGGGGTTCGCGCCAAGGATCTGGATCTGACTGCGTACCGCGGCAAGGTCGTGTACGTGGATTTCTGGGCCTCCTGGTGCGCGCCGTGTAAACAGTCCTTTCCCTGGCTGGATGAGCTCGTGCACGAACACGCATCGCAGGATTTCGTCGTCATCGGCGTCAATGTCGATAAGGCCCGCGATCGGGCCGAACGTTTTTTGAACGAGACGCGTGCCGACTTTCCCATCGTGTACGACCCCGAAGGCGAATTGGCCACGGCTTACAAGGTCACCGGCATGCCCAGCGGCGTCCTGATCGATCGCACCGGTCACGTCCGCTTTCAGCATGCCGGCTTTTCTGAGAAACAGAAGGGACTTTATGAACAACAGCTGCAAACTTTGCTTGCCGAAAAAATTCAATGAGTCCTTTCGAGGGTCCGCGGCGCGCCCCGACGCTCGGCTGCTGCGCGTGCTGATATGCACGCTCGCCGCCGCGGCCGGCGGCGGCTGCTCTACCCTCGGTGCCAAACCGTGGGAGCACGATCTGCTGGCCGAACGGGCGATGCAGGTCAGCGCTTACCCGATCGAAGCGAGTATGGATGACCATATTTACTTCAGTAAGGAGGCTTCGAGCGGGGGGCGCAGCTTCGCCGGGGGAGGTTGCGGGTGCAACTGAAACCGAAGCTTGGCGCGAGTATGAGCGTGCGTGGCGCGCTGGCCACCGCGGCCGCGGGATTGCTGGCGAGCGGGCACGCCGGCGCGCAAGACGCCGCCGCACCGGCACCCGCAACCACCATCGATACGGCAGTGCTGTTCTACCACGAGGTAGATCGCGTCCAAGCCACCGAGCCGGTGTTGAACGTGAGCCACCGAATCGATGAGGACAGCACGTTCTCCTTCGGGATCACGGCCGACTCGCTGACCGGCGCGACGCCGTTGGGAGCCGTCCCCTCGACGTCGGCGCAAAGCTATGTGCGGCCGTACAAGATGGTTCCCGTGGGAACCACGGTGACGACCACGTCGGCATCGGGGGGATCGACGGTAACGGTGGTGCCGGCGGCCTCCGGTGCCACGACGCAAACGCTGGCGGCCACCACGGTCGTGCCGGCCAATACCTACCCGCTCGATCATGGCTTTACCGATCGGCGCGTCGCGGGACACGCGGGGTGGGAACAGTCTCTCACGAACAATCTGAAACTCGAGGGCGGCGTCGCCTACTCGAAGGAGCACGACTATCGCTCGCAGAGCGGGCACATCGGGCTGTCGCAGGATTTCAACGGACACAACACGACGCTGAATGCGGCCGTCAATTACGAAGCCGACCTGTCCTTCCCGCTCGGCGGCACGCCCACACCGCTCACCCCGATGAGCGGCGATTGGAAGGGGCCGGATGGAAGGGTGCATGAAATCGATGCTCTGGTCGGGGTGACCCAGGTCATGGGCCGGCATTGGCTCTCCACGTTGAGCTATTCGTTCAGCAGCGCCCACGGCTATCAAACCGATCCCTACAAGCTCATTTCGGTGGTGGATGCGACCACCGGGGAGCCCACCGAGCAACTGTATGAAAGCCGCCCGGACCAACGGCGCAAGCAGAGCGTGTTTTTCGACAACAAAGTGCATTTGACGAGCGACGTCATCTCGGCCTCGCTACGGGCCTACAAGGATGATTGGGGAATCAAGTCCCTGACGGCGGATTTACGCTATCGATGGCAGATGAGTTCGGATTTTTATGTCGAGCCGCACTTGCGCCACTACGCACAAGGAAAAGCCGATTTCTTCCATTACTACCTTGTAAACGACCAAGTGATCCCGGAATATGCGTCGGCGGATACGCGCCTCGGGAAATTCCATGCGCAGACCTACGGCGTCAAGGTCGGGATGGCGTTGAATACGGCATCGGAGGTCAATGTGCGCGTCGAGTATTACGATCAACACGGTAACGGCTCACCGGCCGGCGCGATCGGTCAATTGCGGCAACAGAATCTATTTCCGGATTTGAAAGCCTATACGGTGTTGCTCGGTTATACCTTCGCATTCTGAGGCGTAGGCAAGGGGCGTCGCACGGCGCGTGATGCAGCACCGGGAGGGGGTGAACAGAGTGCCCGCTGCGCATCAGGATCAATCGACGCAGTTCACGGCCATGGCCAGTCCCTGCGCGGTACTCATCGACACGCAAGACGCCCGGCTCGGGAGCGAGGTGGGCGAGCTCGTCAAGGCCGAAGCGCTGCGGATCGAGGCCAAATTCTCACGCTATCGGCCGAGCGTCGTCACCCAGATCAATGAAACGGCGGGGCAGGCGGTGACGGTCGATCCGGAAACCGCCGATCTGATCGACTACGCGGCGACCTGTTACGCGTTGAGCGATGGGCGGTTCGATATTACCTCCGGTGCGCTGCGCCGCGTCTGGAAATTCGACGGGTCGGCCAGCCTACCCACCGAGCGCCAAGTGCGTGAGGTACTTCAGTGCGTGGGTTGGCAACGGGTTGCCTGGAACCGCCCCGTGTTGCAGCTGAGAGCCGGCATGGAAATCGATTTCGGCGGAATCGGCAAGGAGTACGCGGTCGATCGGGCGCTGTCGCTGGCCGAGTCGCACACCGACGCGCCGGTGCTGGTGAATTTTGGAGGGGACCTGCGCGTCTCGGGTGCGCGGCACGACGGTACGCCCTGGTACGTCGCCATTGAAAACGTGGATCACACCGGGACCGCGGCAGGACTGTTGGAACTGCTGAGCGGTGCTCTCGCCACGAGCGGCGATGCCCACCGCTTCGTACGCGAAGGGGACGCTCGGTACGGGCATGTACTCGATCCGACGACCGGTTGGCCCGTCCTCGATGCGCCCCGGTCCGTGACCGTGCATGCGAACACCTGCACCGAGGCGGGCCTGCTGGCCAAATTGGCATTGCTACGCGGCCGCGGCGCCGAGCAGTTTCTCGAACTCGAATCGGTTCGTGCATGGTGCATTCGCTGACGGTGGACGCGCCTTGCCGCCTGGGCTGAACCATCCGTCCGAGGCCGCCACCGGCACCCGGCGAATCGATGGCAAGCGGGGGGGAAGTATGCTGCAATGCCCTCGGAACTATGGGATACAAGCGGCTGATGGGCAGAAAAGTACAAACCCCCGACGGTCGGCGGCTTTCGCGTGGCGACTGGGTGGAGGGTGCCATCAAATTCCTGTCGCAGCACAGTGTGGGCTCGCTGCGCTTGGATCTGCTGGTCAGGCAAATGGGGGTCACCAAGGGTAGCTTCTACTGGCACTTCGCCTCTCGGGAAGCCTTGCTGGATGCGGTACTCGAGTCCTGGCAAACCCGAATGACGCGCGACATCGAGGCGTGGCTGAGCAGCGGCGCGGGCACGCCGACCGACCAATTGCGCCGCTTGCTGCATATCGGTATTTCCTCGCGACCGGACGTGCCCGGAGGTCCCCTGGAACTCTCGCTGCGGGACTGGGCGCGTCGTGATGCGCGGGTGAATGAGATAGTGGCCAGTGTGGATGCAGAGCGGTTGCGTATTTTGAAAAAGCTATACCTCGCGGCGGGGCTGACGGACGAAAGAGCCGATGCCCAGGCGCTCCTGCATATGACGTATGTCGTGGGCGGACGCATGATGCTCTTCGATGGCAACGTGAGTACCCTGGAGAAACGATTGCGGATCGGTGAAAGCGTGTTGATACCCGAGGCTGTTCCCAGCATCAAACTCGCCCGAAGAAAGAGGAACAGGCAGTAGCCGCGTCTCACCTATTCCCGCCGGAGTCTGCCGGGATGCGCATTCCGCCGGCGAACAGTTCCGGGCTTCAGGGACTGACCACCAGGTTCGTGAATCCGCCACTGCGGTCCGGTATGCTCGCCAAGGCGGCATTGATGTCGGCGAGCGCAAAGCGTTTGTGTTCGAACACCGATAAGTCAAGACGTCCGGCCTCGGCCAGATAGGCCATTTCCTGCGCCTGCGAGGTAAGGAACCAGTTGTTGCCCACGATATCGATCTGCGCGGCCATCAAGCGAAACAGATCTATCGGGATCGGCCCGCTGGTGCCGCCGATATTCACGAAGCGCCCGCCACGCCGCAACGCATAGAGCGTATCGAGCACCGTGGTGGCGGGACTACCCGGACCGAGGCAGTTCAGCGCCGCATCGGCGCCCAGCCCTCCCGTCTGTCGCCGGATCCACGGTCCGGCCGGACCCTCATCGAGCGACCACGTCTCGATCCGCTCGGGATTGAGGGCCCTGACCCGGGACAACAACTCCTTATTGCGCGCGGTTCCCAGGATGCGGCCCACATTGAGCGCCAGCGCATTCAGCACCGCGCCGAGTCCCAGCGTCCCCGTCGCTCCATCGATGACCAGGGTGCTGCCCGGACCCGCTTTGCTGCGCTTCAACGCGGCGAAGGAGGTGCCCAGGTAGCCAAAGCGCGCTGCCTGCTCGAAGCTGACATTGGCCGGCAATCGGACCAGATTTTTCTGCGGCGCGATGAGATATTCGGCCAACCCTCCGAAGGGATACGCGTCGAATAGTCGTTGCGAATCGGGTCCGAAACCGAAATAACCGACGAACACATAGTTGGCGCATTCGTTCTCGTGGCCCGCAAGGCAGGGCACGCATGAGCCGCAGCCCATTCCCGGGTTGAAATACACCCTGTCACCCGGCTTGAAGTGCTGAACGAGCGTGCCCACCTCGTCGATGACGCCGGAGGCGTCGAGCCCGAATACCGCCGGAAGGCGGGGCAAGGGCAAGTGGGGGTTCCACACCTGCCAGTTGGCCAGGATATTATGAAGATTGGGGACGATATTGCATGCTTGCACCTTCACCCTCACGTCCGTCGGACGGACTGGGGGCACCGGGACCTGATCGACCACCATGGCCTCGCCGACTCGGTGAAGGCGTGCCGCCCGCATTGTCTTCGATGCCATGGTTCCCCCCTGGGGAGCAAGCGCCGGGCCCCACGGCCCGGCCCCCCTCTACTGGAATTTCACTCGTCCGGTAAGATACCACTCGGCGGGTGCGTTGTAGGTCGCCTGGATGAGGCCGGCGCCGGCTACCTGTTCCAGTCCGCTGGTGATGAAACGCTTGTCGAAGATATTGACCCCGCCGAGGGCCAGCTCATATTTGTCCCCGGGCGAGACCAGATGCATCGATGCGTCCACGACGCTGACCGCGGGACGTTCCAGCGCCAAGGTGTTCTGCGCGTCGTTGAACAGGGAGCTCGTGTGGGTATAGTCGACCAGGAAACGCAGTGCGCTGTCTCCGGGAAGGGTGACGTCATACTCCGGGCTGATGCTCACCTTGAATTTCGGCGTTTTCGGCAAGCTGGCGTCGAGCTGCAGCGTGGTGGCGGCGCCCGTTGCGGGATCGATGGGCCCCGAGACGTCGTTCAGCCGCGTGTAGTACGCCTTCATATAGCCGGCCGCTGCGTTGAGCGCGAAGCCGTAGCCGATCCGGCTTTGCATCTCAAGCTCCACGCCCTTGATATTGGCATCGCCCGCGTTCTTGATGGTCGGCGAGGCGCCCTGCTGGAACGTCAGTTGGATGCCATTGTACTTGGTGAAGAAGCCGGCCAGATTCACGTTCATGCGATGATCGAAAAAGACTGATTTCAAACCGATTTCGTAGGTCTGCGCGGTCTCCGGACCGAAAGCGGCAAGACCGGCATTCGCAATGGGGCCGGTGACCCGCGTGGTCCAGCCGCCCGACTTGAAGCCTTTGGAGTACGAAACGTAGCTCATCACATCGTCGGTGAAATGGTAATCCACGCCCGCGGTCGGCGTATTGACGTGGAAGGTCTGGTGGTTCACGCCGGGCGGAAAGAAGCGCAGCGGCTGCGAAGGATCCGGGAAGTTCAGAATCGCCGCATTCGCGGCCGTCACAGGATAAAGACCGCTGATCTTGTAGTAGAACGCATTCAAATCCGAGTTGAAGCCTTCGAATTTTTTCTGCTCGATCGAATAGCGGGTACCCAGCGTGAGGCCCAATTTATCCGTCAGGCGGTAGTTCAGATGGACGAACGCGGCATAGGCCGTGGTATCGAGCTTGTTGTTGCCGTCGATGATCATCACGGGAAAAACCACATAGTCGTGTATGAAGCCGCCCTCGTTGAAGCCGTAAAGGCCCGCGACGTAGTCGAGCCGCTGGTTCAGGGCCTTGCCCACCAATTGGAATTCTTGCGAGACCTGATGCTGGCCTTCGGCGAACGACTCTTCCAGAATGTTGAGTTGCGAACCGTCACCGTCCTGTCCGGCTTTCCAGTTGAGGCGACGCACACCCGTGATCGACTTGAAAGCCATGTCATCCGCCAGGGCGAGGTCGACCGTCAGGGCGGTGCCATAGGAATTCATCTTGGAAAAATTGAGGCCGGTCGCGTAGCTCGTATCGATGTTGCCGGTGTTCACCTGGGCAAACGTAAAGGGAGTCGTCAGGCTCGAGAGCGCGGGGCCGGCCGTCACGAAGCCGCCGCCTGCCGCGGGTGCCGTGGCCGGGCCCATGGGGCCGCAGATGGGCGCCGCGGCCGGAATGCCGCCGGTGACGCAACCATTGTAGATCCCGACCAGGGATCTCGAGCTGTTCTCGTACGTTTTCACGATGGTATTGGGCGTCGAGGGTTGATCTTCATGCGTCCAGTCCGCCGTCAGCGTCAACTTCAAAGCATCGGTCGCCTTCAGCAGAAACTTGCTGCGGATGACCTGCTGGTTCTGGCCGCCCATCGCGTCGCTGCTGGTTTGATAGGCCGCTTCGGGGAAGTTTTGAATCGGAACGTTCACGCCGACGCCGCCCGGATACGGGATGCGCTGCTGATAACCATTGCGCACCGAGGAGCTGACCGTGAAGCTGGACAGCAACTTCTCGGCGAACGGGATATCGACGGTCGCGGCCATGTCATGCCGCTCGAAACTGCCGCCGGTGACCTGACCTTGGAATCTGAATTGGTCTCCCGGTGTGTGGGTGACGACGCTGATGGCTCCGCCGATGGTGTTACGGCCAAACAACGTGCCCTGCGGCCCCTTGAGAATTTCGACACGATCCACGTCGAGCAGGTTTTGATTGGCGCCGACCGTGCGCGCGAAATATACGCCGTCGACGTAAACGCCGACGCCGGGGTCGAGATTCATGGCGAAGTCATCCTGACCGATGCCGCGAATCGACGCGGACAGCACCGAGGTCGATGACGAGAACGGCGATCCTGACTCTAGGTTGACGTTCGGTACCAAATTGGACAGCGCGTGCAGATCGCCGATCGACTTGTCCTGCAGTCCCTTCGCGGCGAATGCCGAAATCGCAATGGGTACGTCCTGGATGTTCTCCGAACGCTTCTGCGCCGTGACGATGATGACGTCGAGCGTTCCGTTGTCCGCGGCGCCGGCGGTCGAGGCCTGCTGGCCGTAAGCGTGACCCGCCGAAAGTACGCTGCCGCTGATGGCGGATAGTGCCGCGATGCGGCTCAATGTTGCACGACGATTCATAACGAGAGCTCCCTAATTTGCGTGTTGTCGTTCGTCGGATTTGCTCCGATCGAATCCTATCGCGGCGCGATAATACGCCGTACTTTACGGTACTGTCCAGGGACACCGGACCCGAATGCGAGTTGTGTGATGGACGCCACAAGCGGCCGTTCGAAGCCCGAAGAGGCGGCGTCCCGGCGCTACAAAGGGAGACCCGCCTCATGGAATGGGGCGGCGGTACTCGTGTACCGGTTCACTCCGGGGCGGATGATGGTGTCGCAGCGGCGCCTGCGGGAGCGGGCGGCTGTGGTGGGGTGAGGCTCGAGCCATCCGGGGCCTGTGCCGGCGTTGGGATCCGGGCCGGCGCCGCGGTTGGGGCCGGCGTCGGCGCGCGGCGAGGCGTCATCGCGGGAAGGGACGGTTGCTTCTCGCCCGGCAGCAACGTGATGTTGCCTTTGTGCAAGGATTTTTCCTGATCGCGAATTTCATTGTACCGGGAGCTGCTGAGCGTCTCGGCCGCGGCTTGGTCCCGCAATATCTTCGGGCGCAGGAACACCAGCAAGTTGGTTTTCTGACGCGAGCCGCTGCGCGATTTGAACAGATTGCCAAGCAGCGGAATGGAGCCGAGCACGGGTATGCGGTCTTCGCTCTCCGACACCGTGTCCTTCATCAAGCCGCCCAAGACGATGATTCCGCCGTCCTCGATGAGAATGGTGCTCTTGATGGAGCGCTTGTTGGTGGATATGTCGGACGAGTTGGCGAGCTTGGCGCCGGGGGAAGAGTCTTCCTGCTCGATCTTCAGCTGGATCACGTCACCCTCGCCGATATGCGGGGTGACCTTGAGGATGGTACCGACCTCTTCTCGCTGAATGGTCTGGAAGGGGCTGGTCGTGCCGCTGGTGCTCGAGCTGGAGCTGGTGTATTGCCCGGTGACCAGCGGAATCTCCTGGGTCACCTTCACCTCGGCTTCCTCGTTGTTCATGGTGATGATGCGCGGCGTGGAAATGATGTTGCTCGTGCCGTCGCTCTGCAATGCCTGCACGACCGCCGCGAACCCCTGGCCGGTGGACGAGTTGTAGGTGCCGAGCGCATAGGTCGCGCCGGTCGGAATCGCCGACGTCAGGGACGATGTCGAACTGGAGGACGTCGAGGCGGCCGCGGCCGCCAAATTGACGACGCTGGTGCCGCTGCCGGGCAGATTCGACACGCCGTAGCCGCCGTAGCCGGCAAGCAGCCACTGCACGCTGAGGCTGGCGCTGTTGTTGACTTGGACTTCGACGATCATAGCCTCGATCTCCACCTGCGCACGGCGAATATCGAGCTTGTCGATCACGGCCATGAGCGATTTCATCTGGTCAGGCGGCGCCGTGATGATGAGCGCATTGGTCGGTGTATCCGCCCAGATCGTTACGCTCGCATCCAGGTTCGATCCGCCGGGGGCGGCTTGGGCACCGCCGGCTTGCGAACCGCCCGCCTGCGGGGACCCCCCCGCCGGTGATCCCCCCGCTTGCGAGCCGCCTGCCTGCGGGCCTCCTCCCGGCGGACCTCCCGCTTGCGGCCCGCCCATGGCTGAACTTCCCGCCGGTGGACCTTGGAAGCCGCCCGCGGGTCGGCTTCCTCGCGCGTTGGACAGGGTCGATACTTGGCCCTTGAGTTTATCGACCAGCTTGTCCGCATCCGCGTACAGCAGGTAGCGCACTTGCGTATTGCCGCCGCCGCCCAGCAGCGGCGTATCGAGACGCAGCACCAACGCTTTGGTTCGCAGCCGCAGAGATTTCTGACCGCTGATCAGCACACTGTTGGTGCGCTCGTCCGCCACCACTTTGATCGGCGCCCCACCGCCCTCGGCGCCGCCGGTGTTTTGATTCAACTGGTTGACGGCGCGCACCAGTTCCGTCGCGCTGGCACCGTGCAATTGAACCACGTCGACCGGTTCGTCGCCGCTTTCGTCCATGCGTTCGATGATTTTCATGAGCCGGCTCACGTTGCTGGCGCGATCGGAAACGATCAGCATGTTGCCGTTCGGATAGGCCGCCAAATGTCCTTGCTGCGGGATCAGCGGCCGCAGCATCGGCACGAGCTGACTCGCGCTGATGTTCTTCACGGTGATGATCTGGGTCACGATCTCGTCGGAGTTCGAACTGACGCTGCGCGGCAGATCGATGGAGGGCAGTTGCCGGGCATCGGTGTTCGGAATGATCTTGATGACCTGGCCTGCGGGCACGGCCACGAAGCCGTACACCTGCAAGACGGCGAGAAACGCCTCGTAGAATGCGGCCGGCGACATGGGCGTAGCCGACAGCATGGTGACTTTGGCATTGACCCGAGGATCGACGATGAAATTCTTGCCGGTCACCTCGCTGACGGCCTGGATGATCTGCCCGAGGTCGGCATCTTTGTAGTTCGGCGTGATCGATGCGCCCGCCGGTGCCTTCACGGCCGGCGTCGATGCCGGCAGCGTGCCGAACGACAGCACCGAGAACAGCGCGCAGAGTCCCGCGCGGCGCAGGACGCGGTGGACCGCTTGCATGCAAGCTCTAGTCATGGGACCTCGTTGATCGCGGTCCGCCATGGCGCGCCTCGCGCGTGGTAATCGCTGCCAATCATCCGCTCCTCCGCAGGGATTGAATCGTGTCGTGAAACACAGGTATCCGGGTACCGGCGAGCCTCTTGCGGCACGCCTTTCGGGCGGCGGGCACGTTCGGCCGCCGCTCCCTTTGTACCGAGTGTGGTTAGGGGCTTCGCGTCAGCGAAGCGTCGGTTCGACCGTCCGCGACGCCCGGTCGCATGGAGCCACGGAGCCCGTGCCGTTCGTTTGCGTAAGGAGGAGTGCGGCGCGGTCCATGGATGCTATTGACCATGTGCCGACTCGATTGTTCAGCGATTCACGCCAATCGTGCCGTCGCACCGAAGTAAAAGTTTGTAAGGGCACCCGGTGCACGCCGCGGCATGCGGCGGTATCGCTCGGACGATCGCGGTAGCCTGCTTGGCGCGACCCACCGGGGACGGCATCGCCGCCGTGACGCTCAGCCGGCGACGCTCGTGTCCGAGTTGATAGGACGCAAAAGACCGGTCCAGTTTCGAAGTCCCGGTTACACCAGGCGCTCGAGTTCGGGAAGTATCTGGAACAAGTCGCCCACGAGCCCGAAGTCGGCCACCTCGAAGATCGGCGCTTCACCGTCTTTGTTGATCGCCACGATGGTGCGGGCGTCCTTGATGCCCGTCAAATGCTGAATCGCGCCGGATATGCCGATGGCGAGGTACAGCTCCGGTGAAATGATCTTGCCCGTTTGGCCCACTTGCATTTCGTTGGGCGCATACCCGGCATCGACGGCGGCGCGGGAGGCTCCCACGGCTGCGCCGATCTTGTCGGCAAAGCTGAGGAGCAGGCGGAAGTTTTCCGCGCTTCCCAGTCCACGCCCGCCCGATACGACACGGGAGGCGGTCTGCAAATCGGGTCGGTCGGTGCTGCCTGATTTGCAGCCGAGATAGCGTGTATGCACCGGCAGGCCGACATCGAGCGATCGGCACTCGATGGCGGCGGACGTGCCGGCGGCGGCGGCCGCTTCGAAGGAGGCGACGCGCACCGTCGCCACCAGCGTACGCGAAGGATCGGCCTCCACGGTGATGATGGCATTCCCCGCATAGATTGGCCGGCGAAACCGATGGGCGCTTTCGACGGCCATGAGGTCGCTGACCTGGGCGACGCCGAGCAGCGCCGCGACGCGCGGCATGAGATCCTTGCCGAAGCTCGTCGAGGGGCCGAACACATGGCTGTAACCGGCAGCCAATGCGGCGAGTTGCGGCGCGAAAATGGCGGCCAGCGGATGTTCGTTCTCGGCTCGATCGACGCGGATCACCGTTTTGACGCCGGCAAGCGCGGCCGCTTGAGCGGCAACCGACGCGGTATCCGCACCGAACAAGGCGACGGCGATCTCGGCGTCCGCCATGCTGGTCGCGCAGGTGACGCACTTGGCCGTGGCCGGATTCAATGCCTTGCCGTCGTGTTCGCCGACGATGAGTATCTTGTACATCAGATCAAACCCTTCTTTTTCAGAGCACTCACCAGTTCGGCGGCATCCTTCACCATCACACCCTTCTGACGCTGAGCGGGCGGTTCGGTTTTCACCGTCTTGATGAACTGCCCGGCGCTGATGCCCAGGGCGTCGAGCGAGGTCACCGCCAACGGCTTCTTCTTGGCCTTCATGATGTCCGGCAGCTTGACGTAGCGCGGTTCGTTCAGGCGCAGATCGACGGTGATCACCGCCGGAAGATCCACCTCGATGGTTTCCAGCCCGGCATCGATCTCCCGCGTCACCGCGGCCTTATCCCCCTGTATCTCCACCTTGGATGCGTAGGTCGCTTGTGGCCGTTCCCATAGGGCGGCCAACATCTGACCGGTTTGGTTCGCGTCATCGTCGATGGCCTGCTTGCCGAGGAAGACCAGGTCGGGATTTTCCTTCTTCGCCACGGCGAGAAATGTCTGCGCCGCCGTCAGCGGCTCCACTGCCGTGTCGGTTTGTACCAAAATTGCGCGATCCGCGCCCATCGCGAGCGCCGTGCGCAGCTGCTGCTGGGTGTCGGCCACACCGATGCTCACGGCGAGCACCTCGATGTTGGCGCCGCGTTCCTTGATGCGCAGCGCCTCCTCGAGGGCGATTTCGTCGAACGGGTTGACGCTCATCTTGACGCCGTCGAGCATCACGCCGCTGCCGTCGGGCTTGACGCGAACGCGCACGTTATAATCCACGACGCGCTTGATACAAACCATGATCTTCTGCATGAACACTCCTGAGCGCTGCTCGCCTACGAGAGGGCGGCGGCTTCGACCGATAACCGTTGTTGGGTGAACGAATGACTGATGCTGGCCGCGCACTGGCGCAGCTTGGGCAGGAAACGTTCCAGGCCGGCCTTGAGCGATACGGCCGATGCCATGAACCGGACGGTCAACACGGCCAATACACCGCCGTCGGAAATCACCGGTACGCTGACATTCACTTCATCCACCAGGCGCCGGGTGCGCGTCGCGGTGGCATAGCCCTGAGCCTGGATGTCGGCGAGCACGCGCTGCAATTCTCCCCGCTGACCCGGCGCCAGTCCCTCCATCAGAGTCTCGCGCTGGGCGGGCGGGCAAAACGCCAAGTACGCAAGACCCGCCGCGCTGCCGAGCAATGGCGTGCGACATCCCACGGAATAGCGCTCGATCGCGAGCGGCGTATGATGATCGGTGGCCTCGCGCAGCATCATCGAGGTGCCGGACAGAGTGGCCACCGAGACGGGCCACACCAGGTCGCGGCCCAGCTCGTGAATCAGGGGTGTGACGATTTGCGTAACCCAGCGCTCGTCGTCGAAGCCGTTGCTCAGGCCGCGCACGAGGAGGGTCAAGCGGTACCGCTCATCGGCGGCGTCGCGAAATACGAAACCGGCATCGCACAAGGTCTCGAGGATACGATAGACGGTGGTGCGCGGCAGGCGTATTTCCCGGGCGACCTCCGAAACGGTGGCGCCGTCTCGCAAATTCAGTACGGTCAGTGCGTCAAGGCCGCGCGTCAAGGCGCGGATCGGGCGGGTGGATTCCATGAAACCTCGAATTGCTGGAACTAATGGGTCGTGCGCGCTGAGCGCCGCATCGGCGCCGCGCGCGGTACGTGGCAACGGTCTGCGTGCCGGGCGTGTCCTACACGCCGTCCAGCACACGCCGCTGGCCGCGCATAACCCTAAACATTTGGCGCGCCAGTGTAAGGAGGGCCGCTTTGCTTGTCCACCTTGCGGTCGATCGCCGAGGCTATAAACTGGTCGCTCATGCTGTATTTCATCAAGCGATTGGCGAGTGCGATACCCACGCTGCTGGCCATCATCACGGCCGCATTCTTTTTGATGCACGCCGCTCCGGGCGGGCCGTTCGATGAGGAGCAGGCGCTGCCGCCCGAGATCCTCGCCAATCTGCAAAGCGCCTACGGCCTGGATCTGCCGATCTGGGCCCAATATGGCCGCTATGTCGGCGCGCTGGCGAAAGGCGATTTCGGCCCGTCGTTCAAGTACAAGGATTTCACCGTGACCGAGCTCATCGCGCAGGGCTTTCCGGTGACATTCCAGATCGGCACTCTGGCGTTGCTGCTTGCCGTGGGGGTGGGAATCCCGGCAGGCGTGTTCGCGGCGCTGCGCCACGATTCATGGGCGGACCACGCCACCATGTCGCTGGCCGCGATCGGTATCGCCATTCCTTCGTTCGTGGTGTTGCCGTTTCTCGGGCTGTTGTTCGGCATCTATTTAAACTGGCTGCCGGTTGCCGGATGGGAACCGGGGTCGATTCGCCATCTGGTGCTCCCCGTCATCGCGCTGTGCCTACCGCCCCTCAGCGTCATTGCGCGAATGACGCGGGCCAGTATGCTGGACGTGTTGCGCAGTCATTTCATCCGCACGGCATTGGCCAAAGGGTTGTCGCTGCCCATCGTCATCCGGCGACATGCGCTGCGGCCGGCGCTGCTGCCGGTGGCCGGATATCTCGCCCCGGCCGTCGCCTCCATCATGACGGGCTCCTTGGTGGTGGAATCCATCGCCGGACTGCCCGGCATCGGCCGCTACTTGGTGCAAGGGGCGCTGAATCGCGACTACACGCTGGTGATGGGGATGGTGATCATCTATTCGGCATTGCTGATCGGCATGGGCTTGGTGGTCGATCTGCTCTATGTCTGGCTGGACCCGCGCATCCGGCTCGGCCGATGAGCGCCGTGCCCTCGGATGCGCTGCGGCGCCTGCGCGCGAACCCGCTTGCCCTGGGCGCGCTCGCCATCATCGTGGCGGTCATCGCGACCGCGCTGGCCGGCCCCTGGCTCAATCCGAATGATTTGCAATCGCTCGATTGGGCGCATGTGGCGTCGGGGCCCGCGCTGGCGGGCGCCCATTGGCTGGGGACCGACCGGCTCGGGCGCGATCTGTTCGTGCGCACCCTGGAAGGAACACGGGTTTCCTTGACGGTGGGTCTGGTGGCAAGCGCCATCAGCCTGGGAGTGGGCATCAGCTACGGCGCCGTCGCGGGCTACGCGGGCGGGCGCACGGATCATGTGATGATGCGCTTCATCGAGGTATTGAGCGGCTTGCCGCTGATATTCTTCGTCATCGTCCTGACCGTGGTGTTGGGCCGCGGTCCGCTGTTGCTGTATTTCACGATCGGCGCGGTCGGCTGGCTGACCATGGCCCGCATCGTGCGCGGTCAAACCTTGAGCATCCGGCAGCGCGAATACATCGAAGCGGCGGTGGCCTCAGGCGCGAGTTCCGGCCGCATCATCGTCAAGCACGTGGTGCCGAACCTGTTGGGCCCGGTCATCGTTTATGCGACGTTGACCGTGCCGCAGATCGTTCTGTTCGAAAGTTTCCTGAGCTTTCTCGGCCTGGGTGTGCAGGAGCCGCATGCCAGCCTCGGGACGCTGATCGCCGAAGGGGCCTCGGAGATGGAAGCGGCACCCTGGATCCTGTTGGTGCCGGGCAGCGTGTTGGCGGTGCTGCTGTCGTGCCTGCACATCCTTGGCGACGGATTGCGCGATGCGTTCGATGTCACCGAGCGCCAGGCCTGAAGTCGTGGGCACCATGGCGATCGAAAACCCCGTCCTTGCGATCGAGAATCTGAGCGTGCGGTTCCCACGCAAGGCCGGGTCCATTGCGGCGGTTCGTGAAGTATCGTTGGCGGTCGGCGCGGCGCAGTGCGTGGGCATCGTCGGCGAATCCGGCTCCGGCAAGACCCAGATTTTCATGGCCGCGATGGGCCTGCTGACGGGCGCCGAGGTCGAGGGCAGCGTGCGCTTCGAGGGGCGCGAACTGTTGGGCTCGGCTCGGGCCGAACTCAATCGCGTACGCGGCTCGAAACTGGCGATGATCTTTCAGGATCCCATGACGTCGCTGACTCCGCACTTGCGCATCGGCGTGCAACTGGCCGAAGTGTTGGTCAGCCATGCGCAAATGTCCTGGTACGAGGCGCAGCACGCGGCGCTGCGCATGTTGGAGCGCGTACGGGTTCCCGATCCGCAACGCCGCCTGCGTCAATATCCGCACGAGTTGTCCGGCGGCATGCGCCAGCGCGTGATGATCGGCATGAGCTTGCTGTGCGAGCCCACCTTGCTCATCGCGGACGAACCGACCACGGCGCTGGACGTCACCGTGCAAGCTCAAATCATCGATATTCTGCGCGCCATGCGCGCAGACTCGCACATGGCCGTCGTCCTCATCAGCCACGACTTGGGCGTGGTGGCGGGGCTCGCGGACCGAATCATCGTGATGTATGCGGGAAGAGTGGTGGAGGACGGGACGAGCGTCGAGATCCTGCAGCGCCCCGCGCACCCGTATGCGGGCGAGTTGCTCAAATGCATTCCCGATGTTCGGCGCCCGCGACTCGATCGCATGCCCAGCCTGCCCGGACAACCGCCGGACCCCTCGAGCGAGGAAGGCGGATGCGCGTTTGCGCCGCGATGCCCGCGCGCGGCCCCCCGATGCCGCACGGAACGTCCGCTGCTGCGCGAGTCCGGGACGCAAGGCCACCGCGTGGCCTGTCATTATCCGTCCTCCGACCTGCCGTTTCACCCATGAACGCCATCCCGGACACGAGCACCCAGCCGCTGCTCCGGGTGCGGCAGCTCGGCGTGCGGTTCGGCGCACTCCCGGTGCTTCAGGGCGTGACGTTCGAATTGCGGCAGGGCGAGACCCTGGGATTGGTCGGCGAATCGGGATCGGGAAAGTCGACCTTGGCGCGGGCCGTACTGCGTTTGCTACCGGTGAGTTCGGGGTCGATCGCGTTTGGCGGCGAAGATCTCCTGGCGCTCGGCACCGCGGATCTGCGACGGCGGCGCCGTGATCTGCAACTCGTGTTTCAGGATCCGTTGGCGAGCTTGAATCCGCGCATGTCGATCGGCGATACGCTGGCCGAACCGCTCGAGATCCATGAGCCCTCGCTGCCGCGGCGCCTGCGCCAGGCGCGGATCGCCGAGATGCTGGAGCGGGTGGGGTTGTCCGCGGACATGGCGCAGCGCTATCCGCATGAATTCAGCGGCGGGCAATGCCAGCGCATCGGCATCGCGCGCGCCATGATGCTGCGGCCGAAGCTGTTGATTTGCGATGAGCCGGTGAGCGCCCTGGACGTGTCCATCCAGGGCCAGATCGTCAATTTGCTGGTCGACTTGCAGCGCGACTTCGGGACGGCCCTGCTGTTCATCAGCCACAATCTCGCCGTGGTGCGCCATCTCAGCCATCGGGTGCTGGTCATTTATGGCGGGCGGTTGGTGGAAATCGCGGACCGCGACGAGCTGTTCGCCGCGCCGGCGCACCCCTACACCCGCGCGCTGCTCGCCGCCATACCGCATGCCGCCCCCCCGGCCGAGCCCTACACCCGTACGCCGCTCGCCTCAGCACCCCCTCTCGCGGCCGGGGCGGGCGGCGCTGTGCCCACGAGCGCGGCGGGTTGCGCGTTTCACGCCCGCTGCCCCTACGGCCAAGCCGGCTGCCTGCGGTCTGTGCCGCAGTTGGAAGAAATCGCCCCGCATCATTTCGCCGCCTGTCACCGCTGGCGCGAGGTCGTGTATTCTTGAGGCTATGAAACAAACAGGTACGACTCACGGCAGCGGCCGCGCGGGCTTCCCCGCCAGCGAGGGCTTGGCCAATGTGCGCTATGAAATTCGCGGCAAGCTGGCGCGGCGCGCGCTCGAGCTGGAGCGGTTGGGCTACGACATCGTGTCGCTCAACATCGGCAATCCCTATGCCTTCGGGTTTCGCACGCCGGAGACCATGCGGCTGGCCATGATCGAGAATCTTCGCCACAGCGAAGGCTACGTGCACCAGAAGGGCATTTTCCCGGCGCGCGAGGCCGTGGTCATGCAGCAGCAGGAGCGCGGCGTGAAGGGCGTCACGGCCGAGGAAGTGTTCATCGGCAATGGCGTGAGCGAGCTCATCGATCTTACGTTGCGCGCGCTGTTGAACGCCGGTGACGAGGTGCTGGTCCCGAGTCCCGACTATCCGCTGTGGACCGCGGCCGTCAACCTGAATACGGGGCGCGCCGTCCATTACCCGTGCCGGCCGGCCCGCGGCTTCGTTCCGGACCCCGACGACATCGAAGCGCTCATCACCCGGCGCACCCGCGCCATCGTCATCGTCAATCCGAACAATCCCACCGGCGCGGTGTATCCGCGGGAAACGCTCACCGCGATCGCGCGCATCGCGGAGAAGCATCGGCTGGTGGTGCTGTCCGATGAGATCTACGATCAGGTGCTGTACGACGATGCCGAATTCGTGCCCATGGCCACGCTGGTGCACGGCACGCTGTGCTGTACCATGAGCGGTCTGTCGAAGGTCTACCGGGCCTGCGGCTATCGCGTGGGCTGGGCGGTGTTTTCCGGAGACGTCGAGCACGCGGGCGGCTATTTGAGCGGCTTGGAATTACTGAGTTCCCTGCGACTGTGCAGCAACGTGGCCGGTCAGTGGGCCGTGCAAACCGCGCTCGGCGGATACCAGAGCATCAAGGAACTCACTCGTCCGGGCGGCCGGCTGTATGAGTCGCGGCAGGCCATCGTCGAGGGTGTCGCGCGCAGCAAATACTTGCGTCTGGCGCGTCCCCGGGGCGCGCTGTACTCGTTCATCGAAGTGCGCACCGAGGTGCTGCCGGATTTCGACGATCAGGCGTTCGCCTTGGACTTGCTGGAGAACAAGCACGTTCTGGTGGCGCCCGGCGTGAGCTTCAACGTGCCTTACAAGAACTGCTTTCGCATCACCAATCTGCCCGAAGCCCAACAGCTCGCCACGGTGTTCGCCCGAATCGAAGAATTGCTCGACTCGCACGCGGCGCAAGGCGCTCGCGCAGCCTCGCCGGTGCTGCAAGTCGTCGCCGGCAAGGCCTGAACTGAGCACGCGATCTGCGGCGCGCGCCTTGTTCGCGGCGGCCGGCGCGGGACACACCGTCCTCGCTCCAAACAGCGAATTGGCCGCGGCGCTGTTCGATGCGGTGGAGCGCATGCATGTCGAGGCCGGGCATCACGTCTGGCCCACGCCGCGCATCCGCGATGTCGGCAGCTGGCTGCGCGAACGCTACGGCGAGCGGCAGCTCGCCGATCCCGCGTTGCCACGGGTGCTCACGGATATCGAAGAGCGCGAACTGTGGCGCTCGGTGATCCTCGCCAGCGATGCCGGCGAGCTGTTCCTCGAACCGGCCGGCGCGGCCCGCGGCGCCCGGCGCGCGCGGCGCACCATGGTCGAGTATGGAATCCCCGCGCAGGCGTTGGCGCAGTACGCCACCGACGAGGCGCTCGCCTTGCTGAGCTGGAGCCGCGCCTTCGAGCAGCGCTGCCGCGAGCTGCATTGCATCGCCTCCGATCAATTGCTGGCGCACTGCCCGCCGTTCGATGCACGCACCGTCGCATGGATCGACAGTCCCATCTGGCGTCCGGTGGCGCGCCGTTGGCTGGAGCGAAGCGGCGCCGCTCAACTGCATGCCGAGGCGGTGCCCTCGGCCCCGCCGCGGTTCCTGCAAGCGCCATCGCCGGACAGCGAACTCGCGGCCGCCGCCGAGTGGGCGCGCGATAATCTGCGAGCGGCAGCCGATTTTCGCGCCTGGATCTGCGTTCCCGACTTGCATCTGCGGCGGGCTCAGGCGCTCGAGGCGTTCGACGCCGCGTTGGCGCCGCACCGGTTTTCGCTGCTCGGCGGCGAGTCCGCGGCGCCGTATGCGGTTGCCGGCGGCACGCCGCTCGCCGACTTTGCGCCGGTGCGCGCTGCCTTGAGTACGCTGGCGGCCGCCACGGGCCCGGTGTCCTTCGAACGATTCAGCGCGCTGCTGCGCATGCCGGAGTTGCAGGCATCGGACGCCGAGGCCGGCGCCGCCGCGATACTGGATATGGCGCTTCGCAAACGCGGCCCGAGCGAAGCCGCCCTCGAGGATTGGTTGACGCTGGCGGAACGATTGCCGGGCGAGGGCGAAGGCCGCACCGGCCCGGTGGCCGCGGTGCAGCGGCTGCGGGTGGTTGCGCGCACGCTCGAGGCCGTGCAAGGCCGACACCCGCTCAGCCGGTGGGTGGCGGTGTGGGTCGATGCCCTCGAGTCCGGGCCTTGGGCCTTTCGCCAGCGCTGGTCCAGCAGCGAATTCCAGGCAGCAGAACGCTGCCGCGAATTGTTGGGCGCGCTGGCCACCGCGGACGCTCTGTTCGGCGCTCGCTCGGCGGCTGCCGCCATCCGCATCCTGCAGCGCGCGGCCCGCGATACGGCCTTCCAAGCGCAAACCGGCATCCCGCCCATTTGGATCAGCGGCCAGTTGATGGACCCGTGGCTCGGCTACGATGGACTGTGGGTCATGGGGTGCAGCGAGGAGCGCTGGCCGCCGCCGCTCGATCCCATTCCGCTCCTGCCCGTCAGGGTACAGCGCGAGTACGGCATCGTCTCCGCCGGCGCCGAGTCGCAACTGCAATTGGCCGAAGACCTGCAACGCCGCTGGCAGATGCGGGCCCGCGCCTGCGTGTTCAGCTGTGCCGATGCGGACGATGGGCGCGCCAGCACCTTGAGCCCGCTGCTGTCCCCGCAACGGCCGGACGACCCGCCGACGAGCGCCGCGCAAGCCCCATCGACGCCGCTGCAGCTGGACCTCTTGTCGCCGGCACCGGTGGCGCCGCTCACTGCGCCGCCGACGCAACCTCATTGGCACGCACTGCGGTCGCGGCCGCCGGTGCTCGAAGTGCTCATGGACGAAACGGCGCCGCCATTCGGCGCACCCGAACTCACCCGCGGCATCGCTACGCTGCGCGCCCAATCACGCTGTGCGTTTCGCGGCTTCGCCGAGACGCGGCTGCTCGCCGAACCGCTGGAACGGCCGGTGCCGGGATTCAACCCGCGCGAGCGCGGTGAGATGCTGCACCGAGCGCTCGAACACCTCTGGTCCGAACTGCACAGCTCGGCCGAACTGGCGGTGCTGGCGCCGGACGCGCGGCGCGAGATGCTGCGGGACAGCGTCGCACGCGCCATCGCCACGCAATGCGCGCGTCGCGATCCGGGCGCGCGCTGGCGCAGCCGCGAAGCCCCGCGCCTGGCGAAGCTGCTCGATCAGTGGCTGGAAATCGAATTGATGCGTGAGCCCTTCGAAGTCGAGCGTCTGGAGCAGGGGGCGCAAACCGCCCGCCACGGCGGTCTCGAATTCACGGTACGCATCGATCGTATCGACCGCCTCACCGACGGCGGCAGAGTACTCATCGATTACAAGACCGGCGCCGCCGTCCCCGATTGGCGCGGCGAGCGGCCGGACAATCCACAGCTGCCGATCTACGCGCTGCTGCGCCCGGCGGGATTGGTGGCGGTGGCCTACGGCAAGGTCAATGCCAGCGAATGCTGCTTCGTGGCAGAGGCCGAGCGCGGCGGGATATTCAAGCCGCGCGGCCGCGCCTCGCCGCTGGAGGGCCTCCCCGATTTCAGCGCCTTGATCGCAACCTGGTCGCAGCGCATCGAGAAAATCGCAGCGCAGTTCGCCGCCGGCAACGCGGCGGTGGCCCCGACGCTGCGCGCCTGTGCTTCGTGCCGGCTGCAACCGCTCTGCCGCGTGCCGGCCGCTCTCGAACCCGTGGACGTCAGCGGCCGGGATCCCGATGGCTGACGTGCCGGGCCAAACCAAGGCGCCCGGGGACAACGCTGCGCCCGCCGACGCGGCAGCTCGCGAGCATGCCGTCGCGGCCACCGGTTCGGTGCTGGTGCAGGCACCGGCGGGCTCCGGTAAGACGACGCTGCTGGCACAGCGCTATCTGCGCCTGCTCGCCACCGTCGAAGCCCCGGAGCGCATCCTCGCGCTGACGTTCACGCGCCGCGCCGCGCAGGAAATGCGCGAGCGCGTGTTGCGCGCGCTGCAGTCCGGTTCCTCGGGCCTCGGCGTCGCGGCGAAGCGCCACATGGACCGACTGGGCTTCGATCTCGAACGCCATCCCTCGCGGTTGCGCATCGAGACCATCGATGCCTTCAACGCCTGGCTGGCCGCGCAGCTGCCGATCACCGCCGGCGCCGGCTCGCGCTTGAATTTGATCGAGACGCCGCGGCCGCTGTACGAGGAGGCGGCGCGCCGCACCCTGGCCTACGAGGTGGCGGACCCCTTCGGTCAGGCCGTCGAGAGGGTGCTGGCGCAGGGCGACCAGCGCTGGCAGAGCTTGGTGGACTTGATCGCGGGCATGCTGCCCAGCCGGGACCGTTGGTTGCCGCTGCTCGCGGGCCATTTGCGGGCATCGAGCGCTCTCGACGAGGCGCAGTTGCAGCTGGTGCGTAGGCACCTCGATGAGGATCTGCGCCTGCTGGTGGCACGCGCGTTGGGGGTTGCGGCCGAGGCGATCGGCGGCGAGCGGCTCGAGGCGCTGTCGATGTTCATGCACGCGGCCGCGTTGCGCGTGGAAAACCCGGACGCGGGCATGCTGGCGTGGCGAGCGAACCCAGCCACGCTGCGGCCGGACACGGGCGACATCGCGCGCTGGCGTGGCGTCGCGAACACGCTGCTGACCAATGACGCAACCTATCGCAAGCGGCTGACCAAGAACGAAGGGTTTCCGCCACAATGCGACGATAAGACGCCGATGATGAATCTCATCGACGAGCTCGATCGCAAACCGGCCGTGCTGCGCGCGCTGATGGAAATCCGCACGCTGCCGGCGCCCGCCTATGACGATGACCAGTGGGCGCGCGTGCGCGAGGTCGCGCAGGTGCTGGTGCTCGCCGCCGCGCAATTGGACCACGTGTTTCGCGAATCGGGCACGGTGGATTTTCCGGCGGTGTCCATGGCCGCGTTGCGCGCGCTCGGCACCGCCACCGCCCCCACCGACTTGAGCTTGCGGCTCGACTATCGGCTGCAGCATATCCTGGTCGATGAGTTCCAGGACACCTCCAGCGCGCAGCTCGAACTCGTCAAACTGTTGACCGCGGGCTGGCAGCGCGGCGACGGCCGCAGCATTTTCTGCGTCGGCGATCCCATGCAATCGATTTACGGCTTCCGCCAAGCGGAGGTCAGGGCGTTCCTGGAACTCGCCGATGACGGGATCGGCGAGGTACGGTTCGATGTGGAGCGGCTGCGCAGCAACTTTCGCTCCGCCAAGCCAGTGGTCGATTGGATCAACGCCTGCTTTTCACGTGTTCTGCCGCGCACCGACGACCGCGAGCGCGGCGCCATCGCCTTTCGTCCCAGCGAGGCGGCGCGCCACGACGTATCTGTGGGCGCCTCGACAACCGCGAGCGTCTCCACGACCGCGAACGACTCCACGGCGGCCGATGCCGCGGTCACTTTGCGCGGCTTCGCGAGCCGCCGCGACGAGGCGGACGCCATCGCGGCTCTGATCGCCGAGCGCTGCACCCGCCATCCGGACTGGCGCATCGTCATACTGGTGCGCGCCAAGGCGCATGCGCGAGAGATCGCCAACAGTCTTCGCAGCCGCGCCATTGCCTTTCGAGCCGTCGACATCGAACCGCTGCAAGATCGGCCGCCGGTGCGCGATCTGGTGATGCTGATCTGCGCGCTGCTGCACTTGGGTGACCGCACCGCATGGCTTGCGCTGCTGCGCGCGCCCTGGGTGGGATTGACGCTGGCCGACCTGCTCTGCATCGCGCGGTCGGGACCGGTGATCTGGGATGCCCTGCAGAGCGAGCCGGTGCTCGCCGAATTGAGCGAGGAGGGGCGTATCCGTTGCGCGCGGTTTCGCGACACGCTGGAGGCGGCATTTCGCGTTCGCACCCAGGGGACGTTCACGCGCTGGGTGGAACAGACTTGGCTGGCACTGGGCGGGCCGAGCTGGGCGGCCGCGGCGGATCTCGATCACTTCCGCGCGGTGTTCGCACGCTTGAGGCAGCTGGAGCAGCGCGGCCTGCCGGACCCGGCGGACCTGGTGCAGAGCTTCGACGATCTGTACGCCGAGCATCGCGCCGCGTCGGGCGTCGAAATCATGACCATCCACAAGGCCAAGGGGCTGGAGTTCGATATGGTAGTGGTGCCGGCCCTGGACCGGCACATTCCGCTCCACCGCGACCAGCTGCTGCTGTCGCATCAATTCTCGCGGGGCGGGCGCGACGGCTTGGTGATCGCCGCGCGGCCGGGGGTGGGCGAAGAGCCCGACCCATTGTTCGGATTCCTGCGCTGCCAGGCGCGCGATGCGTCCGCGCTGGAGGCGGAACGCTTGCTGTACGTGGCGTGTACCCGCGCCAAATGGCGGCTGCACCTCACCGCGACGGTGGGCACGCTCGATCAGCCCGACGAGGCCGCCGACGACACGAACGTGCGCTCTGTGTGGAAACCGCGCATCGGCAGCCTGCTTGCCGTGCTATGGCCTGTGGTGGGAGCGGGATTTGCACTCGACCAGACCCGCACGCCTGCGCACGACGCGGGCGAGGTGGCCCCGCGCGGCGGGCCGCTGTGCCGGGTACCGCGAGACTGGTCGCCTGCGCACGAGAACGCCGTGCTCGTGTCGGCGGATTTGGGGGGAGCAGTTGCGCTTCGCGAGGAAACGCCGGTGTTCGATTGGGCAGGCGAAACGGCGCGGCGGGTGGGAAGCCTGGTGCACGGGGAACTTCAGGTGTTGGACCTCGATCGCAGCGATGCGGCGGGCGTGCAGGCGCGTGATGCGCATTTTCGCCGTTGGCTCGCGCTGCATGGCGTGCCGGCCGAGCGGTTGCAGGATGCGAGCGCGCGCGTGATCGCGGCGCTCACCGCCGTTCACGGCGATCCGCGCGCCCGCTGGATTCTGCGCAAGCGCGCGCGTGACGACGTGCGCGAGCATGCGCTGTCGGGCCGCGGCCAGAGCGGCATCGTGCGCGTGATCTTCGATCGCAGCTTCATCGACGAGCAGGGCGTGCGCTGGGTCATCGACTACAAGACCAGCCATCACGCCGGCGGCAACCTCGAGGAATTCCTCGACCGCGAGGTCGAGCGCTATCGCGCGCAATTGCATCGCTACGCCGAGCTCGCCCGCCGGCTGGGTCCCGAACCGGTGCGCGTCGGCCTGTATTTCCCGCTCATGGCCGCGTGGCGGGAGTGGGAGCCTTAGCTCTTAGACGTAGCCCTTTGCGTAGGGCGTCGCGACGCCCGCTCAAGGACGACCCGAGGAGGTGGGTTATCAAACAATTTCGATATAGTTGACTTAACAAATTGATTGGCTGCGCAATATATGTAGATCGCGTGCTGAGTTAGACGCTATAAGCGTTTACGCGTGTACAGGTGACATATCAGCGGATGCGCGCGCGTATCCAGAGGGTACACTTCGTCAATGCCGCGCATAATCAAGGACGCAGGGTTACGCCTGCGGGTCGAACCGATCTGCGCGAGGAATTTGTGGAAACGTGTCGATCGGAAGGTAAAACCGCCGCCCATGCTGCGCGAGTACATGCGTGCTTACGTGGGCGGAATCGCGCAGCAGCACAACACGAATTGGAATTGTTTGAGAAGAGGCGGGCAGGGTAGGGGGATTCGATCCCCCAGATAAAAATTACCCCGGGCGCATGCAAGCAGAGGCGCTACCGGGGTTTACAGTTCTAATCATAGGGATCTTGCGCTCAATTGCAATCTCCGTTTCCATACGACGGTCACAATCTGACCCTCCTCGCCGGCAGCGTCTCTGCACCACGATTGCACCGGTATATGGCGATAGCCGGCGGCGATACTGCGCAGGCCTTGCGCCTCTACATGTGGAACACGGCGCTCAGCGAGTCTCTGTACGGACCGTTACAGGGCCTCGATATATAACGTAATTATTTGAAATTACGGTGTAATAATACTCGAGAAATGGCCGTGATTTTGGGTGAAGTTGTGGGGATCGCGGTGCGCCGATGGGGTATGATACTGGATATATGACCAGTCTTTTACATATCCCTGTCTTGGAGGTGCATCCATGGCCACCGCTACGCCGCCTCATGCGGACCTCACGCGCGAGGAACTCGAGGCGCAAATCACCGAACTCGCGGGTCACTTGAATGCGGCGACCTATCGATGGCTCACCCTCATCGCGGAATTCGATCGGCGACGGGGGTGGTGGGACGGGAGCCTGCATTCCTGCGCACACTGGTTGAACTTCAAAGTCGGGCTGAACCTGGGGGCGGCGCGCGAGAAGGTGCGGGTGGCCCATGCGCTCGCGACGGTACCGAAGATCGCTGCGGCCATGGCGCGCGGTGAGCTGAGCTACTCCAAGGTCCGGGCGTTGACGCGGGTTGCAACCGCGGCGACGGAAGATGCGCTGCTGATGATTGCGCTGCATGGGACCGCGTATCACGTGGAGACTACGGTGCGCTATTTCCGTCGGGCGATGGACGCCAAGGAGCTGTCGCGGGAGGCGCACCAGCAAGCGACCCGGAGCGTGGAGTATGGGTACGACGATGACGGGAGCCTGGTAGTCAGAGCGCGCCTGCCGGCGCTGGCCGGGGCGATGCTCGTCAAGGCATTACAAGCGGCGATGAAAGCGGTTCCCGCGACCGCGGTGAACGGCCACTGGCCGAAGAGCAACCGCTGAGCTATCCAGCGCGCCGCGCTGATGCGCTTGCGCGCATCGCCGAGAGCTATCTGGAATGGGAATCCTCCTCGATGGCAACGGCGACGGCGAGCACGGCGGATCGTTATCAAGTAGTGGTGCATGTCGACGCGCAAACACTGAAGGAGCGCACCGCGGGGCGCTGTCACGTGGAGCATGGTCCCGTACTGCCCGCCGAGACGGTGCGGCGGCTCACCTGCGATGCGAGCTTGGTGCGCATCGTCGAGACCGAACAGGGCGAACCGCTCGATGTGGGGCGCAGGACCCGCACCATTCCGCCGGCAATCCGCCGTGCCTTGAATACGCGCGATCCCGGGTGCTGCTTCCCCGGCTGTACGTATCGGTGCCATCTCGATGCCCACCACATCGAGCACTGGGCCGACGGCGGCGCGACCAAACTGTCGAACCTCATCAGCTTGTGCCGCCGCCACCACCGTCTGGTGCACGAAGGCGGTATCGCGGTGGAGGCTCGTGCGAGTGGTGGCTGGCGATTCCGGCGACCCGACGGCCGGGAGTTCGAGATGCATTACCGCGAGCAGGCGCCCACGTACGGATGGACGGCGCTGCAGGAGACTCACGCCGCTCAGGGCATCCCCATCGACGATGACACCGCCGCCACCCGCTGGGCGGGTGAGCGCATGGATTACGAGCTCGGCGTCTGGACGTTGTGCGGCCAGGAACAACGTGCGCGGCTTCGTCCGAGTGCCGGTGCGCAGGCAAATTCCTCGAGAAACGTTTCCGCGGAAACGTTTCTCGGATGAGGGAACCGGTGAGGGGAGCCGCTGAGGCGAGCCGCGTGCTATAACGCTCCGACAGCAAGACCCGTCTGGGGCTCACGCCATTGCAAAACCATTGGTGGAACGTGCCGCTCTATGTGACCGCGCGCGGGCTGTCGACCTCCGCCATGCCGCTGCCGGACGGCGGTCTGCTCGATATCGAGTTCGACTTCATTGCGCATGAGCTGATCTTTCGCCGCAGTAGCGGCCGGGTGGAGTCCCTGCCGCTCGAGCCGGCGCGGACTCGATCCAGGCCGAGGCCTACTCGCACGAATGCATCAGCGCCGGGTTCTGGCCCGGCAACGGGGGCTATGGAAAGGCGGCGTTCTATTGCGGCCGCCCCGGTTCCGGCCGGCCTGTCCGCCGCACGCATTTCCGGAAGCGGGAAGTTCAACGACGAGCTTGGCGAATTTCTGCTCCCTTATGAATATGTGCGCCGTTCCGCCGATCCGGCGAAAGCCGTGCTGGAATTTCTCGACAGTACGTATGCCGCGGCCGCGACTATCGCGCGGTGGAATCGGGCGAGCTTGGGGTAGACGGCCGTGAGATACCGGGTATTCATGAAAGGGATATCGACAGCGGTCATGGCCATCGCCGTTGCCGGAACCGCTCTCGCGGCGCCGAGGATCACCTTGACTCACCTGCGCGGCCGCGTGTATGTCGTCCAGGAGGAGTCCCCTTTGGGCGATGAAAACGCGGCGGTCTATGTCGGTGAGGAATTCGTGACCGTCGTCGGGGCCACCTTTTCCTCCGAAAGCGCCCGGTTACTCGCCAGGGAGATCGCCAAGGTGACCTCGAAGCCGGTTCGGGAAGTTATCGACACCAATGACAACCTGGATCGCGCCGGCGGCAACGCTTACTTCAGACGCATTGGCGCGCGGGTGGTCTCGACGGGCTTGACTCGCGAACTCATGGAGCGCGACTGGGACACCCTCATCGCCGATGCCAAGGCGCGTTATCCGGAATACCCGAGCCCGCCGCTGAGCTTGCCCGATGTTACTTACCGCGGTGACTTCCAATTGCAGGGTGGCCGCGTCCGGGGTTTGTATCTCGGACCGTCGCATGCACCGGATGATATCTTCGTCTATTTCCCGCAGGAGAAGGTGCTCTACGGCGGGTGCGTGCTCAAAGAGCAGCTCGGGAATCTCGCGCTGGCCGATCTCGTCGAGTATCCGAAGACGCTGACCAAGCTCAAGGAGCTGCATCTCGGATACACGACCATCATCGCAGGGCATTGGTCACCCATTCATGGGCCGGAGCTGGTGGATCAGTATCTGCATTTATTGGCGATCAATGGAGAGCATCGGTAGATCATGTCTAGAACCATCACCTCGAACCGTGCGGATTGCCGCCACCAATCCTTTTCCGAGTTCGAACGGGCAGGGTGGGAGGATCCGACCATCGTCGCGAGATACGATGAACATCTGTCCGTCGTCACCACCCAATCGATCGATGCATTGCTGGATGATGCCGGCGTGCGGGTGGGATCGCGCCTACTGGATGTTGCCACCGGCGCGGGGTACGTGGCGGGCGCCGCCCTGCAGCGCGGCGCGACGCCGCTGGGAATCGATTTCTCGGCCGCGCAGATCCGGCTGGCGCGTACGCGGTACCCGCCGCGCAGTTTGAACAGGCGGATGCCCAGTCGCTGCCTTTCGAATCGGCCTGTTTCGACGCGGTGGTCAGCGCCTTCGGTCTATGTCATCTCCCGAGGTCGGACTTGACCTTGCGGGAGGCATATCGAGTGCTCAAACCGGGTGGTCGAGTGGCCTTTTCCGTCTGGGACAAGCCTGAACGTGCCGTCGGCGTCGGCGCCGTGTATGCGGCGATCGGCGCGCACGGCTCGATGGATATCGGTCTTCCGGCAGGTCCGGACTTCTTCCTGTTCAGCGATCCTGAGCAAAGCATTGACGCTTTGTGCGCCGCTGGCTTTCATGCACCGAGGGTGCGCCAAGTTCCGCAAACCTGGCGAATCACGGAACCGGAGGGGCTGTTCGACAAAATGGCGCAAAGCTCGGTGCGAGCCGGAGCAGCGCTTCGTGCCCAGAGTCCCGCGGCGCAGCTCGCGATCCGGGCGGCGCTGCGAGAAATCGTATGCCGATCTCGGCGGGGCAGTCATTTCGAGATTCCGATGCCGGCGATCGTTGCGAGCGCGGGCAAGTCGTGAGGAGGCACTGGAAGCACCCGCCCCCGGGGTTGTTGGCGGGTGCTTCGCCAGCACTCCCGCCCTGCGCTTGCGTGGAACGGTGGGAGAGGCCGGGGAGGCAACGGAGGTAATATTGGCTTGATGACCCGCGATGTTTGGCCGATTGGGCCGCGCAAACCTCGGGATTTACTTTAGGGCTAAGCCTTGCGCCGATGCTGTGCAGCTTTGAAGGCGCCCGTATCGAGGCCGCGATAGGCGGCGGCAGACTTGACCACGATGAGGTTGCGGCCCGCTGCCTTCGCCTCGTATAGCGCCTCGTCGGCCAGTTGCACGATGCCCGCGGCCGTGCGGCCCAGCGTCGGCGTCGCGCACGCCACACCCACGCTGATCGTCACGTCGGGTTTCGGCCGCCGTTCGGCATCGGCGGGTCTGACGACGAGGTTCTGCACACATTCACGCAGGCGTTCGGCGGTGTCCTGCACGTGCGGCAATGAAAGGTCATATAGAATCGCGACAAACTCCTCGCCGCCGTAACGCGCCGCGAGGTCCAACGGCCGCTGCGTGAACTGCTGCACGGTTTGCGCCACGCGGCGCAGAGCCTCATCGCCGGCCTGGTGGCCGAATTCGTCGTTGTATCGCTTGAAATGATCGATATCGATCATCAGCACCGCGATCGAACGTTGATCGCGCAAGGCGTGCTGCCACACGCGCGCCAGGTGCTCATCGAACGCGCGTCGGTTCATGAGCCCGGACAGACCGTCGCGCGCGACCAGGTCGCCGATGAGCGCGGCTTCGAGAAAATTGCGGCGATGGGATTGCTCCGAATCACGGCACACGATAGCTCCCATCACGCACGGCAAGGTCATATTCACGAGACAATCCACCATCCCGTCCGTCGGAAGACCGACCATGATCGCCGTAATCTGGAAGCTCACGACGGTGATCGTCGCCGTGACGACGGCTTGGCGAAACAGCAGTCCGCAAAAAAAGAAAATCGCCACCAAGTTCAGTGCCTCGCCGGCAAGTAGGTCGTGGTGACCGGCGGCATAGGCGACGGCGCTGAATGAGGCGACGAGCGCGTTCAGAATCGGCACGAGGACTTGGGCAACCGCGAGGTAGTTGCGTTCGTAGCGCCGGCTCCAGGCTAGCCACAGCAGCACGAAAGCGACCGGAACGTGAACCAGTTTCGCGACGGAGAGCGGATGGGCAAGGCCGGCGCTCCACAACTGCAGGCTCGCAAAGACGACGGCCAGAAGGCAAGTCCACGTGAACCACGTTCGCACGCGCAGTCGGGCCCAGCGCAGATGGGCAACCCTGAACTGCGTTTCCAACGGCTCCGCAAAGCGCAACTTCCCGATGCCGCGGTCCACTTCACGCGCATACGGTGAAATCGGCGACTCTTCCACCCTGGGACGTGCGGCAAACATGACCCTAATGTTCCGGAGCCGATCTTTCGGCAGCTTGAAGACGCCGGTACTGAGGCCCTCGTAGTCCTGCGCAGCGCTGACGACCACACGGTTGCGACCGCCCTCCTTGGCTTCGTACAACGCTTCGTCGGCCAGTTGCACCAAGCCCTCCGCGGAACGGCCTAGCGCGGGAGTGACCACGGCCACGCCCATGCTCACCGTCACGTCCGGGTCCGCCGGCGCTGCGGCATCGCGCGCCCTCATTTCGAGGTTCTGCACGCGCTCCCGCAGCCGTTCGGCCATATCCTGCACGTGCGGCAGTGCGAGATCATAGAATATCGCGGCAAATTCCTCACCGCCGTAACGCGCCGCCATATCCAACGGCCGGCGAGTAAATTCCTGCACTGTCTGTGCGACGCGTCGCAGCGCCGCATCGCCGCCCTGGTGCCCGAAATTTTCGTTGTATCGCTTGAAATGATCGATGTCGATCATCAGTACGGCGACCGAGCGTTGATCCCGCAGCCCGAGCTGCCACACACGGGCCAAGTGCTGGTCGAAGGCGCGTCGGTTCATGAGGCCCGAAAGGCCGTCGCGGTCGACCATCTCGGAGATCATCGCGGATTCGAGAAAGTTACGCCGATGGGCTTGCTCGGATTCGCGGCAGACAATCGCGCCGATGATGGCCGTCACGATCATATTCGCCGAAGTCAACAACACGAGGCTCATCGGCAGACCGCCGATGATCGCCGTGACTTCGAAGCTCACGATGGTCAGCGCCGCGGTCAGCAAGACTCTGCGGTACAGGAGGCCCGAGAAGAAGAAGATCGCCACCACGTTGATCGCTTGGTCGGCGAGTTCCGCCTGGTGTCGCTGAACGAAGGATAGTGCAATGAACACCGACACGAACACGGTGGTGCCGGGCACCAACAACGGCGCAACGGACATGAAATAGCGCTCGTAATAGCGGCTCCAGACCAGACATACGAGCGCGAGACCCAAAACAATGTAGATCGCTTCCGCTATGCCGAGCGGGATGCCGAGTTCGCCGTGCATCATTTCGAGCGCGGAAGTTGCGATGGCGAGCGCCGACCCGACCGAGAACCATATGCGTACGCGCAGCCGCGCCCAGCGCATATGCGAGATTTCATATTCGCGTTCGAGCGGAGCTGCGAAGCGCAGGTTCGCTACGCCGCGTCTCAGCTCGTGCGTGTAAGGGGAGTCGGGGAAATCTTCCAGCCTCGGACTCGCGAGAAGCATTCGTCAGAATAACACGGCGGATTCCCCAGGGCATTGGGCGCAGACCGACCAGTAGTTCAACAGGCAAGTAAGTGCCGTCGCCTTCCAGCTCTCGCCGGGTACCCAACGATATTTCGCCACGTAGCCGAACCTGCGGGCGTCGCCCTACGGCACTTCCGCACCCTGGGCGCTCAGCCCGCCGAAGCGGCGCTGACGTGCGGCATAGTCGCTGAGCGCCTGCCGGAACCGTGCTTCGTCGAAATCCGGCCAGAAGCAGTCGGAGAAATGCAGTTCCGCGTATGCGCACTCCCATAGCAGGAAATCGCTGATGCGCCGTTCGTTGCCGGTGCGGATCAATAGATCGACCGGCCCGGCCGCGCGCGCCGAATGGTCGACCTCCTCGATCGCACGCTCGAAAGCGCCTGGGGACAGGTCCGTATTCATCGCGCCCTGCCGGCTCGCCATGGCCCGCTGGGCCGCTTTGGCGATGCTGTACTGAGACGAATAGTCCACCGCGACTCGCAACAGCATTCCGGTGCAGGAGGCGCTCAGACGTTCGCTTTGCTCGATGGAGCGCAGCAGATTATCGCTCAAGCGATCGCGCCGGCCGATCACATTGACGCTGATAGATTGCTCGATGCAGCGGCGGGTTTCGCTGAACAGGTACTGGCCGAACAACTTCATGAGCGCCGCAACTTCCGTCTGCGGACGCGACCAATTGGCCGCGGAGAACGCGTACAGGGTGAGGGTGTCGATCCCCGCCCTCGCGGCGGCTTCCACGGTGGCGCGCACGGCTTTCGCACCCTCAATGTGCCCGGCGGTCCGGGGCAGGCCGCGTTCGACTGCCCAACGGCCATTGCCGTCCATGATGATTGCTATGTGCATATTATTGTAGATAACTTTGCGCTATAGAGAAAATGGCTACGCTATACAGAAATGACCACGCTCAGAGAAATGGCACCGAAAAAAATCGCGCGCTCAGTTGCGCCGCGTCGCCTTGATCACCGCCTCGATGTGCTCCAGATAACGCAGCAATGCCTTTCGGCCAACATGGGTTATCCGGTACCTGGATTTCGGCCGGCGCGCCTCGAACGATTTGGTGCACAGGACGTACCCGGCTTCTTCGAGCTTGCGCGCGTGCGCGCCCAGGTTGCCGTCGCTGACATCGAACAGTGCCTTCAATTCATTGAAGGTGAGTTCTTCATTGGTGGCGAGTGCGCTCATGATGCCGAGGCGCACGCGTTCGTAGATCAAGCGGTCGAAGCCGCCGTCCTCGCCGCTGCGCGCCGCCCGGTGCACCGGCTCGGGCTTCGGTTTGGTTTTTGCGGAAGAACTTTCCATGTGATACTCGCGCTTGGCGACGCCGGACCTACTCGCCATGGCTGACCTGTGCGATGAGCACGCCGAAGATGGTATGGAGGGCGCCGAAGCCCACGCCGAGGATCGCAGTGTGCAGGGTCGGCGAAGACGCTAACGCCAACACTCCTAGCCCCATGAACAGCGCGCCCATGATGCAGATGAGCTTCATGGTGCGCGCCAGGGTAACGGTGCTCGCCGATAGCACGGCGCAACCGTAGAGCAGCAACCAAACCCCGGGGATGAGGTGGGTGGTGTCGTTGCGATACAGGACGACGGTGAGGGCCGCCCCGGCCAGCAACGCCGGGCACAGGCATAGCAGAAACTTACGCACCGGTCCCAGATAGCGCGCGTGTCCGCTCTGTGAGGCCTCGCGGGCCATCATCACAGCGCCCACCAGCGATGCGATGGCGGCGGCCGTCAACCAGATGCCGAGCCAATGCGGTGTGGCGCGCGGTAAGGAAGCGATGAGGGCCGCAAAGATGCCGATGGCGCCCATCACGATGCCGGCCATGCCGGGCACGGCCATCGCGCTCGATGTTTCGATGGAAGTGCGTATGTACGCGAGCGTTCCGAGCGCCCGGCTTTCGATGGGGATGGGACTTTGCACGCAACGACTGTAAAGGACGCTGCGCTAAAGGGTCAAGTACTCTACGCCATAGAGCAATGGAGTCATCACGTACCGCCCGCGTACCGGGTGTGAGGGGCGTTGAGCCGAGCGCACGGTGGCACCCTGAGCCGCGAGACGGCGTTCTGCGGACTGAGGCCACGTGTGGGTACCCCGAGGTTATATCGATGATGCTCCCCCGGCGGCATTGGGAACGGCATGGTGAATTCCCGAGCCCTCCTGAGGCGCGCGTCCCATGCCGGGCTTCGAGGGGTGTTGAGCCGAGCGCAGGGTGCGCGCCGAGCCGCGAGGGGTGGTACGCAGTTGCACGCCGAATGCGTCCCACGCAAGCTATCGCCATGCGAACGATCGCCTATGGCCCGTCCGAGCATCAGTGCGGTTCGCCTACGAACTGGGCTGCGGCAACGGCGCCGTCGAAACCTTTCTCGGCGGCTCGCCCGCGCAGTTCGGGCAACGCTATCGGTCGGCATCGCCCGCGGACATGCTGCCGCTGGGCGTGAG